>NZ_BAUJ01000060.1 GCF_000496695.1 Vibrio halioticoli NBRC 102217
ATCGAAAAATTCTGCCTTGTTCTCGAGCATTTTTCCTGCGCTAGTTCTGATCACTTACTTAGTGTGATTGGTATTACTTATTGGCCAGTTTGGCGATATTACGCAATCTCTGTTTTATGTTGTCCGGTGCTATTTCTGCCAGCATAGTTAAATTGTCGGCCGTGGCTTGCGAAAGCGGTGGACGAGAAGGGACGTCTTTTTCTGCGACAAACAGTTGCTCACTTTTATAAAGCTCAGGGCTTACTTTTATTTCAATATTCACTAGGCGAGCAAATCCATGCTGGCGTAGTTGAGATAAAAGATAGAGGCGATCATAGTTGAGCTTCATCATAATAGAGGCATTCGCCACCTCTAACACTAGTTGGCTATCTCGGCAATTGGCAACGCGGCAATAGCGTCTAATTTCCTTTGGTAGCAACTCTAAGACAGTATTATTGAGTTTATTGATGGTGGCCGCGTGCTCTTGGATAGCGCCTAGCTTGGTATTTTTAATAACCTCTTCGGTTAATGTAGGTCTATGGTCTCGCACAACTCAGCCCCAGAGAAGAATTTCTATGCAATTTTATCATGTTTGAACCCTTGATTCGCTTTATCTTTACCCAGTTAACTAAAAAAAATAGAGGCTTGTTCAAACAAATTTAGTTTCTAATGGTCGGCAAGTTTAAAATTTCATACACTATAGCCCATTAAATCTAATTGAAAGCTTGAAATTGCTTGCTTTGAACTCAATATCACTGAGTACTCGCTGAATAGATATATAGCCGAATAAGTATTTTGGGTCATAACGATCCACAACAAGAGAAACAATAACAATGATAACTAAGCTACTGACAAAGGTAATTGGCAGTCGAAACGAGCGTACTCTTCGCCGTCTTCGTAAGATCGTTAAAGAGATCAATAGTTACGAGCCTGATTATGACAAATTAAGTGACGAAGAACTAAAAGCTAAAACAGTTGAGTTTCGTCAGCGTTTAGAAAAAGGTGAAACACTAGAGCAACTATTGCCTCATGCTTTTGCTACGGTACGTGAAGCCTCAAAACGTGTATATGGCATGCGTCACTTTGACGTGCAGTTAATCGGTGGCATGGTACTGAATGACAGCGAAATTGCAGAGATGCGCACGGGTGAAGGTAAAACTTTAACTGCAACCCTTCCTGTTTACTTGAATGCTTTGACGGGTAAAGGCGTGCACGTCGTAACAGTGAACGACTATCTAGCGAGTCGTGATGCTGAAACTAACCGTCCATTATTTGAATTCTTAGGAATGACAGTGGGCGTGAACATTCCGAACATGGCGCCGCCAGCGAAGAAAGAAGCCTACAAAGCTGACGTTCTTTACGGAACCAACAACGAATTTGGTTTTGACTACCTACGTGACAACATGGCGTTCCGTGCAGAAGACCGCGTGCAACGTGAACGTTTCTTCGCAGTAGTGGATGAGGTGGATTCCATCTTAATCGATGAGGCGCGTACACCGCTTATCATCTCAGGCCCTGCAGAAGACAGTTCAGATCTTTATACCCGCATCAATGTGTTGATCCCTAATCTGCAAAAGCAAGATAAAGAAGATAGCGAAGATTACCGTGGTGATGGTCACTACACTTTGGATGAGAAATCTAAACAAGTGTACTTGACTGAAACCGGTCAAGAGTACGTTGAAGAATTGATGATTAAAAATGGCTTGATGGAAGAGGGTGATACTCTTTACTCACCAGCCAATATCAGCCTATTGCATCACGTCAATGCTGCACTACGTGCTCATGTACTGTTTGAACGTAACGTTGACTATATCGTTAATGAAGAAGGCGAAGTGGTTATCGTTGATGAGCACACTGGCCGTACAATGCCAGGTCGTCGTTGGTCTGAAGGTCTTCACCAAGCGGTAGAAGCAAAAGAAGGCGTTAAGATTCAAAACGAAAACCAAACGCTGGCATCAATTACCTTCCAGAACTATTTCCGTCTGTACGACAAACTGTCGGGCATGACAGGTACTGCTGATACTGAAGCGTTTGAGTTCCAGTCTATCTATGGCCTAGAAACTGTGGTTATCCCAACCAACAAACCTATGATTCGTAACGATATGCCAGATGTGGTTTACCGTACTGAAGAAGATAAGTTTGCGGCAATTATCGAAGATATTAAAGATCGCGTAAATGCAGGTCAGCCATCTTTGGTGGGTACAATCTCTATCGAAAAATCAGAGCTGTTATCTAACGCGCTGAAAGAAGCCAAGATCAAGCACAACGTTCTAAACGCAAAATTCCACGAACATGAAGCTGAAATCGTAGCGGGCGCTGGTATGCCAGGTGCGGTAACAATTGCAACCAACATGGCCGGTCGTGGTACCGATATCGTGTTAGGTGGTAACTGGAAAGCGGAAGTTGAAGCATTAGAAAACCCAACAGATGAGCAAGTAGCAGAGATCAAACAAGAATGGCGCAAAGTCCATGATCAAGTTCTAGCATCGGGTGGTTTACACATTATTGGTACTGAACGTCATGAATCTCGCCGTATCGATAACCAGCTACGTGGTCGTTCTGGTCGTCAGGGTGATGCAGGTTCTTCTCGATTCTATCTTTCAATGGAAGATTCTCTACTGCGCATTTTCACTTCAGATCGTATGGCTGGCCTAATTCAGTCTGGTATGGATGAAGGTGAAGCGATTGAAAGTAAGATGCTTTCTCGCTCAATTGAAAAAGCACAGCGTAAAGTGGAAGGTCGTAACTTCGATATTCGTAAACAGCTACTTGAATACGATGATGTTGCCAATGACCAACGTAAAGTTGTTTACGAGTTGCGTGATGAGTTGATGGAAGCTGATGACATCAGTGCAATGATCGAACATAACCGCGCTGATGTTGTTGAAAGCATCATTGACGAATACATTCCACCACAATCTATTGAAGAAATGTGGGATGTTTCTGGTCTTGAGAAACGTCTAAAAACTGAGTTTGAATTAGAATTGCCTCTGCAAACTTGGTTAGATGAAGACGACAAACTTTATGAAGAAGCATTGCGTGAGAAGATCTTAGCGGCAACAGTTGCTGTATACCAAGAGAAAGAAGAAGCGGTAGGTGCATCTGTACTACGTAACTTCGAAAAATCAGTAATGTTGCAATCTCTTGACGGACTTTGGAAAGAGCACTTGGCGGCAATGGATCATTTGCGTCAAGGTATCCATTTACGTGGTTACGCTCAAAAGAACCCGAAACAGGAATATAAGCGTGAGTCATTTGAATTGTTTGAAGGCCTACTTAATACTCTAAAATCTGACGTAGTGTCTATTTTGAGTAAAGTACGTGTTCAACAGCAAGAAGAAGTTGAGCGTATGGAGCAACAGCGTCAAGCTCAAGCTGAAGCGGCGGCTCGCTTAGCAAAAGCTCAGCACCAAACCGCTGAAAACCAACTTGCTGGTGATGAACAACCGGCTGCGGCAGCGCAAACTCCGGTACGTAACGAGCAAAAAGTGGGTCGTAATGAACCGTGTCCTTGTGGCTCAGGTAAAAAATACAAGCAGTGTCATGGTAAAATTGCTTAGTTATTCACTTTGTGAGTGATGGAATAAAATAAAAAGAGTCGCTGATGCGGCTCTTTTTTTACGTGTAGAGAGGAATGAATGAAAAGAGTTCATATTGTTGCTGGCATCATCTTCAACCCTGAAAAAAAACAAATCTATATAACAAAGCGTCCAGATCATGCACATAAAGGTGGTTTTTGGGAGTTTCCCGGTGGCAAGGTCGAACAGAATGAATCAGCCGCTGATGCTATCGAAAGGGAGTTGTTTGAAGAGATAGGAATTTGTCAGTTAGAGAGTGAAGTGTTTCAACATTTTGACTTTGATTACAGTGATAAAGCCCTGAGTTTTGATTTTTTTGTTGTGCATAGTTTTCAAGGCACGCCTTTTGGCAAAGAAGGGCAACAAGGACAGTGGGTTAACGTTGCTGATTTAGCTAATTACGCTTTTCCTGAAGCGAATATTCCGGTGGTAAAATCAGTGATGCAGCACTTTTAAAGCTATCTGTGAATTGGCTGGATTCTAAACTGTGATTCAGATACATTAAGTCATCCCAATTTTTATAATGGAGACTAACGTAGTGGTGCGAATAGCAGTTGCCGGAGCGGCAGGCCGTATGGGCCGTAATTTGGTTAAAGCAACAAACGTCATTGAACAAGCAACTCTTGGCGCAGCCAATGAACGTCCTCAAACCTCTTTAATTGGGGTAGATGTGGGTGAGTTGAGTGGCGAAGGTAAGCTTGATGTCGCACTTGTTGATGACTTTAATAAAGTGATTGATGATTTCGATGTAATTGTGGACTTTACTGCACCAGCAAATACGTTAGCAAACCTAGAGTTATGTAAACAACACGGTAAAGCTATCGTGATTGGTACAACAGGCTTTAGCGAACAACAAAAGCAGCAAATTAGTGAATACGCTAAGTCTGTTTCTATTGTGATGGCGCCTAACTTTAGCGTCGGTGTTAACCTAGTGTTTAAGTTGCTTGAGAAAGCGGCTAAAGTAATGGGTGATTACACGGATATTGAAATTGTCGAAGCGCATCACCGCCATAAGGTCGATGCTCCGTCGGGTACTGCCATTGGTATGGGCGAAGCCATTGCAAGTGCTATGGGTAACAACCTAGCCGATGTTGCAGTGTATGCTCGTGAAGGTATTACTGGTGAGCGAACTCGCGATGAGATTGGTTTTGCAACCATCCGAGCTGGCGATATCGTCGGTGAGCATACCGCTATGTTTGCTGATATCGGTGAGCGTGTAGAGATCACTCATAAAGCGACGGATAGAATGACATTTGCCAATGGGGCAGTGCGTGCAGCACAGTGGTTGGGTGATAAACCGGTGGGTTTATACAGCATGACCGATGTTCTCGATCTGAATAACATTTAATAAAACGCCAGCAGATGCTGGCGTTTTTTTTGCATAAAATTATCTAGCAACATTTGTTTGTAAATGAATGACTTTATATGATCTTTTATCGTGTTTGGTGTGATATTTAACTGAAGTTACTTATTTGATCGGTTAAATCTTGAGGGTAACGTTTTCTATTTCTCGAAAACGTATTTTCACTGATGACTGGTGCGCTTTTCCTATCTGTAGTTGAGAATGACTGTTAATTATCATTTTATATACAGGTTAAGTTTTGTTTTTAGGGGTTTCATATTCTAAACAAGCACTGATAGTAAAAAAACACTTTTTATTGGTCGTTTAATTGACAATATTACACTGCATCATTAGAATGCCGTCAATTTGTCTGAGTTCAGCAAATGTGACCTGTCTCTACAATAGAGAAGGCGCTTGAAATTTAATTTATTAATTTCACATATTTATTTGTTTGGAGGTTGTCTTGAATAAGCCAGCAATATTGGTCCTAGAAGATGGGACTGTGTTCCGTGGTATCGCGATTGGAGCTGAAGGCTCTGCAATTGGAGAAGTTGTTTTTAATACCTCGATGACGGGGTATCAAGAAATTCTTACTGATCCATCCTATTCTCAACAAATCGTTACTCTTACTTACCCTCACATTGGCAATACCGGAACTAACTCCGAAGATGAAGAATCTACTTCTATTCATGCTCAAGGCCTTGTGATTCGCGACCTTCCTATCATCGCTTCTAATTTCCGCAGTGAACAAACACTTTCTGAATACCTTAAATCTCAAAACATTGTAGGTATAGCGGATATCGATACACGTAAACTGACTCGTATTTTACGCGAGAAGGGTGCGCAAAACGGTTGTGTTGTTGCGGGTAATAACCTTGACGAAGCTTTGGCACTGGCAAAAGCGAAAGATTTCCCTGGCCTAAAAGGCATGGATCTTGCGAAAGAAGTGACAACCAAAGAAACCTACCAATGGAAACAAGGTTCTTGGACGCTTACAGGTGGTCTTCCTGAAGCGAAAGATGACTCTGAACTGCCATACCATGTTGTCGCTTATGATTTCGGTGCTAAACGTAACATCTTACGTATGCTTGTTGATCGTGGCTGTCGCCTAACTGTTGTTCCTGCTGAAACTTCAGCGGAAGACGTATTAGCGCTGAACCCAGATGGTGTATTCCTATCAAACGGTCCTGGTGACCCTGCTCCTTGTACTTATGCAATTGAAGCAACTAAAACTTTCCTAGATAAAGGCCTACCTATCTTTGGTATTTGTCTTGGTCACCAAATTCTAGCTTTGGCTTCTGGTGCGACAACAGTGAAGATGAAGTTTGGTCATCACGGTGCTAACCACCCGGTTAAAGACCTTGATCGCAACGTAGTAATGATTACTTCTCAGAACCACGGTTTTGCGGCTGACGAAGAGACGCTACCTGCTAACTTACGTGCAACGCATAAATCTCTATTTGATGGTTCATTGCAAGGTATTCACCGTACAGATAAGCCAGCGTTTAGCTTCCAGGGTCACCCTGAAGCAAGTCCTGGTCCACATGATGCGGCACCACTATTTGACCATTTCATTGACCTGATTAAAGAACATAAAGCGTAAGTTGGAGTAGAGAGAAAATGCCAAAACGTAATGACATAAAAAGCATTCTAATTTTAGGTGCTGGCCCGATCGTTATCGGTCAGGCGTGTGAGTTTGACTACTCTGGCGCACAAGCGTGTAAAGCTCTTCGTGAAGAAGGCTACCGAGTAATTCTAGTTAACTCAAACCCTGCAACAATCATGACTGACCCAGAGATGGCCGATGCAACTTACATCGAACCAATCCAATGGGAAGTTGTACGCAACATCATTGCTAAAGAACGCCCTGATGCAGTATTGCCTACTATGGGTGGTCAAACAGCACTTAACTGTGCCCTAGACCTAGAAAAGTACGGTGTTCTATCTGAGTTTAATGTTGAGATGATTGGCGCAACTGCTGATGCTATCGACAAAGCCGAAGACCGTTCTCGCTTTGATAAAGCGATGAAATCCATTGGCCTAGAGTGTCCTAATGCGGATACTGCTAAGAGCATGGAAGAAGCGTACAAAGTACTAGAAATGGTTGGCTTCCCTTGTATCATCCGTCCATCATTCACTATGGGTGGTACTGGTGGCGGTATCGCGTACAACAAAGAAGAATTTGAAGAAATTTGTCGTCGCGGTCTAGATCTTTCACCAACCAATGAGCTTCTAATCGATGAATCTCTAATTGGTTGGAAAGAGTACGAGATGGAAGTGGTTCGTGATAAAGCGGACAACTGCATCATCGTTTGTGCGATTGAAAACTTTGACCCTATGGGTATTCACACTGGTGACTCAATCACAGTGGCTCCAGCACAAACGCTAACTGACAAAGAATACCAATTGATGCGTAACGCATCTCTTGCGGTACTGCGTGAAATCGGCGTAGAAACAGGTGGTTCAAACGTACAGTTTGGTATCAACCCGAAAGATGGCCGTATGGTTATCATCGAGATGAACCCACGTGTATCTCGCTCTTCAGCTCTAGCTTCTAAAGCGACCGGTTTCCCAATCGCTAAGATTGCAGCGAAACTGGCAGTAGGCTTCACGCTAGACGAATTGATGAATGACATCACTGGCGGCGCAACACCAGCCTCATTCGAACCAACTATCGATTACGTAGTTACTAAGATCCCTCGTTTTAACTTCGAGAAATTTGCCGGTGCTAATGACCGTCTAACTACACAGATGAAATCTGTGGGTGAAGTTATGGCTATTGGTCGTAACCAACAAGAGTCTCTACAAAAAGCATTGCGTGGCCTAGAAGTTGGCGCAACAGGTTTTGACGAAATGGTTGACCTTGATGCTCCTGACGCACTGACTAAGATTCGTTACGAGCTTAAAGAAGCAGGCGCAGAGCGTATCTGGTACATCGCTGACGCATTCCGTGCCGGCATGTCAGTTGACGGCGTATTCAACCTAACGGCAATTGACCGTTGGTACCTAGTTCAAATCGAAGAAATCGTTAAGCTTGAACAACAAGTTAAAGCGAACGGTTTTGCGGGTCTAAACAAAGACGCACTAAATCAACTGAAACGTAAAGGCTTCGCAGATGCTCGTCTGTCTAAGATCCTTGGCGTTGCAGAAAGCGAAATTCGTCGTCTACGTGACCAATACGAAATTCACCCTGTTTACAAACGCGTAGATACTTGTGCGGCTGAATTCTCTTCAGATACGGCTTACATGTACTCATCTTACGATGACGAGTGTGAAGCAAACCCAACCGATAAAGACAAGATCATGATCTTAGGTGGCGGTCCAAACCGTATCGGCCAAGGCATCGAATTTGACTACTGTTGTGTACACGCATCACTAGCACTACGTGAAGATGGCTTTGAGACTATCATGGTTAACTGTAACCCTGAGACTGTTTCTACAGACTACGATACGTCTGACCGTTTGTACTTCGAACCAGTAACTCTGGAAGATGTATTGGCTATCGCTCGTGTAGAGAAGCCTAAAGGCGTTATCGTACAATACGGTGGTCAAACTCCACTGAAATTGGCTCGTGCTCTAGAAGCCGCTGGCGTACCTATCATTGGTACTAGCCCTGACGCTATCGACCGCGCCGAAGACCGTGAGCGTTTCCAAGTTGCTGTTGACCGTTTAGGTCTTCTACAACCACAAAATGCGACAGTAACAACAATGGAACAAGCGATTGAGAAGTCGCGTGAAATTGGTTACCCGCTAGTTGTACGTCCTTCTTACGTACTTGGTGGTCGTGCGATGGAAATCGTATACGATGAGCAAGACTTACGTCGTTACTTTAACGAAGCAGTTAGCGTTTCAAACGAATCTCCTGTACTACTTGATAGCTTCCTTGATGATGCCGTTGAAGTAGACGTTGATGCCATTTGTGACGGTGAGCGCGTAGTGATCGGCGGTATCATGGAACACATCGAACAAGCGGGCGTTCACTCTGGTGACTCTGCATGTTCACTTCCTGCTTATACGTTAAGCCAAGAAATCCAAGATGTGATGCGTGAGCAAGTTGAGAAACTGGCGTTTGAGCTAGGTGTTCGTGGTCTAATGAACACGCAGTTTGCGGTTAAGAACAATGAAGTATACCTAATCGAAGTTAACCCTCGTGCAGCGCGTACTATCCCATTTGTTTCTAAAGCAACAGGCGCTCCAATTGCTAAGATTGCCGCTCGCGTAATGGCTGGTCAATCTCTAGAAGCTCAAGGCTTCACTAAAGAAGTGATTCCACCATACTACTCTGTTAAAGAAGTGGTTCTACCGTTCAACAAATTCCCTGGTGTTGACCCACTATTGGGCCCTGAGATGCGTTCAACTGGTGAAGTGATGGGTGTTGGCGCAACATTTGCTGAAGCGTACGCTAAAGCAGAACTTGGTTGTGGCCATGTATACCCTGAAGGTGGTCGTGCACTGCTTTCTGTTCGTGAAGGTGACAAAGAGCGTGTTGTTGACTTAGCATCGAAGCTAACCAAATTAGGTTACCATTTAGATGCGACTCACGGTACAGCGGTTATCCTTGGTGAAGCAGGTATCAACCCTCGTCTAGTGAACAAAGTACATGAAGGTCGTCCTCATATTCTTGACCGTATCAAGAACAATGAATACACCTACATTGTAAACACAGCAGCGGGTCGTCAAGCGATTGAAGACTCAAAAGTACTACGTCGTGGTGCTCTTGCTGAGAAAGTAAACTACACCACAACGCTAAACGCTGCATTTGCAACTTGTATGGCTCATACTGCGGACGCTAAAACTAGCGTAACTTCAGTACAAGAACTACACGCAAAAGTGAAAGCAAGCTTAGCGTAACAACAAACTTTAAAAATAATAATCAGGCGGGGGTATTGCTCCCGTCATGACAACCTCATTTGCCCGCTTTTATAGCGGGCTTTTTTGTGTTTATAGTTATTCGATATAGCCACTTGATATAGCTACATCAATGTAAGCGAGTCATAAACCCCGCATTCTAATCGCCTAGAACAAATAATAAGATCAAGTCTCCAACCATGAGGAGATTTGAAATGGGTATACGACGCACCACCCAAGAGTGGCAAACGCTTATCGAGCAATCTGAATCGAGCTCATTGTCAACACTTGCATTTTGTAAGCTCAAGGAAGTCAATCCTTCAACGTTTTATGCCAAACGTAAACAACTCAACAAAACTGAGGTTTATCAAGGCTTCGTGAGAGCTGAAGTCGTCGAAATGACGACGAAGTATCAAGCTCAAATTGCAACGGCTAACATGACACTGCTCGTTAATGATGTTGAGTTAAGCATTCCACAAGGCACGCCAGTGGCCTATCTCGCAGAGCTTATCGGTGCGTTATCATGAAACGTATGCTCAGCGCACCAGTGGTTTACCTGTATCGTGAGAGTGTCGATTTTAGAAAGTCCATTAACGGCCTCGCTGCGATTATTGAAAGTGACACCGACTTATCTTTGGGGAGTGGTGCACTGTTCCTGTTCACCAACAAACAGCGCGATAAAATCAAAGTATTGTACTGGGATAAAACAGGCTTTGCTCTTTGGTACAAGCGCCTCGAAAAAGCCAAGTACAAGTGGCCTACACAAGAGAAAAATGAGGTGTTTACCCTCACTCAATTCGAGCTTGATAGACTGCTTTCTGGCTTCACGATTATCGGCCATAAACCCGTTAAAATAAACAATCTCACAATGACTTAAACGATAATAAAGCCTTATCTACCAAGCATTAACGGCATGATTTTAGTATAATAAATACCATGAAAAAGACGCCAAATATCAACCCAGAAAGTCAAGATGTTGCCGAGCTACAAGCGATGGTGAAAGCGCTGATGGCGTCAGAAACCCAATTGAAACAAGAGCGTCAATCGCTACTTGAACAACTCAAGCTTGCCTTCGACCGCCAGTTCGCTAAACGCTCGGAGGCGTTAAAGCCTTACGATGAATCTCAAGGTGACCTCTTCAACGAAGTGGAATGTGAAGCCGCTAAGGAAGAAGAGGTTGAGGTCACGACGACCACCACAACGAAGAAGCGCGGTAAACGCAAACCACTTCCAAAGACCTTGCCCCGTGAGGTTATCGAACTTGATTTAGACGACCATGAAAAGCAATGCGCTTGCTGTAATCATGACCTTCATAAAATCGGTGAAGACCGCAGTGAAAAACTAGAGTTTACGCCAGCGGTACTTAAAGTGTTGGAATATGTTCGTCCTAAGTATGCTTGCCGTCAGTGTGAGCAAACAGAAGAAAAAAGCCACATCGTTCAAAAGCCAGCGCCGCAAAACATTATCCCTAAGAGCTTCGCGACAGAGAGCTTGCTCGCCAACATCATCCTTGGCAAATATCAATACGCAATGCCACTGTATCGACAAGAGTCGTTGTTTACCCAATCGGGTATAGAACTATCACGCACCACCATGGCAAGGTGGATTATCCAAGTCAGTGAGAAGTTCGCTCCACTTTACGCAGCCTTGAAAACGCACCTACTAGAGCAAGCAGTGGTTCAGGCGGATGAAACGCCACTCAATGTTCTCAAGGAAGATAAGCAGTGTTACATGTGGCTTTACTGCTCGGGCGCAGACTCCCCAGGTGCCGCACTCCCCAACGTGAAGAATATCGCCTTGTACGACTACCAAAACAGTCGCGCGAGGGCGTGCCCTGTTGCCTTCTTGGGTAACTTTAATGGCTATCTGCAAACCGATGGCTATGCGGCCTATGACGGTCTTCACCAAGTGACCAATGTTGGTTGCTTGGCGCATGCAAGGCGTAAGTTCATGGATGCGAAGAAGCTCCAAGGCAAAGGTAAGTCAGGCAAAGCAGATAAAGCGTTGGCCAAAATCCAAAAGCTCTATGGGATAGAATCACGCTTAAAGGGGGCGTCTGCCGAAACACGAAGAGCAGAACGTCAACGGCATGCCAAGCCGATACTGGATGAGCTGTACGAGTGGATGACGACCCAACAAGTGATAAGCTCTAGCCCATTAGGCAAAGCGATAAAATACACGCTCGGGCAATGGCCAAAGCTGATCCGCTACATCGACGACGGTCACTTATCGATAGATAATAACCGTGCTGAACGCGCAATTAAACCGCTGGTCATTGGCCGAAAAAATTGGCTGTTCTCGAGCACGGTAAATGGGGCTGACGCTAGCGCAATGCTTTACAGTATCGTCGAGACGACAAAAGCTAATGGGCTTATCCTCTATAACTATATGGTCAAATGCATGAAAGAGCTGGCGAAAGCAGAGCCAGATATCGATGCGCTCCTACCTTGGAACTTCAAGTACTAGTAATATCGCCCCGTGGGTTCATGGGGCGTTTACACATCAATTGATGAAAATTAGGAATGAGTTGCTTTCTATTGTTTCGCTATTGTGATTTATCTCTCAGTGCTATCGTAGCGTTTCGATTTTTAGCGGATGGATGATGACCGATGGATGTAAGCATTGAGATACTTACGTTTTTATTTTTTGTAGCGGGCTTAGCCGGTTTTATTGATGCCATGGCTGGTGGCGGCGGGTTACTTACCTTACCGGCATTATTAGCCGCTGGCGTACCTCCTACGCATGCATTGGCCACCAATAAACTGCAAAGTTCGTTTGGTAGTTTCTCAGCCAGCTTTTATTTTGTGCGCAGTGGCTTAGTGAGCCTTAAAGAAATGCGCCTTGCTATTTTGTGTACTTTTATCGGTTCGGCGACTGGCGCAGAAGCGGTGCAGTATATTGATGCCAGTATTTTAACCAGTCTTATTCCCGCATTATTGATACTGATTTCTTTGTACTTTTTATTGTCACCACAAAATCGTGAAGCATCCGGTGAGCGAAAAATATCTGAAGCTATGTTCGCGTTTTTCATCGGTGGCGGTATTGGTTTTTATGATGGCTTCTTTGGGCCGGGAACAGGCTCTATTTTTGCGATTTGTTTTGTGGTGCTGGCTAATTGTTCTTTGGTGGAAGCAACAGCGCGCACTAAAATATTGAACTTTACTTCTAATATTGCTGCATTAACCTTCTTTATTATTGCGGGTTTGCCAATTTGGAAAATTGGTTTAGTGATGGCGGTTGGCGGGTTTATTGGTGCTCGTTGCGGCGCAAAAATTGTGGTGACCAAAGGGCAACGTTGGATCCGTCCGTTAGTGATCATTATGTCAATGACTATGGCAATGAAGCTGCTTTGGGAACAACATCAGCAATGGTTTGTATCATTGATTTCACTCTTTCATTCTTAAGCGATTTGGCTCTTACGCAGACATTGATCGGGCGGTTCAACGGTTTTAGTTGTTCAAAGTGAAATAGATTTTTCGTCGCAATATTAAGTGTCTTAATCGTTGATAGCGGGATAAGTGCTGGGGCTAATCCACCCAGAGCAAGGTTAGCCGCCGCAGTATAGGAGTCCATTTCCATTAGTGGGCTCACGCCAAGTTTTGCTAGCAATTGCAGCTGATAAGTGTTGGCTGGGTTGGCTAAGTCATTACAGATGAGTTTGCTAGGAAGCTGTGGCAGGCGCTGCTTGCTGACAATATAAAAGGGCTCATCAAACAAGTGAAATACTTCCAACCCGTGACTTTTTGGTAAGTGACCGGCACAAAAGCCAATGGTCACTCTGCCTGACTGCACGTTTTCAACAATTCTCGGGGTATGGTTGGTAGTGATAGTGAACGCGTTTTCTACCGCATTTATCTTATCTATTTGCGATGAAAGATAGCCTGCAATTAAGGTTTCTGAACAGTCCATTTTAATGACTGCATCTGAAGATAAGCTTTGCTCATCGCTGATCAGGCCTTGCAGTTCAATAAAGGTTGCTGCGACATTTTGGATAAGAGTTTGCGCAGCTGGGGTGAGTCTAATCAAGCGCCCATCGGGCTCAACTAATTTTTTATCGAGCTTTTTTTCTAAGTTTGAAATGCGTTTGCTGACTGCTGACTGGCTAATATAAAGCTGAGAGCCTGTGCGACTCATGGTTTTTTCTTTGTTTAACACTAGCAGTGTTTCGATACCTTCTAAAAGCATACGGCACTCATGAATATATGGAATTGATATTGAGTTAAGCTAGATGATTATAGGCAAAGTTGCTAGAGGAAAGTCATAAACTTAGCAGGAAAATAAAGCAATTATTTGACCTACTAAAGTTGATGACTTTTTCAAACTTGGGTATGGAGTGTTTTTGCCGCGAATATACGGCGTTAAACCCGTGACTACTGTTTGTTTAAGGCAAATGTAGGTAACGACAAATGCCAGCGAATGGCGGCTAAGCGTATGAGCAAGGTAACGGTAATACCTCCTAACATAGCTTGTGTGCTATTTACGCCCAATTCCATGAGCCCTGTATGTGTGCAGCCTCCGGCAATACATGCGGTTGCGTACACTTCACTGCGCAAGATCATCGGGATTTCTCGCGCTAAAATATCGCGCAAGATCCCACCGCCACAGCCTGTGAGTACCCCCATCATGACAGCAATCATGTAAGAGTCTTGATAGCTCAATGCCTTTTCAACACCAATGCCGACAAAAGCCGCTAATCCAATCGCATCACAAACAGGTAGCAAGTACCAAGCAATGCGTTTTGGCCTTCTGACGATCAGCATGGTGATCAAACTGGTTATGATGATCACCCAAACATAGGTGGTATTGCCAATCCAAAATACAGGAGTGGCACCTAGCATCATATCTCGAATAGTTCCCCCACCAATGGCAGTGACTGCAGCCAGTACAATCACGCCAAACGGATCCATTCTTAATCGACCGGCCAGCAATACTCCAGAAATAGCAAAGATGGCGGTACCAAAGAGGTCGATAAAGTACAGCAGGCTCATTACGCAGTTTTCACCAACGCTAGCATGTTCAGCACCATCTCAGATGAGCTCTTCGCTGCAAGAGGCAAGAACTCTTCAAAGCTCATTGGTGATTCTTTATCGGCCACATCAGAGATAGCACGTACGACCACAAAAGGAACCGCAAATTGATGACAAGTTTGAGCGATAGCCGAGGCTTCCATTTCTACTGCGATAACAGAAGGGAAGTCTGTGCGAATGCGTTGTTGCGCTTGTGCGGTGCAAACAAAGGTGTCACCTGTACAAATAAGACCGTGTACTGCGTGTGTATCAGCCATTTTGTCTAGTGCAGATTGTGCAAGATTGATCAGCTTTTCATCAGCTTTAAAAGCTGCTGGCTGACCAGCCATTTGCCCAATTTCATAACCAAAAGCAGTTACATCAGCATCATGGTGACGAACTTCAGTCGACACGATAACATCACCAAGGTTAAGGCTGGAGTCAAAACCGCCTGCAGAGCCAGTGTTGATAATCACGTCAGGTTGGTAATCACTGATCAGCAATGTCGTACCAATAGAAGCGGCAACTTTACCAATGCCAGATTGAAGTAGAACCACTTCAACACCATCAATGTCACCTGCGAAGAAGGTACAACCGCCTTTCTTCTGTTCGGTTAATCCCTTGATAGATTGTTTTAGGATGGCAACTTCTTGTTCCATCGCACCGATAATGCCGACTTTCATAAAAATCTCGCTCTGATCAATGTAGCTATATTAGATAGGGCGAGATTGTAGCATAGGAGTTTTATAGAAGTGAAAGCTAGATTAGACCAGCTTCTAATAACGCCGCACGTAGCGCATCAGCACGTTTACGGTTCACCCCAAAGTCTGAGTGACCTGTACGTGATTCTGAGCGCACGATGAGCTTGTCATCAATGATACGAAGCTCTAGATCGTCGACAAAACGAAATACCTTACTGGTGTATTCAATGCGTAGGTAATTTTCTTGTCTATCCGCGGTTTTTGCTCGGCCTAAGCCAAGTGCCACGCTTTCTATGGCCTCTAAAGTGGTATCAGGTTTTAGCACAAATGGAGCTAAAGCGTATTTCTCTCTGCCGTCTTGAGTTGAGACACAATTGGGCTTGTCAGCGCAGGGCTGAATACTTCTATCTGACATTGTGCTCTCTCCGTTGCTACATCCTACGGCAAGGGTTGTTGCCATGAGTAATGCGAGTGGTTTAAACATGAGTCTATCAATCCGTTGTTAGTGTGGAATTGCTCAGCACTGTGTCCTTAGTGCATGAAGTTTATATGTTGTGTTTAAATACAATAACTTAACGTTATTTTTACAAGTTAAGTTTAAAACAGACAAAGGTCAAGAGGCTTATGCAAACTCTTTATTAAAAAGAAGAAAGGAAGGGGATTTAGGTGGTGGTATAAAAAAGGCCAGCGGTGTTAAGGCTGGCCAAAGATTGGAATCTTAAGATTTAATTATTCTGAAAGCATTAGCGAGTTAGCTTTTGCTTCTAAGTTAGAGCTTTGCATTAGGTATTTGTCGATAGCGATTGCACACTCACGACCTTCATTGATACAACGAACCACCAAAGATTGGCCAGTACGCATATCACCTGCTGCAAATATACCTTTTTGGTTAGTCGCAAAGCCTTCGGCTGCCACATTACCACGTTCATCAAGTTTGATGTCCAGTTGAGCTAGCACGCCAGTAGGTTCTGGGTGTAAAAAGCCCATAGCCAAGAAAGCAAGATCACAAGGGATCACACGTTCACTGCCGGCAACTTCTTCAAAACTAGGACGTTCGCCAGGAGCAGCATCTTGCCAAACGATGTCAGCAATGCGCAGACCTGTTACTTCACCTTTATCATTCGCGATAAACTCTTTGGTCAGAATGTTCCAGTGACGCTCACAACCTTCTTCGTGAGAAGTGGTTGTTTTCATGATCATTGGATACTGAGGCCAAGGCATATTCGCTGGGCGTTTCTCTGGTGGGATCGGCATGATCTCTACCTGAGTAATGCTGGCGGCTTTATGACGGTTAGAGGTACCCACACAGTCAGAACCTGTATCACCACCACCGATAACCACAACATGTTTACCTGCCGCGTGAATTTCTTCACCTTTAAGATCCATCTCATTAGCACGGCGGTTGTTTTGACCTAGGAATTCCATGGCGAAGTGCACGCCTTTTAATTCACGACCAGGAATTGGCAGATCGCGAGGAACCGTAGAGCCACCGGTTAGCAAGACAACATCGAAGTCTTGACGCAGTTGTTGTGCGTTGATGTCGACACCAATGTGCGCATTCACTTCAAACTTAACGCCGGCTTCAGCCATTAGGTTGATCTTACGATCAATGATGTCCATACCTAGCTTAAAGTCCGGGATACCAAAGCGCAGTAGACCACCCACTTTCTCGTCACGTTCAAATACTGTTACGCAGTGACCAGCACTGTTTAACTGTTCTGCTGCGGATAAACCGGCAGGGCCACTACCGATAATGGCAACACTTTTACCTGAACGAGAACGTGGTTTCTTAGGTTTGGCATAACCTTCTTTGTAGGCACGCTCAACAATAGTCTTCTCAATGTTACAGATGGTAATAGGATCTTGGTTGATACCTAGTACACAGGCTGTCTCACAAGGAGAAGGGCACACACGACCTGTAAATTCAGGGAAGTTGTTCGTAGAACTTAGGATGTTCCACGCTTCTTCCCAGCTGTCGCGATATACCGCATCATTGAATTCAGGAATGATGTTACCGATAGGGCAACCGCTGTGGCAGAAAGGTACGCCACAGTCCATACAACGTGATGCCTGAGTATTGATTTTGTCACCAAACTCTTCGTTTAGCACAAATTCTTTGTTGTCTTCGATACGAACAGACGGGTCGCGTTTTTGTGGAAGCTCACGACCGTGCTCCAGAAATCCAGTAGGCTTACCCATGATTAAACTGCCTCCGCTTCGGTTTGTTGCTGCGCTGCTTTGTTCTTTTGCAGAACTGCTTTGTAGTCACGAGGCATTACTTTCGCCAATGACTGCAAGTTCACTTCAAAGTTGTCTAAGAAAGACTGAGCGACTTCACTTCCTGTGAATTGTACGTGTTTAGTTAGCATGTCTTGCAGTAGTGCTTTGTCTTCTGCATCGATAGGGTCGATATCGACCAACTCGCTATTGAGCTTAGTTTCAAAGTTGCCGTCTTTATCCCAAACATAAGCGATACCGCCACTCATGCCTGCGGCAAAGTTACGACCGGTAGAGCCAAGGATAATCGCGATACCGCCAGTCATGTATTCACAACCGTGATCACCGACACCTTCCACCACGACTTTCGCGCCAGAGTTACGTACACAGAAACGCTCGCCCGCTAGACCGCGGATGAATGACTCACCCGAAGTTGCGCCGTAGAAACATACGTTACCTACAACGATATTGTCTTCAGGAACGATATTCGACTTCGCATCCGGATAAAGCACTAGCGTACCGCCAGATAAACCTTTACCCCAGTAATCGTTCGCGTCGCCCTCAACCTCAAACTTAACGCCCTTGGCAAGGAAAGCACCAAATGATTGGCCTGCGCTACCATTGAACTTAACGTTCATTGGTTGTGGCAATCCTTGGTCTTTGTACACTTTCGAAATTTCGTTAGACAACATTGTGCCCACGCTTCGGTCAGTGTTGATGATTGGGAATTCAGCGCTTACTGCCGTACCTTTTTCTAGTGCTGGAATCGCAGTTTGAATCAGTTTGCGATCCAAGACATCTTCAAGATTGTGGTTTTGTTCAGTCTGGTTGTATACGCCATCTTCAGCACGCGCAGGTTCAATGTGTAGAACTGGCGATAGGTCGAGGTTTTGGTATTTCCAGTGGCCGATACCGTCACGAACTTTCAGTTTCTGTGATTGACCTACCATCTCTTGAATTGTACGGAAACCTAGTTCAGCCATGATTTCACGTAGACCTTCAGCCATGTATTGGAAGAAAGTCACCACATCATCTACGCGACCATCAAAGCGCTCACGTAGCGTTTTGTTTTGCGTAGCGATACCAACAGGACAGGTGTTCTTATGACACTTACGCATCATGATACAACCTTCAACAACCAGTGCAGCCGTTGCCACGCCCCATTCTTCTGCGCCTAATAGAGTCGCAACAGCAAGGTCACGAGGTGTTTTCATCTGACCATCAGACTGAACAACGATACGGTTACGTAGGCCGTTTTTCAGTAGTGTTTGGTGTGTTTCAGCTAGACCCAATTCCCACGGTAAACCTGTGTGACGAATTGAAGACATAGGTGAAGCACCTGTACCACCATCAAAACCTGCAATCAGAACCACATCGGCTTTAGCTTTTGCAACACCTGAAGCGATAGTACCTACGCCTGCTTCCGATACCAGTTTCACGTTTACGCGACCGTTACGGTTAGCATTTTTCAAGTCGTAGATAAGCTGAGCTAAATCTTCGATTGAGTAAATATCGTGGTGTGGTGGTGGTGAAATTAGACCAACTCCTGGAGTGGAGTGACGAGTTGCACCAATCCAGTCATCAACTTTATCGCCCGGTAGCTGACCACCTTCACCTGGTTTCGCACCTTGCGCCATCTTGATCTGAATTTCTTCAGAGTTGGTTAGGTAGTATGAGGTTACACCGAAGCGTCCAGAAGCCACCTGTTTGATTGCTGAACGTTCCCAATCACCGTTTTCTTTACGTTCGAAACGAGATGGGTCTTCGCCGCCTTCACCAGAGTTTGATTTAGCGCCAATACGGTTCATCGCAACAGCAAGGGTTGAGTGAGCTTCGTAAGAGATAGAACCAAACGACATTGCACCTGTAGCAAAGCGTTTAAGGATAGCTTCAATTGGCTCGACTTCTTCTAGCGGAATAGAACCTGCTGGGTTCTTAACAAAGTCCAATTGGCTACGCAGTGTGGCTGCATTATCACCTTGGCTATCAACTGCTTGGGTGTATTGCTTAAACTGGTCAAAGTCTTTGTTACGAGTTGATTGCTGTAGCAATGAAATAGTTTCAGGGTTAAACAAGTGTTTTTCACCACGTTGTTTCCACTGATAAACACCGCCAACATCAAGCAATTGCACTGGGATTTCACGGGTTGGGTAACCAATGCGGTGACGCACGATCACTTCTTTAGCGATGTCATCGATAGTCAAACCTTGAATACGAGACACAGTACCAGTGAAGTATTTGTCGACTACCGATTTGCTCACACCAAGTGCTTCAAAGATTTGCGCACCGTGGTAAGACTGCAAGGTAGAGATACCCATCTTAGAGAAGATCTTCAATAAGCCGCCGTTAACGCCTTTACGGTAGTTCTCGAACAAGTCTTTAATGTGCGCTTCAGGGTCTAGTTTCTTAGTACGCTGCAGATCAGCAAGTGTTTCGATGACTAGGTATGGGTTAACTGCGTTCGCACCGTAACCAATTAGCGTTGCAAAGTGGTGTGTTTCGCGAGCATCGCCGGTTTCTACCACGATGTCACATTTAGCACGTAGGCCTTTGCGAATTAGGTGGTGGTGAACTGCGCCTACCGCCAGCATAGCTGGAATAGCGGCATGGTTTGAGTTAACCGCACGGTCAGTCAGCAAGATAATAGAGTACCCGTCGATGACAGCATCTTCTGCGTACTGGCAAATACGTTTTAGGGCGCGTTCTAGCTTGCCTTTATCTTCACTGGCTTGGAATACGATATCTAGCGTTTTTGACTGTAAGTGCTCATTATCAATAGCACGTAGCTTCTCAAGTTCAGAGTTAGACAGAACCGGAGACTCTAGTTCTACTTTTTGACAGTGTTCAGGGGTCTCAGTCAGTAAGTTCTGATCTTTACCTAGGTAAGTGTTCAGAGACATAACCATACGCTCACGAATCGGATCGATTGGTGGGTTAGTTACCTGAGCAAACAACTGCTTAAAGTAGTTAGAAAGGTGTTGCGACTGGTGCGACAAAATCGCTAGTGGCCAGTCAGCGCCCATAGCAGAAAGTGGCTCTTTGCCGTCTTTTGCCATTGGCACAATAATTTCGTTTACTTCTTCAGAGCTTACGCCAAACGATTGTTGTTTGTGTAGCAAGCGCTCAGGAGAAGGTTGGTTGAATTCGTTTTCTGCATCTGGCAGTTTTTTCAGGCTCAGTAGATTCTCTTCAACCCATGTTTCATATGGCTGAGCATTGGCAATTGAATCTTTTACTTCTTCATCTGAAATGATGCGACCTTGTTCTAGATCGGCAACAAAGATACGACCCGGTTGCAGACGACCACGGAACTCAACGTTTTCTGGTTCAATTTCAACTACGCCAGACTCAGATGCCATCACTAGGAAGTTATCTTTGGTTACTGTGTAGCGAGAAGGACGTAGGCCGTTACGGTCTAGCGTTGCACCTACTTGTACACCATCAGTAAAACATACTGATGCAGGGCCATCCCATGGTTCCATAATATTGGCGTGGTACTGGTAGAAAGCACGACGCTTAGGATCCATGTTTTTGTTCTCTTGCCATGCTTCAGGAATCAGCATCATAAGAGCATGTGGCAGAGTACGGCCAGATAGAACAAGAAGCTCTAGTGCCATATCGAAGTTAGATGAATCTGAGCTGCCTTCTTGACAGATAGGCAGTAGCATATCAATTTCAGCTTGGCTGAAAAGGTCAGACTCAAGGATAGCTTCACGTGCTTTCATCCAATTCAAGTTACCGCGAACAGTGTTAATTTCACCATTGTGCGCAATGTAACGGAAAGGCTGAGCCAAACGCCATCTTGGGAAGGTGTTGGTTGAGAAACGTGAGTGAACCAAGGCAAGCGCTGTTACCATGGTTGGATTTTGTAGATCAAGGAAGTACTGAGGTACTTGCTCTGTGGTTAGCTGACCTTTATATACCAGTGTCTTATAAGACAAAGAGTTAATGTAGAAGTCATCACCAATGTTAGACACGCTTTCTAGGCATACGCGAACGGTGTAGTTACGTAGAACATACAGCTTTCTTTCTAGCTCTTCAGGCGTTGTGCTTGGGCCACCAGTAATGAATACATGTTCAAACTGTGGTTCAGTACTTAGTGGGTCGGCACCCAGCATAGAGTTATCCGTAGGTAAAACACGGTAACCCAGTACTTCCAAATCAAGACGTTGTGCGTTGCGTTCTAAAATGTCACGACATTGTGCGCGTTTATGCTCATCACGAGGGAAAAGCACCACGCCCACGCCGTACTGTTCAAAGGACGGTAGGCGAACGCCTAACTTAACGGTTTCTTCTAATAGAAACTCATGCGGTTTTTGCAGCAGTATACCTGCGCCATCACCTGAACATGGATCACAGCCTTGACCACCACGGTGTTCCATTCTGGCTAGCATATCTAATGCTTGTGTGACAACTCGATGTGACTTGCGGTTTTTGAGGTGTGCTACAAAACCGATACCACAAGCGTCATGCTCCAGTTCGGGAGTATATAAACCCTGAGCTGATTGCTCTTTATCCAACATAGGTAAATCCTTCCAATCTAATGTGACAAGGGGGAGTGATCCCGCGTCATTGTTCCTTATAATTGTCTCTAAAAGGGCTAATGGGTGTGAAATTAGCCTGCTTCCATTCCGTCTCTCGCTGAAAAGTTCGCGAAAAAAACATTCCTTGGTCATTTCCAGTAGTTAGCTTCTGATTAATAGAATCTTATAAAGGCAGGAGCGGAATATGACCGACTATTCATCTAAAAACGGCATCTTAAATGAGGCGATATTAGGCAATAGTTGTAACTATCCTACAATTTTGTCTAGCTGAATTCCAACGAAAGTTTCATCAAAAGTGGATTTTTTATGAACAAGTGTCTATAGCATCCAGTTAACATTTGTGCGTTTATATTTACACGCAAACCTTTGCGTGACCATATAGCCTCAAATACCTCGTTCGATAAAAACTTGCGGAGATGTTAGAATACGCGGCTTATTAATGAAGGGATGTAATTTAGTTTCATGACAGGGTGTCAGGGTACAAAGTCATCATAGGTGAAATTTCATGCAGTTACACGAACTCGTCAATACTCTCGGACAAGATTTACAGCGTCGTTATGGCGAAAAAGTTCATAAACTGACTCTGCATGGTGGATTCAGTTGCCCTAACCGTGATGGAACTATAGGGCGCGGTGGTTGTACTTTCTGTAACGTCTCTTCATTTGTTGACGAAACCACTCAAACTCAGGCAATAGAAGTTCAGTTAAGCGACCGCTCTAAAGAGATAGCTCGAGCAAAAAAATATTTTGCTTATTTTCAGGCCTACACCAACACCTTCGCTGAAGTGCAAACACTAAGAAAAATGTATGAAGAAGCACTTGAGTCGGCTGATATAGTGGGGCTGTGTGTGGGCACTCGTCCAGACTGCGTTCCTGATGCGGTGATGGACTTGCTGGTGGAGTATAAAGAGCAAGGTTATGAAATCTGGTTAGAGCTAGGTTTACAGACAGCCAACAATGACACTTTAAAGCGTATTAACCGTGGACATGATTTTGAATGCTATGCCGAAATCACCAAAAAGGCGCGCGCCAACGGCATTAAAGTGTGTACGCACTTAATTGTGGGCCTACCAAAAGAAACCAAGCAAGATAATATCGAAACATTACATAAAGTATTAGATGTGGGTACCGATGGCATTAAATTACACAGCTTACATATTGTCGAAGGCAGTACTATGGCTAAAGCATGGAAAGCCGGCAAATTGGAATCTCTAGAACTGGAAGAGTATGTCAGCATTGCTTCTGAGCTAATTAGAATGACCCCTCCAGAGGTGGTGTATCACCGAGTTTCTTCTGCGGCGCGCAGACCAACATTACTTTCCCCGCTATGGTGTGAAAACCGTTGGTTGGCGATGACCGAGATCGGCCGCGCATTAGATAGAGAAGGGGCGCAAGGCTCTCTTTTAAATAATCCGTTTGTATTTACTCAACCAGTGTTAAAGCTAACCTCAGTGAATAACTGAAGATCCCCCTATTAAATAGTTGATGTCTCGACTTTACTTCTAAAATACCTTCTTGCCTTACTTACTTTTACAGTCAGGCAAGATAAACTAATGGCAGTTACAGCAAATGGACTGCTTGATGAAACCATTGAAAACTTACTCTCGATATTATGTCGATCTTCTCGTTCGATTAGGGATCTTCCGATTCTCTTTCCTGCTTGCTCTTGGCCTGATTACTTTAGCTATTTTAGTTCAAGTGGGTATCAGTTGGATTTTAGGAGAAACTTTCGAATATAAACATGCGCTGCGTTCGCTCGCCTTTGGCCTGATTATGACCCCCTGTGCGGTCTATTTTATCTCTATAGTGGTCGATCAATTAGAGGAATCTCGTCGTAAACTCTCTAAGTTGGTCTCTGAGCTCAGTGATATGCGAGAACGCGACCTCGATCTCAATGAAAAGCTCACCCATAACTTAAAACAATTAAACCTTGAGATGAAAGAGCGCCTGTCTGCGGAAGAGTCCCGTGAACAGGCTATGCTCGATCTTGAGCATGAAGTGTTTCAAAGAGAGGCGACTCAGATAGCGCTTGCTGAGAGAACCGCTTTATTACGTTCATTTATCGATGCTTGTCCTGATTTATTTTATTACCGCACCGCCGATGGTGTTTTTTCTGGTTGTAACCATGCGGTTGAGAAACTCACCGGTAAAACGGAAAAAGAGCTGGTTGGATTAACTCCATGGCAGGTTTATAAGAAAGAAATCGCGCAACAGATCGTCGAAACAGATCAAATCGTATTTGAAAACCTCGAAGAGCTTATCTACGAACAGTGGCTTGAGTACCCTGGTGGTCGTAAAGCGTATTATGAATTACGAAAAGTCCCTTTCTTTAATAAAGAAGGGCGTCATTTAGGTTTAGTTGGGTTTGGGCGTGATATTACCGAGCGTAAATTGAACGAAAAATCCCTAGAAAAAGCCAGTCGCGATAAAACCACCTTTATCTCGACCATTAGTCATGAGTTGCGAACGCCATTAAATGGCATAGTAGGTTTAAGCCGAATGCTGCTAGGTACTAGCTTAGATAAAGAGCAGCGTCAGTATATGCAAACCATCAACATTAGCGCGATTACGCTAGGGCATATCTTTAACGATATTATTGATATAGATAAGTTTGATCGCAATAAGTTAGAGTTAGTTCCTTCTGAACTCAGTTTTAATAGCTTCATTACTGAATTGGACAGTCTGTCTCGCTTAATGGCAGAGCAAAAGAACCTACGTTTTGAACTCGAACGTCTTACCGACATGCCTGACAACATCATTGTGGATGCGACTCGTCTACGACAAGTGTTATGGAACTTAATCAGCAACGCAATCAAGTTCACCTCAGAGGGTGGGGTATTTGTTAATGTAAGTGCAGAACCTTTGCAAAATAACGAAGTTGCCATTCGCTTTGAGATTGAAGACAGCGGTATTGGTATTCCTGAGTCAGAACTTGAGAAAATATTTGCCATGTATTATCAGGTGAAATCTGAAGGGGGCAATCTGCACGCTGTAGGCTCAGGGATTGGCTTAGCGGTATCTCAATCACTTATGAGAAAGATGGGCGGCGATATCTACGCCACCAGTGAAGTGGGGCATGGCAGTACCTTCTATGTTGAATTTACCGCACCTTCTGGCGCACCTATTATAGATAAATTAGAAGAAACGACAGAACCTGTGCAACGTCCACTTTCTATTTTCATGGTTGAAGATATTGAACTCAACGTTACAGTAGCACGCTCTTTATTGACCAGTTTTGGCCACAAAGTCGATGTGGCAATGACAGGTACAGAAGCATTGAGTAAGTTTGAGCCTACCGACTACGACTTGGTGTTATTAGATATACAATTGCCCGATATGACAGGCTTTGAGATCGCTACAGAACTGCAAAGTCGCTATACCAACTTACCGCCAATAGTGGCGCTGACGGCTAACTTAGTAAAAGACAAAACCGCCTATAGAGAAGCGGGTATGCAAGACGCAATAAGCAAACCGTTGTCGGCTAAAGCATTGCGCAAGATTTTAAATAAACTGTGTTATCTCGATGAGCAAATTATCGAAGAGAAAACCCATGCTACTAAAGCGGTACTAGAAGAGCCTACAATCGAAAAAACACCGTTGGATGTGCTAATCGATAAAGAAATGCTACGTTCATATATCGAAATCGTAGGGAAAAAACCGGTACTGGAGAGTGTGCAATTATTTGAAGATATGATGCCAGATTATGTGGCTATTTTAGATTCTAATTTAGCGGCTAAAGACAAAGATGCCATTGTGTCTGAGGCGCATAAAATTAAAGGTGCTGCAGGCTCTGTGGGCCTAAAGCGTATTCAAATGGTCGCTCAGCAAGCTCAATCTCCAGAGCTACCTGCATGGTGGGAAAATATTAATGACTGGATCGACGAGATAAAAGAGAGTTACCTTGGTGATATTGAGGTTGTGAAAGATTGGATTGAGCAAGAGTTTGATAAATAATAAGATCAGCAATGATTACATTTATAGTAATTTGCGAATAGGAATTAGCGATGAAAGTTAAAGTTTTAAGTGCACTATTATTGAGCTCTACGCTCTTATTTGGTTGCGCTTCAATATGTCATGCTCCGTGGGATACCGCGTCAGCAACATCAACAGTCGAGCAGACAAAAGTGACACTGGAAGCGAATATGTGGGGCAATAAAATGCCCACTATTGGCGAGACGGCTTCATCGGCTCCGTTGCATGGTAATTTAGTCTTAACCTCAGATAAAACTATCCCAGCAGATCTGGCGGTAACGGCTATCTGGGTTCGCTATGCAGGTGAAACATTCCTTATTGATGAAGATGCATTTGATGTTGAAGCTATCAACGAGAAACAGTGGAAGATTTCTTTCAAACAAGATGAAGGTTATAACGATAGCGCTACTGCCGCTGATGTTGCGGTTGAGCTAAAAGGTGAAACGCAAAAAGTATGGTTAATTGATCAAGCTGTAGACGTGGATGCCATTTATTAGTTCGCTTAGCCTAAGCAACAGACCTAAAAAAACCCAGTTTAAAAACTGGGTTTTTATAATCAATTCAGGATTGATTATGCGTCTAAATCACCACAAAAACGGTAGCCTTCACCGTGAATAGTAGCGATGATTTCAGGAGTGCCCGCAACTGATTCAAAGTGCTTACGAATGCGACGAATCGTAACATCTACAGTACGGTCATGAGGTTTAAGCTCACGTCCTGTCATTTTTTTCAATAATTCTGCGCGAGTTTGGATTTTTCCTGGGTGCTCACAGAAGTGCAGTAATGCACGGAATTCTGAGCGAGGAAGTTTGTAACTTTCGTTATTTGGGTTAACCAAAGAACGGCTGTTAATATCTAGAACCCAACCGTTGAATGTGTATTTCTCAACGTTTTTGCTCTCTTCGCCTTCTTTACTAACGCTCATTGAACGAGATAGAAGGTTACGAGCACGAATAGTCAGTTCACGAGGATTGAAAGGTTTAGTGATGTAATCATCAGCACCGATTTCAAGTCCTAAAATTTTATCGACTTCATTGTCACGGCCAGTTAGGAACATAAGAGCGACATTGGCTTGCTCTCTCAATTCACGAGCTAAAAGTAAACCGTTTTTGCCTGGTAAATTGATGTCCATGATCACTAGGTTTACTGAATTTTCAGAAATCACTTGATGCATAGAATCGCCATCTGTTGCTTCGAATACGCTGTATCCTTCTGCTTCAAATATGCTTTTTAGTGTACTGCGAGTTACTTGTTCGTCTTCAACGATAAGAATGTTAGGGGTTTGCATTGGCTCTACCTAAACTATGTGTAATTGATTTTTATTAATAAATTCTAGGCAAAAAATAACATCAAGGTAATCATTTGTGTGCGTATGTAATGCACTCGATGATTTCATTGCACCTTAACATCCCCCTCCTTGGAAATTTCACAAGGTACTTAAAATCCGATAGTACCTTTCATTCTTGGCCAAATTAATTGCGCATCATACCGACTTAACAGCTTTCTAACAATCAAATGTTGTTAATTTATTTTACTTTATTGATTTAAATCAATCGTTAATTTTAACAAATAAGTGAAAACGACTCTCGATTCTGTGATCAATATCGATATTTTGTGCTAGGCGCTAGTATTCATTAAATAAGAACAAGGTGCAATAGTTGCATTAGTGTGAAATTTGTACATAAATCCCGTTTAAAAGCTAAAACCAAGTCTTACTTCTATTGCACTTTGCCACTCTTCATAGTCTAAAGTTGCCTTCAAATTTAAGCTTTCAGTTAACATATATTTGCCAGACAGTTCTGCCCCCATATAGTCGCTAATGCTTACTGCTTCTGCGTCTGGCGAGGCATAGATAGCACTATTCAAAGAGAGTTTGTTACTAAAATGGTAGTTCACACCACTTAAAAAATCGCGACTTGATTGACGATCGACTGAGCCAGAAATTCGTGTTGCAACATAAAGATCGATATTTTCGAAAACTGAGTATGCATAGCCGGTATCGACACGCCACTCATCAAATTGCTCACCCGATCCAGGAATAGCAGACATAAATAAGCGATGTGGGGATTGGTTATTCAATGCGTGGATGTTTGAGTCCTGCGGGACGGCGTTGTCAAAGTCTGTAGCACTATAGGCGGTGGTAGTGAAAAGAGTAAATAGAATGGGCACGAGCAAAAGCAGTTGATAACGAAAAAATAATCGCATTTTGTCCCCTTATTCATCCTTGAAGAATATCAATTATGGGTGTGGATAAGAGGAATTTCCATGCTAACGCTTATAAATAATTTGTTTACCTTATGTTATTGTGATGAAGACAGTTCCTATTTCAAATTTTTAGCTTTGATGTCTATACTTTCCTCCCATTTTTGTTGATGAAAATGGGAATTTGTCCATTTTTGTTAATTTATCATTGACGGATTAAAGCAAAATAGGTAATTCTAGAGTTAGACATATTTAGAAAACAGATAGAACAGTAATGCAAAACACACGTAGCCTGATTACCCGAATCATTATTACCGACACCACCAGTGTTGGGGCAGGCTGCTGAAAGAAAACTTTTACAAAAAAGGCCTGTATCCCACCAGATACAGGCCTTTTTTATTGCAATTTTTAGCTCAGGGAGAATGGAATGCGAGTATTAAAGTTTGGAGGATCGTCGTTATCGGATGCAAGTAGGTTTTTGCGTGCGGCGAATATTATTGCAAGTAATGCGGATCAAGAGGAGTTGGCGGTTGTCTTATCTGCTCCAGGAAAAACCACCAATAAACTAGTCGCAATTATCAACTCTGCGCTAGAGAAGCAAGATGTAGAACCTCTGATCAATGACTTACGAAACTCTTTTATAGAATTATCGAACAACATCAAACAAGAGCTACCTCATATTCAGTTAGACGCTTTCTCGGCTCAAGTTGAAGAATCACTAGGCAACTTAGTTGAGTTTGTGCAAGGTATTAAGCTATTGGGCATGTGCCCAAACAACGTTAATGCGCGCATCATTAGTAAAGGTGAAAAAGTTTCTATTCGCTTAATGAAAGCGGTATTAGAAGCTAAAGGACAAGCCGCGGGTCTGATTGATCCTGTGCAATACCTTTATGCGAAAGGTGATTACCTAGAAGCTATGGTAGACGTTGAAGTCTCGACGCAGAACTTCGTGCAATCACCATTACCAAAAGATGAAGTGCATCTAATGCCGGGCTTTACCGCAGGTAACGCTAAGGGCGAACTGGTTACTCTTGGACGTAATGGCTCAGATTATTCTGCGGCGGTATTGGCGGCTTGTTTACGTGCCGATTGCTGTGAAATTTGGACTGATGTAGACGGCGTGTATAACTGTGATCCGCGCTTAGTTGAAGACGCACGCCTCCTTAAATCGTTAAGTTACCAAGAAGCGATGGAGCTTTCTTATTTTGGCGCTTCAGTGCTGCATCCAAAAACCATCGCCCCGATTGCGCAGTTTAATATTCCTTGTCTGATCAAAAACAGCTTCAACCCACAAGGGCCGGGCACTTTAATCGGCCTAGATACCGGTGAAGATAATTTAGATATCAAAGGCATCACGACCTTAAACGACCTGACTATGGTTAATGTGTCAGGCCCTGGCATGAAAGGTATGGTGGGTATGGCAAGTCGCGTATTTGGCGCGATGTCTTCTGCCGGTATCTCGATTGTACTGATTACTCAATCTTCTTCTGAATACAGCATTAGCTTCTGTATTGAAGCGGTCGATCGCCTGCGTGCTCAAGCGGTATTGGAAGAAGCGTTTGAACTTGAACTAAAAGATAACTTGTTGGAGCAAATCGAGTTCATCAATGATGTGGCGATTTTGACTCTGGTTGGCGACGGTATGCGCACTTCTCGTGGTGTGGCTTCTAAGTTCTTTACCTCGTTAACTCAAGTAAATGTCAACATTGTGGCTATTGCTCAAGGCTCTTCTGAGCGCGCTATTTCAGCTGTAATCCCTGAAAACAAAATTGCTAAAGCGATTAAAGCGTGTCACGAAAACCTATTTAATTCTAAACACTTCATCGACTTATTTGTGGTTGGTATTGGTGGTGTTGGTGGTGAGTTTGTCGATCAGGTCGCTCGTCAGCAGCAAAAACTTGCTAGCAAAGGCATTGTGATGCGCGTGTGTGCCTTAGCCAATAGCCAAGGCATGTTACTTGATGGCGAAGGCTTAGAGCTCGATCAATGGCGTGATCGTATGGGAGATGCTAGTGAGAAATTCTGCATTTCATCATTGAGCGCTATGGTGCAGCGCAATCACATCATTAACCCAGTATTAGTTGATTGTACCTCTAGTGAAAACGTAGCCGGTCAGTACGCTGACTTCCTACAAGCTGGCTTCCATGTGGTGACGCCAAACAAGAAAGCAAACACAGCGAGCATGTCGTACTACCATCAATTGCGTCAAGTTGCGCGTGCTTCAAGACGTAAACTTATGTATGAAACTACGGTAGGCGCAGGCTTACCTGTTATCGAGAACCTGCAAAACCTAATTAACGCGGGTGATGAACTGGTTAAGTTTAACGGCATTTTGTCGGGTTCAATGTCCTTTATCTTTGGCAAATTAGATGAAGGTATGACGTTGAGTGAAGCGACAAAAGTAGCCATGGATAACGGCTTTACAGAGCCTGATCCTCGCGACGATTTATCGGGTATGGACGTGGCACGTAAGCTGCTTATTTTGGCTCGTGAAACCGGTATGTCGATTGAACTTGAAGATGTCGTGGTTGATCAAGCATTGCCACCGGGTTTTGATGATTCTGGTTCTATTGCTGAGTTTGTAGCGCGTTTGCCTGAGGCGGATGCTTACTTTACGAATTTGTCCCAAGAAGCGGCTAAAGAAGGCAAAGTGCTTCGTTATGTGGGTGAGATTGCCGACGGTAAATGTCGAGTGGCTATCGCGGCGGTAGATGAGAACGATCCTCTATTTAAAGTAAAAGATGGTGAGAATGCTCTGGCATTTTACAGTCGTTACTATCAGCCAATTCCACTGGTTATGCGTGGTTACGGTGCTGGGACAGAGGTAACGGCGGCAGGTGTATTCTCTGATGTAATGCGTACATTGGGTTGGAAGTTAGGAATCTAAACATGAAAGAGAGTGTTTGCGTTTATGCTCCAGCATCTATCGGCAATGTCAGTGTCGGTTTTGATGTACTGGGCGCAGCAGTCTCTCCAATAGATGGCACATTACTTGGAGATCGAGTAATGGTTGCCACTGGAGAGTCAGAGTTTTCATTAAAAACAGCAGGGCGTTTTGTCAGTAAGTTACCTGCTGATGCGAAACAAAATATTGTGTATCGCTGCTGGCAAGTGTTTGCCACAGAAGTGGCGCGTAAAGGTGTCGCACTGCGCCACTTAGAGATGACTCTAGAGAAAAACATGCCTATTGGTTCAGGGCTTGGTTCTAGCGCTTGCTCTATTGTGGCGGCATTAGATGCGTTAAACCAATTTCATAATAACCCGCTTAATGAAACCGAGTTGCTGGCCTTGATGGGCGAGATGGAAGGTGAAATTTCTGGTGGTATCCATTTTGACAATGTCGCCCCTTGCTATCTTGGCGGCGTACAACTGATGGTAGAAGAACTGGGTATTATTAGCCAAGAAGTGCCTAGCTTTGATGATTGGTATTGGGTGATGGCGTATCCGGGAATCAATGTTTCAACGGCAGCCGCTCGTGAAATATTACCTGCTCAATATCGTAGACAAGATATTATTGCGCACGGTCGTCATTTAGCGGGCTTTATTCATGCCAGTTATTCTGGTCAATCAAAGCTAGCCGCTAAAATGATTAAAGACGTGATTGCTGAACCTTATCGACAGCGTCTGCTTCCTGGCTTCCCTGAAGCGAGAGAATACGCTGAAACAGTGGGCGCACTCACTTCTGGAATTTCTGGAAGTGGCCCCACAATGTTTACTATCTGTGATAGTTTAGAGGTTGCCGAAAGAGTGAAAGCTTGGCTTGAAACCAACTACGTACAAAATGATGAAGGATTCGTGCACATCTGCAAAATAGATCAGCAGGGCTCGAAGGGAACAGGAAGTAAATTATGAAGTTGTATAACATCAAAGAAAACGACGAACAGGTCTCATTTGGACAGGCTGTTCGACAAGGTTTAGGTCGTAACCAAGGACTATTCTTCCCAACGGATATTCCGAAGTTGGATAACATTGACGCTTTACTTGCTGAGGATTTTATCACTCGCAGTAGTAAAATATTGTCAGCATTGATTGGTGATGAACTCTCACAAGCGCAAGTTTCTGAGATGGTGAACTCTGCGTTTGAATTCCCTGCACCTATTAAGCAAGTAAAAGATGGCACTTACGCTTTGGAATTGTTCCACGGTCCAACACTAGCATTTAAAGATTTTGGTGGCCGCTTTATGGCGCAGTCACTGGCAACCGTTTCTGAAGGCGGCCAAATCACGATATTGACCGCGACTTCAGGTGATACTGGCGCGGCGGTAGCGCATGCTTTTTATGGTATGCCGAATATCAACGTTGTTATCTTGTATCCAAAAGGCAAAATCAGCCCACTACAAGAAAAACTCTTTTGTACTTTGGGCAAAAACATTCATACCGTGGCCATTGCTGGTGACTTTGATGATTGCCAATCTTTAGTTAAGAAAGCCTTTGATGACGAAGCACTTCGTCAAGAAATTGGTTTGAATTCAGCAAACTCAATCAATATCAGCCGTTTAATGGCGCAGATTTGTTATTACTTTGAAGCTGCTGCTCAACTGAGCAAAGAACAGCGTGAGAACCTAGTGATCTCTGTTCCAAGTGGTAACTTTGGTAACTTAACCGCAGGTCTGCTAGCCAAGGCTCTAGGCTTACCTATTAAGCGCTTCATTGCTGCCACTAATGCCAACGATACTGTTCCTCGTTACCTAAAAACGGGCAAGTGGGATCCAAAACCTACCGTTGCAACAACTTCAAACGCAATGGACGTTAGTCAACCCAATAACTGGCCGCGTATCGAAGAGCTTTGCCAACGTCAAGGTTGGGGCTTAGATACATTGGGCAGTGCTACTGTGACGGATGAGCAAAGTGCTGCAAGTGTTCGTGAACTCAATGACTTAGGCTACCTATGTGAGCCACATGGCGCGATAGCGTACCGTTCTTTACAAGAGCAACTTAATGATGGCGAAACAGGGCTATTCTTGTGTACAGCTCACCCTGCTAAGTTTAAAGAAGTAGTTGATGACATTTTAGGTAGTGATATTGAATTGCCGGGACCACTGGCGAAGCATGCGGTAATGGATCTATTGTCAGAAGATTTAGACAATGATTTTGAACGACTAAAAGCGGTACTAAGAAAAGTGCAGTAGTACATTTACCTTTATCAATA
>NZ_BAUJ01000059.1 GCF_000496695.1 Vibrio halioticoli NBRC 102217
CTCTCTTCTCCTTATCTTTTAAAATAATTGAGTAGAGAAGTAGTCTTTATCGTACTTTAACGGTAATACAATACGGACGCGGGGTGGAGCAGTTTGGTAGCTCGTCGGGCTCATAACCCGAAGGTCGTTGGTTCAAATCCAGCCCCCGCAACCAATTTAGGCGCTTAAAACGATTTCGAATTTAAGGTCTATACCTGCTCTATAACACTATGCTCTTCTTCCTTATTGTTACTTCCCTATAAAACGTTAGTATTTACAGTGTTTCTCACATTCAATTAAGAATTAACACACAGACTTATCCACAAAAACCAATCTGTGGATAACTTGGTTGATAAAAATATTACACACAGTTTTTTTAAGATCTTTTGTCAAGATCTAATGTCGTAACCACGTAATAGTAAAACACCTGAAAGCCATTAACCTATTGAAATAAAAGAATAAATTACAATATCTGTCGATCTATGCAATATAGTTATTCGATCTTTAATGTTGTTTTATTTGATCTTTATCATATTTCGTGTCTGTGTTTAACTTTAGACATTGCTTAAACGAGCCTTGCTTTATTTTCTTTTTCCACATTGCGCACCGACTTGCGACATTTCGCTAAGTTTGCGTCCTATTATGTTTTTATAAGGGAGTATTTGCGTAGGTTTATGGGGATTTATTCTGAGGGATAGGGCTTATCCAATATCTCATGCCTATAGCTGTTCATGGAGTGATACCAATCTCTGGCATTTAAGCATCTCGTGGCAGCCCTTTTTGTACTATTCTAATCAGTCGCTGTTGTTTTTTGGATGTGAACTCACTTTGTGAGTTAAGACGTTCAATGGCGTAGTTGATATGATGATCAAGTACCTCACCCATTCCTAATTTGCTCTCCAGTGCTGAGATAGCCTCGGCTGAGTAATTACCGTTTCCCATAGCAATAGACAAATTTCTTAACCATTGTAGATAGCCAATACGACGAATAGCTGAGCCTTCAAAGTTCTTCAAAAATTCAGCCTCACTCCATGCGAACAAAGACAGCAAATTACTATCTTCGATACTTTCTCGGCGATGGAAATCAGATTGTTCAGTAATGCTAGCAAAGCGGTTAAATGGGCAGACTAACTGGCAGTCATCACAGCCGTAGATTCTGTTTCCCATTGCATCGGATAGTTCGCTATCAATAATGCCGTCATACTCGATAGTCAGATACGAAATGCATCGTCTAGCATCGACAGTACCTTCTTCGACAATCGCCCCTGTTGGGCAACTGGTAATGCAGGATCGGCACTTGCCACACTGATTCTCTACTGGTTGATCAATCGGTAGAGGTAACCCAATCAACAGTTCTCCAAGGAAGAACCAAGATCCCGTATCGTCGTTTAACAGTAGTGAGTGCTTCCCTGTCCAGCCTAATCCCGCTTTCTCTGCCAATGGCCGCTCCATTACAGGAGCAGAATCAACAAAGGGGCGGTAGTTGAGTTCACCAAGTTCTTGTTCGATTTTCTGAGCCAAGTTCTTTAGTTTATTTCTCATTAGCTTGTGATAGTCTCGACCTAAAGCATAGCGGCTGATATAAGCCTCTGTTGGGTCACTGAGATTGCTCGCAAAGCGGGCTTCAGGGGGAAGGTAATCCAATCGCACACTGATCACTCGAAGAGTGCCAGGGTGTAATCTGTCGGGATATAGACGTTTATCTACATTACGCTCCATCCATTCCATATTGCCGTTATAACCCTTCTCCAACCATTGAGTTAAAGCTTGTTCACTTTTAGACAGATCAAGATCGGTAATCCCGACTTTTTGAAAGCCGAGCTCATTGCCCCAAAGTTTGATTTGTTCTGCTAAATGGTGAAGATTCATGGATTACGTCAATTAAAGGAATATAACCCTATTTTAGCGAATAAACGCACTAACAGGTAACATCGACAGTGCTTCCTTTATAGTTATAAATGAAATTTATTTGTTCATCGTCTCTCAAACAGGCGGGTTTACTCGACAAAACGCGCTCAGTAGAGATAATTAGAGCATTATTTATAAAATCAACCGAAGACCAACCTTTTATGACCCAGAAGCATTTCTCTCTTCAAGATGAGCACGATACGGTAAAACTTGGGGCAAAACTCTCAGCCCTATGCTCTGAGCAGACTACCATTTACTTACATGGTGATCTTGGGGCAGGCAAAACCACATTTAGCCGTGGCTTTATTCAGTTTATGGGTCATAAAGGAAATGTAAAAAGTCCGACTTATACACTGGTTGAGCCGTATGATTTACAACAATGGCAAGTGTATCACTTTGATCTTTACCGCCTAGCCGATCCTGAAGAGCTAGAGTTTATGGGGATTCGTGATTATTTTACGCCTGATGCTATCTGTTTGGTTGAATGGCCAGAAAAAGGTGTAGGTTTACTGCCTGAGGCTGATTTGGAACTTGATATTCGCTATCAAGGTACAGGACGAGTAGCGACTGTTACTGCAAACAGTGAAAACGGATTAACACTGATGAAAAAGCTGGAGCTAAATTGATTAAGAATTCAGTATGGGCGTTTACGTTGCTCTTTATTTCCTCTTTGTTTGCCACAGTGCAAGCCAATGAAATTAAAGACATTCGTATCTCGACGACCAGTAAGGAAACAAAAGCGGTTATTGATCTCACTAAAGCCGCTGATTACAGCTTTTTTACCCTAGGCAGCCCTGAACGCATTGTGGTGGATATCAAAAACGCCACCAATAGTGCCAAACTACCTAAGTCGGTTACTAAAAGTCCTCTTTTGAGCAAGGTAAGAGTCAGCTCTCCTCCAAATAAAAAGACCGTGCGCTTGGTGTTTGAGTTGAAAGGTAAAGTCTCGCCAAATGTGTTTAAGTTAAAACCGGGCAGTGGTTTTGGACACAGGTTAGTGGTGGATATACCATTAAATGGTCAACAGATAGCATTACAATCAACAGCCAAACCTAAACCTGTTGTTGTAACTAAAGCTAGTATTCCGTATCGCAAAGAAGTCTTGATTGTTATCGATCCGGGTCATGGTGGTAAAGATCCTGGCTCTATTGGTCCCAGCAAAAAATACGAAAAGCTCGTGACTTTAAGCATTGCGAAGAAGCTAGCCGCGCAATTAAATGCTGAGCCCGGTATCAGAACAAAATTAACCCGTACTGGTAACTACTATGTGCCACTCGATCAGCGCGTGGCGATTGCCGATAAATATAAAGCGCACTTATTTATCTCTATCCATGCGGATGCTTTCACTTCACCACGCCCGAGAGGCGCATCGGTTTTCTTCTTAAACGACCGTCGTAGAAATACGGAAATTTCCCGCTGGGTAGAAAACCAAGAACGTCAGTCACGCAAGCTAGGTGGCACATCGACGGTGACTAACCCAGATAGAATCGTAAACCATACCTTATTGGATTTGCAATTTACTATATCGAAACGCGAAGGTGAAAAGCTAGCGACTGAGATTTTGGGGGAGTTGAAAAAGGTCGCGCGACTGCATAAAGATAAACCGAGTGAAGCGAGTTTGGCGGTATTACGTTCTCCACAAATTCCATCGGTTTTGGTTGAAACCGGTTTTATTTCTAACCCAACCGAAGAGAAACTGCTGTTCCAACGTTCATATCAAGATAAGTTAGCCAGCTCGATAACTCGTGCGGTAGTGACTTACCTAAAAGAGAACCCGCCAGAAGGGACTGGCTTTGATAAGTCCGTTCCTCATCATCACGGAGTGTATGTTGTTCAACGTGGCGACTTTTTATCTAAGATTGCGAAAAATCATAAGGTTTCAGTTAGCGCCCTTAAGGCTGCCAATAACTTGAAAAGTGATACGGTAAAAGTAGGGCAAAAGCTCACTATTCCGGGGGTAAAAACAGCATCGACAACGCACTTAAATACGGTTGAAACTAAATCTATTACCCACGTAGTGAAGTCCGGAGAATACCTTGGCAAGATTGCCAAGCAGTACAAGGTTTCTGTCGCGGCCATTCAGCGTGAGAACAAATTAAAATCCAGCAAAGTACATGTTGGGCAAAAGCTGAAAATAACGGTGGCAGTGAAAGATGCTCCGATACGTAAGCATAAAGTTCAGCGAGGCGAGTTCTTAGGTAAGATTGCCTCCAAATACGGTGTTTCGGTCAGTAGCATTCGCAGTGCTAACAAACTCCGCTCTGATGAACTTGCCATTGGGCAAGTGCTGATTATTCCAAACCGATGAGTGAAATAAAAATTCTGCCAGCACGACTGGCCAACCAAATAGCCGCAGGAGAGGTGGTTGAAAGACCCGCTTCTGTGGTGAAAGAGCTAGTCGAAAATAGCATAGATGCTGGCGCGACTCGTATTGATATCGATATTGAGAAAGGCGGCAGTAAGCTGATTCGCATTCGAGACAATGGCAAGGGTATCATTAAAGATGAACTGCAATTGGCTTTGAGCCGACATGCCACCTCAAAGATCACTAGCCTAGATGACCTTGAAGCGATCATGAGCTTAGGGTTTCGCGGAGAAGCGCTCGCCAGTATTAGCTCGGTATCTCGCTTAACGCTCACTTCACGCACAGCAACGCAAGAACAGGCATGGTCTGCGTATTCTGAAGGGCGTGATATGCAGGTCAAACTGCAACCGACCGCGCATCCTATTGGTACTTCGGTTGAAGTGTTAGACCTGTTTTTTAATACCCCTGCCAGACGCAAATTCCTGCGTACCGAAAAAACAGAATTTACCCATATTGAAGAGCTATTAAAGCGAATCGCGTTAAGCTGTTTTCAGGTCACGATCAACCTTAGACATAATGGCAAGCTGGTTAAACAATACCGCGCGGCAAAAACCGATCGTCAAATAGAACAACGGGTGCAGTCGGTGTGCGGCAAGAATTTTGCCGACAACATGCTCAGAGTGGAACTGCAGCACCAAGATTTAAAACTGTATGGTTGGATAACCACACCATTGGCGGCTCGCTCACAAGGTGATTTGCAATATTGCTACGTCAATGGACGTATGATGCGCGATAAGTTAATCAACCATGCCATTCGTCAAAGCTACGAGCACACCTTAAGACCCGATCAATATGCTGCTTACGTGCTGTTTATCGAGATAGATGCGTATCAGGTGGATGTGAACGTACATCCGGCTAAACATGAAGTGCGTTTTCATCAAGGGCGTGTGGTGCATGATTTTATCTACCAAGCTTTGGTGGATGCATTAGCTCAATCACAGCAACTCGTCTCACAAGAAAGACGTGAGAGCGCTTATGCCACTCCTCATCCGGTTGTGGACAGCGATGAAATCCAGCCTGCTAGTACCTCTGGTGCTAGCGCTACAGAAGCAAGCCTTTCACAAAATGAAGCGCAAGCGATACAGCAGTCTCCGGCTTATCCAAATAAAGCACCGCAACCAAATTCTGGTTCGGGCTGGGGTGCTGATTCTGCTTCAAACTCAAGTTACAATGCAGGATCGAGTGGGCAGAGCGCGACTAAAAGAAGCGCTCCGCGACCTGAAAAATCGCAAGTAACCGAAAGAGAGGCCGGAGTTTACCAACAACTGATGACGGTAGATAAAGCCGACTCATCTCAACCTGATTTAGCGACGCAAAGCGTCAGTCACAGTGCCCGTATTGCACCATCAAAGGTAGCAAGTGAATCGAACACGGTCGGTACTGCTAGTCTTGCGCTGCCTAAGTCAGTGACGCAACTTGGCAAAGCACTAACGGTTGTCAATGAGCGTTACTTACTTATTAATACCAATGCAGGTTGTGCATTGTTGTCACTGGCCAGAGCTGAAACTTTAAAACTGCGTGGTCAGTTGTCCGTAGAACAAAGACAATTGGTAAAACAGCCCCTATTGATACCGCTAGCATTAAAAGTCAGCAGTGACGATATTGAGCAGTTAAAACAAATTCAACCTATGCTACAACGCTTTGCCATTCAGCTAATGTTTAAAGCGGGATCAAAAGTGATGATCATGGCGGTTCCTCAGCCTCTAAGACAACACAATTTACAGCAACTTTTTTCTCAATTACTGACTCAGTTAAGCCGTGGTCAAGCCATGTCGTTTGAGCAATTAAGCTTATGGCTTGCTTCTCAAGTGGCAGAGCAAAATAAGGTCTACACTTTATCTGAAGCTGTGCAGTTATTGTCTGATCTAGAAGGCGTGTCATTGCAAGGTCTAGACTTACAAGATACTCAACTTATTCAATTAGTGGATTTTTCCACACCAATTAAAGCGCTATTACATGAATGATAAATTGCCTTTGGCTATATTTTTAATGGGCCCAACGGCTTCAGGGAAAACTGAATTGGCGATTCGTTTACGCCGTCGCTTTCCTATTGAGCTAATCAGTGTCGATTCAGCCCTAGTGTACAAAGGGATGGATATAGGCACAGCAAAACCTACTGCCGAAGAGCAGGCAGCCGCACCACATCGTCTGATTGATATTATCGACCCTTCACAAGCGTATTCTGCGGCGGATTTTCGTCGAGATGCCTTACAGCTCATGCAAGAGATCACCGCACAAGGCAAAATTCCTATGTTGGTCGGTGGAACTATGTTGTATTACAAAGCTCTATTAGAAGGGCTTTCGCCATTGCCAGCGGCAGACCAAACCATTCGCGCTCAAATTGAACAACAAGCGCAAGAGAAAGGTTGGCAAGCTCTGCATGATGAACTCAGAGAGATTGATCCTGTATCGGCGGAGCGTATTCACCCCAATGATCCACAGCGTTTATCTCGAGCATTAGAAGTGTATCGCATTACCGGAAAGTCTTTAACTGAGCTCACTCAGCAAAAAGGCGAGCCGATTCCATACAATGTGAAGCAGTTTGCAATAGCGCCTCAAGAACGCTCTGAATTACATCGCAGAATCGAACTTCGCTATGAAAACATGGTGCAAGCAGGCTTTGAAGACGAAGTGAGAGCCTTGCATCAACGCACTGATTTACATGCAGAACTTCCCGCAATTCGTTGCGTGGGCTATCGTCAAATGTGGGGATACCTTGAAGGTGAATACAGTTTTGATGAAGCAATATTTAAAGGGATTTGTGCCACTAGACAGCTAGCGAAACGCCAAATTACTTGGCTTCGTAGTTGGGATGACTTAACTTGGCTTGATAGTCTAAATATCGATCAAGGAGTAGAAACTATCGCAAATGTCATAGCATCTAATTGAATTTGCTGTGTATAATATGATCGTTTTGCATAAACAATACCTCTACACGGAATGTAGTAATTTTTGAGGTATTGTATGGTTTAGCTAGGATGCGCAAGCAGTACAATTTTTCTACTGTCACTTGCTAAATAATTACAACAACATACTAATAAGGAAAATAACAATGGCAAAGGGGCAATCTTTACAAGACCCGTTTTTAAACGCACTGCGTCGTGAGCGAGTGCCGGTTTCTATTTATCTTGTCAATGGCATTAAGCTTCAGGGTCAAATTGAGTCTTTTGATCAATTCGTGATCCTTCTTAAAAATACTGTTAATCAAATGGTATACAAGCATGCTATTTCGACAGTAGTTCCTGCTCGTGCAGTAGCTCATCACAGTGGTAATGAACGTGCAGATCGCACTCAAGAGAAATCAGAAGACTAATTGAATACGTTACTTAATTATCAAAAAAATTGTGTAAGGAGCTTATCGCTTGTTTGACCGGTATGAATCAGGTGAACAGGCGATACTTGTTCATATTAACTTTACACAAGAAGGGGAGTGGGAAGACTTAGCCGAATTTGAAATGTTGGTGTCTTCTGCAGGAGTAAACAACCTGCAAACAGTAACAGGCAGTCGCCAAGCCCCTCATGCTAAATACTATGTGGGCGAAGGTAAGGCTCAAGAAATTGCTGATCTTGTTCAGCTACTTGATGCCGAGATCATTATCTTCAACCATTCTCTTTCTCCTGCTCAGGAACGAAATCTCGAACAATTGTGTAAATGTCGTGTATTAGACCGCACTGGTTTGATCTTGGATATTTTTGCTCAACGCGCTAGAACCCATGAGGGTAAGCTGCAAGTTGAATTGGCACAATTGCGCCATCTTTCTACCCGATTAATTCGTGGTTGGACTCACTTAGAGAGACAAAAGGGCGGTATTGGCTTAAGAGGGCCGGGTGAAACCCAGCTTGAAACCGACCGACGTTTACTCCGAGATAGAATCAAAGCCATCCTACGTCGTTTAGAAAAGGTAGCGAAGCAACGAGAGCAAGGTCGCAGAGCGAGAAAGCGTGCAGAAATTCCAACTGTCTCTTTGGTAGGATATACCAATGCGGGCAAATCCACTTTATTTAACCGGATCACCGAAGCCAGCGTTTATGCTGCTGATCAGCTATTTGCTACTTTGGACCCGACTCTACGTAAAATAGAGTTAGAAGATGTGGGTTTGGCGATTTTAGCGGATACGGTCGGATTTATTCGTCATCTTCCGCATGATTTAGTCGCGGCTTTTAAAGCCACTTTGCAAGAAACTCAAGAAGCTGACATTTTGTTACATGTTATAGATGCCAGCGACGAGCGTTTCAGAGAGAATACCCAAGCTGTCGATATCGTCTTAGAAGAGATCGATGCGCATGAAATCCCTGTTTTGCTTGTGATGAACAAAATAGACAACATGGAACAGCAATCTCCTCGTATTGAATATAACGAAGAGGGCGTACCGACCATCGTATGGGTTTCAGCGATGGAAGGCTTGGGTTTAGATCTACTGTTTCAAGCATTAACTGAGCGTTTAGCCAGTCAAATGGTCGAATATAGTTTGTGCATTCCGCCTTTACATCAAGGGCGTTTACGCAGTGTATTTTTCAATATGAAATCTATTCGACAAGAGGCATATGATTCAGAAGGCAACTTATTGATCGATATTCGTATGCAACAAGCCGATTGGGCTAGATTGCAAAAGAGAGAAGAAGCGCAGTTGGATGACTTTATAGTCATCTAAAAGACTGTTACTTTATAACGTCATATCTAGTGATGGAGATTTCTAATGGCGTGGAACGAGCCTGGAAATAATAATGGAAATAATGGCCGCGATAACGACCCTTGGGGTAATAATGATCGTGGTAAACAGCAATCCGGTGGTCGCAATCAAGGGCCGCCAGATTTAGATGAAGTGTTTAATAAGCTGAGTCAAAAGCTGGGTGGCAAATTTGGTAAGCGCGGTGGGGGTTCATCTTCTACCGGTGGTGGTGCAATTGGTTTTGGATTGATTGCATTAGTGGCTGTTGTCATTTGGGTTGGTTCTGGTTTCTATACCGTTGGTGAAGCTGAGCGAGGCGTAGTGCTTCGTTTAGGTAAATACGACCGTATCGTTGATCCAGGCCTAAACTGGCGTCCACGCTTTATTGATGAAGTAACCACAGTTAACGTTGAAGCCATTCGTGCACTTCAAGCTTCTGGCTTGATGCTAACGAAAGATGAGAACGTAGTAACCGTTGGTATGGGTGTTCAGTACCGAGTATCCGATCCATATAAATACTTGTTCCGCGTAACTAACGCTGATGACAGCTTACGTCAAGCAACAGATTCTGCACTACGTGCGGTAATCGGTGATTCATTGATGGACAGTATCTTGACTAGTGGTCGTCAACAAATTCGTCAAAGCACTCAAGAAACCCTAAACAGTATCATTGATAACTATGATATGGGTATTCAGATTGTTGACGTGAACTTCCAGTCAGCACGTCCACCAGAGCAAGTTAAAGATTCATTTGACGATGCTATTGCGGCGCGTGAGGATGAAGAGCGTTTCATTCGTGAAGCTGAAGCTTACAAGAATGAAATCTTGCCTAAAGCAACCGGTCGTGCAGAGCGTTTGAAGAAAGAAGCGCTTGGTTACAGCGAACGTGTAGTAAACGAAGCATACGGTCAAGTGGCTCAGTTTGAAAAACTACTTCCTGAATATCAGGCTGCACCAGAAGTCACTCGTAATCGTATGTATTTAGATACAATGGAAGAAGTGTACTCGAATACATCGAAAGTACTGATTGATTCTGACTCTAGTGGCAACCTACTTTACCTACCAATTGATAAATTGGCAGGCCAAGAAAGTTCAGCAACTAAACGTTCAAGTAAGTCATCGTCAACCTACGATAAGATCGAGTTAGATGCAGATAAAGCGAAAACAACTGCACCAGCGACTAACTCTCGTACAACAACGACTACTCGTGAAGGGAGATACTAGGAATGCGTAAGTTAATGATCCCAGTATTGGTGGTTGCACTAGCACTGATGCTAATGTCGGTATTTGTGGTCCCTGAAGGTGAGCGCGGTATCGTTGTTCGATTTGGTCGTATCTTAAAAGATAACAATGATATTTCTCGTATCTACGAGCCAGGTCTGCACTTCAAAATGCCTTTGTTTGATAACGTTAAGCGTCTAGACGCACGTATTCAAACTATGGATGGTCGTTCTGACCGTTTCGTAACGTCAGAGAAAAAAGACGTTATCATTGATTCGTACGTGAAATGGCGTATCGAAGACTTTGGTCAATACTACCTAGCAACAGGTGGCGGTAACGCACTGACTGCACAGGCGCTGTTAGAGCGTAAAGTGACTGACGTGCTTCGTGCTGAAATCGGTTCTCGTGAAATCAAACAGATTGTATCGGGTCCTCGTAACAAAGCCGTGTTACCTGACGAGTCAGAGCTAGACGATACAGTTTCTGAAGCAGCACGTGCTGCGGTAGAGATTGATGGTGAGCGTGACAAGATCATGTCTGTAGTACTCGACGATACTCGTCAAAGTGCGATGGATGATTTAGGTGTTCGCGTGGTTGATTTCCGAATGAAGAAAATCAACCTACCGGATGAAATCTCTGAATCTATCTACCGTCGTATGCGTGCTGAGCGTGAATCAGTTGCACGTAAGCACCGTTCTCAAGGTCGTGAGAAGGCTGAGATTATCCGTGCTCAAGCTGAGCTAGAAGTGGCAACAGTTCTAGCTGAAGCTGACCGTACTGCTCGTGTTACTCGTGGTGATGCAGACGCTAAAGCGGCTAAGATCTATTCTGATACTTACAGTAAAGATCCTGAGTTCTATAGCTTTGTTCGTTCATTGCATGCGTATGAGAAATCTTTCTCTGAGAAAGGGGACATCATGGTTCTCGATCCTAAGAGTGACTTCTTCCGCTTCATGAATGATTCAAACGGCGCACCAAAGAAGTAAACTAGATTAAAGTATTACAAAGGCTCCTGTTTAGGAGCCTTTTTTGTTGATAGAGGAATAGGCGTAATGTCGCAAGGAATTTGGATAGCCATTGGCTTAGTGTTGGTTTTAGAAGGCTTAGGTCCGCTGTTAGCACCTAATGCATGGCGAAAAATGATGGCACAAATGAGCCAACAGCCAGATAACCAGTTACGTAGGTTGGGCGGTTGTTTAGTCGTTGCTGGAGCTGTGATCACTTTTATGTTGCTGTAAAGGTGGGCAACTTAGGGTTTTACACTGAACTTAATTTGAATATCTCTAATTATTTTATAGCGAGTGCTTAAAAAATGACTGCAAATTTAATTTTTCGGTGCTAAAATCCTTTTTTAACTAGCAATCAGAATCGGAAAGATGGGAAATAACGTAGTTGTTTTAGGCACCCAATGGGGTGACGAAGGTAAAGGTAAAATCGTTGACCTTTTAACTGAAGATGCAAAGTATGTGGTGCGCTATCAAGGCGGTCACAATGCAGGCCACACTCTAGTTATTGACGGTGAAAAAACCGTTTTACACTTAATTCCATCAGGCATCTTACGCGATAATGTTAAATGCATTATTGGTAACGGTGTTGTACTTTCTCCGGAAGCCCTTCTAAATGAAATGAAGCCTCTTGAAGAGCGCGGAATTCCAGTACGCGAGCGTCTATTCATTTCAGAAGCGTGTCCGTTAATTCTTCCTTACCACATCGCTATTGACCAAGCTCGTGAGCTTGCTCTTGGTAAAAAAGCTATCGGTACAACCGGTCGTGGTATTGGTCCAGCATACGAAGATAAAGTTGCTCGTCGCGGTCTACGCGTTGGCGACCTATTCGATAAAGCAGCATTCGCTGAGAAACTAAAAGTAATTATGGAATTCCATAATTTCCAATTAGAACATTTCTACAAAACAGACACAGTAAGCTACGAAGAAGTGCTTGAGCAAGCGATGAGCTATGCTGACCTTCTAACGTCTCTTGTTATCGATGTGACTGATGAGCTAGATGCTGCTCGTAAACGTGGTGATAAAATCATGTTTGAAGGTGCACAAGGTACTCTTCTAGACATCGACCACGGTACTTACCCGTACGTAACTTCTTCAAACACTACTGCTGGTGGCGTAGCCGCTGGTTCTGGTTTTGGTCCACGTCATATCGGTTACATTCTAGGTATTGCAAAAGCTTACTGTACTCGTGTTGGTTCAGGTCCATTCCCAACAGAATTGTACGATGGTCTAGAAAAACAAGATCCTATCGGCAAACACCTAGGTGAAGTGGGTAATGAGTTTGGCGCAACAACTGGACGCCTACGCCGTACTGGTTGGTTTGATGCTGTTGCAATGCGTCGTGCTGTACAAATCAACTCAATCTCAGGCTTCTGTCTAACTAAACTAGACGTACTTGATGGTCTTGAAGAGCTAAAAATCTGTATTGGCTACAAGATGAAAGACGGTTCTGTACTAGAAGTTTCTCCAATGGCTGCTGAAGCATTTGAAGAAGCAACGCCTATCTACGAAACCGTACCTGGTTGGTCTGAAAATACCTTTGGTGCTACATCTCTTGAGCAATTGCCACAAGCAGCTCTAGATTACATCAAACGTATTGAAGAACTAACAGGCGTGCCTATCGATATCATCTCGACTGGCCCTGATCGTAACGAGACTATGATTAAGGTTCACCCATTTAACTAATCATTAAATGATTGACCTTAAATAAAAAAACCGGCTTTCGCCGGTTTTTTTGTGATTGGTATAATGGATTAAAGCACTTTATGTGGACCGAAACACTCGTAGTGAAGTTGGTCTTTATCAAAGCCAAGTTTAACCAATTGTTCTGCTGCAAATTGCATGAAAGGAACAGGACCACAGAAATACACTTCGGCATTGCTTGGTAGTTGTTGTTGGTTTAGCTGAGACAGATCAATCAAGCCTTCAAATTGGAAATCTTCTGCTTGTTTATCACTTTCTAGTGGTGCGCGGTACCAAGTGAACTGCTGTAGATTGCTGTGTTTGTTACACAGTTCAGTGACGTGATCTTTAAAAGCGTGTTGTTCGCCATTTTCAGCCGCATGTAACCAAGTCACTGCTTTATCAGAACCTTGCAGTGCTTCTAGCATAGATAGCATAGGGGTAAGGCCAACACCGGCAGAAACCAGTACCATAGGTTTATCTGATTGGGCTTGCAAGAAGAAGTCACCCGCCGGTGGCGCGACTTTAATGATGTCACCTTGTTGTAGGTCATCATGTAAGAAGTTAGACACTCGTCCTTCGCCATCACGTTTTACTGAGATACGGTAAGTTTTGCCATTTGGCGCAGCAGAAAGGCTGTATTGACGAATTTCTTGGTTTTCAAATTTCTCAGTATTGATGTAAATACCTAGGTATTGTCCAGGATTGAAATCCATTACCGCTTTGCCATCAGTAGGCTGTAGTACAAAGCTAGTAATAACTGAACTCTCTTGCGTTTTTTCGATAACTTCGAAATCTCTCAGTCCACGCCAACCGCCAGTGTGTTGTTCGTTATCAACATAAATGTCTTCTTCACGTTGAATAAAGATATTCGCTAATACGCCGTACGCTTCACCCCAAGCATCTAGCACTTCTTGACCAGGAGAAAAAAGTTCATCAATCGTTGCTAGAAGGTGGCCACCAACAATGTTGTATTGTTCTGCCGTGATCATAAAGCTAGTGTGTTTTTGTGCAATTTTTTCTACTACAGGTAATAGAGCACCGAGATTATCAATATTAGCTGCGTAACCACAAATGGCATTGAATAGCGCTTCTCTTTGATCGCCATTGCGTTGGTTACTCATGTTGAATACATCTTTTAACTCTGGATTGTGAGCAAACATACGGTCATAGAAATGAGCGGTTAATTTAGGGCCAGTTTCTGCTAGAAGAGGAGCAGTGGCTTTAACTGTATCGATCGTCTTTTGTTCCAACATCTTAGTATTCCATTTAAAGGTGTATTTTATATTCATGTTCAGTGTTGTATAAAATGTATATTAAAGTCAACAAAAGAATTACACTGTGAGGTTGATACGGAGTACCACTATGCAAATTACTAGCTTTACTGACTATGCGATACGAACACTTATTTATTTGGCTGCCCTTAAAAAGGATGAGCTTACTAATATCACTCAAGTGAGTGAGGTATTCGATATTTCACGTAACCACATGGTTAAAATCGTGAATAAGCTAGGACAGAAGGGATTTATTGAAACGATTCGCGGTAAGAATGGTGGTATTAGACTTAATAAGCCAGCCAATGAGATAAATATTGGTGATGTCATTCGTGAATTAGAGCCGATGAAGGTCATCAATTGTGCTCCGGAATTTTGTCATATCACTCCGGCTTGCCGTCTTAAAAGTTACCTGCACAAAGCCAAAGAGGCTTTTTTAGCAGAGTTGGATAAATGTTATCTAGACGACTTAGTTGATAATAATTCCGATTTGATGATTCTTTTGTCGAAAGGATAGACCCATAACCGAGTTATTTTACTAATTGTTAAAGCATTTTTTCCTTGTGGCGCATTACTAGAATATACTTTACTTAATTATTCTATTTAATGAGCACGCCCATGTCCGATTCTAAATCTCTTGACCCCCATGCAGATCGAGAGGCTAAAAATTACGAGAACCCAGTACCAAGCAGAGAGTTTCTTTTAAGCTTTCTCGAGAGTGCGGGGGTGCCAATGAATCGCAACGATCTATTCACCGCTCTTGAACTGGCCGGTGAAGATCAATATGAAGGCTTACGTCGCCGATTAAACGCTATGTTGCGTGATGGTCAGTTAGTCTTCACTCGCCGTCAATGTTACGCCCTTCCTGATAAACTCGAAATGATCAAAGGTTATGTCATCGGTCATAAAGATGGCTTTGGCTGGGTGCGTCCTGAAGGCGTTATCGGCAAAGAGCAGGACTTAGTTCTACCATTTCATCAAATGCGTAGCATCATCCACGGTGACTATGTACTAGCGCAACAATCAGGCACGGATAAACGCGGCCGCAAAGAAGCCAGAATTGTTCGCGTACTTGAAGAGCGAGCAATGAAAATTGTTGGGCGCTTCTTCCTTGAGTTTGGTCATGCTTATGTAGTGGCTGATGACTCTAGAATTCATCACGATATTCTTATTCCTAAAGAGCACCGAATGGGCGCTCGAATGGGGAACGTTGTCGTAATTGAAGTCACTGATCGCGGTAATCGTTCTCGCGGAATGTCAGGTAAAGTGGTTGAAGTGTTAGGTGAAAACCTAGCGCCGGGCATGGAAACTCAAATTGCCATCCGTACTCATCAAATCCCTAATGAATGGCCAGAAGAAGTTACCAAGCAAATAGCCTCTCTTGCAGAAGAGGTTCCAGAAGAAGCGAAAAAAGGTCGGGTAGATCTTCGAGAGTTACCATTAGTGACTATTGATGGTGAAGATGCGCGTGACTTTGATGATGCGGTTTATTGTGAAAAGAAAAAAAGCGGTGGCTGGCGTTTATGGGTCGCTATTGCCGATGTGAGTTACTACGTGCGCCCAGATTCTGCGCTAGATAAAGAAGCGATTAATCGCGGTAACTCAGTGTATTTCCCATCTCAGGTTGTACCTATGCTACCTGAAGTGTTGTCGAATGGTTTATGTTCGCTTAATCCACAAGTCGACCGCTTGTGTATGGTGTGTGAGATGACCGTCTCTGAAAGCGGTAAGCTTTCTGGTTACAAGCATTATGAAGCGGTAATGAACTCTCACGCGCGTTTAACCTACAACAAGGTCAACGATATTCTGAATGGCGACCAAGAGTTAAATCAACGCTATGAGACGTTAGTTCCACATCTGCAAGAACTGCATAATATGTATCGCACTCTTAAACAGTCGCGTGACCTGCGTGGTGCGATTGAGTTTGAAACGGTCGAAACCAAATTCATCTTTAATGCTGATAGAAAAATTGATCGCATTGAACCTGTGGTACGTAACGATGCGCACAAACTGATTGAAGAGTGCATGATCTTAGCAAATATTGCTTCTGCTTCTTTAGTTGAAAAACTCAAAGAGCCTGCGTTGTACCGAGTGCATGAAACTCCGGGTGAACAGCGTTTAGTTGGCTTTAAAGACTTCCTGAGTGAGCTTGGCTTAACCTTGAATGGTGGTTTAGCACCATCCCCAACAGATTATGCCGATCTCATGCACATCGTCACTCAGCGTCCGGATAAAGAGCTTATTCAAACAATGCTACTACGCTCGATGAAACAAGCTGTGTATAATCCAGACAACGCCGGCCACTTTGGCTTGGCTCTGAAGCGTTACGCACACTTTACCTCACCGATTCGTCGCTATCCTGACTTGCTATTGCACCGTGCAATTAAGTACCTCATTGCCAAGCAAGAAGGGCGCAATACCGACCGTTGGACACCAACGGGGGGTTACCATTACTCATTTGATGATATGGATGTGTTTGGTGAGCAATGCTCAATGACTGAGCGTCGCGCCGATGATGCGACTCGCGATGTGACTGATTGGCTCAAATGTGAGTACATGCAAGATCACGTCGGTGAAGAGCTAGACGGTGTGATTGCCAATGTGACGGGTTTTGGATTCTTTGTCCGATTAACAGAGCTGCACATTGACGGATTGGTGCACATATCAACATTAGCTAATGACTATTATCGCTATGATGCGATCAGTCAGCGTTTAGTGGGTGAAAGCTCTGGGCAAATTTATCGCCTTGGTGACACGGTAAAAGTGAAAGTATTAGCGGTTAATTTGAACGACAAGCAAATTGACTTTGAAATGGTGGGTAGCCAACGCACTCCAAGAGGCAAAGGCAAAACCGCCAAGAAACGTTTAGTTGAAGATGCTAAGCGTTTTGATGATAAGAAAAAATCAGGCTCGTCAGAGGGAAGACGCTCTAGACGTGCCAAAGCTAAGGTTGAACCAACCGTTCGCCCTGATGGCAGTAAGGACAGTGCGCCTGCACCTAAAAAGCCAAAATCAAACAAAGCGAAGAAAAACAAAGCTCGTGGCAAAAAGAATACAGCTCGCGCCCCTAAGAAATAAGAGAAGCAATTAAATGAGTAACGAATATATTTATGGCATCCATGCAGTGAAAGCTGTGTTGGAAAAAGATCCTGTACGTTTTATTGAAGTATTTGTTTTAAAGGGGCGTCAGGACGACCGTTTGTTACCTTTAATCAATCTATTGCAATCTTACGGTGTTTCTATCCAACAAATGGGTCGCAAAGCACTGGATGACAAAGCAAAAGGTGCAAACCATCAAGGTATTATAGGACGTGTTAAAGCGGCCAAAGCCTTGAATGAAAATGACCTAGATACCATTTTGGCTGCTGAGCAAAATCCACTACTGCTGATTTTGGATGGCGTAACCGATCCGCACAACCTTGGCGCATGTCTACGTAATGCTGACGCGGCCGGTGTCGCCGCTGTCATCGTTCCAAAAGACAAGTCTGCACCATTAACCGCGACAGTAAGCAAAGTTGCTTGTGGCGCGGCAGAGACAGTACCTTTGATTCGTGTCACTAACCTTGCGCGCACTATGCGTCACCTACAAGAGCAAAATGTATGGATTGTTGGTACCGCAGGCGAAGCCACTCATGATGTTTATCAAAGCAAGCTAACAGGCCCATTGGCAATTGTAATGGGAGCCGAAGGGGATGGCATGCGCCGTTTAACCCGCGAGACTTGTGATGACTTAATCAAGATCCCAATGGCCGGCTCTGTTTCTAGCTTGAACGTATCCGTTGCCTCTGGAGTATGTTTGTTTGAAGCGGTAAGACAGCGTCTAAGCTAATTTTGTTGTCGATAGCATTAAATGAGATAGGAGCTTCGGCTCCTATTTTTGTGGTAACAAACGGTGGCTTGTAGCCATTTTTATACCTGTGATTTTTATTTTCATCATTTGCATATAACCTCTTTAAAATACAAAGAGTTATGAATCTAAGTGCTTGGAATAAAGGGTGAATAGTCGGACTGACAAACTATCTTGTGCAGAAACGGTGTTTTTGCTTGATCTTATTGAACGGTTTCTGTACTATTTGCCGTCCTTAAAACTCGGTCATTTATCTTTAGTTCCTTGCTTCCTCTGGACGACCGGGCCACTCGTGGAAGCTAATAATCCGTAAGGAGCAACACATGCGTCATTACGAAATCGTATTCATGGTGCACCCTGATCAAAGCGAGCAAGTTGCTGGCATGATCGAGCGTTACACTGGTTCTATCAACGAAGCTGGCGGTACTGTACACCGTCTAGAAGACTGGGGTCGTCGTCAACTGGCTTACCCAATCAACAAGCTTCACAAAGCTCACTACGTTCTTATGAACGTTGAAGCTGATCAAGCTGTGATCGACGAGCTAGAAACTGCTTTCCGTTTTAACGATGCAGTTCTACGCAACATGATCATGCGCACTAAAGGCGCTGTGACTGAGCAATCAATCATGCTTAAGCAAAAAGAAGAGCGTGCAGAGCGTGCTCCTCGTCGCGAAGAGCGTACTGAAGCTAAGCCAGAAGCATCTGCTGAGTAATTGATTGTATGACCAATCGAATGGATTTAAGCGGCATTGTTGCTAAAGATCCTATTCGAACACGAAGCCCCTCAGGGATTTTACATTGCCAATTTTGGCTCGAGCATCGCTCAAATGTAATGGAAGCCGAGCTTCCGAGACAGGTTTACTGTCGAATGCCAGTAGTGGTGAGTGGTAAAAGGTCGCACACATTAACTCAAGAACTAGTTAAAGGCAGTTCAATCAAGGTAAGTGGCTTTGTCGCTTATCAAACAAGCCGAAACGGTTTGGGAAAATTGGTTTTACATGCCGAAGATATCACTCAAATTTAAGATCAGGAGATAGCCCATGGCTCGTTTCTTCCGTCGTCGTAAATTCTGCCGTTTTACTGCAGAAGGCGTACAAGAGATTGATTACAAAGACGTAGCAACTCTTAAAAACTACATCACTGAAGCTGGTAAAATTGTACCTAGCCGTATCACTGGTACAAGCGCTAAATACCAACGTCAACTAGCTCGTGCAATCAAGCGTTCTCGCTACCTAGCACTACTTCCGTACACTGATAAGCATCAGTAATCGGTCGGTTTATTAAGAATAGAGGATTAAATAATGCAAGTTATTCTACTTGATAAAATCGGTAACCTAGGTGCACTTGGCGACACTGTTAACGTTAAATCTGGTTACGCTCGTAACTACCTTATTCCTCAAAATAAGGCAGTAATGGCTACTAAAGCAAACGTTGAAATGTTTGAAGCACGTCGTGCTGAACTTGAAGCTAAAGTTGCTGAGCACCTAGCTGCAGCTGAAGCACGTGCTGAGAAAGTTAACTCTCTAGAAGCAGTTGTTATTGCTTCTAAAGCTGGTGACGAAGGCAAACTATTCGGTTCTATCGGTACTCGTGACATCGCTGACGCAGTTACTGCTGCTGGCGTTGAAGTTGCTAAGAGCGAAGTTCGTCTTCCAGAAGGCGCACTACGTAACACTGGTGAGTTCGAAGTAAGCGTTCAACTTCACTCTGAAGTTTTCGCTACTGTGAAACTACAAGTTGTTGCTGCAGAGTAATTTTTTACTCTGAAGATGACTTTAAAACACCGGCCTTGGTCGGTGTTTTTTTATGCCCAAAATTTGTTAAATATTAGAACAAGAACAGTAGGTTAACGGAAAACACCGAATCAGTATGGCTCAGTCCATCCGGTACTTTGTTGTGGTATTGACGGTTGTGTACCAACTTTAATGCAATATCTTCGGTAATTTCATTAATCACTGAAATCTCAGTATCGGTTCTAGTGTTACTTTCACCTGCGACTACAGTGACATCGGTTCCTATTGATAGAGACTTAATCGGTTTCCAAACCAAAGATAAATTACCCCTGATAATTGCTTCCTGCACCGTCTCTTTCATGATGATATCGTCATCATCAATCTCTTCTAAATTAGGTTCTTGGTATCGATAACCCGGTCCCAACTCGCCTTCAATCAACAAGTGTTTGGTATTGGTTATCTGATAACCCATACCAGCAGATACGGTATAGTCAGTAAAATAGGCACTGTATTTAGAGTCGTAACCATTGAAGTTAGAATAGGCGTAGCTTTTAGGACCTAGCTTATAATCCCCCTGTAGATCATAAGTCGATTGTCGTTTGTCTTCTGCACCATCTTTATACAGTAAGTAGTATTTCCATTCTCCAGTCAGGCGATAGCGATTTTTAATGTATTCACCGCTAAGACGTGCATTGAGAGATTCGGAATCAGAATTACCTGAATGGGCTTGATAGCCAAATTCAACTTCGCTTTTGAAGGGGGAAGGGCTTGCGATATCGGTATCAGTCAGCTCTTCCGCATGGGGTGCTGAGCACAGCAGTGATCCCAGACAAAATAGCAATTTTTTTGACACAAAATACCTCAAACTAAAATATTGCTTATGAATTGTACTTAAACCTACTAAAAATACGTCAAGATGAGGTAAACAATGATAGACGTTTATGCACTTTCTATCCTAATGATATCTTTCTTAAAGTTGCAAATAATAGTGTCTATTTTTATGACCTCATCTATTAAAAATAATTTTCTAAACAGATCATGTTTAGCATTGGTATAATGCAAAGAATAGAAGGTCACTGAGCACATCCATGGCAGATCAACGAACGAATAAAAAACAAGACTCCCAAGTCGAAGCAATCAAAGCTCCACCCCATTCATTAGAAGCTGAGCAGTCAGTTATTGGCGGGTTGTTGCTGGATAACGAGCGTTGGGATACGGTTGCCGAGAAAGTAATGGCAATCGATTTCTACAGTCGACCTCATAGACTGATTTTTGAAGCAGTTAAAACTCTGCTTGAAGATAGTCAGCCATTGGATTTAATTACCTTATCTGAATTTTTAGAGCGTCGTGAACAGCTTGAAGATGTTGGTGGGTTTGCCTACTTAGCTGATCTGGTTAAAAACACCCCGAGTGCGGCCAACATTAATGCCTATGCAGAGATTGTTGCAGAAAGAGCCGTGGTGCGAAACCTAATTGGTGTGGCCAATGAGATTGCCGATGCGGGTTACGATCCTCAAGGTCGTTCTTCGAGTGATCTGGTGGATTTTGCTGAGAGCAAAGTGTTTGCCATTGCTGAAGAGCGTTCAAACGAGAAAGACGGTCCACAAAGCGTTGACAACATTCTTGAGAAAACTCTAGAACGTATCGAAACTCTATACAAAACCCCACAAGACGGGGTGACAGGTGTTAACTCAGGTTTCAATGACTTAAATAAGAAAACGGCAGGTTTACAACCTTCCGATCTTATTATCGTAGCAGCTCGTCCATCAATGGGTAAAACCACCTTTGCCATGAACTTGTGTGAAAACGCTGCCATGGATTCGGATAAACCCGTTTTGATATTCTCTCTAGAGATGCCCTCAGAACAAATCATGATGAGAATGCTCGCGTCACTGTCTCGCGTTGATCAAACCAAAATCCGTACTGGTCAGCTCGATGACGAAGATTGGGCACGAATTTCATCGACCATGGGTATTCTTATGCAGAAGAAGAATATGTTCATCGATGATAGTTCAGGCTTAACACCGACAGAGCTTCGCTCGCGTGCACGCCGTATCGCGCGTGACAATGGTGGCTTAAGCCTAATCATGGTCGATTACCTGCAGTTGATGCGTGTTCCGGGCATGCAAGACAACCGTACTTTAGAAATTTCAGAAATCTCTCGCTCATTAAAAGCGCTAGCGAAAGAACTTAACGTTCCAGTGGTGGCGCTTTCACAGCTTAACCGTTCCTTGGAGCAGCGTGCCGATAAACGTCCGATCAACTCAGATCTACGTGAATCCGGTGCGATCGAACAGGATGCCGATTTGATCATGTTCATCTATCGTGATGAAGTTTATAACCCAGATAGCGCCATGAAAGGTACTGCTGAAATTATTCTCGGTAAACAGCGTAACGGCCCAATTGGTTCAGTTCGTTTAACATTCCAAGGGCAGTATTCACGCTTTGATAACTATGCTGGCCCTGCATTTGATTATGATGATGAGTAGGAAATATCATGGGTAAATTAAGGGCTGCTGTTGCGTCTATCAATACAGATGCATTACGTCATAATATTCAACGATTACATGAACAAGCACCTAATAGTCGTTTGTTGGCAGTAGTAAAAGCTAACGGTTATGGTCATGGCTTACTGGAAGTGGCTAAAAATGCGGAAGGAGCAGATGCCTTTGCGGTTGCTCGTATCGAAGAAGCACTGCAACTGCGCTCCGGTGGTATTGTGAAGCCCATTTTATTACTGGAAGGTTTTTACTCTGACAGTGATTTGCCAATTTTGGTCACCAATAATATTCAGACAGTGGTGCACTGTGAAGAACAGCTAATTGCTTTAGAGCAAGCTGAGCTAGAAAACCCTGTGGTAGTGTGGTTAAAAATGGACACAGGCATGCATCGCTTAGGTGTGCGTCCAGAGCAATACGATGAATACATTCAGCGCTTACACAATTGCAAAAACGTTGCGCATCCATTGCGTTACATCAGCCATTTTGGCTGTGCTGACGAGCCTGATAATCCAATTACTTCACAGCAAATAGAGCTTTTTGAAGCGACGACGTCACAGTGTGAAGGAGAGCGTTCAATTGCTGCTTCAGCTGGCATTTTGTCGCGCAGTGATAGCCACTTTGAGTGGGTACGTCCAGGGATTATTATGTATGGTGTATCGCCATTTGATGATAACGATGCTCAGCAAATGGGTTATCGCCCAGTAATGACTTTAAGCTCTCACCTCATTGCTGTTAATGAGCTAAAAGCGGGTGAAAGTGTAGGTTATGGGGCTAATTGGGTTAGTGAACGCGATACCAAAATAGGCGTTATTGCCGTAGGTTATGGTGATGGATACCCACGCACGGCACCAAATGGTACGCCGGTGTGGATAAATGGACGTAAGGTTCCAATCTCGGGACGAGTATCAATGGACATGTTAACCGTTGATCTTGGACCAGATGCTAAAGATGAAGTTGGTGACTTGGCAGTGCTCTGGGGAGAGTCTTTGCCAGTAGAAGAAGTGGCTAGATATGTAGGTACAATTAGCTATGAATTAGTGACTAAACTGACTTCTCGTGTGATACCTGTTTACATTAAAGATGCTATTTAGCCTATTAAATGAAGAGGCAACTCTTCTATAATCGATGAAAATACTTATCGATGAAAACACTTGGATGCCATTGTTAAGCCCAAGTGAGTAACAATAAATATTAAAAGAATTATTTGGACGACACTCTAATTAACTGTCGCCGTTAAAGTCCGTATCAGGGGAGCTCAATAACTTTATTGGGCGAAACTAAAATTAAAATAATGGGAACTCATAATGTTGAAGAACATCAATCCAACGCACACAGATGCATGGAAAGCCTTAACTGCTCACTTTGAATCAGCACAAGATATCGAAATGAAAGATCTGTTTGCTGCAGATTCTAAGCGCTTCGAGAACTACTCAAAAAGTTTTGGTGACGATATCTTAGTCGATTACTCAAAGAACTTAGTGAACGACGAGACTATGCAGCACCTGTTTGATCTTGCAAAACAAACAGAGCTTAAGTCAGCAATCGACGCCATGTTCTCTGGCGAGACCATCAACAAAACAGAAGGCCGTTCAGTTCTTCATACTGCACTTCGTAACCGTAGCAACACGCCTGTTGTTGTCGGCGGCGAAGATGTAATGCCAGCCGTGAATGCGGTTTTAGACAAAATTAAATCATTCACTGATCGCGTGATTGGCGGTGAGTGGAAAGGCTACACAGGTAAAGCGATTACCGATATTGTTAACATCGGCATCGGTGGTTCTGATCTAGGCCCATACATGGTGACAGAAGCATTGTCTCCATATAAAAATCATCTAAACCTACACTTTGTATCTAACGTTGACGGCACTCATATTGCTGAAACACTGAAAAAAGTGAACCCAGAAACAACGCTGTTCTTAGTGGCTTCTAAAACCTTTACTACGCAAGAAACAATGACCAATGCACACAGTGCACGTGATTGGTTCCTAGCGGAAGCTAAAGACGAAGCGCATGTCGCTAAACACTTTGCCGCACTATCAACCAATGGTCAGGCAGTGTCTGAGTTTGGTATTGATACTGACAACATGTTTGAGTTCTGGGACTGGGTTGGTGGTCGTTACTCACTATGGTCAGCAATCGGTTTGTCTATTGCATTAGGTGTAGGTTACGACAACTTCATTGAGCTACTAACCGGCGCTCATGAAATGGATAACCACTTCAAATCGACAGAGCTAGAGAACAACATCCCAACCATCTTGGCTTTGATTGGTATTTGGTACAACAACTTCCACGGTTCAGAGTCAGAAACGATTCTTCCGTACGATCAATACATGCACCGTTTTGCCGCTTACTTCCAACAAGGCAACATGGAATCAAACGGTAAATACACAGACCGCAACGGCGATGCAGTGGATTACCAAACAGGTCCTATTATCTGGGGTGAACCAGGTACTAACGGTCAGCACGCTTTCTACCAGTTGATCCACCAAGGCACTAAACTGATTCCTTGTGACTTTATTGCTCCTGCAAACAGCCACAACCCAACGGGCGATCATCATCAGAAATTGATGTCTAACTTCTTCGCTCAAACAGAAGCGCTAGCATTTGGTAAGTCTCGTGAAGTTGTAGAGGCAGAGTTGGTTGCCGCGGGTAAGTCAGCGGAAGAAATTGCAGAGCTAGCGCCATTTAAAGTGTTTGAAGGCAACCGTCCAACAAACTCTATTTTAGTGAAGCAAATTACGCCACGCACTTTAGGTAACCTGATTGCAATGTACGAACATAAGATCTTTGTACAAGGTGTTATCTGGAATATCTTTACCTTTGATCAGTGGGGCGTAGAACTAGGCAAGCAACTGGCAAGCCAAATCTTACCTGAGCTAGCAGACGGTACAGAAGTTGATTCACACGATAGCTCAACTAACGGTCTAATCAACGCATTTAAACAACTGCGTGCTTAAAATCTAAGATATTAAGCGAATACGGGTATCGGTTAGTAAATAAAGGTCAGCCAAGTGCTGGCCTTTTTGTTGCCTATCTTTTAAGGAAATAGTAAGTCGCTAATTGCATTCCGAATCCAAAAGAGTAATATAGCCTTTTAGATGGCTAGAAGTCTTATATGGAAATACGGAGTAACAATGAAAGGTTTTAAACGAGTAGTGAGTTTGGCATTTATCTCAGCATTGGCTTTAGGGCTAACAGCGTGTGGTAAAGAAGAAGCGAAAACCATCAAAATTGGCGCAACCGTTGGGCCGCACGCTCAAGTGGTTGAAGCCGTAGCCAAAGAAGCGGCCAAGCAAGGCATCAATATAGAAGTGGTGCAATTCTCTGATTACGTGACGCCAAATGCCGCACTCGACGATGGTAGCATTGATTTAAACAGCTACCAGCACCAACCTTTCTTAGACAATTACAACCAAGGGCATGATTCTCATCTAGTATCTATTGGCCGTTCAATACTGATGCGTATGGGTATCTACTCCAACAAATTTAACTCTATTGAAGCTCTGCCAAATAAAGCCCGCGTTGCGATTCCAAACGATCCAACCAATGGCGGTCGTGGTTTACTACTATTTGCTGACGCAAAGCTAATTACACTAAAACCGGGTGTAGGCTCTAAAGCCACATTAAAAGATATTATCGACAATCCTAAACAACTAGAGTTTGTTGAAGTAGACGCCGCACAACTGCCTCGCTCTTTAGATGATGTGGATGCCGCCGCTATCACCATGAACTACGTGATGTCTTCAGGCTTAGACCCTAAAAAACAAGGCATCTATTTAGAAGCCAAAGATGCACCACTTGCGGTTATGGTTATCGCCGCTCGTGAAGATCAAAAAAACAATCCTACCTATCAGAAAGTAGTGAAAATCTTCCAATCACAAGCCACACGTGATTTCTTAGCGAAAACCTTCAAAGGTACGATAGAACCTGCGTTCTAATCCGCATTAGCAACAACATAGAACAACAAGATTTAAGCCCACTGAGAGCATATCGAGGTGGGCTTTGTTGTATATAGATAAAGACTATTATTGATGGCGGTTCAACCAAACCGTATAATCCGCACCTCAAAGTAGAAGTGAAGGTCACTTTTTCTTAAAACACGGACTCAATCACTTGGTCTCGTGCTACGTGGTTCAACAAAAGGTCTTAGCTATGTATCCATCATCTCGTTTATCTGTCGCCCCTATGCTAGATTGGACAGATCGCCATTGTCGTTACTTCCATCGGCTACTGTCGCAGAACACTCTGTTATATACCGAGATGGTGACCACTGGCGCTATTATTCATGGTAAAGGTGATTTCTTGCGTTTTAGCGAGCAAGAACATCCGATTGCATTGCAGCTTGGTGGTTCCAATGCCAAAGATCTTGCTCATTGTGCCAAGCTTGCTGAAGAGCGTGGTTATGATGAGGTGAACTTAAATGTAGGTTGTCCTTCTGACCGAGTGCAGAACGGTCGTTTTGGTGCATGTCTAATGGCCGATCCTCAGCTGGTGGCAGATTGCGTGGCAGAGATGAAGTCTGTGGTTGATATTCCAGTGACGGTGAAAACCCGTATTGGTATCGATGAACAAGACTCGTATGAGTTTTTGACAGACTTTATATCAACGGTAAACGAGAAGGGCGGTTGTGAGCACTTTACTATTCATGCTCGTAAAGCATGGTTAAGTGGTTTAAGCCCTAAAGAAAACCGTGAAATTCCACCTTTGGATTACCCGCGCGCTTATCAGATCAAGAAAGACTTTCCGCATCTTGATATCGCGGTAAATGGTGGCGTAAAAACATTAGATGAAACACTAGAGCACCTTAAACATCTTGATGGGGTGATGATTGGTCGTGAAGCTTATCAAAACCCATATCTATTGGCTGAGGTTGATCAGCTGATCTTTGGTCAAGATAAACCGATTATTAAACGTAGCGAAGTAGTTGAGCTTATGTACCCGTATATTGAGCAACAACTATCGGAAGGTGCTTACTTAGGGCATATTACTCGCCATATGTTAGGTTTGTTCCAAAGTATGCCGGGTGCACGTCAATGGCGTCGTTATATCAGTGAAAACGCGCACAAACCAGGTTCGGGTATCGAAGTGGTTGAAGCTGCACTGGCTAAAATACCTAAAGAGTTAGGTGTGTAGAATTAACCAATAACTGGTTTTTTTTACCAAGTTTCGTTTTATAGAAAAGCCATCATGTTATGTGATGGCTTTTTTTGTTTATTTATCAAGTGGTTATATTTTTCGCTGTTTTGGCAAGGTACTTGCTTTATAGTAATTAGAGGGGATCTTGGAACAAGTTTTTGATCTCAAATGAATTTTTGGAGAGTAACCATGTTTGAGCTACTGATGCTAGTGATGTTCTTCGGTGTATTTTTCTTTGTTGGTTTAACATTCTTTGGCTTCTTTATGGCATTTCTTGCGGTCTTTACCTTTAGCGTGATTGTAGGCTTGCTAGGAGCGGCATTTAATTTTCTGCCTTATCTGGTGGTTGGATTAATTGTTTATTGGCTAATTAAGCGTAACAGAGCTTGTTCATAAGCTTGCTTATTGATTTATCTAAAGTTTACCTATGCTACTATCTGCTTATAAAGTAACGATTTTGGTTTTCTTAGAGGTAGATAATGAGCAAATGGACTTTGATTGCGGCAATAGGAACTGCTGCATTGGGCGCTTCTTGGTCGGTACAAGCAAAAGTGATTGAACCCGGTGTTCATGGCAAAGTCACTGCCGATATGTTCTGGGGCAGCACTAAAATTCGAGAAACCCGCTTTGCTGATGATGAATTACCGGTATTGTCTGCGCAAATTGAACATGATGTTCCCTACCTACCTAATTTCAGAATTCGTTATACAGGGCTAGATACCGACTTTCTTGCTCATGATAAGTTTGACTACACCTTTTACTACCGCCCGTTACGAACTGAAAATCTTGAATTTGATGCTGGATTTACTTTAACGGATTACCGAGATAGCCGGTTTTACGATCCTGAAACCAATACCACTATCGATTTTGATAGTGTGATATTCAGTTGGTTCGCAAATGCCTTAATCCAAGTGCCAAATAGTAACTTTGCTGTCATTGGCGAGTTTGATTTTGGTGAGACCGATGAGTTGAAGTCGGCGGATTTAACCGGTGCCATTCAATACACTGTGGCATTTGACTCTGCCGACATAGTATTACGCGGTGGATACCGAGTGCTCGATTACACCTTTAAAGAAGTGGATAAGAAAGCCTACGGTTTTGTGGATGGCTGGTTTGCCGGTGTGCAAGTTGCTTTTTAAGCGTGTTATTTGATCGATATATAAACCAGTCTCTTATAAAAGGCTGGTTTTTTTATGCTCTTTTGTTTTCTAATTGATAGCTCTTCTCAATTCGCATTTTTAGCAGTTTGGTCCATTCTTAATAGAAGAAAACAGGAGCAAGCTTTTATATGACAATCAATGAACTTCGTGTGTTATATCGCTCTGAGCGCTTGGTGGAAGCTATTGTGGAACAAGCAGACCTAGACGGGCAGTGGGTTGTAGAGTTTCGAGACAGCCACGGCGGTATGCTTGCGCTTACTGATCCGCAAGGCGAACAACGCTATTACAACGACTTAGATTCAGCCTCAAAAAGCGCAATGGCAGTGGGTTTTAGCCAAGTAAGAATTGAATCCCTATAGGCGAAATGGTTTTTTCATTCCTTTTTATTATTAAACATACCCCTTTATTCTTTATTGCTATTACAAATAGTAGGTAATCTAGTGGTCATGTAATATACAGGGAAAACGTGACCATGTTGCTCAAGGATCTTTCCGGCTTTGCTTCCCCACTTAGTGATAATCAAGCAAACCAATTAAAACAAGCTGCCTCCGAACTATCGCCACAACAGTTGGCTTGGGTTAGTGGCTATTTCTACGGTATTAGTCAAAATCATGCTGTTGCTTCTGTTCCAGAGACGCAAGTTGCAGTAGGAACACCTTCACAGTTGACGATCATCTTTGCTTCTCAAACTGGGAATGCCAAAGGGGTCGCTAAACAACTGCACGCCAAAGTAGTGGCAGAAGGTTTCGAAGCTAAACTTTATGATGCGGCTGATTACAAACTTAAGAACCTGAAAAACGAAACGCATTTAATTGTCGTTGCCTCTACTAATGGTGAAGGTGAAGTTCCTGACAATGCGATAGAGTTTTATGACTACCTCAATTCTAAAAAAGCGCCAAAACTGGACAAACTGCAATATGCGGTTGTCGGACTTGGTGACTCTAGCTACGAATTCTTCTGCCAAACAGGTAAGGATTTTGATGCTGCTCTGAGTAAGTTAGGGGCAACGCCTTTCCTAGAACGAATCGACTGTGATGTGGATTACGAATCACCTGTGGCTAACTGGCAGTCTCAAGCTCTGAGCACTATCGGTGAGCTATTTAAAGAATCTAATGTAGAAGCGAGTAACGGCGTTGTTCAATTGCCACTTTCTAACAGTGCTTCTGAATACACTAAGCAATCGCCATATACCGCGACCTTACTGACTAACCAAAAAATCACCGGCCGCGATTCAACGAAAGACGTTCGTCATATCGAAATCGATCTAGAAGAATCAGGCATTACCTATCAACCGGGTGATGCATTAGGGGTTTGGTATAAAAACGATGCACAGCTGGTGGATTCAATCATTGCCGCAGTTGGTTTAGATAAAGATGAGTCTATCGAGGTAGACGGTAAACCAACTTCATTACAGCAAGCGCTGATTGAACAGTTTGAAGTGACTTCATCTAATCCGCAATTTATTACTCAATACGCTGAGAAGTCAGCGAGCAAGAAATTGCTTAAGCTTGTGGAAGACAAAAACAAGCTAAGAGAGTACGCCGCGAAAACTCAGATCATTGACGTTATTGCAGAGAAGAAAGCCAAGCTAACCGCAACTGAGCTAACTGCTATGCTGCGACGTTTAACTCCTCGCTTATATTCAATTTCATCAGCGCAATCTGAAGTGGATGAAGAAGTACACCTAACTGTTGGTGTGGTGGAGTATGAAACAAGCAAAGGTCAAAGAATCGGTGGTGCTTCTGGTTTCTTATCCAATGGTCTAGAAGAGGGTGAAGAAGTAAAAGTGTTCATCGAGCACAATAACAACTTCAAACTGCCAACCGATGATAATGCGTCCGTTATTATGATTGGCCCAGGAACGGGTATTGCACCGTTTAGAAGTTTCTTACAAGAGCGAGACTCTAGAGAAGCAGAAGGTAAAAACTGGTTAGTATTCGGTGACCGCACCTTTGCTCAAGACTTCTTATACCAAGTTGAATTCCAACGTTACCTAAAAGATGGCCTATTGAGCCAGTTGGATGTCGCCTTTAGCCGTGACGGTGCTAATAAAGTCTATGTGCAAGACAAGCTAAAACAAAATGCACAGCAAGTATGGCAATGGCTGCAAGATGGCGCTTACCTCTATGTATGTGGTGACGCAGAAAGAATGGCTAAAGATGTACAAGCAACCTTACTTGAAATTGCACAGCAGCAAGGTGGGCTAGACGTAGAAAGTGCAGAAGAATGGCTAAAAGACCTTCGTAAACAGAAAAGATACCAAAGGGACGTGTACTAATGGAAAAGCAAGCAGTGTTGGGCAACGAGTTGGGCCCACTTTCTGACAATGAAAGATTAAAACGAGAAAGTAACTTTTTGCGCGGTACCATTACCAACGACCTCAAAAATGAGATTACCGGTGGGTTCGACGCGGACAATTTTCAGTTAATCCGTTTTCACGGCATGTATCAGCAAGACGATAGAGATATCCGCAATGAGCGTGCTAAGCAAAAATTGGAACCACTGCATAATGTGATGCTGCGTGCACGTATGCCTGGGGGAGTGATTACTCCTAAGCAATGGCTCGCTATCGACAAGTTTGCAACTGAAAGTTCGCTCTATGGCAGCATCCGTCTTACTACGCGTCAAACATTCCAGTTTCATGGAGTATTGAAGCCAAACATTAAGTTGATGCACCAAACTCTAAATTCAATTGGTATTGATTCTATTGCCACAGCGGGGGACGTAAACCGTAACGTGCTATGTAGTAGTAATCCTGTTGAGTCTGAATTGCATCAGCAAGCGTATGAGTGGGCCACTAAGATCAGTGAGCACCTACTACCAAAAACCAGAGCTTATGCTGAAATATGGTTAGACGGTGAGAAACTTGAGACTACAGACGAAGAACCAATCTTAGGTAGCAACTATCTGCCACGTAAATTTAAAACAACAGTCGTTGTACCGCCAGACAACGATGTTGACTTACACGCGAACGATCTTAACTTTGTCGCAGTAGCAAAAGACGGCAAGTTAGTTGGCTTTAATGTGTTAGTGGGTGGTGGACTGGCCATGACTCATGGTGATAACTCAACTTACCCACGTAAAGCGGATGAGTTTGGTTATATCTCTCTAGAGAACACATTAGATATTGCCGCTGCCGTAGTCACGACTCAACGTGATTGGGGTAATCGCTCAAATCGTAAAAATGCAAAAACCAAATACACATTAGATCGCGTTGGCATTGATGTGTTCAAACAAGAAGTTGAGAAACGCTCAGGCGTAAGCTTTGAGCCGATCAAACCTTATCAACTGACTAACCGTGGCGATAAGTTTGGTTGGTTAGAAGGTATAGACGGTAAGCATCACTTAACGCTGTTTATTGAAAACGGCCGCTTATTAGATTACCCAGGTAAACCACTGAAAACAGGTGTTGCTGAAATTGCCAAAATCCACACTGGCGATTTACGTATGACAGCAAATCAGAACCTCATCGTGGCAGGTGTACCGTTAAAAGATAAACAGAAGATTGAAAAGATAGCGTTCGAGCATGGCTTGCTTGATCCAACAACCTCTAAACAGCGTCAAGATTCAATGGCCTGTGTAGCATTCCCAACCTGTCCATTAGCAATGGCAGAAGCAGAACGCTTCCTTCCTCAATTTGTGACTGATGTTGAAGGCATATTGAAAAAGCATTCAATCAGTGATGATGAAAGCATTATCTTACGAGTAACGGGTTGTCCTAATGGCTGTGGCCGAGCAATGTTGGCTGAAATCGGTTTAGTCGGTAAAGCACCAGACAGATATAACTTGTACCTTGGCGGTAATAAAGCCGGTACACGAGTACCTAAGCTATATAAAGAGAACATCAGTTCCGCACAAATTCTACAAGACATCGATTCGCTGGTGGAACGATGGGCTGCAGAGCGTTTAGCTGATGAAGCATTTGGGGACTTTGTCATTCGTGATGGCATCGTAAAAGAAGTCATAGTATCGAAGAGGGATTTCCATGCTTGAACTGACACAGAAATTAAACTTAAAAGAAATAGTGAACCTAAATAAGGTGCAGCAAACTCTTGAGTTGGCAAAACTGAATGCCGATCTAGAAGATCTTTCAGCTGAACAAAGAATTGCTTGGGCGCTAGAAAACTTACAAGGAAGCTTCGCTCTTTCCTCAAGTTTTGGCGCACAAGCGGCCGTGATGCTGCACTTAGTTTCTAGACAGCAACCGAATATCCCTGTGATTTTGACTGATACCGGTTATCTATTTCCAGAAACGTATCAGTTTATTGATGAGCTGACTGAATTATTGAGCTTAAACCTAAAGGTATATAGCAGCCCATTAAGTTCTGCATGGCAAGAAGCTCGATTTGGTCAACTATGGACTAAAGGTGTAGAGGGGATAACCCAATACAATAAACTTAACAAAGTAGAGCCAATGCATAGGGCGCTATCAGAGTTGGAAGTGGGTACTTGGTTTTCTGGCCTAAGAAGAAGTCAGTCCGATTCACGTGGTGGGTTGCCAGTGCTGTCTATTCAAAATGGCGTATTTAAGTTTTTACCAATCGTTGATTGGACGAGTGAGCAAGTAAATAGCTATATAGAAGAACATCAATTACCTCAGCACCCACTTAAAGCTCAGGGATACGTTTCTATTGGCGATGTACATACCACTGAAAAATACCAAGAAGGCATGAAAGAACAAGATACTCGCTTCTTTGGTTTGAAGAGAGAATGTGGTCTTCATGAAGATAATGGAGAATCTGACGGTTCAGGGATCTAATTCTTCCTTATATAAAGTAAATTCAAAAACCGCCAAATTAGGCGGTTTTTTGGGTTTTAAGGATAAGTCTGTGGATAACCTGTACCTAAGTAGGGGGTAAAAATAGATAAATAAGCGTTTCACTCAAAAAATGAACGAAAGGCTTTTTTTATTATATTTATTGAAAAAAAGCCTTGCCAATAAGCTGAGCATCTCTATAATGCGCCTCACTGACACGGTAGAGCGCACAACGCTTCGCAGTGAATCAGTAGGCTAACTAGCCGAACCATTTGAGTTTAAGTTCGATTCGAAAATAAATTCAAAAAAGTGTTTGACACTGAGGTTCAAATCGCTAGAATGGCCGTCCGCTTTGAGAGCTTCCTCACAAAAGGAAACGTCGCAAAGCAACGCTCTTTAACAATTTAAACCTATCAATCTGTGTGGGCACTCGTTGATGATAATCGAAAAGATTTATCAATGAACTGAGTGACCAAAATCAAATTGGAATTCAGCCTTGAGCTGTTTTGTTTTACTACTTTCTTTAAATAGAGAGGAAAAGTGAAAACCAATAA
>NZ_BAUJ01000058.1 GCF_000496695.1 Vibrio halioticoli NBRC 102217
GTATCTGATTACTAAAATCATTAAAGGTCTCCATGAAAGAATCCATCTTAATCACAGGTTGCAGTAGTGGCATTGGCTATCATTGTGCGGTGCAGTTGCATCAAGCGGGTTATAAGGTCATTGCCAGTTGTCGCAATCTGGAAGATGTGGCGCGCTTGCAAGAGCAAGGGCTGCACTGTGTACAACTGGATGTGACTGATAGTGCTTCCATTCATCAGGCTATTGCTCAGGCGCTAACCTTGTGTGATGGCAAAATTGATGTGCTGTTTAATAATGCCGCTTATGGTCAATGTGGTGCGCTGGAAGATCTGCCGACTCAGGCACTGCGTGCGCAGTTGGAAACCAATTTGTTTGGTTGGCACGAACTGACCAAAGCGATTATTCCGCTGATGCTGGCGCAAGGCGGTGGCAAAATTATTCAAAACAGTTCTGTGCTCGGTTTAGTGGCGATGAAATATCGCGGCGCTTATAACACCAGCAAATTTGCTTTGGAAGGTTATACCGATACTCTGCGTTTAGAGTTGATGGATACGCCTATTTCGGTGAGCTTGATAGAGCCGGGACCAATTGTCAGTAAATTTCGAGAAAATGCGTTGCATGCTTTTGAAAATACTATTGATATTGCACACTCTCGCCATCAGAAAAACTATCAAAATACCATTGATAGATTGGGCAAAGCATCGCCTAGCAATCGCTTTACTCTGCCGCCAGAGGCGGTGCTTAAACCGGTACAAAAAATACTAAGCAGTGCTAAGCCAAAGGCGCGCTATTACGTCACTCAGCCTACCTATATCTTTGGTTTTCTGCGCCGGATTTTGCCCGTGGCATGGCTCGATAAGCTGTTGGTGAAAAGCAACTGATTACAGGTCAAGCTAGCTATTCGCCTAGCCATAACGGCTGATTAGGATCGTCTTGCTCGCACCAGTTAATATCTTGCCTTGCTTCTAAATAGAGTTGCACGCCATGATAAAGCTGAAAGGCAATTACGCCACCTAGATGTTCATGCTCATCAAAAAACGCATCTTCGCATTGTTGCAACTGGGCAAGAGTGCGAATATTGCGACTCATCACCCATACAATCGCTTTTGGCTGAGCCGTTTCACCGTGAATGTTCACTTCACGCACATCTTCTACACAAACCGCTTTTACTGCCAATAATGGCGATGTTTGGCTGTTATCACGGAAAATAGCGTCTTTATCGGACTGTTGCAGGGCAATTTCAGCTAGCACTTTCTCAGCCTGCCTCTTAGTAATAGAGGGATATAAACGAGCAATGCGCAGTGCGTACGCCAGTTGCTTTTGACCTAGTAGCGCCACCAACTCATCAAATAAGTGCTTGTTAAGGGATTCTGATTTTTGATAGAAATCCACGGCGGTTTGAAAATTGATAAAACGCGCACCATCAAATTCAAAACCGTAGCTGTCGTCGATAATATCCAGTGGCACGCCATTAAGAGCCAAAGGCCAACCCGAGAAATCCACGCGCCCTTTGGCTATTTCGTACATCATCCAAGCGCTATCAGTGAAGCCCTTAAATGAAGTGCCTTCTAACTGAGTTTCAGCAAGCTCTTGTTTGGTCCAGTTCACGCCTATGCCTAAATGCTTGGCGTAACGCTTCATCAAAGCGTTAGTCACTTGCAACTGTAAATCCCACACCGAATCGGTCACACAACTGCTGGCGATGGTTTTGCACTCTTGGCAAGCCGGTAATTGCAATGGCGTATGCGCCAGCACAGCCGACGGTCTACTCGGGAAATTAACAGCCGCATTGCTCGGCTCACCGCAGAACCAACAAGTATGTCGATGATTAAAAGGGATATCGATGGCTTCATAATTTAGCATGTTGATGATTCCAGAACTTGTTGTAATACTTGCAAAAATTTATCTTCTATTATCGGTTTAACTAACACAGCGTTGGCGCCAGCGGACAAAAATGCCTGCTCGGTGGATTGATAGCCGTCAGCGGTACAGGCCACCACTGGCGTGGTAATGTTGAGTTCTTCACGCAATTTTTTGGTCACTTCAATGCCATCCATTTTCGGCATTTGGTTGTCCATTAATATTAAATCGTAGCGATTGGATTGTACCTTGACGATGGCTTGCAAGCCATCAGTGACCCAATCAAACTCTAGGCCATGCTTTTTACCTAACGCTTGGATAACAAAGGCATTGGTTTTGTTATCTTCTACTAACAAGATGCGTAAATTGCGCCCTAATGGCGAACGTTCAATCGTGTTTGCGGTTAAAGATGAGAAAGTATCGGCTGAAGATACGTTGGGTAACATTTCTATAGGTAAAACCACAGCAAAACAACTACCATTGCCGAGTTGACTGTCTACTTTAATACTGCCGTTTAAGTGACTGACTAAGCTTTTTACGATGCTGAGCCCCAAACCGCTCCCACCATATTCTCGGCTAATGTTGACATCCGCTTGAGTAAAGGATGAAAACACCGACTCGAGTTTATTTTGCGCAATGCCAATACCGGTATCTGTGACGGTAAAACACAACAGTGCTCTATTGCCCAACTGATTACGCAATTCGACATCCATGACCACCGCACCTTTGGCGGTAAATTTGATGGCATTGGTTAATAAATTTAAAAAGATTTGCGTTAGACGCATTTGATCACTTTTCACCATCACTTCACCATCAAAGTGCTTGTTGATGACAAAGCTTAACGCTTTTTGCTGACAACTTGGCTTGGCAAAAGAGGCCACGGTTTCCAATACCTGATTGAGAGAGAAGTCACTGTATTCAATGATCTCCCCGCCCTTATCTATCCGAGAAAAATCCAAGATGTCATTAAGCAGATTAAGTAAGTGTTCACTACTTTGATAAAGCACCTGCGTTTGCTGTTGTTGTTCATCAGAATTGGCGTTTTCTTTAAGCAGTTGCGCCATGCCCAAAATGCCATTTAACGGGGTGCGGATTTCGTGACTCACCTTAGCCAAAAATTCGGCGCGCGCCACCGCCGTTTGTTCGGCTTCCTTACGCGCGCGCTCACTTTGACGTTCTGCTTCAATAAACTGAGTGATGCTACGGCCTTGAATGACTAACGTTGGCGCAGCCCCATCCACCAAAATAGGCGCAATACTCCAGCGATAAATCTGCTCGCCCACATAGCTATCTACTTCGGCAATTTTTTGCGTTTCTAATACTAAATCGAGATGTTTATCTAGGTGTCTTTTTAAGGTTTTAGCGCCGCGATCATTAGCAAAAGCTTCAATGGCTGCCGGGTTTAGCTCTAAAATCTTTTTCTCATTATTGAGCAGCACCGTCGGCAATACCGAAAAGTCGAACAAGTTTTTAAACGAGGTTTCTTTTTGTTGTTCCCGTTGAATACTTTTTAATAAGGTTTTACCTAAACGGTCAAATTCGGCAATGTTTGAGCCTTTAAAATCGACACTCTTTCTGGCACTGTCAAAGCTATCTGCAAGATGCATTACTCCTTCGATTTCGCGCTCCACTCGGCGCTGTACCGACTTAGTAATGATCACTGCTAAAATCGATACTGTCAGTAATGCAAATAACAAAGAGGCAGCAAAACTGTATTCGACTCGCTCAAGTTTGCTGGTATCTTGCAAGAAAACGGCTTTGATTGGCGTTTTAACACCGCCTATCATTACATCCACTTGGTTGATCACTTCTGAACCAAAATAACTATGATCGGTGAACTTCAGCCCTTGCTGTTGCTTTAGTTTCTGGCTGACTTCTGCCGAGGAGGAGGCTATGATGTCGCCCCCTTCCACCAGCATGATTTCACTGATATTGGCATCGGCGATCACGTCTTGTAGCAAGCTCAAATTATTGTCCATCACTAAGCCAACGTAGTAATAGCCCACTAACTCTCCGTTTTTGGAGTTAATTAACGATGAGCGGCGCACCATGATGTGCTTATTCCCTAGCGCTTTTGATGGCGCTAAGAAGTACCACTTGTTGTTATAATCGACCTCACTTTCTAACGCCGATAACTGCTGACGAGTAAGGCCATAAAAAGTGGCGTGCCCATCATCCCAAACCAGATCGCCATATCGAAACATAAAGCGAAAGTCTGACACGCCATTCGGGTCAACCTCTTCTAATTCAAACATATAGTTATCAATGGCTTGATAGTCACCAGCATCAAACAGATCAATTAGCGTGCGAGAGCGAGAGGTGATGTCTTGGGTCACTTGAATGGTTTGTAAACGATTTTCCATCAACTGCTTGGCAATGCGAGCGGTCTGATTAAAGTTTCGCTCTAACTCAGCTTCAAACGTACGAGTGCTTAAATGGTAGTTATATAAGAAAAAGCCAACAATCACCGCAAACCAAGCCATCCAGGCTGTGCGAATAATCTGTCCCGTGAGTGACTCTTTTCTGTCCTTTTGTTTCATAGTGACCTATTGAAATATGCGGTTAACGATCAGAATAACGAAACGCTTTGCTTTTTAATGCTTCTATCTTTTGGTTGTCATCGTATTTAGTCAGCACTTCATAATCGCCAGAAAATACTTGTGGCACTGGCTTATTTTGCAAATCAAGCTTGATCGCTTCCGCCATCGCAATGCCAGTATCATCGGTCATGCGCACCACGGTAAAATCGATAATACCATCGGCAACAGCTTCAATTTCCGCGCCGCCTCCCCAACCATTGACCATTACATCACGTCTGTCTAATTGCGACAGTGCTTGGGTAACACCAAATGCCAAGTCCGTTGAACATGCGTAAATAAAATCCAAGTTTTTTTGTTTTTTCAGCATAGAGATGGTGGCTTCATAAGCGGATTGACGATTGGCATTAGTAAAATAGGCACTTTTTAACGAGTAATCACCTTGGCTTTTCATGTACTTAATAAAAGTATCGCCACGCGCTTCACTGATATAACCGGGAGAGAAATACATCATTCCAAAGTCCGCTTGCTCGGGAAATGCTTTTTGGTATTCATTGGCTAGCAGTTTTGTCCCAAGCACATGATCAAAACCGACATACATCAAGGGTTGGTGATTTTTCCAGTGCTTTATAGGCGTGGTGATATTAATCAAGATAAGCTTAGTATCACGGTTACTACTGGTGAGTAAATTCTCAGCGAACTTCTTATGACGACTGGTATCGAGCGTAAAAATCAAATAATCCGGTGCGTTGTTCAGTGCCGTTTGTAAGCTTTCAGTTTCACGGCGGTAATCCATATTTGGCCGAGATGAATATTTGCGCAGGCGATAATCAATCCCAAGCTCATTCAATCGCAATTCCAATGCTTTGATATTGCGCCACCAATAATCGGACAGCTGAGTACCCGGATAAACAATATCAATTTCAATTGGCTTATCTTGCGGGATTTTTAGAGGGACAGGGGCTTGATAGATGCGCTGATGCATCTGTTGAGTCAGCGCATTTTGTGTGGGGTGTTGCTCTAAGTACTTATCGTATTGCCAATAATCGAGCAATAAATCATTGGCAAAACAAGTACTAGTGAATAACAGCAACAGCGCTGTCAGGGTATTTCGCATAGCATAGACTCCAACTGTAAGGTGCTGTTGCCCAACACCAAACTTTCCTTTTGTTTCTTGCTTAACTGCTTGATCTTATATTCTAACTTGAGCGCCAGAGATTTATTCTCAACCTTAGTTGACCATTCAAGAGTCAGCGGACCCTTGCCGCGCAACGCTTTTGCGCCAGTTCCTTTGACGTGCTGCTCAAAGCGCCGCGATAGATTGTTGGTCACGCCACAATATAGAGCATTGTGGCGAGTGCGAATAAGATAAACAGACCACAAAGTGTCCGATTGCATTCTCCTAATGCCCGTTACAATACAGATTCAATCAAAGCCCTTAATTCCGAAACTTCGGCTTTTAATTCATTCACTTGTTGCTCAAGTGCGTTAATTTTTTCTGTGGTCGGCGTAGTCGTGACGGATGCTACAGGCGCAGATGACGCCAATGCTTGCACATCCACCTCAACGCAGAACAAATGTTGATAACGAGATTCACGCTTACCCGGCTCTCTTGCTAGTTTCACCACAATCGGCGAATCAAGCGTTGCCAGTTTATCTAAGGTCGCTTCCACCTCTTTTACATCCGCAAATTGTGCTAAACGATTGGTGCGAGTACGCAATTCACCCGGCGTTTGAGCGCCGCGCAGAAGCATCACACAAACAATGGCCTTATCTTGCGCAGTAAATTGCAGATCGCCAAATTCGGTGTTGCAGAAGCGGTGTCTGTATTTAGCAGTGCGACTGTTAAAAGTGCTCTCGTCGCTAACGAGATGGCGTTCAATGAGTGCATTTATTCCGTCTAGCACTTCTGCATCGCTGAGCTCCATAACTGGATCACGATTACTTTTTTGATTGCAGGCAGTGGTTAAACTATTGAGGCTCAAAGGATAATAATCTGGCGTAGTGACTTCTTTTTCGATTAGGCAGCCAATGATACGAGCTTCTAGGGGAGATAATTGCAATAACATTCTCAAATTCCATCTTCATATTTTATTTTCTAAGATTGTATGCAAGTATTGATTAGGTTGCGATAGCTAGTCTACCAATTTATGCCCGTTTTGCTTTGAATGTAAAAAAAGCGCTCAACAATCAAAATAGCAGGCTCTTGTCGCTGTATGTTTGCCAAAGCTTGTGGTTTAATTTCCTCAGTTATTTTTCGTCTAAAGGATATAAAATGAACAACGTATACGAAATTGTAAATTTAGCTCGTCAAAAAAATAAACTTAAACGCGAAATTCTTGATCACGAGAAGAAAATCCGTGATAACCGCAAACGTGCTGATCTTTTAGACAACCTAATGGATTACATTCGACCAGACATGAGCCACGATGAAATTATCGACATCGTGAAAAACATGAAAGCTGATTACGAAGACCGTGTTGACGATCACATCATCACTAGTGCTGAGATTTCGAAAACTCGTCGCGATCTAAGCCGTAAAATCCGTGAGCTTACTGAAGTAGACAAGCAAGCAAACGGTAAAAAATAAGTCGTAAAATCTGAGTGCCTAGCCCTAGGCACTCAGTCTTTTCTCCCGCCTCGGAACTCAATTTTGAAAAACCACGATCAATACTACGACACCTCTTTTAGTAAACTCTCTTTAACTTGTGAAGAGTTTAATGATATTGAATTTGAAGAGTGTGAGTTTATCGACTGTGATTTATCAGAGGCTAAGTTTGCCAACTGTCGTTTTATCAATTGTTCGTTTGTACGCTGCAATTTAAGCCTGCTAAAAATCCCCAACAGCCGTTGGTATCAAATCGCTTTTACTGAGAGTAAATTGGTGGGTATCGACTGGACCACGGCCTACTGGCCCAGCTTTCATGTGGATTGTGAATTGGAATTTAAGCAATGCATCCTCAATGATTGCTCTTGGTTTGGCCTAACCCTGCAACAGCTCAAATTTGAAGAATGTAAACTGCATGACGCCGATTTAAGAGAAGGCGACTTTTCTGGCTCTAGCATGACCTATTGCGATTTTACTCACAGCCTCTTTATGCGTACCAACTTGGAGCGAGTCGATTTTACCGAATCGAGCAATTTAGCTATCGACCTCAACAATAACCGCTTATCCGGCGCTAAATTCTCCCGCTTTGAAGCCCTAAACCTGCTCGAAAGCTTAAACATAGAATTGGTAGATTAAGCTTTATACATCTCGTTGTAATTTGGAATATGGCTCTCCCAAATTGCAGGGCTGCCGATATGTTGCTGCACAAAATCAATAAATTCACTGACTAATAAGGTTTTCTTGCGGTGCGGATAAATCGCATAAATGCCGGTATCCATAGTCGACAATTGATAGTCGGTCAGTAGCGGCACCAGTTTTGACTGTGAAATGGGTCTGTCTAAGTTAAACAAATCAATTAACGCATAACCTAAACCGTCTTTTACCGCGCCCATCATAGTGCGCACATCACTGATTTTATAATTGCCCTGCATACGTAGCGTCACCATATTCGAGGAATGCGCGCTTTCGCTAATTCTCACTCTATCTAAAGTGACATTACCGTTGCTGTACACCACCGCAGGTAACTCTAATAGCTGTTGCGGGGTTTGCGGCATGCCGTGTTGCTGAATAAATTCTTCTGAGGCCACCAGCGCAAAGTTGGTTTTGGCTATCTGTTTGGCAATCAGGTTAGATTCTTTTAATTTACCCACTCGAAACGCGAGATCAAAGTGATCGGCAATAATATCAACCCGTTTATCATCCAAAGAAAGATTAACCTGCACATCCGGGTATTGCTTCATAAAGCGCGTCACCACGGGTTGCAGATATTCCTGACCAAAAAATATTGGTGAAGTAATGCGCAATGAGCCTTTTGGCTCAGAGTGATAAGAATCGGCTATGCTGTGAATATGGGTTAATGTATCAAGCAAGATATGGGTCTGCTCAAGTATATCTTCACCTGCCGACGTTAACGAGATAGAACGCGTCGAGCGATTGAGCAATTGCACTTCTAAACTCGCTTCTAATTTTTTGATCTGCTTTGATAGTGACGAGTTATCCATGTCATGCAAGGTTGCCGCCTTGGAAAACGATCCTTGTTGCACCACGTCTCGAAAAAGTGCTAATTGTACAGTCAGTGACATGACCTCTCTCCTACGTCCAATGTTTGGCAAGTCTGTTATTCGCTGGCGAATGTAATAAGGTTTAGGCTAAATATCAATTAAAAGCAGTGCCCTATGTCTAAATAGCGCTGACGAATATGCTCAATCAGCAACCTTACTTTGTTCGGCGGCTGACGCGTAAACGGATACACCGCATAAATCCCCAGTTTTTTACCCACTTGATCGGGAAAAATATCAATTAAGTCGCCATTGATAAAATCTTGATACACCAAACATCTTGGCACGTAAGCAATGCCGTGTCCGCCGATGGCAGAGCGGCGCAATGCGGATGCATTGTTAGTGGAGAAACCACCCGACACTTTAATGGTGTAATTGCCCCGCTCCCCTTTAAACTCCCACTCACTCGCACCCGTGGTTTGATAGGCGTATTGCAGACAGTTGTGATTAATCAGCTCATAAGGATGAGTGAGCTTGCCGTTTTTAGCGATATAAGTTGGCGATGCGCATACCACCCATTGCGAATCGATAATATGACGCGCGATTAAGCTCGAATCTTCCAGATATCCCGTTCTAATGACCAGATCGTAGCCGTCACTAATCAAATCTACAAAGCGATTATTTAACGACATATCGATAGATAAGCCTTTATTTTTATTACAAAATTCTGCGACGGCATCCGCTAAAACGAGCTCACCAGAGATGGTCGGCACCGACATTTTGATGTGTCCTGTGATGTTTTCGCCAAATCCAGAAACCGCATCCTTGGCTTCCTCGGTGGCTTGTGTCACATTTTTCGCTTTTATTAACAATATCTTACCGGCTTCCGTAAGGCTTAGTTTACGGGTGGTTCGATACAATAATTGAGTGCCTGCATTTTGCTCTAATCTGGCAATTCTTTTGCTAACTACCGAATTTGTAAGGTTATTTTTTTCTGCGACCTTGCTAAAACTGCCCAGTTCTATCACTTGAGAAAATAGAATTAAATCATCAGCTTTCATATCATTACATCACTTTTAGAAATAATCATTTTCATTATTTCCCTATATCAACAAAAAATAAAGAGATAAATTCACTGTCGATTAACAAAAACATTACAAGATACTTTCGCTTTATGACGAGAAGGCTCTTTCATAAAGTGCAAACGTACGAGGAAGTATACCTATGAGTGAAACCCTACTGGCCTTAGTGGCCTTCTCCCCGATTGTCGTCGCGGCAATCTTACTGGTTGGCCTTAACTGGCCAGCAAAAAAAGCAATGCCTGTCGCATTTGCCTTAACTGTCGTCATCGCACTGGTGTTTTGGGACATGTCGGCCAACCGCGTTATTGCTTCTATATTCCAAGGTCTAGGCATTACCGTCTCAGTACTTTGGATTGTATTCGGTGCCATCTTCTTATTGAACACTCTTAAGCACACCGGAGCCATCACCGTTATTCGTAACGGCTTTACCGATATTTCCAGTGACCGCCGCATACAAGCCATCATTATTGCATGGTGTTTCGGCTCGTTTATTGAGGGTGCATCAGGCTTTGGTACGCCAGCGGCCATCGCAGCACCTCTACTAGTTGCTATCGGCTTCCCTGCATTAGCCGCCGTGTTAATGGGGATGATGATTCAATCCACGCCTGTATCATTTGGCGCGGTAGGTACACCGATTATTGTCGGGGTAAACCGAGGGTTAGATACGCACAATATCGGTGAATCACTCCTTGCCAATGGCTCAACATGGGACATTTACCTACAACAAATCACCTCTAGTGTGGCCGTTATTCACGCTATCGTTGGTACGTTAATTCCTGTGCTGATGGCTGTTATGCTGACACGCTTCTTTGGCAAAAACCGCAGCTGGAAAGAAGGTTTAGATATTCTGCCGTTTGCACTATTTGCTGGTATTTCTTTCACCATTCCTTACGCGCTAACTGGTGTATTCCTTGGTCCTGAATTCCCATCACTGATTGGTGGCATGATTGGTCTTGCTATTGTAGTGACGGCGGCGAAAAAAGGTTTCCTAGTACCAAAAACCAAATGGGATTTTGAAAGCGAAGACAAATGGCCTGCTGAGTGGTTAGGTTCACTAAAAATTGATCTAAAAGAGAAAACCACTGGCAAACCAATGAGTTTAGCCAAAGCATGGGCACCGTATGTGATGCTAGCGGTTATTCTAGTGGCTAGCCGTGTTAGCCCTGAATTTAAGGGCATGCTGACTGACGTTAAAGTGTCGTTTGCTAACATTCTTGGCGAAGTGGGTATCAGTACTGCGTTCCAACCGCTTTACTTGCCAGGTGGCATCTTAGTGTTTGTCGCTCTGCTGGCGGTTATCTTGCAAGGCGGCGGGATGAAACCACTGCGCAATGCCTTTGGTGAATCCAGTAAGACTTTGATTGGTGCAGGCTTCGTACTGCTGTTTACCATCCCTATGGTACGTATCTTTATCAACTCAGGTATCAACGGCGCCGATCTTGCCAGTATGCCTGTGACAACAGCCAACTTTGCTTCTGGTTTGGTGGGCTCTGCCTTCCCTATGCTCAGTGCCACAGTCGGCGCGCTAGGTGCCTTTATTGCAGGTTCAAACACCGTATCTAACATGATGTTCAGCCAATTCCAGTTTGAAGTGGCGCAAACCTTGAATATCTCAAGTGTGATTATGGTGGCTCTGCAAGCGGTAGGCGCAGCAGCAGGTAACATGATCGCGATTCATAACGTGGTCGCAGCTTCTGCAACGGTTGGGCTTCTTGGACGTGAAGGTGCTGTGCTACGTAAAACTATTATCCCTACCTTCTACTACTTGGTCATGACCGGCATCGTCGGAATGATTGTGGTATATGGCTTCGGCTTCAGCGATGCATTAATGAAGTAACACCCTTTGTACAAGAGCGCCTTCAGTGGCGCTCTTTTAATCCACTCTTCTCACAATAACTCTTCAATTTTCTCAACATGAAGATACGGGTATTCAAATTATGATCATCTCTTCATCAAACGATTATCGCGCCGTAGCCAAGAAGAAGCTTCCTCCTTTCTTGTTTCATTACATTGACGGCGGCTCATACGATGAGCGCACGCTAAAAAACAACACTCAAGATCTTGGCGACGTTGCCCTAAGACAGCGCGTACTCAACAACATGTCCGATCTTAATCTGGAAACAGAATTATTCGACGAAAAGCTGGCGATGCCTATTGCCCTTGCCCCAGTTGGTTTAACAGGCATGTACGCTCGCAGAGGCGAAGTACAAGCGGCGAAAGCGGCGGCCAACAAAGGCATTCCTTTTACTCTTTCTACGGTTTCGGTTTGCCCAATCGAAGAAGTGGCACCGGCAATTGATAGACCAATGTGGTTTCAGCTGTACGTGCTAAAAGACCGCGGCTTTATGAAAAACGTTTTGCAACGTGCTAAAGAAGCAGGCGTAAAAACACTCGTTTTCACTGTAGATATGCCAGTTCCCGGCGCGCGCTATCGTGACATGCACTCTGGCATGAGCGGGCCGTATGCCAATATTCGTCGCATCGCACAATCTATGCGTCACCCTAGTTGGGCGCTTGATGTCGGCGTATTGGGAAAACCGCACGATCTGGGCAACATCTCTACCTATCGCGGCGAACCCACTAAACTTGAAGATTATATTGGCTGGTTAGGCGCCAACTTCGACCCTTCCATTTCATGGAAAGATCTGGAATGGATCAGAGACAGTTGGGATGGCTCGATGATTATCAAGGGCATCCTCGATGAAGAAGATGCGAAAGACGCTGTGCGATTTGGCGCAGACGGCATTGTGGTCTCCAACCACGGCGGTCGACAGTTAGACGGCGTGCTATCAACGGCGAAAGCACTACCTTCAATTGCCGATGCGGTTAAGGGCGATCTTAAAATTTTGGTCGATTCTGGCATTCGCACCGGACTGGATGTAGTTCGCATGTTGGCGCTCGGCGCAGATTGTACTTTGCTTGGGCGTTCGTTTGTTTATGCACTGGCTGCAGAAGGCGGCGCTGGAGTGGAAAACTTATTAGACCTTTATGACAAAGAGATGCGCGTTGCTATGACCTTAACCGGCGCAAAATCCATTAGCGATCTGTCACGCGATTCTCTGATTAATCCGCTGTAAGTAAACAATTTAACAGCGCACCGTCATCATTTTTTTATTAGGAAGCATTCATGGCCAAGACTCTTTCATCAGCCACTTATCAACAACTTGAAACGCGACTGGCGTCGAAGATCGATGCTGAGCGCATTGTCACCCAAGAGGCAAAGCGACTCGCCTACGGCACCGATGCCAGCTTTTACCGACTGGTCCCTAAAATTGTTCTGCGATTAAAAAATCTCGAAGAAGTGACCTTTGCCATTAATAGCTGTCGCGAATTTAATGTGCACTGTACTTTTCGCGCCGCCGGTACCAGTTTATCCGGGCAGGCGCTGTCCGATTCAGTATTAATTACTTTAACCGACGATTGGCGCGACCATGAAATTGTCGATGGCGGCAATAAGATCATCCTGCAACCGGGCGTCATTGGTGCGGATGCCAATAAATATCTCGCTCCCTATCAGCGTAAAATCGGCCCAGATCCGGCCTCAATCAACACCTGTAAAATTGGTGGTATTGCGGCCAATAACGCCAGTGGCATGTGCTGTGGTACGGCGCAAAACTCCTATAAAACCGTTGATAGCATGAAGCTGATTTTCAGCGACGGTGCGCACCTTGATACAGGCTCACAGCAAAGCATAGATGCCTTTGTTGCTGCTAAACCTCAGCTAATTCAAGGGGTGAAAGACTTGTGTGCAAGCGTGGCACAAAACCCTGAGCTATCACAAAAAATCAAACATAAGTACCGTTTAAAAAACACCACAGGTTACGCACTCAACGCTTTGGTGGACTATCACGATCCGATAGATGTCATCCAACACTTAATGGTTGGCTCTGAAGGCACACTGGGGTTTATTGCGGAAATCACGTACAACACTGTCATTGAGCATGCCAATAAAGCTTCTGCGCTATTGGTGTTCTCCACCATTGAAGAAGCCAGCCTTGCGGTCACGGCTTTATCTAAATTACCTGTTGCGGCGGTTGAGTTGATGGACGGCCGCGCAATGCGCTCAGTGGCAGACAAAGCCGGAATGCCCGAGTTCATTAAAGAGCTAGATTTAGATGCTACGGCAATTTTGATTGAGTCACACGCCTGCAGTCAAAGCACGCTTGATGAACAATGCACTGTGGTGATGAATGCACTCGCTGACTACACCATAACCCATTCCATTCCGTTTACTAGCGACGCTAAAACCGTTGCCACGCTATGGGGCATTCGCAAAGGCATGTTCCCAGCGGTGGGCGCAGTGCGTGAAGTGGGCACGACAGTAATCATTGAAGATGTGGCTTTCCCGGTAGAAAATCTCGCTAACGGCATTCGCGATCTGCAAGCCTTGTTTGATAAATACCACTACAGCGAAGCAATTATTTTTGGTCACGCACTAGAGGGCAACTTGCACTTTGTGTTTACTCAAGGCTTTGATCAGCAAACCGAAATTGACCGCTACGGCAAGTTTATGGACGAAGTTGCAGACTTGGTGGCGGTAAAATACCAAGGCTCTCTCAAAGCAGAGCACGGCACTGGGCGCAATATGGCGCCGTATGTAGAGCTAGAATGGGGCAAAGAAGGCTATGCCTTAATGCAACAAATCAAAGCGCTATTTGATCCTAACGGTTTATTTAACCCCGGCGTTATCATCAATGATAACCCGCACTCGCACATTGAAAATCTAAAACCAATGCCTGCGGCAGATTCCATTGTCGACCGCTGCATCGAATGTGGCTTCTGTGAGCCTGTGTGCCCTTCTCGCACTCTTACCTTGTCACCACGACAACGTATAGTGCTGTATAGAGAATTACAACGTAGACGCGCTGCGGGCGAGCAAACGCAAGCCTCTGAACTGGAAGAGATTTTCAACTATCAAGGCATTGATACCTGCGCCGCTACCGGCTTGTGCGCCGACCGTTGCCCGGTTGGGATCAACACCGGCGATCTAGTGAAACAGCTGCGCACCGAGAAATATCAAAAGTTCACTCCTATTGCGAAATGGACAGCCAATCACTTTGCCACCACCACTACGCTGACTAAAGCGGGCTTATCGGCCAATCAAGTCGCCACTAAAGTAATAGGCAATAATGGCGTGGGTAAATTGACCAATGGTTTGCGTAAAATCAGCAAAAATCGTACGCCGATTTGGCTAAAAGAATATCCACAAGCAAACCGTTTTGATGTTGAGAAACACGCATCAATCAATGCTGCTTTGCACGCCGATGCGCTAAAAAAAGTGGTTTATATGCCCTCGTGCGCCAGTCGTAGTATGGGACAACAAAATGACGCGCCTGATCAAAGACCGCTTACCGAAGTCACTTTATCCCTGCTAGAAAAAGCCGGTTTTGAAGTGATTATGCCAACGCAACTTAACGAGCAATGTTGCGGAATGCCCTACGATAGCAAAGGCATGAATGAGCTAGCGCAATCTAAAGCCGAGCAGTTAGAAGCGGTACTTTGGCAAGCCAGTGAACAAGGTAAATACCCTGTGCTGATGGACACTAGCCCGTGTGCGAAACGCAGTATTGAGCAATTCACCAAACCTTTAGAAGTTCTCGAACCAACAGGATTTGCCGAAGCTTATTTGCTAGAGCATTTAACTCTTGCCCCTCTTGATGAACCGGTGATGCTACACATTACGTGCAGTTCAAGGCGCATGGGGCTTGAGCAAACCATGCAAAATATTGCCAAAGCGTGTACTTCGCAGGTGATTGTTCCAGAGCACATTCAGTGTTGCGGCTGGGCAGGCGACAAAGGTTTCACCACCCCTGAGCTCAATGAAGCGGCGGTGCATCCGCTCAAAGAGCAAGTGCCAGCAGGCTGCTCTCGCGGCTTTAGTAACAGTAAAACCTGTGAAATTGGGCTGTCGCACCATAGCGGTATTCCGTATCAATCTATCTTGTATTTGTTGGATGAGGTGGCTGTTGCTAAATAATTAGCTTTTATCCGTTCCTTTAATAGAAAAGGGTCATGCACATTTGTGCATGACCCTTTTGCTTTCTCTAAGTGTTAGCAATAACCTAACCGGTGCTATTCATCATCAAGATCCACCAGCTTAGTACTACCGCCGTGCGCTTTTTCGCGTAGTCTTTGAATCATGGCATAAAAGCCCGGAATCAATAACGTACCCGCCAAGAGCACACATAGCAGACCACCAATCAATGAAATACCTAATGAGTTCTGGCTAATATGACCCGCGCCCGAGGCAAACACTAACGGGAAAATACCTAAGATAAACGACCATGAGGTCATGTTCACCGCTCTAAAGCGTAATTTACCGCCCATTACCGCTGCTTTATCCAGTTCGAGTTCGTTCTCTTCACGTTCATTTTTGGCAAACTCTACAATCAAGATCGCATTTTTTGCCGCCAATGCTATCAGCAGAACCAAGCCTATCTGCGCATACAGATTTAACGGAATACCAGCTAAATTCAGCGCTAAGAAAGAACCTAACGTGGCAATTGGCACCACCAAGATAATGGCAATAGGAATAGTCCAACTCTCGTATTGCGCCACCATAAACAAGTAAATAAAGATCAGCGCTAGAGCAAAGGCAAAGATCGCTTGATTACCGGCCATCTTTTCTTGATACGCCATACCTGTCCACTCGTACTGATAGCCTTGTGGCAGTATTTCGGCCGCAACTCGTTCCATCGCCTCAATCGCATCGCCACTGGAGAATCCCGGTGCAGGTTGCCCTTGAATGACTGCTGAGCGATACATGTTGTAACGCCACGCCACATCAGGTTCAAACACTTGCTCGTAAGTAATCAAGGTGCTTAACGGCACCATGACCCCTTCATTACTGCGCACAAAAAAGCGTTCCAAATCATCCATCGACGAGCGGTATTCGCTATCTGCTTGCATGGTCACCCTAAAGTTCTTACCCAGCATAGTGAAATCATTCACGTACATTGAGCCTAAGTTACCTTGTAGGGTTTGGAAGATATCCGTGAGCGAAATGCCTAATTGTTTGGCTTTTGTTCTGTCGATATCCACATAATAGTGCGGCACATTGGCACGGAAAGTACTAAAGGTGTAGGCAATCTCTGGCTGTTTATTGGCTTCTTGAATCACATCGTTCATCAATTGCGCCAAGTCGGTGCGACTGCGGCCTAAAGTATCTTCTAATACAAACTCAAAACCTGAGGCTGAGCCCATGCCCGGCACCGCTGGCGGCCCCATGGCAAATACCATAGCATCTGGAATTTGCGCCGCAGAAGCTGCATTGATTCTGTTTGAAATCGCAAACGATGAATGATCGCCCTCAAGCTTAGCGCGTTCATCCCAAGTTTTTAATTTCACGAACAGTGAAGCGCCATTTGATGCCGCCGCTCCTGTCATAAAGGCATAACCAGTTGCTACAGTAACGCCTTCGACTCCGGGTTCATTCTCAAACAGCCCGACCAGATCTTCCACCACAGCTTCGGTGCGAGACAGCGATGCAGAGTCAGGTAGCTGTACATTAGTCAGCAAAATGCCTTTGTCTTCTTGCGGTACAAATGCGGTGGATGTGGTTTTGCCAAAGTAAGTCACCAACGCTACTGCCACAAGGAAGAACGCCACTAACAACAGGCCTTTTTTAACCAAGAAACCTGCCAAGCGCCCATAACCTGAAGTCACTTTATCCAAACCTCGGTTAAAGGCTTTAAACCAACCTGCGGTATTGCCTCCGCCTTGTTTTAGCACCAGTGAACACAGCGCTGGAGATAAGGTCAGTGCGTTAATGGATGAAATCACTACTGAAATACAGATGGTTAAAGCAAATTGGCGATACATGATCCCCGTAATGCCCGGCAACATCGCCACTGGCAAAAATACCGCCAGCAATACCAATGTTGAAGTAACAATTGGACCTGTCACCTCTTTCATCGCGATTAAGGTGGCTTTTCTTGGTGTCAGCGATGGGTTTTTCGCCATAGTGGTATCGACATTTTCGATAACCAAAATCGCATCATCCACCACAATACCTATGGCGAGGATCAAGCCAAATAACGTAACCGTATTAATGGTAAAGCCGGTGATTTGCATCACCGCAAAGGTACCAATTAACGATACGGGAATTGCCACCACAGGAATTAACGTGGCGCGCGCACTGCCTAAAAATAGGTAGGTCACGGCAATCACCAATAAGATGGCTTCAATCAGAGTTTTGACTACCCCTTTTATCGATTCCTCGACAAACAAAGTGGTGTCGTAACTGCTCTCATAGGCCATTCCATCAGGGAAGTTAACGCTTAACTTCTCTAAAGTGCTCATCACCAACTCGCCACTTTCTAGGGCGTTAGCGTCAGATTGAAGATTTAAGATCACAATCGAGGCATCTTCGCCGCGAAACTGACCCGTACCATCGTAGTACTTTTTACCGAGTTCTACCCGAGCCACATCTTTTAGATAGACCGCTGAACCATTGTGATTGGCGCGCAGCATGACGTTTTCAAATTCATCAACGCTGTCTAAACGCCCTTTAGTGACTAGGTTAAAGGTTACGTCAGTCGCTGCATCATACGGCGGAGCGCCCACTTTACCGGCGGCGACCTGAATGTTTTGCTCACTTAACGCGGCATACACATCCGAGGTGGTCAGCCCTAAACTGGCGAGCTTTTCCGGATCAAGCCATACGCGCATGGCAAATTCACCGCCGCCGACGACGTTAACTTCACTAATGCCGCGCACGCGAGTGAGCTGATCTTTGATATTTAAGTTAACGTAGTTGACCAAGAACTGATCGTCATAGCGTCCGTCAGGCGAATAGAAGTTCAATACCATCAGCATATCAGGCGAACGTTTTTTCACCGTCACCCCGACCGATCGCACCTCTGGCGGCAGCTTAGATTCTATTTGCGTAACGCGGTTTTGTACGTTGACCTGAGCCATATCAGGATCAGTACCCACCTCAAAGGTCACGTTCAAATTATACGAACCGTCATTAGCACTTTTTGACGACATGTAAATCATGCCTTCAACGCCATTGACCGAGGTTTCTATCGGATCGGCAATCGCCTGCTCGACGGTTTCGGCGCTAGCGCCTGTGTAGTAAGCGGTCACACTCACCGATGGCGGGCTAATTCTTGGGTATTCTGAAACGGGCAATACCGCCAAAGATATGACACCTGCCAAGGTCAAAATAATTGAAATCACCAGCGCAAATTTGGGGCGCTGGATAAAGAATCGACTTAGCATATGATTACTCCGCCGCTTCTGGTTTAGATTCGGCTTTAGCTGGCGCTACCTGCACAGGTAAGCCATTGCGCACACGCTGTAATCCGCCGACGATGATTTTATCGCCCTCGCCTAATCCAGTGTGCACAATCACTCCATTTTCAGTCTGCGCACCTAGCTCAACATTGCGTCGCTCCGCTACGTTGCCCTCACTCATTAGCATCACGAAATCACCCGCGACATCGGTTTGCACGGCGCGACGAGGGATTGCCACCGCATCTTGAGTATTGGTTGAAGCGATCACGACATTGATGTGCTGACCCGGTAATAAAGTATGCTGTGCATTCGGCACTAAAGCGCGCACTGCTAATGTACCTGTGGTTAAATCAATGCGGTTGCCCACAAAGTCTAAAGTGCCTTTTTGTGGATGTTGCTGACCATTTTCCAGCTCCAACGTCACTTCTACGCCGCCACTATTGGACTCACCACTATTGGATTCGCCATCGCCTTGGTATTTATCAAAGCCAAACGCTAGACGCTCTCTTTCACTAAGTTGAAAAGCGGCGTGTACAGGATCAAGGCTGACTAAAGTGGTCAGTGTGCCCGATGATGGCGAAAGTAGATCGCCCGTGCTGACTTTAGTATCTGAAATACGGCCGGTAAACGGCGCGGTAATTTGGGTATATGAGAGGTTTACTTGTGCTAGCAATAACTGCGCGTTGGCTGCTTGCAATTGCGCATCAGCGCCCAGTTTCTCGGCTTGTTTGGTATCAAATTCAGACTGAGAAATACTGCCTCTAGGAAGCAAGTTTTTTGCACGCAGATAATCGTTTTCTGCACGTTTTAAGTGAGCACTTGCTTGGGCAACAGAGGCTTTAGCGCTGGCAACTTGAGCTTCAAAAGAAGAAGGCTCTATCGTATACAGCAATTGGCCTTTTTCGACAATTTGACCTTCTTTAAAATGACGTTGTTTGAGATAACCCGTCACTTGCGCAGTGATATCAACATCTTCCACCGCCTCAATGCGACCCACATAAGCTTTGCTTGGCTGATACGCGACAATGGCAACAGGTTCGACGATAACAGTAGGAGCGACTGCGGTTTGTTGTGGCTTTTGCGATTCCCCACAACCTGCAAGCATCAAAGCACTCACCAGACCCACTACTTGTAACGACTTCTTCATTAATACACCTTTTAAAAATCAAAACTCTCTTGCACAAAGGCGTGTTTTTCGCCCTCGCAAAAGATGGATAATCAATAAGTGTATTCGTGAAAATCAGCAGTATTAATAAAACAAATGTAACTAAAATTTACAAAACTAGTTTCATAACAAGTATTAGCCAAAGTATGACAATCACAAAAGCTAATTCAATCTAAAAACACCTAATAGCGTTGCATATTGACCTTGCTATGACATCTTCCATCACTCAATTTGCAGCTCTTTAACTAACTCCATCCACTCTTGGATTTCTTCACGAAAGTGTCGCTTTTGCGCATCAGAAACAGTGGCAAGTATGCTGACAATGCTTTGATTAGCGAGCTGGCGATTGCGCTCTAGTTGGAGGGTAAGTAGCTCTGGATACACCTGCTCTGGTTCATTGACTAAAAAGGTCAGCTCTTTTTGATAAAAGAACGGATCATCACGGCGCGCAAACATAGTGTGGATGCGATCGCGCATAGTAATTCGATACAGGGCCCACTCTTTATGTGAACGCTCTATGTTATTAACCCAGGTTTCGACAATCACTTGCTGTTCATCGGATACAGAGCCTAGCCAGCGATGTAAATTTTTCTCAATTCGTTCTTGGTAGTAACGTTTGGCTTGCTGGTCGCTTTTACTGGCGAATTTTTTTGTGAACATCTCGTGCTTTAGAGTCAAATTCTCGATAAATTCGTCAATTTGTCCTTTGCTAAGGGAGCGAGACAACAAATACACATCTGGCGTGGCCTTATTAGATAGGCGACGGATATGCGCCCGAAACACCTCTTGCTGTTGCTGCAAAAACGCCATATCCACCGCAGAGAGTTCCGCATCATATAAGGTTTGCAATTGCGCTTGGTAGTGAGGCAGCTCTTCGGTTTTATGCCACAGCGCCAATTGTTGTAAACGCTGATCGAGTATCTCTTCTTGTATCCCCGTTAAGGTGACGTAATCTTCCACATACTCAAGCACCACCCAATCTAAATTACGATAGACCATCTTTGCGGTACACGCCGTTAACGTCAGTAATAGGGCCCCCAAGATTATGCTTTTTAATCGCCATCGCTTAAGTGCCAAAAAACCGTCTAACTGCAGTCTTATCATGCGCATGTGTATTGTCATCCTTAACTGATACCAATCGCAGTAATTCAATGATTGATTTTAATATCCTCTGTCCATGCAAAGTATTGTAGAAGCTTATGAAAATGGCGAATCAAAATACAAAAAATCATAATGCGAATTAGCGATAGTCTCTTTAAAGATAGCGCCCTCATACTGCTAAAAATAAATAGCCCCTGCATAGCGCGAATGATAATCTGTTTTAGTTAGACCAATGGATTTACACCCTCATCTTGATACAGCAATTACCAATATTGGGTACAACACTCTTACCTATGTCACGCTGTGTCTACATAACGTCTCCCGTGGCCCATTGGAGACGTATAAAAGGAGTTATTAGAATGTCTTTAGTGTTGTACTACGCGCCCGGCGCATGTTCTGGCGTGACTATCACAGCGATGATTGAATTAGGACTTGAATGCGAGTTTAAAAAAGTTGATTTAGCATCCGGCGAGCAAAAAACACCGGCTTATCAGCAGATTAATCCATACGGTAAAGTGCCTGCGGTGACGGTAGACGGACAACTCCTAACAGAAAATCCTGCCATTTTGATCTACCTAAATTCACTAGCAACGTCATCAAAATTAATGCCCGATACTGACTGTGCTTTACAGCGCTCGCAGTACTATTCCGATCTCATGTGGCTGTCTAGTTCGGTACACCCATCGGTGCGACATGTGTGTATGCCGTCATATTACACCCAGAGTAGTGATACCGACGATGTTGTCGCCAAAGGAATCAAACAACTGATCCTTTACTTCACTATGGCTAATCAGCATTTACAGAACTCGACATGGTGGTATGGCGAGCAGTGGTCTATTTTTGATACCTATTTGCATTGGTGTTATACCCGTGCTCTGCGAGGAGGATTCGCTTTAGATTCATTCCCCGCGCTGCTGTCTCATCAGCAGCGTCTTGAGGCAAGACCGAGTTTTGCCATTCGACAACAAATAGAACAGCGCTAACCGCCCGCTGACCAAATATACAATTAACTCAGGTCGATGTTGTTATGGTGCCAAGTAAAATTATTCCCAAAGGCCGCGCGGCGAAAGTGCTCAATATCCAAGGCCATGAGCCAGATGGTATTTGGCTACCGCACCGCCACGATTACTATGAAGTGATGTGGTCGCTAGAAAGTCGCGGGCACCATTGCATCGACTTTATCCAATACCCATTAGCTAAAAATCGCGTCTTTCTTATCTCCCCCGATCAGGTACACGATGCTCGGCAGTTAAAAGGAGGATTGCGTGTTGTCGCCTTCAAAAGTGAGCTTTTTGAACACACAACTCGCCAACAAGCGACCATGTTTACCTTGGGTTTTGATAAAGCCTTTCAGGTACCTTATTTAGATTTAGATGAACAAGGTGCGCAGCAACTCAACAAACTGTGGCAACTGCTTGAAGAAGCGGATCAGGAACAAAATAGCGCGCTATTGGAGTCGTTACTGTCTAGCTACTTGCGATACTTATGCCGTTATAAACAAGATACGAGCTTATCATCCGAACCCCGCGCTCTTGATCCACGGGTGTTAAAGATAGAGTCACTTATCGAACAACATTATCGGAGCTATAAACGTTGCGATTTTTACGCGGCAACGATCAACCTCACCGCCAAGCGCACCAATGAGTTAATGAGACATAGCCGAGGCAGAACCGTCACCACCAGCATCATTAATCGGGTCTGTTTAGAAGCAAAGCGAGAGCTGACTTTTACCACAAAATCTGTGCAAACTATCGCTCAGCAATTGGGTTATGAAGACAGCTCCTATTTTAGCCGCTTATTTAAAAACCAAGAGGGTTGCTCACCCACCGACTATCGCTTAAAAATGTTCAAATAGTGCTAACACTCCGGTCTATTGTGAATACCTGCATCACATTATTTAGCGCATAATTTGGGTTCTACTCTCAAAAGTACAAAGCCGTTTCTGCAATTTTGTACCTCAAAGCATGTGACTAAATAATGACAGCCAAAAACTCTAAGCCCATATTTCACCTAACGCTAGCGATGATGCTCACCCTTGGCGCTATCTCAGGGCTAACGCCTCTTTCTATGGATATGTACTTGCCGGCAATGCCAATCATGGCAACCGATCTCGCCACCAGTATCAACAGTATCCAGTTCACTTTAACTATCTATATGGCAGGCTTTGCCATAGGACAAATTATCCATGGGCCGCTTTCCGACAGTTATGGCCGAAAATCGGTATTGATGATAGGTATCGCTCTGTTTGGCATCTCGTCACTGACCAGCGTATTTGTCGATTCAGTTTTTGCATTGACACTTTCTCGTTTGTGTCAGGGACTGAGCGGCGCCACAGGCGCAGTGGTGCTGATGGCGTTAATTCGTGACATGTTTAATCGCGAGGCGTTTTCTCGAGTGATGTCTCTGGTCAGTTTGATCATGACCATAGCTCCATTGGTTGCCCCTTTAATTGGCGGCTACCTTACTGTGTCGTTTGGCTGGCGCTCAATCTTTATATTACTAGCCAGCTTATCTGTAGTAATGATCCTGCTTATTGCTAAGCAGTTGCCAGAAACACTGCCGGTAGAAAAACGTCAACCTCTTAGATTTCGCTCCATATTCCTAAATTACATACAGGTTTTGCGCAATAAAAAATCCCTTGGACTCATCGCTTGTGACTCACTCGCCTTTACCGGAATGTTTTCATTCTTAACCGTAGGTTCGTTTGTTTATATCGATATCTTTGGAGTAAAGGTTGAGCACTTTGGTTATCTGTTTGGTCTGAACGTGATTACCATGACCTTATTAACTATGGTCAATGCAAGATGGGTAGTGAGTATTGGCGTACACAGCTTATTGCGCGCTGGTTTGGCACTCATTGTTCTGGCAAGCATTGGCTTAGTTAATGTGTGGTACTTTGATTTAGGGATTGTCGGATTGGTTCCTTGCATCATGGTGTATGTGGGTTCTATCGGACTGATCAACAGCAATTGCATGGCGCTGTTACTCAACAACTACTCTTCTTTGGCAGGCACAGCATCGGCACTAGCAGGGACAATGCGCTTTGGTATGAGTGCTATACTGGGATCCATTGTGGCGGGTTCCCCGCATAATCCGACTTTCACCTTGGTATTGAGCATGGCGCTGTGCGCGTTAGGGGCAACTTGCGCTTATGTTTATACGGCTCGCAACGCTTAATTTAAATAGCGCATCGACTTTTCTGTAAACATCTGAAATAAACAAAAATGGCTTAGTTCTTCGCAACTAAGCCATTTCTCGTTAAGTGTCTTTGCTTTTTATGTATTGCCTATGGCACACCATGGCCTTTCGACGCTACCCATACTCGATACCATTGCTCGTTGGTCATATCCAGTTTAAGTGCTTCTACCGCTGAGGTTACGCGCTCTATCTTACCCGAACCAATAATTGGCAGTGGTTTTGATGGCAGTTTTCTGACCCAAGCGTAAATCACTTGATCAATGCTGCATGCTCCTAACTCTTCTTTTAACGCTTCTAGTTCACCTCGAACGCGCTGTGCTTGCTCGGTATCACCACCAAAAATAGCGCCACCGGCTAAGCACGACCAAGCCATAGGGCGAGTGCGTAAGGTTTGCATGAGATCGAGTGTGCCGTCATCGGCAACATCAAAGTTTAATGGGTTAATTTCAACTTGGTTGGTTACCAAAGGTGCATCTAAGCGCGATTGCAGTAATTCAAAGCCGCGCGGAGTAAAGTTTGAAACGCCAAAATGCGAAACCTTACCTGACGCTTTTAAGGTTGCAAAAGCTTGCGCCACTTCATCTGCGTCCATTAAGGCATCTGCGCGGTGGAGCAATAATACATCGATATTGTCGACTTGCAGGTTGCGTAACGAGTTCTCTACCGAAGCGATGATGTGTTGCTGTGATGAGTTGTAGTGATTGATTTTGCGTTGCGGGGTTTTGTCGCCGCAGAGCATGATATTGCACTTAGTGACAATTTGAATTTGCTGGCGAATGCTTTTATCTAATGCCAGTGCTTCGCCAAACAAGCGCTCACACTCGTAGTTGCCATAGATATCAGCGTGATCGACGGTGGTCACGCCTAGCTCTACGTGCTGACGCAAAAATGCAAGACGTTGCTCTGGGGTCATATGCCAATCAGCAACACGCCAATATCCTTGTACTAACTCTGATAACTGCGGTCCCTGTGGGGCGAGAATCACTTTCTGTACCATTAACTACTCCAAGTTTTGTCGGTCGAGTAAGTCATCATCCTATGTTCTGGGTTGGCATTGCTCAATTAGCGAGTATTTAAATTGCGTCGCTGAAGCTTAAAACTGCGAGACTCGGCACACATTGCAGGGCAAGGCATAACCGTTTATCGCCTTGTTAGTGAGGATTGAATGTGAGATTTGTCAGCGAATAGACCAGTTGAATGCCGTTTTTATCACTGCTCCATTGTACAAAGCGTTGCCCATCGGCGGTTTGCCACAGCAGCACTCTTGGCTCACTGGCTCGGTAACGCTGCAAAAGCTGCTGTACTTGTTTATCAACCAAAGTGGCAGGGGCTTTGCTTAATGCTTTTTCTATATCCAATGACCCACCCCCTAGCTCAATATTGACCAACTGAAAGCCATCGCTTCTTAAACCCAATTGCAACTGATTAAAGTGCACTAAGCTAAAGTCACTGCTTAATGTCAGTACGGGGCTAAGTGTGGGACTGTGATTGCTCGCAAATGACACCAGCGCATACATAGGCGTTCGGTGTATCACTATTTGATCGCTGCAAAATAGTGGCGCGTCATCTGCGGCATCCTCTTCAGCGCAATCAAACCAATCACCCGATTGAGCAAACTCTTTTGCTGACCACAGCGCAAATTGTGACGAAATAAAAGGCGCAAACCACAGCGGGTGAGCAGCGGCAAAAAGTTTAGTGGGCAACGGAGCCAACAGCATCAATCCGCCAACTAAAAGCCACTTTTTCCAAAGCATCATATCTGTGATCTCTGCGACATAAGGTGTTGAAGATTCGAATAAAACATAGTGTTTACTGTACTCCATTAGCTTTGCGCAGTTGATGATCTGCACTGCAAATTCCCATCAAGCTATTTGAGCTACATGCTGAGTTTGGTCATTCTAAAGTGAGTTTATTTACGACCAAGGGAACCTTTATGACGATAAGAAAAAGCCTCGCTTATAGCGCCGTACTCAGCTCTTTTACTTTAAATGTACTTACTTTAAATACACTTGCTTTAAGTGCCATCACTTTAAGCACTCTCGCATTAAGTACGCAGCTCGCCTACGCCGCAGGCCCAAATATCTCTATCGCCACTTCAACCACAGCGCGAGATTTCCCTCTTAGCGCCAGTGAGCCTTTGATCGTTACCTTAAATAAGAACCAATATACCTTCACCGTCACTGGATTAAACGGAGATTGTGCATCTGACTCATCGCAGAAAATACGTTTTAATACCCCGCTTGCGCTCAATTGTCATGCGCAAACTGAACTGCCATTTAATATTCGATTTTCTGGTGACTACGCCATTTTCTATGACAATCAGCAACACACTCTGCTGATCAAACGCCAACCAACACAATCGAAAAAACAAACCTTTGTCCGTCCTTTACCTAAAGTCGGTTGTGAAGTTTATAGCGATATGCCAGCAGAAATTAATGTGGCTGACACGTTTGCTGACGGTACGCGCCTAAAAGAAGCCTTTAGTGGGCAAGTGGCGACAGTGAAAAATGGTGTGGTGGTATTCAACCCCACTCGCAACACGGGAAGCGTGATGCTCATTGAACAAGCCTCCCCTGCACCTCAACCTCAACCTCAACCTCACACCGCAAAATCGTTAGATTGGCGCAATGCCAATATCTACTTTGTGATGGTAGACAGATTCAACAATGGTAATAGCAGTAATGATCATAGCTATGGGCGTCAGCACGATGGTAAGCAAGAGATTGGCACCTTCCATGGCGGTGACTTACAAGGTGTAATCAACAAACTTGATTATATTCAATCCCTTGGCACCGATGCTATTTGGCTCTCTCCTATTGTAGAGCAAGTGCATGGCTTTGTGGGTGGTGGCGATAAAGGCTCTTTTCCTTTCTATGCTTATCACGGCTATTGGTCACGAGATTTCACCAAGATTGATGAAAACTTTGGTAATGACAACGACCTGAAAACATTGGTCGAGCAAGCGCACAAACGCGGCATCAAGGTAATGTTAGATGCGGTGATCAATCACCCAGGCTATGCCACCTTAGCCGATCTTGAATTTGATAACATTGATGTCCTCACAGCGGCTGCCAAAGACCAAGATCTCACTAAATGGCAACCGAAATCAGGCAAAAACTGGCACTCCTCTCATGAACTTATCGACTACCAGAGTCAAAATTGGTCGCAATGGTGGGGCGCAGATTGGGTGCGCTCAGGTCTGCCGGGGTACGACAAACCTGGTAGCAGTGACAAAACATTAACGCTAGCTGGACTGCCTGATTTTAAAACCGAATCAGATAAGTTTGTCACACCACCGCAGTGGTTGTTGGATAACCCCGGCACGCATGTAGTGGCAAAAGAGCATTATCGGGTTGCTGATTATTTAGTCGAGTGGCAAACCGACTGGGTGAAACGTTTTGGCATCGATGCTTTTCGTGTCGACACAGTAAAACACGTGGAAGGCGATGTTTGGCTGGATCTAAAAGCGCAAGCCAGTGAAAAATTAGCACAATGGCAAAAAGAGAACCAACGCCCGCAGCAACCGTTTTGGATGATGGGGGAAGTATGGGCGCATTCGGCTTATCGCTCACCGTATGCCGATGAGGGCTTTGACGCTCTAATTAACTTTGATATGCAAAAACAATTGGATAGAGGGGCGACCTGTTTCTCTGACATGCGTAAGACTTATGCCAATTACAGCGCCGAAATTCAGCAAAATCCGGGATATACGCCTGTTAGCTATATGTCTTCTCACGATACCGAGTTGTTCTTTTCACGCTTCAAATCTTTTGAGATGCAACGCAATGCGGCCAATGCTTTATTGCTATCACCGGGCGCTATTCAAATTTATTATGGCGACGAAATAGCCAGAGAAATTGGCCCGTATGCGGACGATTTTCATCAAGGCACACGCTCAGATATGTTGTGGAAGCTTGATGCACAGCGAGAGGATTTGTTAGAACACTGGCAAACACTGGGGCAATTTCGCCAGCGCCACCCAGCGATTGGCGGCGGCGTACATAAAGATCTCAAGCAGAGCAGAGGTTACGCTTTCTCTCGCACCCTCGATGATGATGCGGTGATCGTGTATTATTCAGGTAGATAACAGAAATGAATCAGCAAGCCGCTTATGCTATGAAGCATGTAACATGTAACATGGAGCTTGCTGGTTTAACTGTTTAAAAACTACAACCCACGTTATTCATGCGCTTCGGCGTCTTGTTTTTTCAATACTTTATGCCCGTCTTCTGCAATGCCCTCTTTCCAATAACTGCTGATATAAATGTCATCTTTCGGGATGTTTTTATCGTTTCTAAAGTATTGGCGTAGCTCACGCATAGAATCAAAATCGCTCGCCACCCAAACAAAGGGAGAACCGTCCAGCCAAGGCAATGCTTGCACTGTTTTATTTAATGGCTCATCTGTAATCCAAGTAGCTTGCATATTGCTCGGGAGCGAAAGGGGTTGAATATCGTCTTGATGAGTGACTTTGATCACCACATACCCTATCGCTTGCTTAGGCAATGTTTGCAGCTTGGCTGATAAAGCGGGCAAACCTGTCATATCCGCCACCATAAAAAACCAATCGGCATCATTATTAATGGACGCGATTGCGCCCGGCCCCATCAAACTAATCTCATCGCCGACTTGTGCGGCATCGGCCCAACGAGTTGCAAAACCGCTGTCTGGGTCTTGGGTAATGTGACGCACAAAATCGACTTCAATAGCGGCAGTCTCTGGCATGAAACGTCGAATGCTATAAGTGCGCATAATTGGCCGAGAATCGGGCGCTATCTCAGAAATGGTATTGCCCTTCCCGTCAAACAAAAACTTAACATAGCTTGCTGCGCAATCTTCTGGGAAATTAGCCAGTGCCTCGCCTTGTAACACCACTCTTTGCATATTGGGAGAAATACGCTGCGTACTAATGACGGTCACTCGCTTAGGTGTTGGTTTTTTTCGACTCATATTCCCTGCCTTATTTATCTGTCCTTCGTTTAGATTAGAAGTGTTCACTTAAACAGGCGAGAAATTACCCTGAAAAGAGAACTGCATTATCTAAATGATAATTATTTGTGTTTGCGATAACGAAACGAGATTGTCTATATGACAAAAAAATAACCTTGCTCCTGTAAGTGCTTGAAATTCAATGGTTTAATTTTTTGGCACGGCAATTGCTATGTATAAAGTATCAAATAGATAATCAAACCGATAAGAGACCATCATGTATCAGATGTTTTTAGAAAACCAAACTGCAGAGGCTTACATTGAGGAGCTTCAATGCCAATCCGCACACTGCTTCGCAAAAGAGCGTAACTCTTCTGCCAGTTTGCTTTTTAAAGGCATCCAAAATGCTGTGCACTCTATCTGGTCTTCGTTGCTGAAAAATACTGTGTTGCAGGATCTCAATCAATCTCAACACTCTATCGCAAAGCAGTCTACAGTTACCTTTACATCAATCGCACCAACCGGTGTGTAGGAGAAAAATTATGAGCCATTTAAGAATCCCAAAAAACTGGACTATCCAACGTTCTACTCCATTTTTCACTAAAGACAGCGTGCCACAAGCTTTGCTTACTCATCACAACACTGCGGCAGAAGTATTTGGTCAGCTTGTTGTAATGGAAGGTACTGTAACTTACTACGGTTTTGCTGATGGCGATGCGACAGAACCTGAAGTCACTGTAGTGATCAATGCCGGTCAATTTGCAACTAGCCCACCGCAATACTGGCACCGCATTGAAATGTCTGATGATGCACAATTCAACATCAACTTCTGGTCTGATTCAGACAAGCGTAACGAAAAAATGTTTAACGCTAAGAAATAACTAACAAATAACTAAGACTAAGAGAGGCGCGCGCCTCTCTTTTCTTGGCTACAGTTATTGAAAAAAAACCGCAGAACAAGGGTTACTGCGCCAACAATGTTGGCCAGTGACCATCCGCTTTAGCAATATTATTCGGTACATCTTTTACCCATTTTACCTGAACAGATTGGTTGTAATTAAGGTAAAGTTTGCCTTCATAAATAGACCAAGCATTTGGATCAATCTTCGCGGTATAGCCATTGCTGACTGCCCATGCACAATATCCCCCATATTGCGGAGCATATTTTTCTGGGTTTGCTACAAACAAGTTTCGGTTTTCTTCAGACGAAAAATACCAAGTCGCATCCTTCCATTCATATTGATACTGCTTATCCCCTTTTTGCGCCTTTTGCATCGTAAAATACGCCACGGGATCATAGCCTTTAATCGCTTTCCCAAGAAAATCGCTGTACACCGCATCCAATGCAAATACGGATCTGGCGAAAAATAACAGGCCGATTGCGATCAACATGCTTATTCTAGTTGTGGCTTTCTTCTTCATTGCTGTGCCTCCTTGGCTATTTGTCTCTTATAGAATAGACACTATCTATCAAAAGAAACTTTCAGCACAATTTTTAGCTATAGTTATCAAAGACATTCAAGTAAGCGATGGATTTATTTTACGCGCGCCGTGCAATCTATTGTTAAGACGCATCATCATCAAGACCGCGAACAACATAACACCAGCGGCAATAAAGAAACCGAGTTGCGTGATACCAAAATGGCTTAGAAACGCAATGCCAACATAGCTGATGCTTTGCGCTAATGTCGCAAACATCTGCAACCCGCCATCGGCTCGGCCACGTTGATCGATGCGGATACTATGATGCATCCAATTAGTACGAGCAATTCGATTTAAGGCGTTAAAGGTGCCAAATAAAAACGTGAAGACCAATATAAAGTGTGGCGATGGTGACAGACTCATTCCCACAAGCATGATGGTGGCAAGCCCCATAGAACCCATCATAATCCGTTGATGAGAGCCCAAGCCTAATAAACGACTGACCAATAATCCCGTCATTAATGATCCCATGCCAAAGGCAATGTTATAGCCGGCAAACCAATCACCAGAGATACCCATTTCGGAAAACCAAATAGGAACCAACTTAGTTAAAAAAGTTAAGATTGGGTAGCTCAATGCTGACAGCATCAAGAATACATAGAAGTGTGGCCTTTGAGTGTATATCTCGCGACTCTCTTTCATCTGCGTGACAAAAGAAACTGCCTTTGATTGACGTAATTGTCGGCGATATGGCGTTAATATATAACTGACCGTTGCGATGGCTGAGGCGCTAGCTGCAAAACAGGCAAATTCATACATACCCCACCTTTCTAGTAACAGCACACCTAATGCCCCTGCGCCTAACGTAGCGCCTTGCATTATCACTTCTTGCTTCCCTGAAAGCGCCGCATATTCATGCTGCTCAAAATTCTCTTGGGTAAAGGCGTTATTGGCCGTCCACGCTAAGTTACTGGATGTCCAAAATACTATCTGCGCAATGGCTAACAACCACAGGGATGCATACCCCAATCCATAAACGAGTGCGACTAAAATAGCCATGCTCGTTTGTAATACCTGCACCCATATCAGCAAGTATTTCCTTGAGGTTCTATCAATCAAGGTTGAGAAAATGGGAGTCAGACAAAACGAAAGTGCGGTACATGTCAGCGCCAGTATCGCGACAAATACCCCCATATTTGGAGTAGATAGCATGATCCAAGGGAGCGCCATCATAAATAAACCGGATGAAATACCATCAAAGAGCCGTCCTGTCAGATAGGGGCGTGTACGATTTTTTACGGTCAATTCCATACTTATATTCCATTTATTGCTTATTTGATGCTAGGTTAATACCTCAAGCTAACTTGAGGTAAAGCGCTTTCTCATTAAATTACGCAAAAAGGCGAAACGGATACGGGGATAATTTATGGAAATGACCATTGGTGAGGTAGCAAAAAGAACTGGGGTTAAGGTCTCTACCCTACATTTTTATGAACAAAAAGCGCTTATCTACAGTTGGCGAAATCAGGGCAATCAAAGACGTTATCATCGCAGCGTAATACGCAGAATTGCAGTGATAAAAGCGGCGCAAATGGTTGGGCTGACCTTAGATGAGATTGCAACGTCACTGGCAGATTTACCCAAGCATCAAGCTCCCAACCGTCAGCACTGGGAACAAATGGCGTTAAATTGGAACGCCATGCTCGAACATCGTATTGAGCAGTTAAAAGCACTGCAAAACGATCTCGGTGGCTGTATTGGTTGCGGTTGTTTATCTATGGAATCGTGCGCGATTTACAACCCGCAAGACATTCGAGCAAAGCAATTTGCTGACAAAACCATACTCACTCACCCTGAAGAATGGTCTAGCAATATTGAGTAAGCTTTGACGTGTTTTATTAGCCTTACACGATGACCGTTAATTGCGGCGATTGATATAACCCCTCACGTAAAAAAATACCCAGCCAATTGGCTGGGTATTCATAATTCTATTTAACTGTGTTGTATAGCGAAGCTTAGATAGCCCAACCACCAGCGTAGAACACAACCAAAATAATGGTGATCAATAAGATACCGAAGTTTAGACGTTTCCACTCACCCGCGAACACACGGCCAACCACTAGACACATGAAGCCAAGCATAATGCCCGTTACGATGTTGCCTGTGAGTACGATAAATACCACACATACAAGACCTGAAAGTGCATCAACTGAATCTTCAAAGTCCAATTTACGAACGTTACCTAGCATCAACAGACCTACATACATAAGTGCAGGCGCAGTTGCGTAAGCAGGAACAAGGTAGCTAATTGGAGCCACAAACAATAGTAGAAGGAACAAAACGCCAACCGTTACTGCTGTTAGACCGGTTTTACCACCTGCTGCTGTACCTGCTGCTGATTCGATGTAAACCGCTGCTGGCGCGCCACCCACCGCACCAGATACGATGCTAGAGATAGAATCAGAAGTCAGCGCTTTGCCGCCATCAATGATGTTGCCTTTCTCATCAAGAAGGTTAGCTTGACCTGCTACTGCGCGGATTGTACCCGTTGCATCAAAGATCGCTGTCATTACCAATGCCAGTACACTTGGTAGTACGATTGGGTTAAGTGCGCCCATGATATCCATAGAGCCAATCAAAGAGCTGTCGCCACCGATACTAGGCAGAGCGAAGAAACCTTGGTATTGCACTGCAGGATCAAAAATAAGACCAAAGATCGAGATAGCCACGATAACCAATAGAATGCCGCCAGGAACTTGACGTTTTTCTAGGCCAAAAATCGCCGCTAGACCTAGCATTGACATGATTACAGGTAGAGAAGTGAATTCGCCCAAGGTTACAGGCAAGCCAGCAACTGGGTTTTTGATCACAAGACCAACACCACTTGCGGCGATAAGTAGTAGGAATAAGCCAATACCAATACCCGTACCGTGCGCGATACCTGATGGTAAGTTGGTTAAAATCCACTGACGCACACCCGTTACGGTAATAGCCGTAAAGACCACACCCATTAGGAATACCGCGCCTAGAGCAACCGGGATAGATACGCCTTGACCCAATACTAAGCTATAAGCGGTAAATGCGGTCAATGAAATAGCACAACCAATCGCCATTGGTAGATTTGCCCATAACCCCATTAACAGAGAACCAAACGCCGCCACTAAACAGGTTGCGATAAACACTGAACCTTGGTCAAAACCTGCGTTGCCTAGCATGCTTGGCACAACGATTACGGAATACACCATAGCTAAGAAGGTAGTTAACCCCGCTACTACTTCACGGCGAACGTTACTTCCGCGCTGTGAAATCAAAAAGAATGTATCAAGCCAGCCGCCAGTAGCAGATGTGCCATTATCATTCAGTCCCGCTTTTGAGGACTGATTTGATGTATTCTCGGACATTTTGTTTCCTTTGTGTTTGTTGGAAAAGCCCCTGACAAGCTCGTTTCCCATAAAAATGTTAGTAAAAATTTCAGTGGCGAAAAAATACAGCTAAACGTTTGCGTGTGCAATAGTTAAAATCGTTTGTGCACCATATTTAGCAGAAAAAATGAACAGCCCACTAAGAATCGTCCAGATCCTGCATAAATGGCAACTAATAAGACATATCTTTATATCTTAGTATTACTTTGCGATGAAATTACCATTCATAATTACGATGAATACTATCGATATGAAACAACTATCATTTGCTTATTCTTTGCGGTGTTACTCATTTTAGTTAATAGGCAATGAATGACCAAAGTATAAATTTGACGGTGATCAAATTAAATATAGTGAAATACTCAATAAAACTCTATTTTAATAGTGAATAGACCTTATCTGTGATCTTCATTTGCCCATTCGTCACAATTATAATTAACTGGCGTTTCATTCATTATTAATATGCACTATTATTCTTTCCATCAAGTTATACAACATTGCAGAATAAAACGGAGACATCAAATGTCTATCTACTACAAATCGCAATCTGAAAAAGAGCTAACCCTGTTAGCTTGGTATAATATTGATCATCAGTTGTCTTTCCACTTGTCGTCAGAGTAACCTTGTAAACCACTGTTATAAGTCAATATTTTATTTTTACCACTGACCATTAGTCATAAATCCGTTCAACAGAACCTCCCATTAACTTGCGAGTTCTGTACTGTGATTGTTGTCTTTTAGGTTGGCCGTAAGCAAACAAGTTTAACGTTAAATTATATAGAAAATATTTAGATTCAATATAGTTAACTTTTACTTATATAAATATTGACCAATAACTTTAAATAATAAAGCTCCACCAATAAACTTAACTCTAATAAAATAATAGAGTGAGTCTGTATACTTACGTGATTAATAAAATAGATTTAATAAATACACGTAATTAAAAATAACATCCTACATTATATAAGTGGTGTTCTATACACCCAAAAATCCAAAGGTATTATTATGGAAAACTTTAAG
>NZ_BAUJ01000057.1 GCF_000496695.1 Vibrio halioticoli NBRC 102217
CATTTACTTAGTGTGATTGGTATTATACAAACAACGCGATGTAAGCTTGATGGATACCTTCAATCAACATCTGCATGCCAATAACCGCCAGTATTAAGCCCATCATACGAGTAATTACGTTTAGTGCGCTCGGTCCAATAGCTCGAACAAACTGCTCTCCAGAGACAAACAGCGCGTAGGTCAGTCCACAAAGCAGTCCAAAGGAGATAATAGTAATAATAACTTCAAAGTTGCCACCAACTGCTGCAAAGTTCATTGCGGTCGCAATGGTCCCAGGGCCGGCAAGGATAGGCATAGCAAGAGGGGATACGCCAATACTCAGCGCCGCTTCTTTTTGCGCTATGGTGTGGCTGGCCGATTTTTCTGGCTTATGGTGTTCGTTATTACCGCGCAACATGTTCAGACCAATCATAAATACCAAAATACCGCCGGTAATTCTGAGGGCGTATAAAGTGATACCAAACAGGTCAAAGATGAGCTTTCCTGAAATAGCGAATATGGTGACGATAATAAAAGCAATAATGCAAGAGCGCAGTGCTATAGACTTTACTGTTTGATGATCGTTACCACGAGTCAAACCGATGAAGATAGGCGTATTAGCGATTGGGTTCATGATAGCAAAAAAGCCCATGAACACAGCTAGGGCATGTATGATAAGGTCTTTCATATAGTCCTTCGTAAGGTAATTAGCAATCTATCTTGCAGTTTGGAGGTAGAGATACCCTATATGATAAAGGACTATATTAGTTACGGCTACTTATGCAGCGTCAGAAGTTGCTGAGTTGACATCATCCTGACTCACAACCTTTGGTTTTTTCGGTGTTGGCTTACGTTTTGCGCCCAAAGCGTACAAAACTTCTTCTTTGTGCTTAGCTAAGTACATTGAAAGCTCTTCTTGTTGGCCTTCATCGGTGATGATTTCGCTATTCCCTAACAGAGTAAATAGTTCATCAGCCATATCCAGCATCTTGTCATATGCGTCCGCTTCGGCTTTTGAGGTAAAAGTCATCTTTTCTTCTCCGTTGCGTTCTACCACGTACTTGACGATAACAGCCATGGTCCATCCTCATAAATTGATTGTTAATAATTGAATACTGGTTATTTATACATTAAATCACGCGCTACAGTCTAGCTGAGTTGTTTATTTTGTGCAGTGATCGCTCAATCGCCACTCAAGACTGTATTGTAAAAATGCCGCTAGCAGTGGATTTAAATACTTATCTTTGTGTAGCACAATTTGCATTGTTCTATCTAAGGGTAAATCAATCTCGAGCTTGCTGATTTTCCCAGCTTTTAATGCACTATCAATTGAAAGCTCAGATAAACAGGCTAAACCTAACCCTGCCGCAACACCGTTAATGATTGCTTCGCTGTTGCTTAGTTCAAATTCCCCTTGCCATTGGGTTAAATGTTGCGCGATGTGTTGAATGAAATAATCTCTAGAGCCAGAGCCTTGTTCTCTTAACAGCCAGTTATTGGCTTCAAGTTCATCGATGGATAGCTTGTTCTTTTTCGCTAAAGGGTTGTCTGGCTTACAAATAATGCACATTCGGTCAAAACCAAATGGATGATGGGTCAGTTTATCTGAGTCTTCATTGCTTTCGATGAGGGCAATATCAATATGGTAATCAATGATTTTCTGACTAAGCAGCGATGAATTTTCTAGTAAGGTGCTAAAACGTACTGCCGGATGTTGCTGCCTGAAATCTCGAATCAGGTAGGGAAGTAGTTGGTTACCTATTGTATTACTGGCCCCTACATTCAGTTCCCCACTCAATGTATTTGAATCATTAAACAAAGAGGGAATAGCCCGAGCTCGATCCAGTAACTCATCCGCAACGGGCAGTAGAGTAGAGCCTTCTTTGTTGAGAACAAGGCGATTATTTACCCTATCAAATAATGTATGTCCAAGTTGGTTTTCTAGCTCATTAAGAGATAGGCTCACCGCCGCTTTCGATAGGCATAGTGTTTGTGCGGCGCTGGACATAGAGCTTGCTTTGGCAATAGAGGTAAATACTTCGAGTTGTCTTAGGGTAAAAGAAATCATAAGTGTTTATTTTTACTTAACGCTAGTTTTAAATCTTTAAATTTTAATAAACATAACTTAAGAATACACTCTTTGCATCAACTTAATGAACAGCGGTTAATAATCTGCGGAGCAATCACATGCAAGCACAATCTCGTTTAGCCAATGCACCCACGCCAATGGCGGGTTTGGCCTTAGGTATTGCCAGTTTAGGCTGGAGCCTAGAAAATTTAGGCATGTTTGGTGGATATGCACAAATGATAGGCGCGGTAATTGCGGCAACATTATTGCTGATTTTGAGCGGTAAATTCTTACTTCATTCACATCTATTAAAGCAAGATTTATCTCATCCAGTAGTGGGGAGTGTTGTGCCCACTTTTGCTATGGCAAGTATGGTAGTGTCGTATGCTATTGGTCAGCATTGGGCGTTATTCGGCAACGTGTTATGGCTCGTATCGGTAATTTTGCACATTATCTTTTTAATGAGCTTTACCTTTCATCGCAGTCAAAATTTTGAGCTTAGTCATATGCTGCCGAGTTGGTTTGTACCACCGGTAGGAATTATTGTGGCCGCTTTAACTTACTCAGGCAGTGCCTCTTTGCATTGGATTGGCGCGGCGACCTTATATTTTGGCATGATTGCCTACGCTATCATGTTGCCGATAATGATTTATCGTTTGATGTTTTCAGAACTCGTGCAAGATGCCGCCAAGCCGACATTGGCAATTTTAGCCGCGCCAGCCAGTTTATCATTAGCCGGTTACTTATCATTTGTGGCGTCGCCATCGCCACTGATTGTTGCCTTATTGTTTGGTATCGCAATCCTTATGACAGCCATTATCTACATGGCGTTTTATCGCCTGTTAAAACTGCCGTTTAGCCCAGGTTATGCTGCTTTTACTTTCCCATTGGTGATCAGTGCAACCGCTATGTTTAAGGTGGCGGTATGGATGACAAATATGAATATCGCCACAGAGTATGTTCAGCAGGTTCACACTCTAGCGGTACTGGAGTTAGGGGTTGCATTTATCATTGTGAGTTACGTGGCAATACAATATTTCAATAATTTATTGATTCAACCAAGGTTGGCAATTAGCAGTAAATAACCTCACATAGCGACATCAATTGCACTAGTGTGTGGTAACATTATTGCAATTGATTCAATGGATTGTGAGCCTGCCTTGTTTACTGTTTATCATTCAAACCAAATCGATCTTCTTAAGTCTTTATTGATTGCGCTAATTCGCCAGCAACCTCTTGCTTCCCCTTTTGAGCAAGAGCAAATCTTGGTGCAAAGTCCGGGCATGTCGCAATGGCTAAAAATGGAATTAGCTAAAGAGATGGGGATTGCGGCCAATCTTAATTTCCCGCTACCTGCGACTTTCATTTGGCAGATGTTCATTGAAGTGTTGCCGGACGTTCCTCAGCGCAGTGCATTTAACAAAGAAGCGATGACTTGGAAGCTAATGCAAGTTTTACCCAGCAAGCTTGCTGAGCCTGAATTCTCCCCATTAGCTTCTTATCTAGAGCAAGATGATGACGACTCTAAGCTATTCCAATTAGCGGGAAAAATTGCCGATATCTTCGATGGTTACTTAGTGTATCGCCCCGATTACATTAACGCTTGGGAGCAAAATGAACATCCTGATGAGTTACAAGGGCAAGGTCTTTGGCAGGGAATACTGTGGCGAGAGTTATATCAATTTACTCAAGATTTAGAGCAATCTAAGTACCATCGTGCCAATCTTTATCAAGACTTTATTGATGCTTTAGCAAACACTTCCGAGATCAGCAGTAATAATGTGCCTAAACGATTATTTGTGTTTGGCATTAGTTCATTGCCGCCTAAATACCTTGAAGCGCTCAAAGCGCTGGGTGAGCATATCGATGTGCACCTTATGTTTCACAATCCATGTCGTTACTATTGGGGCGACATTAAAGATCCGCGCACATTGTCGAAGATGGCTAACTTAGTCAGACCGAGAATTCGCTGGAATGAACAAGGGATGGAAACCGAGCAAGGCGTTGCGGTACTTAAAGGCGATATCGAACATAACGCATTACCAGAGTTTCATCATGATGCAATCAGCAACAACTTGTTAGCTTCAATGGGTAAGCAGGGGCGCGATAATCTATATTTGTTGTCCGATCTTGGCAGTAATGAAGTCGAAGCTTTTGTTGATATTGAGCCAACGTCATTGCTGCAAAAAATACAACAAAACATCTTGCAATTAGAGCAACATCAAGACGATTCAAAATTGGATCAAAGCACGCACAAAGGCTGTGTTTCTGCGCAAGATACTTCGCTCTCTATTCATAGTTGTCATAGCGCTACTAGAGAAGTAGAAGTGCTGCATGACCAACTTCTGGCGATGTTTAATCAAGATCCCACCCTTAAGCCGCGCGATATCATAGTGATGGTGGCGGATATCAACGCCTATTCCCCAGCCATCAAAGCTATCTTTGGCAATGCAACCGCAGACAGGCGAATACCATACTCCATTTCTGATAGAAGTGTTGCTGAAGAAACCCCAATCTTAAATGCGTTTTTGCAGTTACTGGCACTTCCGAATAGTCGCTGTGGTCGCAGTGAAATGATGGAGATCCTTGAGACGCCCGCTATTTTGCAACGATTTGGCTTGTCAGAAACTGACTTTGATTTGATTAATCTATGGACGCAAGAAGCCGGAATCCGCTGGGGGCTTGATGATGCCACCGCAACTGAATTTGAACTGCCAACCTTAAATCAAAATACATGGCTGTTTGGCTTACAACGTATTTTGCTTGGCTACAGTATGTCTTCTACCAACCAAGCTTTTGAGTTGAGCGAGGGCATTTTAGCCCCGTATGAACAAATAGAAGGTATGCAAGGAGAGCTTGCTGGAAAACTGGCCGCGTTTATCGACAAAGTCTTGCACTATCGCAACGCACTGCAAACACCTTTGCATAGCTCGGATTGGCAAGCGCAATTAAACCAGTTAGCCAATGATTTCTTTGAGTTAGACATTGAAAACGAAATCGCCTTAACCAGTATTCGTGACGCGCTATCTTCACTGACTCAGCAAACCTTTGAAGCGGCGTTAACCTCCGAGCTAAGTCATCAAATTATCAGTGAGTATTTGCAAGATAAATTAGATAACTCGCGCATTAGTCAGCGCTTTTTAGCAGGCCAAGTGAATTTTTGCACCTTAATGCCAATGCGCTCTATTCCTTTTAAAGTGGTGTGTTTATTGGGCATGAATGATGGGGTATATCCACGCTCAGTTCCTCTTGAAGGTTTTGATTTAATGTCAGTGAAAACGCGCATAGGGGATAGAAGCCGTCGAGATGACGATCGTTACCTGTTTTTAGAGGCGCTACTTTCTGCTCAGCAAACCCTATACATTAGCTATATTGGGCAATCAATTTTAGATAATAGTGAGTGCTTACCTTCGGTGTTATTAACCGAATTGCAAGAGTATTGCGCACAAAACTATTGTCTGGTTGGGGACCAATATTTGTCGGTTGATGACTCAGGTGACTTGCTTGTGAGTCATTTAACCTCATCCCATGCCATGACGCCATTTAGTAAAGACGCTTTTTTAAATAACGCCAGTTTTGCCTCTGAATGGCTGCCTATTGCCAATGGCATTTCTTCTATCGAACAAACTGCGCCCACGCCACTTATCGATTATTTCTTAGAAAGAGGCAGCGTTAACGAGATTGAATTGGATCAGCTACTCGCTTTTTGGTCATTGCCGATAAAATATTTCTTCAATCATCGCCTGCAAGTTTGGTTTAACCGCGATAGCGAGATAGTGGAAGACGATGAGCCTTTTGCTTTAGGTGGCTTGGAGCGTTATTTATTACGCGATGAAATCGTTGCCGCTATGCTCGATGGCGGAGAGACGCAAGTAGAGCAAGTGTCTCAATATTATCGCAGCTCTGGGCAACTGCCGATTGGCGAATTTGGCGATTTGGAAGTGGCAGAAAATAAAGCGGCAATGATGGGCTTGGTCTCTGAAATTGAGTTTTACACCAGTAGTAAGCAGCCTTCAATTCCGTTGTCTGTCAGTGTTCCTTATGGCGAACATAATCTTACTATCACGGGTTGGCTAGACAATCACTACGCTTCTGGTTTGGTTAACTATCGAGTCGGTCGCATTCGCTCAAAAGATATTTTACAGTCATGGATCAAGCACTTATGTGCTTGTGCATCCAATCAATCGCTAACCAGCCACCTTATTGGTATCACTAATAGCAAAGAGGTGGAGTATTTTTCTATTGCCGCAATATCTGCGCAAGATGCGTTGGATTTTCTGCAAGATCTGCTGGCACTATTCTTTGAAGGTATGACTCAGCCTCTTGCTTATTTCCCTTATTCAGCGCAAAGCGCGATGCAAGAAATGAGTAAGAAATTACAAAAAAATGATAGTGATGTGGCTCGCGAAGCGGCTCAAGCTAAGTTCAATTCAAGCTTTTTAGGCGATGACTATAACGCGGGAGAGTCGCAAGACATTTACATACACAGAGCGTGGCCGCAATGGGATGACGCATTGGCAGAGTCTGGGTATCGTTTAGCACAAAGAGTCTTCTTGCCGGTACAAGAAAGGTTAACTACTAAGTAAAGGCGATTAGCTGCAGATAAGAGAGAGGGGGGGGGGGCGTCAGGAATATTATATGTAGGGGTTTTTATACCGACGGCCCAAGGGTCACAGAGACCTCTTATTTCTTATATTTATAGATGGCAAATCCCTCACCATTCGAGCGCAAGCCTACTTGGAACGAAACACGATAACAGTGAGTGGGATCGCAAACTTTGAGCGCAAGTATCCAGCCCTTTCAAGGCGATAGCTCATTTCATAACATTGGTCACATATTTAGATAGGGTTCACCATGACAGAGGTCACGAACATAATTCCTGCGCCACTTGAGACAATGACATTCCCTTTGCATGGGGCACGTCTTATTGAAGCTTCGGCTGGCACCGGCAAAACATTTACGATTGCTGGGCTTTATCTGCGACTGTTGTTAGGTCATGGCGACAATGGTCAGGCCCACAACAAGCCACTTAATGTTGAACAAATTCTGGTCGTGACCTTTACCGAAGCGGCAACCGCCGAATTAAAAGATCGTATTCGCGCACGTATACACCAAGCAAGAGTCGCATTTAGCCGAGGGGTGAGTGATGATCCTGTGATCAAACCTCTACTTGAACAAACCCAAGATAGAGACAGAGCTTGTGAGTTATTGCTGGCCGCAGAAAGACAAATGGATGAAGCCGCCGTATTTACCATTCATGGCTTTTGTCAGCGCATGCTTACGCAAAATGCCTTTGAATCGGGCAGCCGATTTAAAAACCAATTTATTCAAGATGAAAGTCAGCTGAAAGCGCAAGTGGTATCAGACTACTGGCGACGTCATTTTTATCAAATGAATGAAGCTATGGTAGCGGAAATTCGCAGTCACTGGCGTCACCCCCACGACCTACTTACCGAGCTTGACCGCTTTATTAGTGGCAATGAAGTGTATATTCACTCTCAAGCGCAAAGCGGTGATTTAGAAGCCTTGTACGCACAAAGAGTCGCGCTGATTGATGAGTTAAAGCGTGATTGGCTTGCGGTAAGCTCAGAGCTAGAAAAATTAATTGCAGATTCTGGAATTACCAAAAATCCTTATAACAAAAGAAACGTGCCAAATTGGATTTCACAAGGGGACAGTTGGGCAGAGGTTACGCCTAGCACTCTTGGCATGCCAGATTGTTTAGAGCGCTTTTGTAGCAGTGTTTTGCAAGCTAAAACCAAAGAAGGCAAACAAGCGCCAGAACATGCGATATTTGATCAGCTAGAGGCATTTTATCAACTGCCTAAATTAGAGGTTAAACTGGCTATTCTAGGCAATGCGATCCCTGAATGCCGAGCAGAGTTACAAAAAGCCAAACGCCAGCAGCAAAAGCTTTCTTTTGATGATCTTCTCAGTCAGTTAGATCATGCTTTGCAAGCCGACGAAGAAGATTTGTTATCCGAGCGAATTCGCCAGCTTTATCCGATTGCTATGATCGATGAGTTTCAAGATACCGATCCTCAGCAATACAACATATTTAGTCATTTGTACTTAGATCACCCGGAGTGCGGGTTATTTATGATTGGCGATCCTAAACAGGCGATTTACGCCTTTCGCGGCGCGGATATCTTTACCTATATTCGCGCTCGTAATGAAGTGACTTCGCACTTTAATCTTACGACAAACTGGCGCTCAAGTGAGCAGATGGTTGAAGCCAGTAATGCGCTGTTTGTCGAGTCAGAAGCGCCATTTATCTACAACGATGATATTCCGTTTACCTCAGTGCTACCTAGCCCAGGTGCGGACAAAAAATCGTGGTCTTTGCATGGTGAAACTCAGCCGGCGATGACAGTTTGGCATCAACAGCAAGAAGAGGGCGGCGTAGCCAAAGGCAGTTATAACCACACTATGGCGCAGTCGACCGCCACTCAAATACAGCGACTATTAAGCGCTTCAGATCAAGGCAATGCACTGCTACACAGCGCAAAAGATAAGGCGATTCAAGCTGGAAATATCGCGGTATTGGTGCGCACAGGTAGAGAGGCAAGCCTAGTGCGACAAGCGTTGTCGGAAAAAGGCGTAGCCAGTGTCTATCTGTCCAACCGAGAAAGCGTTTTTGCCAGTCCTGTGGCCTGTGATGTGATGCTATTTTTGCAAGGCGCTTTAAATTCTGAAAATGACCGAGCATTGCGCACTGCGGCGGCCAGTTCCTTGTTTGATCTTTCCTTATTTGATTTAGAGCGATTAAACCAAGATGAGCAATATTGGGAACTGCTTAGCCAAGAGTTCAGTGATTATCGTCAGCTATGGCTAAAGTCTGGGATCATGCCGATGATCCGCAAGCTTATTCAGCACCGAGAATTAGCCCAGCGATTGCAAAAACAGCCACACGGTGAGCGAGTGCTGACTGATTTAATGCATCTTGCCGAGTTATTGCAACAAGCCTCAGCAGAGCTAGAAAGTGATCATGCATTGCTACGTTGGTTTTCTGAATCCATTGATGAGGCATACGATGGTGAGTCAGGAGATGAGCAGAAACAACGCTTAGAGTCAGAGCGCAACTTAGTGCAAGTGGTCACTATCCATAAGTCGAAAGGACTAGAATACGATATTATTTTTGTGCCTTTTGTTAGTGCTTGTCGCAAAAGCGATAAAGCCTTGTATTACGACGCCGAGCAACAATGCACCCGCTTTGATCTCGACAATAATGAAGAGGGAATTGCGTTATCGGATAAAGAGCGTCTAGCGGAAGATCTGCGCCTTATTTATGTAGCGGTGACTCGCGCTGTGTACTCTTGTTATCTTGGCGTGGCGGCGCTCAAAGACGGTCGCAGCAAAAAGGTGATGACCCATTTGAGCTCCATTGGCTATTTGTTACAAGGAGGCGAAGAGCAAGACGCCTCGGCGCTGAGCGCTGCGTTAAGTCAGCTGGAAGAGAAATACCCATCCATTACCGTATGCGACCCCATTGCCCCTGATGACGCTTGTTACATTCCAATTGAACAAGATGCGCCTTTGCTTGAAGCCAATAAAATGCAGCAACAAATTGATTGGCGCTGGCGGATGACCAGTTATTCAGGTTTGGTTAAGCAAGGGCATGGTCATGCGCATAAAGACGACAGTATTTGGCTGGATACGACCTTAGATGTGGACGCCTCTCAGGATCAAGCCCCAATGCTCGACCTTATGCAAAAGAGTATGTTTAACTTTCCGCGTGGCGCACGTCCGGGCACGTTTTTACATACCTTGTTTGAAGAAGTGGAATATACCCAGTCGGCATTTAGCGACAAAAACAGTGAAGTGATCCGTCAGCTTATAATCAAAGAGCAGTTAGAAGAAGAGTGGCTACCGGTATTGCAAGATATGGTCGATAAAGTGCTCTCGACCGACCTTGATGGTCAGGGTATGAGATTGTGCGATAAAAACCCTCAGCAAAGGCTGGTAGAAATGGAGTTTTTATTGCCGATAGAGCTTCTCTCTGCGCCGCGATTTAATGCCATTACCCATCAGCATGATCCGTTAACGGCTCAAGCAGGCGATCTTGGTTTTGCTCCAGTGGAAGGGATGCTAAAAGGCTTTATTGATTTGGTGTTTGAGCATCAAGGTAAATATTACGTCCTTGATTGGAAATCCAACCATTTAGGCGATTCTGCTCAAGATTATCACCAAAGTAATTTGCACAAAGCGATGTTAGATCATCGCTATGATGCCCAGTATCAAATCTATGCATTGGCACTGCATCGCTTTTTAAGCAGTCGTATTGCAGACTACGATTATGAAACGCATTTTGGTGGTGTGTTCTATTTGTTTTTACGTGGCATGGATGGCAGTGGTGAATACGGGGTATTTTCCGCGAAACCATCGTTACCTATGCTCAATGAATTAGATGCTCATATTCGTGGTGAGGAGGCAATAAAATGATAGCGTCGAGTGAAAGCCTTCCAGAAGTGCTCAATGTGGCCGAGATTGCGCCAGAGCAATTGAGTAAATACCGCCAGAAAAGCTGGCTAGATTGGTTACACGTTATGGCTGGTGTGGGCATGGTGCGCGATATTGATTTTCAGTTGGCTAAGTTTTTTTCCGAGCAAGAAAAAACCGCATCAGCGGCGCATGTTGCGGTAATGGTATGCGCGGTGAGTTATGAGCTCAGTAAAGGCAATTCATGCTTACCGGTTAGTAATGCTTGGAATCCATTAAAATCCTTTGGCGCGACACAACTTGAGCCACTTTTTGACCCACAACTATTTGCCTGTGATTGGGCGGATGAGCTCACTAAATCGAGCTTAGTTGCGCAAGATTTTCAACAAGCTATGCGCTTACCCTTAGTGTTTGAATTTGGCAGTTTGTATTTGCAGAAATATTGGCACTTTGAAGGGGCTCTGGCACAAAAGCTATTGGAATACGCTGAGCCTATCGCGATGGATGCGCAGCAATTATCTGTGTTGAGATTGCAGTTAGATCAATTATTCACATGGCAGTTAAGTTATCTGTTTAAAGATATTCAAACGCTTAAAAAAGCCAATGCCAGTGATGCGCAAATTCATCGAGCCATTTGTGAGTCTTTGGATGTGGTGGACACCGCTGACATTGCATTGGATAAACTGGTGGCGATTGCCAGCAGTGCTAAGTCAGCCAGCGACCTTGAAGTATTAAATGAATACATACCGTTAAGTGCGTGTTTAAACCATCAGAAAGTGGCCGCCGCTACTGCGCTTACGCGCCGCTTTTGTGTAATTTCAGGGGGCCCGGGTACGGGCAAAACCACCACTGTCTCTAAATTGTTAGCTGCGCTGGTGGCCTCAAGTGAAGTGGAACTTGATATCAAGCTTGCTGCGCCAACGGGAAAAGCGGCGGCGCGTCTGACCGAATCCATCGGACAAGCCATTGATTCCTTGCCTGTGTCACCGGAGATAAAAGAAAAAATCCCCACCTCTGCCAGCACATTACACCGCTTGCTTGGCGCTATTCCTAATCGCACAGAGTTTAAACACAATGCCAAGAATCCGTTGCATTTAGATTTGTTGATTCTCGATGAAGCTTCCATGGTCGATTTGCCTATGATGTTCAAATTGCTCAACGCACTGCCAGCGAACGCGCGTTTGATATTACTGGGTGATAGAGATCAGCTTTCATCTGTGGAAGCTGGGGCGGTATTAGGGGATATTTGCCAACTTGGCGGACAAGGTTACAGCGCGGCGCATAGCGAGCTTCTAAATAAGTTAACCGGCTACCAATTGCCTGCATCACCTTATGTGGGTACGGCGATTAGTGATAGCTTGTGTGTATTGCAAAAGAGCTTTCGTTTTCACAGTCGCTCTGGCGTAGGTCAGTTAGCACGCGCTATCAACTCAGGTAGCAGCAGTAAAGCGACAGAGGTGTTTGCCAGTCAGTATCAAGATATCGAGCACTTTGAGGTCAACAGTGAGCGTTACGCGCAATTGATTGATACTTTAGCGACTCGCTATAAAGAGTACCTAAACCTTAGATTTGAGCAAAATGGCACGTTAAGCATGTCTGCATTTGCGCGCACTGTGTTGCAAAGCTTTGCGCAAACCCGCTTGCTGTGTGCAGTCAGAGAAGGCGAGTTTGGAGTAGAAGGCACCAATGCCAATATTGAAAAAGTATTGGCACGGAAAGCCTTAATTGCTGCGGATAGAGATACTTGGTACATAGGAAGGCCTGTGATGGTCAATAGTAACGATCACAGTCAGCATTTGTATAATGGTGATATTGGCATTTGTTTGTTGGATGAAAGCTTACAAGAGCCGAGATTGAAAGTGTATTTTGAACTGCCTGATGGCAGCGTAAAAGGCGTGCTTCCAAGTCGCGTACCGCCACATGAAACCGCATATTCAATGACTATTCATAAATCGCAAGGCAGTGAGTTTGACTATACGTTATTGTTACTGCCGAAAACGATGACACCGATACTGACCAGAGAGTTATTTTATACCGGTGTGACGCGCGCCAAGAATCGTCTGGGTGTGTATGCTGATGTTGGTATTATGCAGCGCGCTATCAAGCAAAAAACCGCAAGAAGTAGCCATCTGTCGCAACGTTTGCAAACAGATAGCTAGTGGGTGCGAAATGTCTTAGTTGATATCCAGCGCTAAGATTTTTGATTTTCGTTGGAAGTTATAGAGGTCCTGCTTTTTAATCGGCAGTGCCTCTAAATCAATTTCAGCAAAACCTTGCTCTCTAAACCAATGCAAACTGCGGGTGGTCAAAATAAACAGTTGTTTGATTCCGAGCGCATAGGCTTGATGCTTCATGTGCTCTAATAAATGCACGCCGCGGTTGCCATCTCTATAGTCAGAGTGAATAGCTACGCAGGCCATTTCGGCCATTTGATCTTCGACATAAGGATAGAGCGCGGCGCAACCAATGATGAGCTGATCTTTGACTATGATAGTAAATCGCTCAATTTCTCGCTCTAACTGTTCGCGAGAGCGACGCACTAAAATGCCTTCACTTTCTAGCGGTTCAATCAAGTCTAAAATACCGCCAATGTCATCAATGGTGGCAATGCGCACTTGCTCGGCGCTGTCCATCACAACTTGTGTACCGATACCATCACGAGAGAATAGCTCTTGTATTAAAGCACCATCATCAAGGTAGCTCACAAGGTGACTGCGCTGTACGCCTTTTTCACAGGCTTTTACTGCTGCCTGTAAGAAGCGTTCAGTGATAGGAGCATTGCCTGGCATGCCTTGTTGTAGGATGCTTTCTAGCTCGTGTGGGAACAGCTCTGCAGCCACTTCACCATTAGGTTTGATGTAACCTTGATCTGAGCTAAAACCAATCAGTTTGTCCGCTTTTAGTTTTATCGCTACTTGAGTGGCAATTTGTTCTGATACTAGGTTAAAACACTCGCCTGTAACGGAGCCTGCCACTGGGCCAATCAATACTATCGACTCTTGCTCAAGCGCGCGGTTGATGCCTTCAACATCAATGCGGCGTACTCGCCCACTGTGTTGATAATCCACTCCGTTATCCACACCTAATGGCTGCGCAATCACAAAGTTACCGCTGACCACATTGAGTTGGTTTCCCGCCATAGGCGTATTGTTGAGACTCATAGAGAGGTGAGCGGTAATGGCGAGCTGTAATTGCCCTGATGCTTGCATGACATGCGGTAAGGTCGTTGACTCAGTGATCCTAATCCCTTTGTGATAAGGGGAAGATAAGGACTGTAAGCTAAGGCGTTGGTCTATTTGCGGGCGAGCGCCATGCACCAATACCAGCTTCACGCCAAGGCTATGCAGTAGTGCAATATCGCTGACGATATTAGGGAAATTATCATGGCTTAACGCATCACCACAGAGATAGATAACCATAGTGCTATCACGGTGAGCATTTACATATGGGGTGGATTGCCGAAATCCTTTGACCAGTTCAGTACTACGAGACATAACCAACTCTGATGTGAATTTTTATACAATAATAATGCGTATTTATATGATTGCAACTGTTTAAATGACTCTATATTAAAAGAATGCGATAACAGTTCTAGATTTAATGTGTGTGTTTTCTTTAACAAGCATTGCGTAAAGCATGTGAGTTTGTCATTCTGACTTTCTAAGGTTTATTTAAGGATATAAAACCCATCCTATGCACAAATTTATTCCATTCTTTGCCGTTGCGATCCTATTAACGGGCTGTGCCCAGAATACTGATAATGGTCAGCAATATTTTGACCAAGAATTTACTCAGCCTCTTACGCAAACTAAAACTATAAATAGTAATGCATTTCGAGATTTAAACTCGTTTGATGCGCAGGCTAAGCAGGTGCTAGATAACTCACCTTCCATGGCGGCTAAGTACCAAGAGTTGTACCAACACCTTTCTGAGTGGGCATTGCAAAGTGGAGATCCTGCTGACCTAGAACGTTTTGGCGTACAAAGTGCGCAGATGCGTGGCGGAGACAATAAAGGGAATGTGCTATTTACTGGATATTTTTCTCCGGTCATTGAATTACGTCATGTTCCTGATCAAACCTATAAATACCCTGTTTACGGTAAGCCAAGTTGCAGTAGCCAATGTCCTACTCGTGCTCAAATCTATGATGGGGCATTAACGGGCAAAGGGTTAGAACTTGGTTACGCGGCCAACATGATTGACCCATTTTTAATGGAAGTGCAGGGCAGTGGCTTTGTTCATTTTGGCGATGACAACAGCATGCAGTATTTCGCTTATGCGGGGAAAAACAATCGCTCTTACGTCAGTATCGGACGCATCTTAATTGAGCGCGGTTTAGTCGAGCGCAAAGACATGTCTTTGAAAGCGATTAAACAATGGGTGTCTGAAAACGATGAAGAGACCGTAAAAGAGCTATTAGAGCAAAACCCTTCTTATGTGTTCTTCGCCCCGAAAGATGATTTAGCGGTGCGTGGTTCGGCAGGCATTCCTTTATTGCCAATGGCAGCAGTGGCAGGAGACAGATCTTGGCTACCTATGGGCACGCCAATTTTAGCTGAAGTGCCTTTGCTTAATGCCGACGGCACATGGTCTGGTACACACGCTTTGCGCTTGTTATTGGTATTAGATACCGGTGGCGCAGTGAAACAAAATCACCTCGATCTTTATCACGGTATGGGCGAGCGAGCAGGTGTACAGTCTGGGCACTATAAGCACTTTGGCCGCGTCTGGAAATTAGGCTTAGAAAACTCAGTCACCGCTAATCCATGGCAATTGCCAAAAGGGAAACAGTGATTCGATTTTACAAGTCAGCCTAAACACGGCAAAGACTAGACATTAAACACAAGAGTGCGTATAAAACGCACTCTTGTTGTTTACAGTTCAGAGATAAAGCTCATGCGAGAATTAACCACCCCAGCATCCGAATCCTATGACCAACGTTTTGGCGGTACGCGTCGCCTGTATGGAAATAGCGAAGTGGAAATCTTACGTGCCGCGCACGTGTGTGTGATTGGTATTGGTGGTGTGGGCTCTTGGGCAGTAGAAGCGCTAGCGCGCAGTGGCGTGGGTGAGTTAACTCTAATTGATATGGACGATGTGTGCGTGACTAACATCAACCGTCAAATACACGCTATGAGCGGCACTGTGGGCAAGAGTAAAATTGAAGTGATGGCAGAGCGTGTCGCGCTAATTAACCCTGAGTGTAAAGTGAATCTGATTGATGACTTTATTGGCCCAGAAAATCAATCTGAATATTTGAGTAAAGAATACGACTACGTATTAGATGCCATTGATAGCGTTAAAGCTAAGACTTCATTGTTGGCCTATTGTCGTAGCAACAAAATTAAAGTGATCACTATCGGTGGTGCTGGTGGTCAGGTCGACCCAACGCAAATCAGTGTGGCGGATCTGAGCAAGACAGTGCAAGACCCGCTTGCAAAGAAAATCAAAGATCAACTGCGCCGTTTCCATAACTTTAGCAAGAATCCAAAGCGTAAGTTTGGCATCGATTGCGTCTTTTCTACAGAGCATCTTAAATACCCGCAAGCCGATGGTAGTGTCTGCGCGGTGAAAGCCACAGCCGAAGGCCCTAAGCGAATGGATTGTGCGACTGGCTTTGGCGCAGCCACTGTTGTGACTGCCACCTTTGGTTTTGTCGCAGTGTCGCGTATCATTGCCAAATTGATTGAAAAACACAGCGCGTAATTAAGGTCTACTTATCATGACATACCCAGAAAACCCGTTTGGCAGCACCATTCTTGAACAGGATATCCTTGCGCAGATGCAACAATGCCAAGGTTGGGAGCAGCGTTATCGACAGGTGATCTTGTGGGGTAAGCAATTACCCGCAATGCCTGATGAGCTAAAAGCTGAACAGGTGTTAGTGGCGGGTTGTGAAAGCCAAGTATGGTTGGTGGGTAAGCAAGTTGACGGAGTTTGGCAGTTTTGTGCTGACTCTGACGCGCGCATTGTGCGCGGTTTGATTGCCTTGGTACTGACGGTATGTAATGGCAAAAACAGTCAACAAATTCAGCAATTTGATATCGATGACTATTTTGAAAAACTTGGTTTGATCCAACATTTAAGCCCATCGCGAGGCAATGGGCTTAAAGCAATTGTTGAGCAAATTAAAACACTCAGTGCATAGGTTGGTTTATAGGTTTATAGGTTTATAGGTTTAGCGATTGTTGAGAAGCCGCTAAAGCATATCAACGGCCTTGGTTAGAGCCGCAATTAGCGCATCCACTTCTTGCTCATTGTTATACACAGCAAAAGAGATGCGCACCGTTCCCTTTATACCTAAGCTATCCATCAGTGGATGAGCACAGTGGTGTCCCGCGCGTAGCGCAATGCCTTGTTGATCGAGCAAGGTCGCAATATCTTCATGATGCACTCCCGGCATAATAAAGCTTAAAATACTGGCTCCTGCTTGATAACCGACAATCTCAATATCTTCAATTTTTGAAATGGCTTGGTAGGCTTTGTGTTGCAACGCCTGCACATGTTGCTCAGCCTCGGCATGATTGATACTGGTTAACCAATCAATCGCGCTTGAGAGGGCTAAAGCGCCGGCTACATTCGGCGTACCCGCTTCAAATTTGCCGGGAAGCTCACTAAATGAGGTGCCAGAAAAGCTGACCTTTTGCACCATTTTGCCGCCGCCATGCCAAGGTGGCATCGCCTCAAGTAAAGCCAGTTTGCCGTATAACACGCCAATACCCGTTGGCGCATACAGCTTGTGACCAGAAAAGACGTAAAAATCACAATCTAGCGCCTGCACATCAACCGCCTCGTGAACAATACCTTGCGCGCCATCAAGTACGATAACAGTATTAAATTGGCGAGCCAGTTTGATCATCTGTTTTACAGGATGATGAGTCCCGGTGACATTAGAAACTTGGCCAATGGCTAAGATCTTGGTGTTGTGATTAAGGCGTGCTTGAAAAGCCTCAAGATCTAAAGTGCAATCGTCCAACATCGGGATCTTTACGACTTTCGCGCCAGTTTGCTCCGCCACAATTTGCCAAGGAACAATATTGGCGTGGTGCTCCATTTCACTGACCAGTATTTCATCACCTGCTTGCAGAGTGTTTCTGGCATACGTTTGCGCAATCAAATTGATGGCTTCGGTGGCGCCGCGCGTCCATACAATCTCTTTGTGGGAGCTTGCGTTGATGAAATCACGCACATTTTCACGAGCTTGCTCAAATGCGCTGGTGGCGCTGGCCGTTAAGCTGTGCGTACCTCTGTGTACATTGGCATTGTGCTGCGAATAGTAGTGGCTAATCGTATCGATAACCTGCAACGGTTTTTGGGTGGTGGCAGCGCTATCAAGATACACCAAAGGTTGTTGGTTTACTTGTTGCTGCAATGCAGGAAACTGGGCTCGAATGGCTTGAATATCAAACACCTTTAGCTCCTAATTCGTGATAATGAAGGTTAGGTAGTGGCACCATAGGCTCAGCTACGCTCCAAGCAAAGGCTTTACCTGAAAGCAAAATGATGATTTCGATGGCAAACTCAAAAGCGCTAGCTGGGCCTTGGCTAGTCAGCAGTTTATTGAGTTGATCATAGGTGACGCGTTTATCTCGCCAATTGTTTTCAGGAATGTGCGCTTTAAAGTGTGGATGGCAAGTCATCAATGCTTTTGGATACAACTGATGGTGTTGCAGTACCAATGCAGGGGTCGCGCAAATCGCAGCGTTTAATCGGCCATCGTATTGTTGCTGTTTGATCATTTCGACCAACAGGATGCTTTGTTGGAAAACCTCAGCGCCGCCAACGCCGCCGGGCATCGCAATAACATCAAACTCTTCATCGGCTACATCCACAAGTTTCACCTCAGCGGTGAGCACAATGCCACGCGAACCTTTAAAGCTAAGTGCACCTTCAGGATCAACGCTGGCTACCGTTACTTGGTAGTTAGCACGAATTAAAACATCAATGATGGTAATGGCTTCCATCTCTTCAGTGCCCGGAGCTATGGGTACTAAGGCCTTAATGGTCATTGCTGAGCCTCTTTTTGTTTGATCTGTTGATAAAGCGTTTGATTGTACGGTGTTAAAATCTGCTGTGCTTTGGCGCGCTGGAGTAAGTACCCCGTAATATAGTCGATCTCGGTACGACGCTGATGTTGAATATCTTGATGCATTGACGAGAAATTTTCGCTGGTGGCTTGGATAACCTGCTGACTTTTGGCAAACAGTGCATCGCTATCGCAAGTCAGTCCTTCAGCGGTCATGACTTCACTAATTTCCACACAAAGTGCTTGTATTAGAGCCAAAGTCTCACTTTGCGCAAGCTCGCCGTTACGGCAATTATGGATGGCGGTTAATGGGTTGATACAGCAATTAATCGCCAGTTTGTTCCACAGAGCTTGTTGAATATTATCGTCCCAAGATACAGGTGCAAGGGCATGATCTAACATAGGGACTATTTGTGATGATAGCAATGCGCCACGCTCGTTGAGAGCGCCGACGATTGTTTGTCCCTGTCCCGTATGTTGAATTTTAGACTGATTATCTATGAGTGCGCCGTGAGTGGTGGTAGCAAATAACACCGGGTGTTCAGAGAATTGCGCTAACAGTGGATCGACAGCGCCCATGCCATTGTGGGTAAAAAGTACGCAACAGCCTTTTTTGAGATGCGGAATAATGGGCAATAGAGCTTGCTCTACCTGCCATGCTTTGACTGCCACAATCACTAGATCGGCATTATTCATATCCGAGATTTGGTTGGCGCGAAATTGAATAGGGGCTTGCTGCGCAAATGACAGCGATATGCTAGGCGCTGTGTCTCTGCTCCACAAAGAGATATTGTGACCCGCATTGTGTAGATAACACGCCCACAGCGAACCAATGGCACCCACGCCAAGGATACTAATATTCAAACCATTCTCCAGTCTAAATGCCCATTGTCATGTGTATTTTAAGGGGTAAATACACAGATAAGAACCAAGGACACAAATTCATGGCTAGGATACTCGGAAATGCATTTATTGGCGAATTCACGGCATTAAAAAAGGCGCTAAAGCGCCTTTTTTACCACTTTAAGTTCTATTAGAACTTGTAAGTGACAGCAACGTAGTGGCTTACACCTGATGATTCAAATGCGCTTGAATCTTTGATGCCGTATACGTCTTTGTAAAGTTTAAGACCGTAACCCACTGCGTAACGATCTGAGTGCCAGTATAGGCCGTTGAACATTGCGCCGCCGTTGCTCGCTGAAGAGTATTTCTCTTTCATGCCGAATTGGTAATCGATATAACCTTGGTATGAAAGGAACGAACCATTTTCAAAGAAGAAGAAAGGTTTAAACCAGTTAGTAGACACTTGGTAACCGTTCCAGTCTTTAACGTTTGAATCGTAGTTACCGTAAAAGTTTAGGCCAATTTTACCAAGCCAAGGCACCATTACATCAGAACCAAGACCGATTTTTTGTTGGTTTACACCGAAAGTGCCTTTCGCTGCGTTAGTGGTTACGCCATCCCAAGTGATTTCTGAAGCTACGTACAACTCTTGTACTGGACCAAATGATAGGTCTCTATGAGTTAGTGCATCCAAAGACATACGTGGAGCAAACTTCATAAACATTTTTGCATCGGCATCAGCTTTATCTGAGCTAGGGCTAGATAGAAGGTTGAATACATCAACATAGCCGTAAAGATCGAAGATCCCAGAGCGACCGCCAAATTCCATTTCTAGATAATCATGGCTTGAATTACCAGGCTTCTCGTCAAACGCGCCCATTAAGTTAAATTGCATCCACTTATAGTCGTTCTTGTGGATGTCACCGTCTGTGTAATCAGCTGCAAGAACTGGAGCTGAGGTAGCCGCTAATAGGCCGAGAGTTAAAAGTGATTTACGCATAATAAAGGGGTCTCTAAAAATGTTTTAGCGAAAAAATGGACTTGCCATTCCGTAGCAATCGATTCCGTCCCTCGAATAATAGAGATCTGACACACAAATGGAAGTGGGAAAATGTAAAAGTTGAACATTAATTAGTGATCAAGATCACGGAAATGCAAACTTGGCGTTCAAATAACATTCAATTGCTTATTTTTTACGGAACTTTTTTTATAGCGAAATAATGAAATACTTCTGATCGATTATTAATCGATTGCGTAACAGTTTTGGAGATCAATAAAGAAGAGTGGCATATGGCAATTATCAAACTATTTCCTTTAAGTTCTGTTGTATTACCCGAAGGGAAAATGAACTTGAGAATCTTTGAACCTCGTTACAAACGTATGATCAGCGAATGTTGTAGGGCGGGAGAGGGATTTGGAGTTTGTTTGATTAGTGAGCCGACTTTGTCTTCTCCAAGAAAAATCTCACGTGTCGGCACACTTTCTAAAACAATCGATTTTGAACAACTTTCTGACGGATTCCTTGGTGTCACTATCGTAGGAACTCGTCGCTTCAGAGTGAAAAGGGTTTGGAGAGAGTTTGATGGCCTACGTTGTGCTGAGGTGGAATACCTCAATAACTGGGACAGCCAAGCACTGTCTAAAACCGATACTTTTATCAGTGATCAACTGCAAAGGGTTTATCAAAGATTCCCTGAAATCAGGAGTCTTTATTCGGACTGTTTTTTTGACGATGCTACTTGGGTCAGTCAACGATGGTTAGAGTTATTACCTTTAGAGCAAGAGCAGTTCGAACACCTCACGTCCCAAGCGGATTGTCATGAAGCGGTGAGATTTCTATGCCAAGCCATTGAAGCCAGATGATAGTGATATGGAGATAAAATTATGTTTAAGAACTACCTTCCTGTAATGCTCGTTGCTTCGTCATTATTTATTGTGGGCTGTAATGACGATGATGAACCTTCTGCTCAAGCTAGAGTGCAAGCTGTACATGCCTCCGCGGATGCACCATTGGCTAATGTCACTATAAATGGAGATGACGCCAGCAGTACGAACTCTACTTTTAATAGCCAAACCCTATCGGGCGTAGATTATGCTACAGCATCGGGTTATATCGCTCTTGATGAAGGGGAAAACTCAATTCAAGTTGATGTTCAGTTGCCGGGAGGAGAAGTAGCGACAGTGATTCCTAACACTGTACTTAATTTGGATTCAAGTTTGTTGTACACAGTGATGGTTGTTGGGCAAGCTGATGCAAGTTCAGAATTCGCAGTTGAGCCCTTAATTATTGCGCGTAGTGCTACAGGAGACAATGACGCCACTAATGTCGATGTGCAAGTTGTGCATGCATCCCCCGGTGTTCCTGAGGTCGATGTACATGTCACTGGCCCCAATGATGATATTAACCCCGGCGCCCCGTTGGCCACCCTATCTTACAAGGCTTCAACGGGAGTCGTGAGTGTTCCTGCTGCTGAATACCGAGTTCGATTAGCGTTGGCTGGCACCAGCACTGTAGCTTTCGATTCTGGAGCGGTTGCCTTACCTGCAGGGGCTGAACTCACTATCGCAGCTATCCCAAATGTGAATGCTGCTAAAGATGAAAATACAGTGTTATCACCCGTTAAACTGCTCGTTATGGATGGAACAGGATCGTCGATTATCCATGACACAAACGAAATTACTCAAGTGAGAGTAGGGCATTTATCAGCGGATACCCCGACCGTTGATGTATCGGTAGATGGTACCGTGCCAGTGGACCTCACTAATGTGGATTTTAAAGTGGTGTCAGGCTACTTAGATTTAGCGGCCAAAGCTTATGATTTAGGTATATTTGCGTTCGATGACCCGACTAACTTACAAATTGACGCGCAAGGTGTTGAGTTTGAGAAAGGTAAAGATTACAGCGTTTATGCGATAAATGAATTGGCAAACATTGATGCATTGGTTATCGAAGATAAACGACGTCCAGTAGCAACCAGTGCCACATTAAGCGTACTGCATGCAGCATCTTTACCCGCAGCTGCAACAGTTGACATATACTTAACGACATCAACAGATATTTCGAATAGTGATCCAGCCCTAGCTAGTTTTGCGTATACAGATATTGTTCAGAATGTATATGTCGCAGCAGGGAGTTATGTTGTAACTGTGACGGGCGTGGGAAGTAAAGATGCGCTGCTTCAATTGGAAGGCGTAATGCTAGAAAACGGTAAGGTGTATAAAGCGATTGCTACTAACGAAGGTATTCTCGCAGCAGACATTACTGAATAACCTGGAGGGAGGGAGTTTTTCCCTCTCTAATTCTCTAAAGGTGAATCATGGAAACGTTAACCAATGCCTCGAACCCGAGTAGGGCAGAGTGGAATGAGTGCATGACCAAGGTGCAGCAGGGGGATAAAGGTGCATTTGCAACACTGTTTAAACATTTTTCTCCAAGGCTCAAGCAATTTGCTTATAAGCATGTAGGTAATGAGCAAGTAGCGTTGGAGTTAGTTCAGGAGACACTGACTGCGGTTTGGAAAAAGTCGCATTTGTTTGACGGTAGTAAAAGTGCCTTGTCCACTTGGATATACACCATCGCCAGAAACTTGTGTTTCGATTTGCTAAGGAAGCAAAAAGGGCGAGAATTACATGTACATGCAGAAGACATTTGGCCGGATGATTACTGTCCACCAGATCTCGTAGACCAGTATTCACCTGAGAGAAATATGTTGCGAGAACAAATAGTACGCTATTTAGATACGCTTCCGGTGAAGCAAAAAGAGGTGGTCAAAGCCATTTATCTTGATGAATTGCCTCACCAAGAAGTCGCAGATAAATTTGATATCCCTCTAGGTACAGTTAAATCACGATTGAGATTAGCAGTTGAGAAGTTAAAAGACACAATAAGGGCGGAACAAGTATGAAAAATCATCCAAGTGAAGAGTTGTTGAAAGCCTATGCGGACGGAAGCATCGACGCTTGTAATGGATTGACGCTCGCTGCACACCTTGAGACCTGCGAGCATTGTCATAGCAAGGTTGATGAACTTGAAAGTCAAGCATCCCAAATTATGATGGAGCCTGATGCTGAAATAGATATTGAACAGTCCATGATGGACGAAATATTTAATAATATTGTTTGTTTAAGTAAAGATAAAACCTCGTTAAATACCCAAAAACCCTCGGTAAAAATTGAAGTTAACGGTAAGAGTTTTGTATTACCTAAATCTTTGAGAGGTGTAAGTAAAAGACTGAGTGAATGGAAGAGCTATGGGGGAAAAGTGTACACCGCTCATTTAGATTTAGGCGAAGAAGAGCGAGTGAGTTTGCTCTACATTGCTGGTGGCGTGCAGGTGCCGCAACACACCCATAAAGGCGTAGAGACAACATTAGTACTCCACGGCAGTTTTAGCGATGAAGAGGGGTACTACAGTGAAGGGGACTACATTGTAGCGGATGGTTCAATAAAGCATTCTCCCCGTACAGAGGAAGGTCAAGACTGCTTATGTTTGACCGTACTTAGTGAACCTATGGTATTCACACAAGGTGTCGCAAGAGTATTCAATATATTTGGCAAAGGTATGTACCCTTAATAAAAATAGCCACACTTTTGATACTTTAGTCAATCGTGTGGCTATTTTTTTAAGTTACGTAGAATCAGGCTTTTATTTTAAAGCTTGTTTGTGTTGTTCTTCATCTTCTAAGCCACGCTTTCTTGCTCTGTCGAGTACATCGTTAAAATAACCGCGAAGAGAGTAAAGCATAATTAAGCTTGGAATCACCATGGCCGCGGTGATGATAAAGAACATCGACCAATCATTTAAGTAATCAACCAGTTCACCACTAAAAGAGGCTAAGGTTGTTCTGCCTAAGTTCCCGAGCGAGGCAAGCAATGCATATTGGGTTGCAGAGAATGCTTGTCCGGTCAGTACTGTCAAAAATGACACAAAGGCTACCGTTGAGAAAGCGGTGGTAAAGTTATCGACAATGATAGTGGCCAAAAATAGCGTTTCATTTGGGCCTGATTTCGCAATCCAAGCAAACATTAGATTGCTCGATGCCATCGCCACACCGCCAATCATTAAGCCTTTTACAATGCCAAACTTAACGTTAAACATACTGCCGATAAAGGTAAACAGTATGGTTGCTCCCCAACCAATCAATTTGGAATAGTCGCCTATTTGTTCATTACTAAAGCCAATTTCTTTATAGAAAGGAATCGACATACGACCAAGGAAGGCTTCACCAATTTTAAATAGAAAGACAAACAGCAATAAGGTGATTGCGACTCGAACGCCGTTGCGTCGGAAAAAGTCAGCAAAGGGTTCAATCAAGGTCACACTCAACCATGCTACAACTGGTGAGCCAACCACTTTACTGTGGCGTTGTTCTGCTTCTGATTGCAGTTGGCTGCGTGCGGTTTTTGGCTCTTTGGTAAACAAAGTGAACACCATCAGCAGTGCTACAATTGCGGTCATTCCTAAATAAACGCCGTTCCATCCTATGCTATCGGCGTTCACAAATGCCAAATAACCAGGAAGAGAATAACCTGTCCACCATCCAACGACCGCCATTGCCGATGCTTGAGGCAGTTTTGAGGCTTCACTTTTAGAAAAACTATCAATGCGGTAGGCATCGATGGCCACATCTTGAGTGGAGGATGCAATCGCGATACCCAAGGCCAGCATTGAGGTAAACATCAGGCTTTTAGCGGGATCGACTCCAGAAATAGCCAGTGTACAAACCAGCATAATGGCTTGGCATAAGAAGATCCAAGAGCGGCGCTGACCTAATAGGCGATGCAAAATTGGCAGTTTTACCCTATCAACCAAAGGGGCCCACATAAAGTTAATGGCATACACCACAAAAACAGAACCGAAGTAGCCGATAGCCGCGCGACTAAGTCCCGCGTCTTTTAGCCACCCAGACATGTTTGAGCCAATCAGTACCCAAGGAAAACCACTTGAGCAACCCAACATAAACACCCAAAGCAAGCGCTTATCAAGGTAACTTTTAAAGGTCTCACCCCAAGACATCTTATCCGTCATTTTCTTTCCTTTTACTCATACGTAACGCAGAGCCAGTAGCTCTGCGTTTACTTTAGGGTAACTATAGAGGGGATTTATTTTTGAATTGTCACTTTAGTGACAACGATAGGCGTTGCTGGGATATCTTTCATGAAACCATTGCTTTTGGTCGGTACACTCGCCATTTTTTTCACAACATCAAAACCTTCAACCACTTGACCAAATACCGCGTAACCAGGGTTAGATGATGAGTAGTTTAAAAATTCATTATCAGAGTAGTTAATGAAAAACTGACGAGTTGCTGAGTCAGGGTTATTGGTACGAGCCATTGCCACACTAGCGGTTTTATTTTTCAGACCATTGCTGGCTTCGTTTTTGATAGGGCCGTAGGTTTTAATTTGCGTCATATTTTCATCAAAACCACCACCTTGAGCCATAAAGCCAGGAATAACGCGATGGAAAATAGTGCCTTCATAGCTGCCATCTTTTACATAGCGAAGGAAGTTAGCGCTACTTAGAGGGGCTTTTTCTTCATTGAGCTGAATAGTGAAGTGACCTAAGGTTGTTTCGAATACCACTTTGGTATTGGCAAATACTGACGCGCTAAATAGCGCACAGATTACAAGTAGTAATCGGCTCATTGAAATTTCTCCTGCATGTAATTGATAAGTTCTACGTCATTGGCGATGTCATTTAACACGAGCTTAGATACGTGATTAAGCATATGTTCGATTTGTTCGTTAGAAGCACCCATAGAGTTATCGCCTTTGGCACTGCCAGAATAGGTTTTAACAAACTTTCCTGTTGGGGTTTCAGCAGTCACTTTTAAGGTAACTTTGGCATCCATTTTGTTGCTAAAAGTAGATGATTTTACTCGAACTAAAGCTTCTTGTAGTTCTACTTCAATGCTGTTGTCACTATTGTTGGCAATCACAAAGCCTTGAGACTGTAAAATTGATTGCATGGCATTATTTAAGGCAATTCTTGCATTTTGTTTTGCATGAATAGGCATCGCCTTATCATCATCTTTTTTAACTAATGCTAAGTATTGAGCAGTACGAACGTCAGTCGTAGTTAGGCTTAACGTTTTTTGTTCGTTGATAGTCACTTGACTGCTATCTGCTTGCGGGTTGAAATTCAGTTGTTGGTCGGTTGGGCTAGCACAACCGCTCAATATAAGGGCTGAAAAAGCAATAATCAGCAAATGTTTCATTGATAGTTCCCTTAATAACATAGTGAAAAATAAAGTACTTCACCGAGAGTAGCATACACCTCGGTGTTATAACGTTAGTTGATTGATTTTCAAGAGGCTTTCTTTGCCGAAAGAATCACAAACTTCTTATTACTGGCCACCACGCTGACTCGGCCTTTGCCAAATAAGCGTGTCAACTTAGCCAAATAACCTAAGTGCCCGTTACCCACAACCAATAATTCTCCAGCAGTTTCTAGAACATTATGGGCATCACAAAACATTTGCCATGCTATGTGATCCGTTACGGTGTTTTGTTGATGAAAAGGAGGATTACACACCACCAGATCGTAACTGTCTTTTTTAAAGTCTTCGAGGCAATTATTGGCTAGAAACGTATAACGTTCAGGGTTATCGACATTGGCGGTGACGTTCATTCGCGCCGATTCCACCGCCATGAAACTTTCATCAACACTGGTAATGGTAGAAAGAGGATTGTTTCGCCCCAATTTGACCGATAACACACCATTACCACAACCTAAGTCGATAATATTTTTATGCTTCGAACCTTGCGGAAGATGTTCAAGTATAAAGCGTGCACCTAGATCTAAGCTTTCCCCTGAATAGACATTGGCTAAGTTGTTTAGCTGCATATTATGTTCAGGTACATCCCATGTGGTTTTTTCGTCAACTATTGGCGTTGCTTGATCACCAACCTGACTAAAGACTAAGCGATGCTTTTTCCATGCCAGAGAAGTGCGGGTTTCACCGAGGTGTTTTTCAAATAACTTCAGCGTTGAGGTATGAATGGCATTGGCTTTATTGACCGCAACGACTGGGGTTTCTGGGTTTAAGTGCGTTTTAAGTTGATGCAATTGCCAGGTTAGGAATCGATTACTCTTAGGTAGTTGCATAATGACAGCATCAATGTCGTTTGGCATCGCATCAGTTGAGTGTAATAGAGTAATTTCATTGCATTGATTTAAGAGGAGATTTTGTTGTGCGCCTTTTTGACTGACGAGTGAGTCAGTTTGCAGGTAGACGTGATGCTCATGAGAAAACCAGCAGCTTAGGGCACCAAAATTATCATTTAAAATTAAAACTTTAGAGCCTAGTGGTAATGGCGTTTCAATAAAATGGTTAATAACGTATTCATCCCCTGCATCCCAAGCTTGCAGTGTTTCGCTAGCCCTTTTGGGGTATCGATGAAGAGTAAATTGTTGGTCGTGCAGTACGAGCTCTGTTTTCATGATTATAAATGTTAAAAAAGTGATCCTAAACTTTGTCTATTGTCGCAAATTAGCGCTATTTTTGCGAATTAACTTATTGTTCTGTTTTAGAATAGAGGGAGTGTTCTAGTTTAATTTGGTTTGTATTTCGTAGTAAATTGTACAGAATGATAAAAGCACTATACGTTTATTATCTATATTCCTAAACGTATCAACATAGAGAGATAGCATGCGACAGCAGAAAATTGAGAAAAAATTGGATTTTTACTTCTCTCCGTATCACTTACAAGTTATCAACGAGAGCTACAAACACAATGTGCCGGAAGGTTCAGAGAGTCATTTTAAGGTCGTTATTGTCAGTGATAAATTTGCAGGTTTAAGATTGGTTGCTCGCCATCGTCTAGTAAATGAAGCCCTAACCGATGAATTTGGTGAAGGGTTACATGCACTTTCAATGCATACACTGACAAAAGAAGAATGGAAGCAACAAACATTTCCCAGCTCTCCAGATTGTATGGGGGGAGGCCATTAAAGGGCAGGGCTCTATTCTAGAGTCTCATTAAGTAATTCTAATAATTGTTACATTTTATCGATCGTTCACAAAGTGACCTTTAATTCATAAAATTAATGTGAGTGCCGTGTTTTGGATCAATTTTTATGATGTTTATAACAAAAAATGTATGATTTTTTGCTAATCGTCGCGGCTCATCGTGGAATGTATGCAAGCGTTAATGTTAGAATTGCGAGCCCTGAAGAGCCTTATGAAAGGTTCATTTAGTAGTTCACAAGGATATGTTAGAAAAAACCGACCTATCTGTTATAAATAAGAGCATGCAAAGTGTGTTTTTGTTATGAAAGTCTTTTTTCCTTAAAATAGTGCAAGTGCGTATGATTACAATTAAAAAGGGTTTGGACCTGCCTATATCAGGTGCTCCTACCCAGGTGATTAATGACGGGAATCCCGTTTCAAAAGTCGCCTTGCTGGGCGAAGAGTACGTGGGCATGCGACCAACAATGCATGTTCGCGAAGGGGATGTGGTAAAGAAGGGACAGGTTCTTTTTGCTGATAAAAAGAATCCTGGCGTGGTCTTTACTGCACCTCAAAGCGGAACGGTTACTCAGGTAAACCGTGGTGCAAAGCGTGTTTTGCAATCAGTTGTTATTGAAACAGCTGGTGATGAGCAAATTACCTTTGATAAATATGAACAACAAGAGCTGGCTAAGTTAGATGCGGATGTCATTCGCAAGCAACTGGTTGATTCTGGTTCATGGACCGCTTTAAAAACTCGTCCGTTCAGTAAGGTTCCCGCAGTCGATTCTTCGACTGATGCCATCTTTGTTACGGCAATAGATACCAACCCATTAGCAGGAAATCCTGACGTTATTATTAACGAGCAGGATGAAGCATTTGTAGCAGGTTTAGACCTTCTCTCAGTGCTTACTAATGGCAAGGTTTATGTGTGTAAAAGTGGTGGTTCTCTTCCTCGTTCAGAACAAAGTAATGTTGAGGAGCATGTATTCTCTGGCCCACACCCTGCGGGTCTAGTGGGCACTCACATGCACTTTTTGTATCCCGTCAACGAACAGCATGTCGCTTGGAACATCAATTACCAAGACGTTATTGCTTTCGGTAAGTTATTTTTAACGGGTGAAATCTATACAGATCGTGTCGTGGCTCTTGGTGGTCCTGTCGTGAGCAACCCGCGTTTGGTTCGCACTACATTAGGTGCATACCTTCCTGAATTAGTCGACAAAGAATTGATGCCAGGAGAAGTACGTATTATCTCTGGTTCTGTGCTTTGGGGTACAAACGCAACGGGTCCTCATGCTTTCCTAGGTCGTTATCACATGCAGGTTTCTGCATTGCGCGAAGGAAGAGATAAAGAGTTCTTAGGCTGGGCTATGCCTGGTAAAAACAAGTTCTCTGTGACGCGTTCATTCCTTGGTCATTTATTTAAAGGCCAATTATACAACTTAACTACATCGCTAAATGGCGGTGAGCGTGCGATGGTTCCAATTGGTAATTACGAAAAAGTAATGCCATTGGATATTGAGCCTACGCTGCTTCTGCGCGATTTGTGTGCTGGAGATGTAGACAGTGCGCAACGCTTAGGTGTGTTAGAGCTATCCGAAGAAGATGTCGCCCTTTGTACTTATGTTTGTTCTGGCAAATATGAGTTTGGTGAATTACTTCGTGAGTGTCTAGACACTATCGAGAAGGAAGGTTAAGTCATGTTGAAGAAATTTATTGAGGATCTCGAACCGCATTTCGAAGCCAACGGTAAATGGGAAAAATGGTATCCACTATATGAAGCGACCGCGACGCTTTTTTATACTCCGGGTACAATAACAAAAACCAAATCACATGTGCGTGATAGCGTTGATCTAAAGCGCATCATGATCATGGTGTGGTTTGCAGTTTTCCCTGCGATGTTCTGGGGTATGTACAATACCGGTAACCAAGCAATCACAGCGCTATCTACGTTACATTCTGGTGCTGAATTAGCCACTTTAGTTTCAGGTAACTGGCACTACTGGCTAACAGAAATGCTGGGAGGTGCTATCAGTGCCGATGCTGGGTGGGGCAGTAAGATGTTGCTTGGTGCAACCTACTTCTTGCCTATCTATGCCACAGTATTCCTAGTCGGTGGTTTCTGGGAAGTCTTGTTCTGTATCGTGCGTAAACACGAAGTCAACGAAGGCTTTTTTGTTACCTCTATCCTGTTTGCATTGATTGTTCCGCCGACATTACCTCTATGGCAAGCTGCACTAGGTATAACCTTTGGTGTTGTTGTCGCAAAAGAGATTTTTGGTGGTACAGGTCGAAACTTCTTAAACCCTGCGTTGGCGGGCCGTGCATTTTTGTTCTTTGCATATCCGGCACAAATCTCAGGTGATTTAGTTTGGACTGCAGCTGATGGTTTCTCTGGTGCTACGGCGCTAAGCCAGTGGGCACAAGGTGGTAACTCTAACCTAATCAACAATGTAACAGGCCAATCTATTACTTGGATGGACGCCTTTATCGGTAATATCCCTGGTTCTATCGGTGAGGTTTCGACCTTATTCTTGATGCTAGGTGCACTGATGATTGTTTACATGGGAATTGCATCTTGGCGCATTATCGCCGGTGTAATGATTGGTATGATCGCAACCGCGACCCTATTCAACCTTATTGGTTCTGATTCCAATGCGATGTTTAGTATGCCGTGGCACTGGCACCTAGTTTTGGGTGGTTTTGCGTTTGGTATGTTCTTCATGGCAACCGATCCTGTCTCTGCCTCTTTTACCAATAAAGGTAAGTGGTGGTACGGTATTTTAATTGGTTTGATGTGTGTGTTGATTCGAGTAGTTAACCCGGCATACCCAGAAGGTATGATGCTGGCTATTCTATTTGCGAACCTATTCGCACCACTATTCGACCACGTTGTTATCGAGAAGAACATTAAGCGGAGACTAGCACGCTATGGCAAATAAAAACGATAGCATTAAAAAGACGCTAGGTGTCGTTATTGGTTTAAGCCTGATTTGTTCTATTGTCGTTTCGACGGCAGCAGTAGGGCTACGTGATAAGCAACAAGCCAATGCGGTGCTAGATGAACAAACAAAAATTGTAGAAGTTGCGAAGATCTCTAAGCAAGGAACAATCCAAGAATTATTTGGAAACTATATTGAACCTCGTTTAGTTGACCTTAAAACCGGTGAGTTCGTTGATGGTGATGCTGCGGCATACGACCAACGAGCAGCGGCAAAAGATCCAGCACAATCTATTCGATTGGACGCAGCGGATGACACGGCTAAAATTATTCGTCGTGCCAACATTGCTACTGTGTATCTAGTGAAAGACGGTGATAGCTACTCTAAAGTGATTATCCCTATTCACGGTACAGGTCTTTGGTCAATGATGTACGCTTTTGTTGCGGTTGAAACAGACGGCAATACAGTGTCAGGTATTACTTACTACGAGCAAGGTGAAACTCCTGGGCTAGGTGGTGAAGTAGAAAACCCGAACTGGGTCGGTCAATTCGAAGGCAAACAATTGTTCGATGAGAACTTTAAGCCTGCATTAAAGATTGTTAAGGGCGGCGCAGCACCAAATGATATTCATGGTGTTGATGGCCTTTCTGGCGCAACTTTGACGGGTAACGGCGTGCAACATACTTTCGATTTCTGGTTAGGCGATATGGGCTTCGGACCATTCCTTGCTAAAGTACGCGAAGGAGAGCTGAACTAATGGCTATGTCTAAAGAAATGAAGCAAAACCTTTGGGCTCCTGTTTTAGATAACAACCCAATTGCTTTGCAGGTTCTTGGTGTGTGTTCTGCGCTTGCGGTAACCACTAAGCTTGAAACAGCATTTGTTATGACACTAGCGGTAATCTTTGTAACCGCTTTGTCTAACTTCTTCGTGTCTGTTATTCGTAACCACATTCCAAACAGCGTGCGTATCATCGTGCAGATGGCGATTATCGCTTCATTGGTAATCGTGGTAGACCAAATCCTAAAAGCTTACCTTTACGATATCTCTAAGCAGTTATCGGTATTTGTTGGCTTGATCATTACTAACTGTATCGTAATGGGTCGTGCAGAAGCATACGCAATGAAGTCTGCGCCAATCCCATCGCTACTTGATGGTATCGGTAATGGTTTAGGTTATGGTTTCGTACTGATTACTGTGGCATTTTTCCGTGAACTGATTGGTTCTGGCAAATTGTTTGGTATGGAAGTACTTCCTCTAGTGTCTGACGGTGGTTGGTATCAGCCTAACGGTATGTTCTTGCTTGCGCCGTCTGCATTCTTCTTGATTGGCTTCATGATTTGGGTGATTCGTATCTTCAAGCCTGAACAAATAGAAGCGAAGGAGTAGTAGCACGATGGAACATTATATTAGCTTGCTGGTTAAATCGATTTTCATCGAAAACCTAGCATTATCCTTCTTCTTGGGCATGTGTACATTCCTTGCTGTATCTAAGAAGGTGAAAACCTCTTTCGGTCTTGGTGTTGCAGTAGTGGTGGTATTAACCATCGCTGTTCCTGTGAACAACTTACTGTACAACCTAGTGTTGAAAGAGAATGCGTTAGTCTCGGGTGTGGATTTAAGTTTCCTTAACTTCATCACCTTCATCGGTGTTATTGCAGCTCTAGTACAGATTTTGGAAATGGTATTAGACCGCTTCTTCCCACCTTTGTACAACGCGCTAGGTATTTTCCTACCGTTGATTACGGTGAACTGTGCAATTTTCGGTGGCGTATCTTTCATGGTACAGCGTGACTACAACTTTGCTGAATCGGTCGTGTATGGCTTTGGTTCTGGCGTAGGTTGGATGCTAGCAATCGTTGCTCTTGCAGGTCTACGTGAAAAGATGAAGTACTCTGATGTACCTCCAGGTCTACGCGGCCTTGGTATTACGTTCATCACTGTAGGCCTAATGGCGTTGGGCTTTATGTCTTTCTCCGGTGTTCAACTGTAAGAGTAAATTATAAGGATTAGTCAATGAATACGATCGTTCTTGGCGTTGTGATGTTTACTCTGATTGTATTGGTGTTAGTGCTAGTGATTTTATTCGCTAAATCTAAGCTGGTACCAACGGGTGACGTCAATATTTTAGTTAATGGTGATCCAGAGAAAGGTTTTACCGTTTCTCCGGGTGACAAACTGCTGAGTGCACTTGCAGGCAACGGTATCTTTGTATCGTCAGCTTGTGGTGGCGGTGGCTCTTGTGGTCAGTGTCGCGTTAAAGTGAAATCCGGTGGTGGTGATATCTTACCAACTGAGCTTGACCATATTAGTAAAGGTGAAGCACGTGAAGGTGAGCGTTTAGCCTGTCAGGTTGCTATAAAAACTGACATGGAAATCGAACTTCCTGAAGAGATCTTCGGTGTTAAAAAGTGGGAATGTACGGTTCTTTCTAATGACAACGAAGCGACTTTCATCAAAGAGCTTGTACTGCAAATTCCTGATGGTGAAGAAGTACCGTTCCGTGCGGGTGGTTACATTCAGATTGAAGCTGAACCTCATCACATTAAATATGCTGACTTTGATATTCCAGATGAGTACCGTGAAGATTGGGATAAATTCAATCTATTCCGTTACGAATCTATCGTAAAAGAAGAGTCTATCCGTGCATACTCAATGGCTTCTTATCCAGAAGAAAAAGGCCTTATTAAGCTGAACGTGCGTATTGCTACGCCGCCGCCTAATAATCCTGACGTTCCACCGGGCATTATGTCTTCGTACATTTGGTCTCTAAAAGCAGGCGACAAGTGTACTATTTCAGGTCCATTTGGTGAGTTCTTCGCTAAAGATACTGATAACGAAATGGTGTTTGTTGGTGGTGGTGCTGGTATGGCTCCAATGCGCTCTCATATCTTTGATCAGCTGCTACGTTTGCAATCTAAGCGTAAGATGACGTTCTGGTATGGTGCTCGTTCGAAACGTGAAATGTTCTACATTGAAGATTTCGATAAACTAGCCGAAGAAAATGACAACTTTGTATGGCATTGTGCGTTATCTGATCCTCTTCCAGAGGATAACTGGGATGGCTACACAGGCTTCATACACAACGTATTATACGAAAACTATCTGAAGGATCACGAAGCTCCAGAAGATTGTGAGTACTACATGTGTGGTCCACCTATGATGAACGCAGCTGTAATCGGCATGCTAAAAGACCTAGGTGTAGAGGATGAAAACATCCTACTTGATGACTTCGGTGGCTAAGCCGTAATCAGATAAAACAATGGCTGGCTCTTTGAGTCAGCCATTTTGTTTTATCGTCTATCGCGATAGTAGGCTTGCCCTGTATTGGTATAAGGAAAACAAGATGAAGTTTGTAAATCATCTTATTCAAGGTTCAAAATGGCTAACAGCAATACTGGTTTCAGTAGTGGTGCTAAGTGGCTGTGAGCAAGCGCCAGAGCAAGTTGCATTGGCGGGTAAAACGATGGGTACGACCTATCACATTAAATATATCGCTGATAGTAAAGTGGCTGATTCAGAAGCGATGCAGAGCAAAATTGATGAACTGCTAGAGAAGGTCAACGACCAAATGTCGACCTATCGCCCTAAATCTGAATTAAGCCAATTTAACCAATATAAAAAAGCGCAGCCTTTCCCATTATCTAAAGATATGGAAACGGTAGTGCGCGAATCAATTCGTTTAAACAAACTCACTGAAGGTGCGCTTGACGTTACCGTTGGTCCTTTGGTGAATCTTTGGGGATTTGGCCCAGAAGCTCGCCCTGATAACGTGCCAACTGATGAAGAATTAGCAGCGCGTCGTAAAATGATAGGTATTGAACACCTTTCTTTAACTGACCAAGGCTTAGCAAAAGACTTACCAGATCTGTACGTTGATCTCTCCACGATAGCCAAAGGTTGGGGCGTGGATGTGGTAGCGAATTATCTTGAATCACTCGGCATTCAACGTTATCTAGTTGAAGTTGGTGGTGAGTTAAGATCGAAAGGACAGAACAATCAAGGGATCCCTTGGCGAATCGCCATTGAAAAACCCACTGTAGATGTCAGAGAAGTTGAACTGATTATTCAACCAGGCAATATGGCGATGGCAACATCGGGTGATTACCGCAATTATTTTGAACGTGATGGCATTCGTTATTCACACATCATCAATCCAAAAACTGGAAAACCGATTGCACACAAGGTAGTCTCTGTAACAGCAATTCATCCTTCTTGCATGACAGCCGATGGTCTAGCGACTGGCTTGATGGTGCTAGGAGAGAAAGAAGGTATTCGAGTAGCCAATCAAAACGGTCTAGCGGTGTTTATGGTTATAAAAACCGAAGATGGGTTTAAAGAGGTGTATTCGGATGCCTTTGCTCAGTATTTAAATAAGTAAGGTTGAGCTATGACAACGTTCTTAGTGACTTTTGGTATTTTCCTTGGCTTCATCGTATTGATGTCCGTAGGCTACATTATCCAAAAGAAAGTAGTAAAAGGAAGCTGTGGTGGCTTGGATGCAATGGGCATTGATAAAGTGTGCAGTTGCCCAGAACCTTGTGATGCACGTAAACGCCGCGAAGCTAAAGCGGCACAACGTGCAGAGAAAGTAGCGGCTTGGGAAAAAGACCGAATCGCTTAACTTTTTTGAACGAAATACCTTGCACTGCAATCGATATTAACAGGCAGTACCCATAAAAAATGCCAAGCTTATGAACTGA
>NZ_BAUJ01000056.1 GCF_000496695.1 Vibrio halioticoli NBRC 102217
TTGGTATAAAATGTATGGGCTTTTATCATTTTGATTCTCCATCTAAATTGATGCGCTCCGCCCTGCTTTCCCACATTTTAGCTTTTTCATTATCGGCCATCGGGTTCTCTGACGAGCGATACCACTGCGCCAAAAACATTTGTGCTCTAAAGCAACGTTTATTGGCGGCATGCTCTATCAATTGGATGCCTTTGTCCATATTACTGGCGATACCAAAACCCTCAAATAAGGCAATGCCTTGCTCGTATTCTGCTTGCTCATCGCCATTGTGTGCGTCAAACGCATTTTGCCAATAGCGATGCTTATCTTGGGTAATAAGCTCATCAGAATACTGCTCACACACTCTAAGAATGCCTTTAATGCCGTCGATACTGTCTTGCTCGGCGGCCCTTTCATACCAATATACCGCTTCTTTGGGATGCTTTGCTTCGTTCATTTCAGCTAATTCTAATTGAGTTGTTAGATGCCCGTTATCAGCTAAAGCGATTTTTTCTTTATGTACTCTCACACGCTCAGCTTCAAGTTGCTTAGCCTGATCTTCCGCTTCTAATCTGCGCTGTTCAGCACGCTCAGAACGTTTTGTTGACCATCGAGCAATACTTAAAAACATAGCCATGAACAGTAAAATTGCTATCCCTGAAGCCATCATTTCTGTGACTGTTAACATACAAAACCCCTATCCCTATAAGTCCAGCAACACATCGCTCGTGATTCCTTTTCACTGTTTCTAAAACGGCTTTCGTTAACACACAGCGAGAATGCGCTTGCTCTGTACTGTATATAGCAATGATACCTATACACATCTATTATAGTTCAAGCCTGCTCATACTTTGTACAACCTCTTGGTAAGCATTATATGAAGACAAAAAAAGCCAGAGTAAGGTCTCCCTTCTCTGGCTAATAGGACAGAACAAATTGTCATGTTGCTTTATGCAGTATTACTTACTTCTGTGCTGCTCAAGGGCGTCAATGTAAGCTTGTTGCGCACCTTGTATCTGCAAATCTTTGGCTTCTTCTAACAGAGCAAGGGCTTTGGGCATATTATCTTCATCAACGGCTTTGCGAATTGCGTTGTGGTAATAATCCTGCGTAGATTTTTCAACCGTTGCATCTAGCTCATGTTGATGTTTTTTCGCATCATTATCGGCATCTAAGCCAGCATTTACGCCTGTCACTTCCACCAGTAACTTACCAGAATTTACATGGGGCGTTGGGATGTCTTTCACCTCAGGCAGATAGTTACCTTTGCCTTCGGCCATCGCTCTGGCTGGATGGATTCGATCCGTTGTTTTTGCAAGCTCGTCTTTGGTGGTATAGATAAGCATAGTCACTGTCTTTTGATCCACTGGCGGTGTGAATCTAAGCTCAGCTACCAAACGATCTCCCCATGCTAAACGAGGGCGTCGGTATTCAAACGCAGAAGAGTCGTATTTTTCAATAACGTTACCCTTGTTATCAACAATCATAATCTGCGGAGAAAAGAAGGCTTCATCGGTCATGTTACTAGTGACCGAAATATCTAACGGACCGCGGTTAGAAGGAAGATCAAACGCCACCACTGGGCTATCTATTAGCTTGTTATTTAATACTTGAGTATTTTTATCAATCGTTACTAATGCTTGTGTATCAAGTTTAAAAGGCGATTTATTCAGAGACGCCACTGACGTTACTACAGGCTCTGCCCCAACTTGGTGGAGTGTTTCTTGAGTAGCACAACCCGCTAGAGCCACACAACAGCTTAAGAATAAGGCTCGAAATTTCATGGGGTATCTCCTTTATTATTTTTTTAATGACTTTTAGAGGTAATGCCTTTTATAACAAATACTTCACGCGAAAGCCCTTAAAAAAATAGCCGACAGCATGCCGGCTATATCATAAACCTATTTAAGGTTAAGAGGTGTGATTACCACCATGCTTCTGCTTGGATACCAACAACGTATTCAGTGTCGTTGTCTTGACCAAATGCATTGTCATTTTCAGTATCTAGGATGTAAGAACCGTATACGCGGATCTCAGGACGAGCCCAGAAGCTGCTTCCCATTGCCCAAGCTTGAGCAACTGTGAATTTAGCGTTGCCGAAGTCTTCAGTGCTGCCGTTACCTAGGCGTTCACCTGCGTTATAGCCACCTTCAAATACTGTACGCATAGTGTCGTTCCACTTATACATAGGACGAACAACAACTGAGTATTGATCGATATCGTATTGTTGGCCTGTGCCATCACCGATATCTTGACCTGCTAGGTATGCTAACTGGTGACCCATTTCCCAAGAGTCGCCCATTGAGATAACACCCCAGTTAAGCAAACGGTAACCGGTTGAATCATTGTATTGGTCAGTACCACGTGCGTAGTATGAACCTGAACCCCAGAAGTTAGCCGCTTGTACACCGTAGCCTGCAGTACCGTACTGGAATACAGTTTGGTTAAAGCCGTTGCTTAGGCCTTGTTGAAGAATTGCAGTTGCAAGTAAACCATCATCAGCTTGTTCTGAAACAGCGCCGCCAGTGTCTTTATCAATGGCAAAGTTATATGCCAATGCAATTTCTAAGCTCGCATCAGACCATAGGCCAATGTTAGCTAAACGTGCATCAAAGATATAACCTGAAGAATCACTATTGCTTGGGTTTGCGCCAGCAGTTGTATTGTCACCATCTTGCACTAAAGCAAGAGACAGTTTTTGGTTACCCACTGACAAGTTTTCAATACCACCACCAGTACCTGATGTGTTTAGGTAGTAGAAGTCAGTGATGTGGATGTCTTTACGTTGGTAGTAAGTTTTACCAGCCCAAAGCGTTGCGCCGCGATCAAATGCTAGAGCGCCTTTTGCTTTAACAGCAAACTGTGCCACGTTAAAGTCAGCATCTTCCCAACCGTTTGCACCAGGGGCACCAGATGCAATCATTGATTCAATACGCCAGTTAATCTCGCCAGTTTGCAAATCTTGAGAAAGACCAAACTCAGAGTAGTTGTCGTTTTCGTTACCTAGACGACCAATACCGTTTTTGTTTACTGATACATCAGAACCACTGTTACCGCTGATGCCAGTACCTGCACGCATGTAACCATTGAAATCTACAGCAAGTGCTGACGTTGAAAGTAGGGCAGCAGAGACTGCAGCTGTTAGTAGGTTTACCTTTTTCATTCTCGTTAACTCCCGAAACGATTATTATTTTTCTAGTTCATTCTTCATTGATTAACAGTCCATCTGTTAACGCAGCCAATTTAGAATGTTAGTGTGAAACTGTTTTATTCGACGAAATGATAGTAATGCGATTTGGTATTAACGGAGTCCTCCTCCTCCTTTTAAATGGTGGGGGAAGTAGAGAAACTGAGAAAGGCGTAGTTTAAGTGATTTGTCGCCCAGATCACGTTTTTGAGGGTGAGATCCTTGTTTTAAAACGATAATGATCACACTCATAAAAGTACAAACATAGATCCAGATCTCTATTTAATTAGTTCCCTGATTTTTTAACAAAATCGCCGTAAAAGTGTAATCCGTGATGTAGATCGTTTAAGGCCCTACAATCAACCAGTAACGCTTATTGATATAAAGAAAAGCTTACATTAGAAAAATCAGCTGCATTTTTGCGGTATCAGGCATAAGGGATATGTAACTCAATATTTTAAATAAAATAGCCCTTAGAACAGCGCCAACAGCATGTTCCCTATTGCGTTCATGGGGTAAACCTTTTAACGTATCACCCAAACCATTCACAAAATAAACAAAAGATATAAAAAAGAATGAGTAGCAATAAATCACGCCCTTATCCGCTGGGTGCCGAGTTAGATAAATGTGGATGTAACTTCTCTATTCATGCCCCAAGCTGTAAAGAGATCTCTTTAGCTCTTTTTAACACCAAGGGAGAGTTTAAAACCTATCCCATCACAAATAGCTATGCGGGTATAAAACACATTTACATAGAGGGGGTCTCACATGGCCAAGAATACGGCTTTATCGTTTATGACCAAAATGATGAAAAAATTCTCCTTTCAGACCCTTATGCTAAAGCAATAAGCAAACCACTGACTTACCAAGCGCCTTTTTCAAATGATAAAAGCTGGTCAATGGCGAAATCCGTGGTTACCTCTTCTGAGTTTGATTGGCAACAATCAGAGCATCCTCGTCTGACACGCTCTGAAATCGTCTTGTTTGAAACGCATACCAAAGGCTTAACTAAGCTAAATCAAAACGTTCCAATGCAACACCAAGGCAAGTACCTTGGCCTGGTCAGTGACGAAATGCTCAGCTTTTATAAAGAGCAAAATATCAATTGCTTGCAGCTACTGCCTATTGCAGCCTGTATGCATGAACCACACTTGCTGAATATGGATAAGGTCAATTACTGGGGTTATAACCCATATGTCTTTATGGCTCCTGATCCAAGGTACGCCGAAGTCGATGCCGTACATGAATTAAAAACCACTATTCGAGAGCTACATAAAAACGGCATTGAGGTGATTTTAGATGTGGTCTACAACCACACAGCAGAAAGTGGTGATGGCGGCCCAGTATTCAACCTAAAACTGCTTGATAACCAATACTACTTAAAACACGGTTGTCACTACGCCAACTTCACCGGGTGTGGTAATACGGTCGACTTGAATTATCAACCAGCTTTAACACTAGTCATGGATACACTTCGTTACTGGGTTCAAGAATTTAAAGTTGATGGTTTCCGCTTTGATCTGGCAGCGACACTAGGACGCAATGGCGACAACTTTAATCGTGAAGCGGCCTTCTTTAAAGCAGTCGCGCAAGACCCTGTGTTAAAAGAAACCAAACTGATTGCTGAACCTTGGGATATTGGCCCAAATGGTTATCAAGTGGGTAATTTCCCTGATGGTTGGAATGAATGTAACGACAAATTCCGCGATATTACGCGCAGTTTTTGGCGTGGCGACCAAGGGTTTTTAAAAGAGTTTGCCACTCGCATGATGGGCTCAAGAGACATCTACAGTGCCAGTCGCTGGCCGCATAAAATGACGGTCAACTACATCACTTATCACGATGGCTTTACCATTCAAGACTTGGTCTCCTATCAACTAAAACACAATGAGGCAAATGGTGAGCATAATCATGATGGTCACGGTGATAACCGCTCAGATAACTTAGGAGTAGAAGGGGCAACACGATGCCCTGAAACACTATTATTGCGAGAAAAGCGTAAACGTAACTTTATGAGTAGCTTGCTGTTCTCATTTAGCATCCCACATATATTAACGGCGGATGTGGTTTCTCACACTCAGCAAGGCAACAATAATGCCTATTGCCAAGACAATGCCATTAGCTGGTTAAATTGGGATTTGGGTGAGCACCAACAGGCTTTCAAAAAATGGTTATCTGAAATGGTTGCCGCCCGCCGCGAACATATGATTCCTTTTATTGAGGCATTTAGTGGCGAAACTCGCAATGATAACCGCGTCAGTTGGCATCGTCCCGATGGTAACTTAATGGAGATGAATGATTGGAATCAACTGAATGCCGTTTCCTTAAAGCTCGGTATAGGTACTGATGGCGCAGAGTTGCTCTACTATATTAACCAATCACAAACACCCGCTCGATTTAGAGTGCCAGAAGGGGATATCGAACGCTGGGTTCTCATCTGTGATACTGCCGAAGCGGAAGTTGGTAAAGGGAAGGTTGATAGAGATATGTTATTGCAGCCTCAATCAATGGTGATCTTAAAAGCGCAAGGGCCGGCTAAAATTCTGCCTATAAAACAAGAAGTTTTAGAAGCCTAACAAAGTAGCGAACAATGATCTCGGTGCAGTGCTGAGATCATTGTTGAGAAGCAGGCAAAATGACATACAATTGCACTCTAGCTAAATATTGTAAATATCATTTTGCGCCAATCTGAATAAACAGAGCTTGATCAGCTATTAAAACTCTATATTATTGCCAGTCGTTGCAAGTTGGACAAAAAACAACCGGTTCATATTTTGACGTTGACCGTCAAACACAATAGACAACAAAATATATGGCTTTACCAAGAACAATCATCCGTCTTTTACGTCCCTACGTAATTGTACTCGTTGCCATTCTAATTTACGTGGCTTATCAGCATTATCACAAAGTTGAAAACGAAGTTATTACTCAGTCGCACGCTAACTTGCGAACTGCGACAAAGCTCATCCAAGGACAGTTAAATACTAGCCTTAGTAGCATTGCATCCCTAAATAAAACGCTCTCAATAAAAGACACTAAAGAAGCTAACCAACTGGCGATTGAACTTATTTATAGCACTGAAAACTATAATGATATTCTTCGATACAACCACAAAAATCATACCGCATTCTCAGAAACTGACATTGATGTAGCCAAGCACAATAACAGTCATCCTAAACGCATTGATCTAACTGCGTTAACTTGGACTGACATGAACTTCATGCACAACAACTATCAAGTTTCTAATTTATATCAAAGCCGTAATAAACGCTGGGTAATTGCAGTACGCGAAAAACACCCAAAACAGGTAGAACAATACGTTATCGAATTCGACCTATGGTACATGAGCCAATCTCTAATTGATTTGCAAACCATGAGTAGCGGTAACGTATTTGTGGTGGATCGCACGACAGGACAAATCATTCTGCACCCAAACCCTGATCGTATTGGCAAAAGTGCCAGCGTATATCGTTATGCCGTGGCAGGAAAGGTTATCCAAGATGATCGCAGCACTCCGGTTAGCTATTACTTTGCGGGTAAACCAACCTACAAATTCGACACTAAAGACAATATCGTTAACAGTCATCCATCCGGTGAGGTGACTTACTTCTTTAAAAATGACCCTAAACTGGCGGTTTACAATGCAAGAAACAGCTTAAATTGGATCTATTTTTCGTCAACATCACGTTCAACGCTATTTTCTCATAGCTATTCACTGTTATTGGTTGCGGTACTTGCCGCGACCCTGCTTTTAGTGGTGTTTGTGTTTAACTTTATCAACAAAGAGCTGCAGCTAGAGCTTACCAAACTTGCAAGATCGACGAATTTATTTGAATTTAGAAACCAAGTTAACGTATTGCTTTCAAGATTTTGCTCACACAATCGAATCCAACTATGCCTGTACAATCATGACAGTCATACCTTTTATAGCATTGGCTATTCTGGTGAAGAGCACGCGATCAGCGTCGATAAAGACTACGCCATAAACCTGCTTAGTAGTGATGTCACCTATATTCGACACAGCAAAGACGATCTCCTTGCTAATCAAGTTCAAATTGATAAACATTTCTATCGCTTGCCTTTGCAAGGATACAATGGATTGTTTGGGGTTATTTTTGTCGAAAGTCGCACCCGCACCTATGGCAGTTTAATGAAATTACTGCAGACCTATATTGAAACCGCGCTAAGCAATGTGTTGTTTCATCGTCAATTATCACTGCGTGATAGTGCTACTAATCAAGATAACTTGTTTACTTTACGCAATAAAATTAACCGCTATAAAGATCATAAAGATGTCTACTTGCTGACCATGGATGTGGATGATCTAAAAGTCATTAATTACCAATATGGTTATACCTGCGGTGATCAGTTGATTTTAGAAATGACGGACATCGTCAATACCCATTTCCCAATCGCTTCTACCTTATCTACAGCAAGGGTAAGTGGTGATGAATTTTGCGTTCTGTATCATGCCGATGATCAGCAGATGGCTTACGCACTGGCTGACGATTTACGCGATGCAATCCAAACGCACCGCTTTAAGTTTGATAGAACCGATATCCACTTTACGGTCAGTATTGGTATCTCTCAGCTACAAAGTTCTGTCGATAAAACCCTTGCCGCATCGCTACAAGCCACCGACCGCAGTAAGAAAAAAGGTAAAAACCTTACCATCATGAACGTCACCATCTAATCTAATGATTCACCTTGTGCGATATTTCTGATATCACACAAGGTGCTAACAGCAATCATCGTAATTTATGCGTTCAGCAATAGCACAAGAAAAAGCTATCAAACCCTTGCTGTGACTAACCTTCTCTTCGCAAGGCGACATTTTAGGATCAATACATGTATAAACTATTCGAAGGATTCACCAAAGCCTTCCCTAAGCAAGAGCCCGAACAACCACCCAATACTGTTTTCGCTTTTTGTCGGTACTACACCAAAGGTTTTGAAAAACCTCTACTACTAATGGCACTTTTAAGTACCATAGTGGCAATTGTAGAGGTTTCTCTATTTGGCATGATGGGGAAACTGGTTGACTGGCTCAGTTCGAGCAGTCCAGAAACCTTCATGCAAGACAACGCCAATACACTGATTATCTATGGCGTACTAGTGCTCATTGTCATGCCAATTCTGGTGATTTTACATTCACTGATTCAGCATCAAACATTGTTAGGTAACTACCCAATGTCGATTCGCTGGATGGCGCACCGCTACCTATTAAAGCAAAGCTTATCCTTCTATCAAGATGATTTTGCGGGCCGAATCGCCACTAAGGTGATGCAAACCTCTCTGTCGGTACGCGAAACCGTGATGAAGTCGCTAGATGTGTTTGTGTATGTTTGTGTGTACTTCACCTCAATCATCGTATTGCTAGCGCAAGCAGACTACCGTTTAATGTTGCCTATGCTATTGTGGCTATTCGCCTATATCGGCATTCAGTGCTACTTTGTACCGCGCCTGAAAAAGGTCTCGTCAGAGCAAGCCAATGCCCGCTCAACCATGACCGGACGCATCGTCGACAGCTACACCAACATTGCCACTGTAAAGCTGTTTTCGCACAGCAAACGAGAAACCGAATACGCCGAACAAGGTATGGAAGGTTTTCTTGATACCGTTTACCGTCAAATGCGCTTGGTGACTGGCTTTAATGTGATGGTGGAAGTGGTCAATTACATTCTGGTGTTTGCCATTGCCGCAATTTCTATCTACCTATGGACCGAGAGTGCTATTAGCGTAGGTGCTATCGCCATCGCCATCAGTTTAGCGCTGCGTTTAAATGGTATGTCGATGTGGATCATGTGGGAAGTGGGGGCACTATTTGAAAATATGGGCACAACGGTGGATGGTATGGCAACCCTTTCTAAGCCGATTGATATTCAAGACAAGCCAGATGCTAAACCTATCAAGGTTGAACACGGCGGCATACAGTTTGATGATGTGAGCTTCCACTATGGCGAAAATAAAGGGGTTATTAGCAACCTAAGTCTCAATATTAAACCGGGTGAAAAAGTCGGTTTAGTGGGTCGCTCTGGCGCCGGTAAATCGACGTTGGTGAACTTACTGCTGCGCTTTCACGATGTGGAAGGCGGCAAAATCAGTATTGATAACCAAGATATCGCCTCCATTACCCAAGATTCATTGCGCAGTAAAATTGGTATGGTGACTCAAGATACGTCACTGCTACACCGCTCTATTCGCGACAACATCTTGTACGGCAACCCTGATGCCAGTGAAGAAGCCCTTATTGCCGCAACCACACAAGCACACGCACATGAGTTCATTGATACTCTAACCGACCCGTTTGGTAATGTCGGCTATGACGCACAAGTGGGTGAGCGCGGCGTTAAGCTATCGGGTGGGCAACGCCAACGAATCGCCATTTCTCGGGTATTGCTAAAAGATGCACCTATTTTAGTGCTAGATGAAGCCACCTCTGCGCTGGATTCAGAAGTGGAAGCGGCGATTCAAGAGAGCTTAAACGAGTTGATGCAAGGTAAAACCGTAATAGCCATTGCCCATCGCCTATCTACTATTGCCTCTATGGATAGATTGATTGTATTAGACAAAGGGCATGTGGTGGAACAAGGAACTCACCAACAACTGATTGAAGGTAACGGGATTTATGCTCAGTTATGGGCACACCAAACTGGCGGTTTTATTGCGCAATAGGCTGTTTGTTAGCAACTAAAAACAGCTTAAAAGTAAAAAGGTTAGAAGCCACGCTTCTAACCTTTTTTGTCACTAATTTGTAGAACGCTTTACACTAACTGAGCAAAGCTCGGGTCTTGAATCGATTCAGTATTAAACACAAAAAATGAATCAATCCAGTGCAATACAATAGCTGAATCAAGCACCTCTTTGGCTTGCTCAAATGTCGCTAAATACTGCTCTTCACTAATAAGATACTTACGTTGTTCCACCAATTGCGACATAAAATCTAAGGTAAATTCAGGATGTCCCTGAATGGTAAAAAGATGGTTATCTTTGGCAAGCATAAAGTTAGGGCAAAATTCATTGGATGCGATTACTCGCATCCCTTTTGGCACGGTAATCACTTGGTCTTGATGGCTGACTAGCATGCGCAATCGATCAATAGAAAAATTCATCCAACGCTTTTGCGCCACAATATTGACCTCATAACTGCCCAATCCCCAGCCTTTTTCGGAACGACCAACAGTGCCACCCAGCGCTCGAGCAATCAGTTGATGACCGAAACAAATACCCACTAATGGTATACGACGAGCTTCGCAACGCTGTACCCAACTCATCAAATCGACAATCCAAGGGGCATCATCAAAAGCGTTACACACACTACCAGTGACAATATAACCATCACACTCATCTAAATTGGGAAGTTGCTGATTAAACGCTTCATATTCTGCAAATATCATCTCATCATTTACGGCTTGAAAAGCAGTTGCAATCATATTTGAGTATTGTCCATATACTGCGGCAAGTGGCTCAGAAAGATGCCCACACACTAATATCCCTATCTTCATCCATCGTCCTCTTTTTGCTCAATGAGAATTCAGTTTTACAGTTATCAGTATAGGTGCTTCTTCAAACTCGCAAGCCATAAAACAAAAAATCAACGATAAAAACCACCAGCAAATGAATAACTAAACTTAGAGATTGATCACACTTCATCAAAAGTCACTAAAATAATGCCCGTAGTGAACCTATTTTCATAATTAGTCATATCTGGGCGAGGTCATTCCGAGTTAGCGACTCAATAAGTGAATATACAGTCACACAAAACGAATATCAGAGGCCAAAAAATTGCATATATGCAATAAATTCACTGAACAATTGAATATCCCATGCTTGATCCCCCCGTCTTTGCCTGTATTGTGACTGCATATTTAAATGGCAAGGAATGCATTATTTATGCTGTTAATACGCCCTATTACAGCCAATGATCGTCAAGGATTGGCGAAGTTAGCAAAACAAACCGGCACTGGATTCACCTCAATGCAGGACGATCCCAAACGCCTCGATGAAATGGTCAAACAAGGCTGCGCTGCGTTTAATAGCGACACGCCAATACAAGACGGCTACTACCTGTTTGTTGCCGAAGATTTAGCGCAAAAACAGTTGGTCGGAACCTGCGCTATACAAGCCGGCATAGGTCTGCAAGACCCTTTTTATAGCTACCATCTCGATACTACTGTGCACTCATCTAGAGAGCTGGATGTATACAATAAGATCCAAACACTCAGCTTGAGTAACTTTCACACTGGATGTACCGAGCTTTGCACTTTGTTTCTGCTACCGGATTCAAGAAAAGGCTTCAACGGCCACCTGCTTTCTAAAAGCCGTTTCTTATTTATGGGACAAAATGCCAATCGCTTTGATTCTACCGTCATTGCTGAAATGCGAGGTTTTAGTGACGAAGAAGGCAACTCGCCGTTTTGGGAAGGGTTAGGCAGACACTTTTTTAACTTAGACTTTGCTATCGCCGATAAACTCTCAATGCATGACAAAGTGTTTATCGCCGAATTGATGCCGAAAAATCCGATTTACACCAACTTACTGCCCGAAACCGTACAAGAAGTGATAGGTCACACTCATCCGCACACCTTGCCGGCTAGAAAACTATTAGAAGCTGAAGGATTTCGTTTTAATCATTACGTGGATATTTTTGATGCCGGTCCCATGTTGGAATCTCAGCTATCCGACATTCGAGCGGTCAAGGAACAACAAACAGCAATGGTGCGAATCTCCCAGCACATCAACCACTCACACACGCCCTATTTAATCAGCAACGGACAAGTTAAGCACTTTCGAGCCTTAGCAACCAAAGCGATACAAATTGAAGACAATACTCTGATAATAGATGCACAATTAGCCGACACCCTACAATTAAAAGACGGCGACGTAGCCGCGTATGTGCCCCTATTTGGCCCTTTGTCAGAGCAAGAATAGTAATCAAGGAATGAAGATGAAACACTCAACTCAATACGTTGAAGCTAATTTTGATGGACTTGTCGGCCCTACTCACAACTACGCCGGCCTGTCTGATGGTAACCTTGCCTCAAAAAATAATAAAACCAAAGCCTCTAGCCCTAAGCTCGCCGCAAAAGAAGGCTTAAAAAAGATGAAAGCTTTGCATGATCTGGGCATGACTCAAGGGGTGATTGCTCCGTTAGCTCGCCCTGATATTGGTGCGTTACGCCAGCTTGGTTTTACTGGAGATACTGGCTCTGTTCTCAAGCAAGCCGCCGCTCACTCTCCGGCACTGTTAGCGGCCTGTTGCTCGGCCTCAAGCATGTGGACCGCCAATGCCGCTACCGTATCACCCAGTAGCGATACCGCTGATGGCAAACTGCATTTCACACCGGCAAATTTGATCAACAAATTCCATCGCTCTATCGAACATCCACAAACGGGGCGTATTTTAAAAGCCATGTTTAACGATTCAAGTCACTTTGTTCACCATGACGCCCTGCCTGCTAGCCCTTACTTTGGCGATGAAGGTGCAGCCAACCATACCCGTTTTTGCCGTGAATACGGTGAACAAGGGGTTGGGTTTTTTGTTTTTGGTGAAAGTGCTTTTAACCGCGCTCTGTCAAAACCTAAAAAATTTCCAGCAAGACAAACGCTAGAAGCCAGCGCTGCAATTGCTCGCACTCACTCATTAGCCGACGATAAAGTAGTCTTTGCCCAGCAACACCCTGATGTGATTGATGCTGGCGTATTTCACAACGACGTTATTGCCGTTGGCAACCGCGATATCACGCTCTGCCATGAAAAGGCGTTTTTAAACAAAGACAGCGTTTATCAAAGGCTAAACGAGGCGATGGATAAGCCACTCAATATTATTGAAGTGCCGCAATCTGCCGTGTCGGTAGAAGATGCAGTAAACAGCTACCTATTTAATAGCCAACTGCTCACTTTGCCAAATGGCAAAACCGCTTTAGTCGTGCCAAGAGAATGCGAACAAAACCCGCAAGTATCGGATTACTTGCACTCTTTGATCTCAAGCCAATCAGGCATAGATAAATTATTGTGCTTCGATCTAAAACAGAGCATGCAAAACGGCGGCGGCCCAGCATGCCTGCGTTTGCGCGTGGTCTTGTCACCAAAAGAACTCAGCGCAATGAATCAATCAGTGATTATGACCGATGACCTTTTCAGTCAATTAAATCACTGGGTAGAGCGTCATTATCGAGACTCTATCACCGCTCAGGATCTATCCGACCCTATGCTGCTGAGTGAAAGCCAAACCGCTCTTGATGAACTGACCCAAATACTCCACCTTGGCAGTGTGTATGATTTTCAAAAAACCGGTGAGTGAGCATCAATTTATTCCCCTTTATAAATGAGTTTAGTGATAGAAGGCAAAGTAGTACTACTTTGCCTTCTGCTTTTTTATCGAATAAAAATCAATAAAAAAAACATAAAAACAATAACCTATGAAGACCCCATTAAATAATTGAACGATCATTCAATAATTAACTTGAACGATCGCTCAATAGGCACTATAGTTCTCTCCATCGACGGGAAACACGCCGCCTATCAGCTGGGTTTCATTAATGAGATACCTGACGCTGCAATCAAGCACAATTAATTTATTGGGGTAATACAATGAGCACATTCAAATTCCACACAGTAGAGACAGCACCAGAAAAAAGTAAACCAATGCTAGAAGGCGCAATTAAGCAAGTGGGCGCCATTCCTGGGTTATATGCGGTCATGGCTGAGTCTCCAGAAACATTCAAAGCGTACCAACAAATTCACCAACTCTTCACTAACACTTCATTTGATGCAGAAGAGCTCACTGTTGTGTGGCAAACCATCAACGTGGAACATGAATGCCAGTTTTGTGTACCGGCACATACCGCGATTGCACATTCAATGAAAGTTGATCCTGCGCTAAGCGAAGCACTACGTAATCAACAAGCAATGCCAACGGCTAAACTGCAAGCATTGCACGACTTTACTTTGGCTATGGTACGTGAGCGTGGCAATGTCTCTGATGCGCAAATGGAAGCATTCTTTGCCGCAGGTTATGGTCAGCAACAAGTGCTTGAAGTGATCCTTGGTTTATCACAAAAAGTGATCAGCAATTACGTAAATCACGTTGCAAAAACACCAGTAGATCCTATGTTTGAGCAGTTTGCTTGGACTAAAAAAGCATAATTGTTGTGTCTAAAGCACATAATAGAAAATAAGGAATAGAAGATAAGACACATCAACAACGTCTTATTGGCTATTCCTTGATTAAATAACTTAGGTAAATAGATTGTAGTTAAATAGCTTACTTAAATAACTTAGTTAAATACCTTAAAAGCACAGCATACTTCCAAAGCGGAGACTCATTATGAGCAACAGAATCAAACTCGACATTATTTCTGACGTTGTCTGCCCTTGGTGTATTGTTGGTTTCAAGCATCTTGAAGCCGCCATTAACGAGCTTGGCATTCAAGACCGCGTTGATATCGAATGGCAACCCTTTGAACTCAACCCTGACATGCCAGCAGAAGGGGAAAACCTGCGCGATCATGTTGCACGCAAATATGGCGCATCACGCGAAGACAGTGATAAGGCACGGAACAATATCGCCGAGCAAGGGGCTCAATATGGCTTTAAGTTCGATTACTTTGAAGAGATGAAAATGGTCAATACTCGCGATGCACATGTTCTTTTAGAGCATGCCAAGCTATTTGGATTACAAAGTAAACTTAAAATGCGTCTGTTTTCCGCTTTCTTTACTGAACACAAAGATGTATCAGATCGCGAAGTGCTACTCAATGAAGCGCAAGCGATCGGTATTGCTAAACAAGGTGCGGCATTGGCACTTGATGATATTGAGCTTAAAAATTCAATTCAAGCTATCGAAGAGCAATGGCATCAAATGGGCGTAAGCGGCGTTCCTACTGTGGTATTTAACCGACAAAGCGCTATGACTGGCGCACACCCACAGCAATCATTTAAACAAGCGCTGCAAGAACTTATAAAATAAATACAAATTGCTATAACAGCTAACTAGAGTGAGTACCTACTATGAATTCCGAGATTATTCTATTTGATATCAATGAAACTGTTTTGGATCTGAGCTCACTCAAACCCGGTTTTATCACAGCGTTTTCTCAGCAAGATGCCTTGTCACTGTGGTTTTCACGCCTGCTACACACCTCTACGGTATGCATCGCTACTGGAGTCCGTAGCGATTTTGCCACGCTAGCGGCAATAACACTCGATAACGTAGCAACGTATTACAAAGTCACTTTAAGTGATAAACAAAGAACTGAATTGCTAAAAGGATTTGCTAACTTACAGGCCCACTCAGACATTAAGCCGGCACTGAGCAAATTAAAACAACATGGCTTTAAAACCGTGGCTTTTTCTAACTCATCGTCTGCATTAATCAATCAACAAATTGCCCAAGCAGATTTAGCTGAGTATTTTGATGAGGTGGTTTCTGTTGAGAGCACTGGCAGCTTTAAGCCAGATGCAACGGTGTACCAATTTGTCGGCCAACAACTGGGCGTTGCCAAAGAGAATTTACGTTTAGTGGCGACGCATGATTGGGATACGCATGGTGCAATGTCTCAAGGACTAAAAGCCGCATATATCGCTCGCACTGCAGCCTTCTATAATCCGCTCTATCTCAAACCGGAGATACAGGGAGATAACATGCTGGAGATCGTCGAGCAGATAATTTCGGCATACAAGCCCGCTTAAACATTAGTGTGAGTAAAGCAACTCTGTGACAATAATGTTCAACGCATTTATCTGCGGCGTTTTCTTTACCCATCCATCAATACTCTTTAAGATTGAACATACGTTCAAAGAAATGGGCATCATCAATGGCAAAAACGGCACAGTTCGATCGCAATGAAGTGATTGAAAAGGCAACAAATCTATACTGGAAAAAAGGCTACCATGCGACCTCTATGCGCAATCTTCAAGATGAAATTGATATGCGACCAGGTAGTATCTATGCCGCTTTTGGTAGTAAAGATGGCTTATTTAAAGAGGCACTTAAAAACTACGCCCAACATGGATTGGCTAGCATTGAATTGTGTCGTCAGGGTAACGCTTCTCCATTAGGGGCGTTGAAAGACTTTGTCAAAGCGCAAGTCATTGAAACTGCACAAGGCGCACCCAATGGGGTGTGTATGTTAGCGAAAACGTTAAGTGAACTGACTAGCGAACATCAAGAATTACTTGATGAGACTAAAGCTCATCTTAGTAAAGTGGTGGATGAATTTGTCAAACTCATCGAGCAAGCTCAACAAATGGGAGAGTTGGATAAAGAGAAAAGTGCGACAGATCTTGCCAACTATCTTCAAATCCAAATAACAGGGCTACGCACCTTTGCAAAAATGAACAATGATAAGGTTGTGCTTGAAAGTATTATTGACGATATATTCGCACATCACCCATTTTAATTTCCGAGTTTTATCACGCGTAAATGCCCAGCAAATCTTAAGAAAAGAGTTATAAAAGACTGATTTTCTTATTTCTTATTGGCATGACTAAGCATTTACAAGTAGGCTTATTGAGTAGTCATAATAAATATCAATAATTGCTCACTACGAGAAAGGCTTTTTAAAGCCTCATATCATTAGGTCTACTTTGTATCAGTTGGCAAACTTACGCATCTCAGGCCCACTCTCCAAACCCAAGACTATCCATCTTGGGTTTTTCTTTTTCCGAGCGATTTCTAGAGACATACTGATATCAACTTCATTAGCAAATAATCACCGCAAACAGACTAGTACTTAGTCTGCTCATTTGCATGAGTGGCGACTCCAAGTCGGTTCCATGCGTTCATCATGGTGCAAAGCACCAATAACTGCGCAATCTCATCCTCTGTAAAATATTTCTGTAATGTGAGATAAGTAGCATCAGTGACTCCTTGAGCGGAAATGTGCACCATCTCTTCGACAAGGGATAAAACAGCCCGTTCTTTTTCAGAAAATAGAACTGATTCTTTCCACACACTTAACGCAAAAATACGCTCCCGAGATTCCCCACGTTCAAGCGCTGCTTGGGTATGGATATGAATACAATACGCACACCCATTAAGTTGAGATGTTCTCACTCGAACAAGCTCTTCTAAGATCGAATCAAAGCTACATTGTTTTAAATAGGCCTCGACAGCAAAAAATGCTTTGTAAGCCGCTGGTTGGCTCGAATAAATATTAACCCTACCCATTGTGATCCTCGTTACATATGCACGTGATTATTGTTCGCTGTTATTTATATTAGACTATGATAAAAATTCACTGAATGATGAATGTTTTCAAGTATATAGCCATAGTCATTTTATACCTATTCTTCAGTATGTAAGAGCCAAATGTCATTATCAAAAAAAATTGTTTTTACTTTATTGCCTCTTCTCATAGCAATAATCGCGATAAGCTTTTATGGTCAATGGCGATACGTCCTACCTACCTTTCAAAAACTAGAGCAGCATGACGCTATCACCAACTTTGAACGCGTTGCTGCCAATCTTAATAGTGATATTGAAATGTTAGACTTACTCAATAAAGATTGGGGGGCTTGGGACGAAACCTACTCTTTCATACAAGGGCACAACCCTAAATATATCGCCTCCAATCTAGGTATAGAATCATTTCGCAATGGTAAGTTTGACTTCCTGTTTTTTTTCAATGAAAGTCATTATCTTATATGGCAAGGCATATACGACAGTAATCGCAATACCTTAGTCAGCGATGATCGTTTTACACAAAGCGTCATTGACCGACTGCAAACTAAATTTGCCAATGTGACCTCTCCAACAATCAATGCCGACGCTAATTACAAAGGGCTTATTTTACTCAACCAAAGACCGGTGGCCTATTCTATTCGTCCTATTTTAATGTCGAATGAAAGCGGCCCATCGAAAGGATTAATTGTTCGCGGACGCTATGTTGATACCGAATTAGTTTCAGATATCATTGAACAAACTCATGTTCGATTCCAACTGATCCCCATAGATAATAAATCTATTCAGGTGAATAACGAGTTTCTAATTGAAGAGTTGGGCAACCATACGCTTGAAGTTTCTCGCTATCTCTTTAGTGATAACAAGCCCATTATGTTAATGAAATCCTACTTTCAAAGGGATATTAGCCAGCAAGGTACCGTGGCTATTCAATCGGCGATCATAATCAGTACTCTACTTGGTATCCTGCTGTTAATCGCGGTTTGGTTTATTCTTAAAAAGATCGTTATTGCCCCTATCACCCAATTGACGGCCAGTGCCACCTCCATTACCTATACGCGAAACTACCAACAGCGTACCCACGTAAAATCAGACGATGAGATAGGTAAGTTATCGGAACAACTCAATGAAATGTTGCATGCTATAGAGAACCGAGAGCTTCAACTAGAAGAGATATTGAATAAAGTGAAGCGCTTATCGATGACCGATTCTTTGACCAATATTGCCAACCGTTTAAAATTTGATTCGGTATCGGATATTGAATGGCGCAGAATGAAGCGTGAAAGAAAACCTATGTCTATCATCATGTGCGATGTGGACTTTTTTAAACAATACAACGATCACTATGGGCACATCAAAGGGGATGAAAGCCTAATTTTAGTGGCTAAAGCACTGAATGAAACATTATCTCGCCCAGCCGATTTAGTGGCTAGATTTGGCGGTGAAGAGTTTGTATTACTGCTACCTAACACCGATATTGAAGGCGCGACTCATATTGCTGAAACTGCGCTGAATAAAATCTTATCACTCAAAATCACACACCCAAATAGTGAGGTCTGCCCTTATCTGACCGCCAGCTTCGGTATCGCCAGCATGGTCCCTTCGGTAGAAAACTCCATACTGCAATTAATTAGTGATGCCGATAAAGCTTTGTATCAAGCCAAGCAAAAAGGGCGTAATACTATTGAGGTAATCGCAAGTTCTCGCGCCGAAAGTATAAAACCCAGCGCGTAATATCTGCACCGATAAATCTCGACAATCCGTCCGATAGGTGTTAAAAATTTACATAAACAATGAACAGCAATTACTTATAAGTCATTAAAAATAAACGCATTTATCATTATTTTTAAACACAAAGGCGTTACATTCACCCTGATGTAAGAAATTATTTACGCATTTTGTAAATTTTTTCTACTTGCAATATATTGCTTTTCATTGAAAAAAGTGATTGAAAGTCATTTTTATCTTAGATAAGTTGCATGGAAGCAATAAATAAAAGACGTCGTTTCTGTATTTACACGCCAATGAAAATAAGTACAGATGTTATAGCGACAATTAATAAGGATTATTAAACATGTACCAAACTGATGACGTTCGCATCAATCGAGTAAAACAGCTGCTACCCCCTATCGCTATTTTGGAGCGCTTTCCCGCAACCGAAACCGCGACTCGCACCACCTATGAGTCTAGACAGTCGATTCATAATATCCTCAACGATCAAGATGACCGTTTACTGGTCATTGTTGGCCCATGTTCAATTCACGATCCTAAAGCGGCACTGGAATATGGCGAGCGTTTAAAAGTATTGCGTGATGAGCTTGGCGATCGCCTTGAAATCGTTATGCGCGTCTATTTTGAAAAGCCACGTACCACAGTCGGCTGGAAAGGCCTGATCAACGACCCATACTTAGATGATACTTATAAATTAAATGACGGCCTAAGAATGGCTCGTAAACTGCTTTTAGATCTTACTGATATGGGGCTTCCTACTGCGGGTGAATTCTTAGATATGATCACACCGCAATACGTGGGTGATTTGATCAGTTGGGGTGCAATCGGCGCACGTACCACAGAATCACAAGTACACCGCGAGCTAGCCTCTGGCGTCTCTTGCCCAGTTGGATTTAAAAATGGTACTGACGGCAATATTAAAATCGCCACTGACGCTATCCGTAGCGCAGAAGCTCAGCATCACTTCTTATCAGTAACTAAGTTTGGTCATTCTGCGATTGTAGAAACAGCCGGTAACCCTGATTGCCACATCATTTTACGCGGTGGTAAAGAGCCAAACTACAGCGCAGAACATGTTGCTTCTATTAAAGGGCAGCTGAACGCCTCTAAACTGCGTGAGAAGGTGATGATCGACTTTAGTCATGCCAACAGCAGTAAGCAATACCAACGTCAAATCAACGTTTGTCAGGACGTATCAGCGCAAATTGCTGGCGGCGAACAAGCCATCTTCGGTGTCATGATTGAATCGCACCTGGTTGAAGGCCGACAAGATCTGGTTGATGGCAAAGTGGACACGTACGGGCAGTCTATTACTGACGGATGTATTGGTTGGCAAGACACTGAAAAAGTACTGTATCAATTAGCCGATGCGGTAGCTCTGCGTCGTCAGAACTAAACCCCTTTTAAGCAAAATAAAACGCCCTAGCACAATAATCTTAGTGCTAGGGCGTTGTTTATTCAGTCTCTGTTTTATCACATATCACGCTTTGTTGTTGTCGTGATTCTCTATTTCACGCTACCCAGTGCCTTGATCAGCGCAACTAACTCATCTTCCGTTTTCGGCTCTTTATGAAAGTCTACCTCAGGTGCTGCGCCACCTTTTAAGATATACGCTTTTGTGCCGCAATGATCATAGTGATACCAAAGTCCATCTACGCATACGTCCGTGTAACATCTAGGGTCTTGTTTTAGTTCCATGCGAATACTCCTTTGTTCACACTTTATTAACAACTCCACCTTAGTTCAGATATCTATTCAAAAAAATGATCTAGATCAATAGCGAACCAATGATGTTAATCAATTGTAATAAACAAGCGCAAACTCTAATTCATTAAAAATCTACAGTAACGAAAGCAAAACACCATAACCAATAAAGCTTGCCACTAAAGCAACGATGGGCAGTTTTAATTGTTTCAGCAAAAAATACCCAATCAATACAATGGCAAAATCTTGCGCTCCAACAACGGCGCTGACAAATATCGGTTGATACAGCGCGGCTATCAATAAGCCAACCACCCCGGCATTCACCCCTTTTAGTGCAGCCGCAACACGAGGGATTGACGCCAAAGATTGCCAATTGTTGATAACGGTTAAAATCAATAAAAATCCCGGTAAAAATACCGCTGCAGTTGCCACTACAGCGCCAAGGATTGGCTGCTGCGGAAGTAACTCATAGCCTAAATAGGTGGCAAAAGTGAACATGGGTCCCGGCACTGCTTGCGCCGCCGCATAGCCCGTTAGAAAAGTGTCTGTGGTCAGTTGCTCTCCCACCGCATTTTGCAACAGAGGCAACACCACATGACCGCCACCAAACACTAACGATCCCGCATAGAAAAAATCATGGAACATCTGCAAAATCGGCGTTTGTGACGCCACAAACGGGCCAACAATCAATACCGTGGCAAACACAACTAATGGCATGATAGAAAGCTTGCCTGTATCAAGCCTTGCTGTTGCGCTCTCTAGGGCTTGCTCCTTAAACCACAGCGAACCCAACACGGCACATACCAATAACGTCACCACTTGCGCCATTATTCCGCTAAATAGCAACATAGAAACTGCCACAAAAAAACACAACATAATCGCGCGTTTGCTTTGGCAGAAATTTTTATACATGCCAACGATGGCATCCGCCACTACCACTACTGCTAGTAATTTTAGGGCATGCATAATGGCGATAAACACAGAGGTTTCCAACAAACGACTGCTTAGCAACGCCAGCCCTATCATCAACGCAATAGAAGGCAGTGTAAAACCCAAAAATGCAGCAAAAGCGCCTGAGATGCCGCCTTTTTTATACCCTAAAGCAAAGCCAACCTGACTTGAACCTGGCCCAGGAAGGAACTGACTTAAAGCCACCAGCTGAGCGTATTCTGCATCTGTTAGCCATTGTTTTTGTTCCACAAAGGTTTTCCTAAAATAGCCAATATGAGCCGCAGGTCCGCCAAAACTGACCCAGCCTAAAGCAAAAAATATCTTAAAAATTGACAACATACCTAACCACTCACCATTAAAGTCAGGCATACAATATGCGACCCACCACTATGATTCAAATTAATAGTATTGATATATACTATGAACAAAATAGGATTAGATAATTAATCAATAGCCGTTCAGGGAGCAGTGTGTGAGCGAAATTAATTGGAAAGGTGTCGACCTTAATTTGTTGATTGCTTTTCAGGTACTATTAAAAACTCGTAGCGTATCGCAAGCGGCCAGCGAACTGCATATTAGTCAGTCTGCGATGAGCCATACCCTTGCGCGACTGCGTAAATTGTTGGGCGATCCCTTGTTCCATCGCCGAGGACATACCATGCAACCCACAGAGCGCGCATTGTCTGTGGCTTCTAATGTTGAGCAGATTTTAGCGATCGTTAAAAACAACATCTTACAGCCGGAAGCCTTTTGCGCTGCAACCTTTCAAGGCACCTGTCGCATCGGCATGACCGACTATGCTGAATTTGTATTTGCTCCTGTGCTATTTGATGCTCTCACCCAACAAGCGCCACATGTACGAGTCAGTTTTATTAATGTAAACCGACATAACTTCTCGGAAATAATGGAAAAAGAACGCCTAGACTTAGTGATAGGCAGTTTTCCAGAGTTAGACACGCGTTTTCAGTCTGCGACCTTATATCAAGAAAGCCATGTTTGTTTATTTGATGCCAACACTACAGGTCTTAGTGCGCCACTCAGTGTGGACGATTTTTGCAAAGTGCCGCACGCCTTAGTCAGCGCCGATGGCAATTGGAAAACCCCCATTGATGCAGAGCTTGCAACACTCAACCATCAACGCCAAGTGCAAGTGATCTCACGAAATTTTTTAACGATTGGTCAACTCATTAAAGGACGAAATTTAATCTGTATCGTGCCAAAACTGATGTCGTTAATTCCATTTATTGCGCAAGGGTTAACACGCACTGAGCCTGCCATTAAGGTCAATGACTTTACAATCAGCATGGTGTGGAAAGACAACCCGTTAAATGATGATAAACTACAGTGGTTACAGTCTTTAGTAACCGATGCCGTACAAAACAATAAACTCAAGGAAACCCATCCATAATGGAATCAACCAATAGTCAGTGGTTTAATTTTTTTAAGATCACCGAAAGCCCAATTTTAAATGAAATCCTGCTGATCACTATCTTGAGTTTGATCTTTTGGATTGCTTGGACAATTTTGATTGGCCACTTAGAAAAAATTGCCAATAAAACCCGAATTGTTTGGGACGATGCGGTATTGCACGGCATCAAAACCCCAATCAGTACCTTGATATGGCTATGGCCGGGTACAGTATCTCTAGGCTTAGTGCTGGAGCGTTATTTTGATCATAGGTTTGATTGGCTATATTCTTCAAAGCTCATCTTAGTCATCTTTATAGTGGTGTGGGCCCTATCTCGCATCATCACCAATTTTGAAAACCAAATCCTTGAAAAACAAGGGCGAGATGTAACGACAGTGCAGGCTGTCGCCAAGTTAGTGCGCCTATTAGTGATCATTATTGGTGTGCTCACGGTCATGCAAACCCTTGGCCTAAGCCTATCGGGCTTACTGACCTTCGGTGGTGTCGGTGGTTTGATTGCAGGTTTAGCGGCAAAAGATCTGCTGTCTAACTTTTTCGGTGGCATGATGCTGTACTTCGACCGCCCATTTAAAGTCGGTGACTGGATTCGTTCCCCTGATAGAAACATCGAAGGTACAGTAGAACGCATTGGTTGGCGCATGACCAAGATTCGCACCTTTGATAAACGCCCTTTGTACGTACCCAACTCAGTATTTAGCAATATTGTGGTCGAAAACCCATCACGCATGACCAATCGCCGTATCTATGAAACTATCGGACTTCGCTATTGTGATTCGAGTAAAATTGAGAAGGTGATCAGTGAAGTTCAGCACATGCTAAAAAATCATCCTGATATCGATGCTAATCAAACTCTAATGGTTAACTTCACCACGTTTGGCCCATCTTCATTAGACTTTTTTGTGTACACCTTTACCAAAACCGTCAATTGGGCAAGATTCCATGAAGTGAAGCAAGACGTACTGATGCAAATCATGCAGATCATCCAAGACAATGGTGCTGACGTCGCCTTCCCAACTCAGACGCTGAAAATAGAGCAAATACCAGACCCTCTGTCTGAATAAGCAATTTCAGATACCCACTAGCCACTCGTACCAACATAATTCTTAATGCAACAGCTGAGGATTGTGTTGGTATTCATAGAATGCCATCTCATCATGTTGAAGCGTGCACTCCAACACCAAAAGCATTAAAAAGCCACCACCACTTTACCAACCGTTCTCTGTTCTCTTATTTCTGTTAGGGCATCAGCCGCTTGATCAAGAGAAATAATGTTTAGCTGAGGTATCAAAATCTCTCCTTGCTCTAAAAGTTGGTTAAAAGCATTACCTGCACTGACAATAGCATTGCGACCTCGACGATGATTTACATGTCCGGAACCCAGACTCAATTGATGAAAGCTTAGCCCTCTTAAAAACACATCCTCATACGCTTCGGGGCGTACAACCTGCACCAATTCAACCATCTGACCTTGATAGCCTAATACTTCACTGCATAAAATATCATTGTCACCACCGACACAATCCAATGCAACTTCCACCCCTGTACCTTGCATTATTTCATTTACTTCAGAAGCGACATCTGACTTAAGATAATCAATACAATGTGAGGCACCTAATCCTTTTACGTAAGCATGATTTTTAGTCGAACAAGTCGTAATTATCGTAGGTACTTTGTAATGTTTAGCTAATTGAATGGCAAAACTGCCTACACCACCAGAACCGCCTGCGATGAAAATGGAATCTCGGTTCGCAATATCAAGTTTGTCCACTAGCGCACACCATGCCGTCCAACCAGCACAAGGTGTCGCTGCCGCAACGGCTGAATCAATATTGGGATGCTCAATCAGAGTACGTGAATCATGAACAGCGTATTCCGCTAATCCACCTTGCGTGCGACGCATATTGCCGTGATATAAAACTTTATCGCCGACATCCCATTCGATAACTTTGTTACCTACTTCTACAATCTCTCCTGCAACATCAAGCCCACCAACAAAATTATCGTCCATGTTCGCGACCATCCCTTTCCATAAATACACCTTTGCATCTACTGGGTTAAGAGCGACAACGTCAACCTTTACCACCACATCCCACTCTGTCTCTATTTGAGGTTTAGGTAACGATTTGATAATAAACTGGTCACGGCTTGCATTGTAGGTAAGAGCTCTCATTTTAATTTCCTTTGATTTACTTATCTTTTACTTATCTGGTACCCAGTTTAACTTGTATCAACTATACATATAATTATGATTTGTACTGGTATTTATAACATGTATTTATACGCATACGTCCAGCTGCACCTAACACCTCTTATCCAATAGCAAACAAGCCCTGAACATTAATGTTCAGGGCTTGTTTCTTTCAGGTATTACACTTCTGAATTATTTCATTTTAATCAGCACTCTACCTTGCGAATTAATCGAACGGCGCAAGCTAAACTTTAGCGTTAAAGTCACAGAAATAGTCATGACTACAAAGATGGCAATCAATATTAAGATTTGATATTTGATGGCAAGAATGGGGGATGCTCCACCTAAGATCTGTCCGGTCATCATCCCGGGCAGTGTCACCAGCCCAGAGGCCGCCATAGAAGCTAAGATAGGTGCCAACGCCTTTTGCATTGCTGTGCGTACAAAGGGCAGTGTGGCGTATTCTGCAGGCGCTCCAAGCGCGATAGCCACCTCATACTCCTCACGGCGGTCTTCAAAAGCGCTGTAGAGATTCTGTAAGGCGACAATATTGCCACTCAGGCTATTACCCAATAGCATTCCTGCTAGAGGAATTACGTATTGCGCACTATGAACCGGCTCTGGCTGCACCACCATCCAAAATAAGAACAGCAGCACTGGTGCTAAACCAAACACCAAGCCACCCAATACAGGGAAAAACAGAGGCTTGCGAGGAAGCTTGGCTTTACCCACGATAGTGCTCGCACCTACCACAAGCATCACGGCTATCCACGCTAGATTAATCCACAAGCTATCAATGGAGAACAAAAACTCCAGATAAATGCCCACCAGCATAAGTTGGACAGCCATGCGTACCACCGACACTAACATCTCTTTACTCAGCTCTAATCGGTATACCTTATTGATGGCAAGCGGTATTAAAAGAAGTAAAGAAAACGCGGAGAGGCTCCACCAACTAATGTCATATGAGGACTGCATAAATTAAACCATAACAGAGAAAGTCATCAAGATAGCATCGTATATAAGCAGGTTTTGCTTACTGATACGCCAGATTTTTACTTGGTAAGGATAACACTTTTATGACCGATAGACTGCGATAGCTAAAAGGCGCGGCCAATAGCCCCTAACCTTGTGCCACATGTTATTGAGAAGACTGCCGAGAAGAATAATCAAGAAATCAACAGCATCGATATGTTTCAATTCATTTACTAAAACACTGTTTTATTAATTTTTGACAGCTTTTCCAGATTCTATATACTGAGCTCATCTCTCAAATAGATTTCAAAGCTTTAAAGGTAACCCCGTCGAGATGGACATAAGTATATTAATTGCCATGCTGTTGATATTTATTGGCGCATTTATTCAAACAACCACAGGCTTTGGAATGGCGGTTGTTGCTTCTCCCTTACTGCTTTACTTATCGCCGCAGTATATTCCTGCTCCTATCATCATTGTCGGCTTTTTCTTGGCTTCAATTAACATACATAAATACCGAGCTTATGTATCTTGGACTAATCTAAAGCGGACAATTATCGGGCTTCTCCCGGGAACATTATTTGGTGCAGGTGTACTTTATATTATCGATGTCAATCAATTGTCCTTACTGCTTGGCGGAGCGGTACTTGCCGCAGTGGCGGTAAGTTTGTTGCCAATTAAGATAGATGTCACCCCTAAGCGACTCATGATAGCTGGATTCTTTTCCGGATTTTTAGGCACTAGCTCTGGGATTGGTGGACCGCCAATGGCTCTATTATTGCAACATCAAAAAGTCCATCTTATCCGTGCTAACTTAGCGGCATTCTTTTGGGTGAGCTGCATCTTGTCTCTCTCCATACAGATTCCCATTGGTTACATGAGCATGCATCACCTGCTTTTAGCTCTGCCTTTAATTCCGGCAAGCTATGCTGGATACAAATTAGCGATTTTAGTTATCGACTACATCCCTCACAAAGTGGTTAGAAACATTTCATTAGTGCTGTGTCTTATCGCAGGACTGGGCGCTATCTCTTCTGGGTTGAAGATGATATAGGCTGCCAATATTAAGGATTCGTATATGAAAGAAAATATTTTATGGGTTGAACAAGCCTGGAAAGATACATTTGAAAAAGTGAAAACCACTAGCCAAGAGATGAAGGTACAGTTTCCTTCTATGACTGAAAACGGCATTTACAGTGACACTCACAAACCTTGGGCTTGGGTCGTCGGTTTTTGGCCTGGATTGCTATGGTTACTCTATGAAAAACAAGGCTATCAGCCCTTCAAAGACATCGCTATTGATAGAGAAAACACCATGGATGGGCCTTTGGATGAGTTTATCAATATTCATCATGACGTCGGTTTCATGTGGCAATTAACCTCTGTAAAGCAGTATGAATTATTCGGCAATGAGAAATCCAGAATACGCGCTTTACGTGCCGCAAGTCATCTAGCCAGTCGTTTCAATATCAATGGCCGATTTTTGACTGCATGGAATAACAATGATGTAAATAATGCCGATCCAAAAGGCCTAAGCATTATTGATAGCATGATGAACTTACCAATCCTATATTGGGCAGCAGAGCAGTTAGACGCCCCTAGATTCAAGATGCTGGCCATGGCACATGCCGACACCGTTATTAATGAATTTATTCGTGACGATGGCTCTGTCAGACATATGGTGGAGTTTGATTACTTATCTGGCAAAGTAAAAAAATACCATGGTGGACAAGGATACAATGAAGACTCTGCATGGAGTCGCGGTGCGTCTTGGGCGATACATGGCTTCTCTATGAGTTATCAATATACTCAAGAAGTTCGCTACTTAGAGACAGCAATGAAAACGGCCGATTTTTTTATTGATAATCTCAGCGATGATCATGTACCTCATTGGGATTTCAGAGCCCCTAGAACTGGCAGTACGCCAAGAGACACATCAGCAGGTGCGTGTGCCGCCAGCGGACTGCTTTTGTTATCCGATCTGGCCACAGACCAACTAAAAAAAGACAAATACCAAAACGCCGCTATCAAAATTTTGAAGAGTTTGTATGAAAACTATGGCACTTATAACGACCATACCAAGCAAGGCATTTTAGTCGGTGGTACCTTTAATTGCCCTCAAGGGTTAGGGATAAACTGTTCTTTGATTTACGGTGATTATTACTTCGTAGAAGGTCTATACAAGCTCAAAAATAAATTACAATTCGCATAAATTAAAGTAAGGGCTACCTTGATGTAGCCCTTATATCAATCACTTACTGTGATTCACTTTACAGAGAAACTCTTTGCCTGCTAATACGCCAGATTCATAATCGGCAAAAATATCATCTTTGTGACTCATGAGACCGCTACAGCTAAGCGGCTTACGAGGTGTGATCTCCCACAGATTCACCCCTTCTGGCGGTTTATTCATAAACCCCGAAATAGCGGAATGATTCATATAATGATTAAACAGCATTTCCACCGTGCGCGGCGTGTGCGCTTTAAAATTCATTTTCTGCGATTGATGAGCCAACATTTCGCTTAGCTTTTCAGTATCAGGAAGCCAGTTTTTAGGAATAGAATCTAACTTAGGAAAATGATGCTGTGCTTGAAGTTGATTCACTCTCGCTAAAAACTGTTCACTAATTTGTTTGGCTTTACTTCTAGCTTGTGAGGTTTTATGCGGCGCTGCCGTGGCAGAGCGAGACGAAAAACGTTGAATATAAGGTTCGATACCTCGGGAAAGATCTAGCTTTATTTTATCTAAGTTTTCGGACGACAGCGAAAAGTGAGGTTTTTGCGTCTCTCCAATCATTGTCTCCGTGGTAATTGCCACGATATTACAAGCACCTCGGCGATACGCCTCTTGCACTGGAATGGTCGCCGTCACACCGCCATCCACCCATTTTGCCCCATCAATTTCAATTTCTTGATGGTAGAGCATGGGAATGGCGCAGGTAGCACGCAAAACGTCATACCATTGTTCGGAAAATATTGGAAAGTAATAATCCTTCATTTCTTCCACATGGGTAACACAGGCTAAAGCTTGTTTATCTGAGCCTAAGTTTTTGGCGCCTTTCTTAATATCCAGTGGAAACTCACCGCTGTGTACAAATTGAAAAGCCCAGTCAAGATCCATAGCGGCTTGTTGTTTATGCATCAGTCGGTGAAAATCGAAAAAACGATTTTTAGTGGTGTAGTTGATGATGAAATCTAGGCCCAAACCTGGCTGTTTCGTCACAAAAGATGAAACATTTAGCGCCCCTGCGGATGTACCAATGTATAGGGAAAATGGATCGTAATTTGCCGCAATAAAAGTATCTAATACTCCTGCAGCAAACGCTCCTTTTTGCCCTCCACCTTGTACAACTAACGAATACTTACCAGTACACTCCGATAACATGTTCTTATTCCCTCATTGAACGTCAAACAAAAATACCGAGTAACCACTAAGTATTCAACTAGCGATTCACTCGGTATTCTCTTTTATGGGAAAAACTGGCGATTAATGCTCTGCACTGCCCAATTCAAGCAAGGTAGCATTGCCACCAACTGCAGTAATATTAATGGTACGAGTCCGTTCGGTAATATAACGAAGCACTAACTTAGGATCTTGAGCCACAGGCATTTTTTCCAATTCAACCTCAGCGATGAGCGGTGCTATTGCGCCAGTTTTTCGAGCCAGATGGCGATTCACTTCTTTTACAAAAGCATCCTCGCCCAACACAGTCGTGATGCGAACATCACTCTCGATCAATTGCACGTACTGATCGTATTCAACCAAGCTCAACACACCCGATGGTAAAGCCAAGCACTCAATTAGCTTTTGCACTTGCTCTGCAAGCTCATTATCTTGCACGCAAAGCACCACGCAGTTGCCTGCCATCAAAGACACACAAAGCTGAGCATAAAATGCCTTACTCACCGACATATTAACCGCGCTATCCGCAATAATCAGTGATACGCCACGACCTGCGGTGTACAGCTCGTTTGTTTCGCCGGTCGGACCGGGCATTAATACCGGCTCACTCAATAACTCAGAGCTGTGTTTATGGTGAAATTCCAATGGCACTTTCAAGTGGCTTAATGGTAAGGCTTTGGCCGCCGTCATAATCAACTGATAACGAGTGGCGTAAGGTACTTGATTCCATAACGACCAAGCTTGTTGCGCTTCTGAGAAGCAAATAGATGCATTTTTCATTTCTATACTCCTTGCTCATTGGTTTTCGAAGCTTGCTCACTTGTCGTCGCATTCGACGTAGCATCGGACTGATGGCGTTCTCTACAGGTATATTGAGTAAAGCGATATAAATAATTTGGCCCACCGGCTTTAGGACCTGTACCAGACAAGCCTTGTCCGCCAAATGGTTGAACCCCTACGACTGCCCCCACCTGATCTCGGTTGATATAACAGTTACCCACTCGTGCATTATGTTCAATCCAGCGATAGGTTGTCTCATTACGAGAATGAATACCCATAGTTAAACCAAACCCAGTGGCATTAATCGTCTCTACCACCTCTGCCATCTGGTTTGCCTTAAAAGTCACTATGTGCAAAATTGGGCCAAATTGCTCTTCTTTTAATACTGAAATATCGCTAATTTCAATCGCCGTTGGCGCAATAAACATGCCTTTGACACATTCATTGCTGAGCGGCACTTCTGCGACCACTTTTTGTGTTTTTCGCATCTCTTCAATGTGTTTGTGCAGTTTTTGTTGTGACGCGCGGTCAATAACCGGTCCCACATCAGTGCGATGTAAATAAGGCAAGCCGACTCTAAGCTCTTTCATGGCACCTTGAATCAGGTCAATGATGCGCGGAGCAATATCTTGTTGCACAAACAGAACACGAAGTGCCGAACAGCGCTGTCCTGCAGAAGCAAACGCACTTCGCACCACATCACGCACCACTTGCTCAGGTAACGCAGTTGAATCGACAATCATGGCGTTTTGACCGCCGGTTTCAGCAATAAACGGGACAGGTTCGCTATCGCGTTCAGCCAATGACAAATTGATGCGTTTCGCGGTCGCGGTAGAGCCGGTAAAAGCCACACCAGCAATTGCAGAATGCGAAGTTAAGGCTGCGCCAATTTCTGCGCCGCGCCCTGGCAAAAATTGAATGACATTGGCCGGAAATCCACAATCCAACATAATTTCAATCGTACGCGCAGCAATCAAACTTGTTTGCTCCGCAGGTTTAGCCACTACCGTATTGCCCGCAACTAGTGCCGCGGATATCTGCCCTAAGAAAATCGCCAATGGGAAGTTCCACGGACTAATGCAGACAAACACCCCTCTGCCGTGCCTTTCACACCACTGCAAATTGCCATCAAAGCCTGCAATGGATTCAGGACCGAGTTCACTGGCATTGCTAGCGTAGTATCGACAAAAATCGACCGCTTCGCGCACTTCATCAATGCTGTCATGAATGGTTTTTCCTGCCTCCATATGACAAAGTGCCACCAATTCAGCCAAATTTGCTTCTAGCTTGTCAGCCAAGGTATTCAAACACAGCGAGCGGCGAGCGATTGGCGTATTTCTCCAAGTCTCTAACCCAGATTGCGCAACGGCAACTGCTTCGGAAACATGATCAAGGTTGGCAAAAGAGATCGAGCCAACAATACGATCACTATCAAAAGGCGCAAGCACATCTTCTGCCTTGATCATCGTTTCGGATACACGAGATCCATTGATGATCGGCGCGCCTTGCCATTGCTTGTTTAAAAAGCTTTGCACTTGCTTTTCAAAAAGTGCCGCCTCACTTTCGATATCGATATTAATTCCGATAGAATTGACCCTTTCACCAAAGATCTGTGGCGGCAATGGAATTTGATCGTTATGTAAGGTGTTATTGGCGAGCAAGGTATCGACTGGGTGATGCGTCAGATCGGCAACCGGACAACGAGCATCCACCAATCTATGTACAAACGAACTATTCGCACCATTTTCCAGTAAACGTCGCACCAAATAAGGCAGAAGATCTTTATGGCTACCCACTGGCGCATAAATGCGAACAGGTTGCCCATATTTATCCATGACATGGAAGTACAGTGAATCTCCCATGCCATGCAATCTTTGAAATTCATAGTCGCTATGCTCAGCCATTTCGGCAATAGCCGTTACTGTATGTGCATTATGACTGGCAAATTGTGGGAAAATATTGCCACGTACACCCGGACTCAATAGAAAACGGGCACAGGCAAGGTAGGACATATCCGTCGCTTCTTTACGGGTAAATACCGGATAATTTGCAAAACCCGCCTGCTGCGACCATTTAATTTCACTATCCCAATACGCACCTTTAACCAAACGTAAAGGAATGACATCCCCCTGCTCTTTAGCTAACGCATTCACCCATAACAATACTGGCAAACAACGTTTAGAATACGCCTGTATTACTAAGCCAAACTTGCCCCAGCCTTTCACTTGCGGGTTGCTGTACACTTTTTCAAATAACTGCAACGACAGTTCTAAACGATCGGCTTCTTCTGCATCGATAGTTATCGCCACATCCAACTCAATGGCGCGAGTTAATAGCTTGATTAACGTGTCGTGCAGCTCAGTTAACACTCGATCACGATTTGCCACCTCATAACGAGGATGTAATGCAGATAATTTTATCGAAATAGAAGGGGCTGGACTTGAATCTGCACCTTGCGCACTTGCCCCTACAGATTCAATCGCCATCAAGTAATCATTAAAATACTTTTTAGCATCATCGGTAGTCAGCGCGGCCTCTCCCAACATATCAAATGAATGAGTGAAGCCTTTTTTACGCAGCGGCGCACCATTTTTCTGCGCTTCGGCGATATCCCGCCCTAAAACAAATTGATGGCCCATCACCTTCATCGCTTGATGCATGGCTTTCCTAATAATAGGTTCAGACATTTTGTTCATCAGTTTTGAAAGTGCAGAGCTTGGGCTCGTTTTTTCAGGATCATTAATACCGACAACTTTACCGGTAAGCATCAACCCCCAAGTCGAAGCGTTAACAAATACAGAGTCAGACTGACTTAAATGAGACTTCCAGTCTGCTACCGTCAGCTTATCTTTAATTAACGCATCGGCGGTTTCTGAGTCAGGGATGCGCATTAGCGCTTCAGCTAAACACATCAACAAGATGCCTTCTTGGGTATCTAAACTGTACTCCAACAACAAAGCATCGATCATTTGAATTGAGCGTTTATCCGCTCGAATAGCCTCAATTAATGAGGTTGTTTGACGCTCAATACGCTGCTTTTCCTCATCGGAGGGCGTGGCGAGCTTTAACAACTCTTTTAACCAAGTCGATTCATCCACCATATACATAGGTGAAATGAGAGACCATAACGTCTCTTTAGGTTGATCGATGAAATCGGGATTTAAAACACTAGATGCTGTAAACATTGCTTTTCCTCAGCTCTATAAAACCACCATGAATTTGGCGACAATCCTACAGAGCAAAACAAACAGCACAAAAGGGAGAATAAAAGAAATGTGATTACAGGCACTTAACAATAATAACAATTGTGATTAACACTGCGTTTCTTGGTATTTAACAAAAATTAGTGAATGGTAGACAGGCACAACAACACTCTATAGACTCTCAATCGCTGGTGTCATGATATCTTAGATTTCATGCTTTAAAGGGAATTTGGTGTAAATCCAAAACTGACGCGCAGCGGTAATTGAGAACGAACATCTGAGGGTAATATAAACCCACACACTGCAATATATACTGTGGGAAGTGAGATGCTAGGTTGTAGAGGTATCTACAGTGCTCATGAGTCCGAATACCTGCCAGTAACCAAAAATGCACTATAAGCATTTTATCACTACGCGTATTTAGGACTTAGAATTAACATGAAAAAAACCATTTTAGCGACAGCGATCATCTCGTTGTACGCACCCACTCTTTTCGCTCAAGAAGCAGACGCAACCCAAACTGATGAAACCATGGTTGTCACTGCAAACCGTTTTGAGCAACCTAAAACTTCAACTCTAGCCAATATCACTGTTATTGAACGTGAAGACATTCAAGCTATCCAAGCTGACAGTGCCATTGATGTACTGAAAACGCTTCCGGGCGTTGAAGTTACTCAGCTAGGTACAAAAGGCAACACCACAAGTATTTACCTACGAGGCACAGCATCGGCTCAAACACTTATCTTAGTCGATGGTGTACGCATCAATTCACCAACATCTGGTGGCGGTTCAATCGGTCTAATCCCTGCATTTGCAATCGAAAAAATTGAAGTTCTACGTGGACCAAAAGCATCTGTCTACGGCGCTGATGCGGTAGGTGGTGTTATCAGCATCACAACCACCTCTAAAGACAACGTACACGAAGTGTCATTGACTGGCGGCAGTAACCACTACCATTCTGAAGGTTGGCGTAGCGCAGGCGAAATCAGTGACAGCACTCGCGGTTCTTTTGTTGTCAATAATGAAGCATCCAAAGGATATGGTATCTCTACCTACTCTCCAGAAGGTGAAGATTACGGTTACAAATCTCAAGTTGTATTTGGCTCTCTAGAACATGATATTTCAGATAACTGGAGCGCTAACTTCTCAGGCTACAACCAAAACAGTAGCAGCGAGTTTCAAGCAACCACCAAAGACGAAACAGCACAAGATTTTTACTCTCTAACGGGCGGCCTTAACTATACAATCAACGACTTCCAGTCTTCTTTGCAAGTAAGCCACAGCAATGATACTCAAGGTACGCGTGATGCGGCTAAAACTCGTGCTGAAGCCATCCTAGAAGCTCAAAGAAACACCGTATCTTGGATTAACTCTTATAACTTCAACTCTCTGTTAAATGTGACAGGTGGTCTTGATTACTACAAAGAAGAAGTGGATCGTAGTGGTTCAAACACAACCAACTATGAAAAAACAGACCGAGATAACCGAGGTATTTTTGCGACAAGTTCACTGAACTTACATCCATTTATTCTTGAAGCGAGCATCCGAAATGATGACGACAGCTCATATGGAAGTAACACCACTTGGAACTTAGCTGCAGGCGTAACTATTGCTGATACGTACACCTTATCATTAAGCCATGGTACGGCTTATCGTGCGCCTACCTTTAATGACCTTTACTGGCCAGGTAGTGGCAACCCAGATCTAAAACCTGAATCTTCAGAGTCTACTGAATTTACCGTACAAGGTTACCATTCTTGGGCTTCTTGGAACATTTCCCTATACAACACTGACATTAAAGACATGATTGCTTGGGCACCAAATGCATCAGGTCAATGGCAGCCAGCGAACATCAATAAAGCTCAAATCAAAGGTATTGAAGCCAGCATTGAATTTGATACTTGGCTAATTCACCACACTGTTTCTGCTGATTGGAAAGATCCGAAAAACAAAGAAGATGGCTCACAGTTAGTTAACCGCGCGAAACAAAATTACTCTTGGATTGGTACGGCTAACTGGCAAGATGTGCAAACGTCATTAATTGCTAACTACGTAGGCGAACGTCCTGACAGTTCATCTGCATTCGCTAACATGATGGATTCATACATCACGTTAGACTTCGCACTGAAATACAGCTTCACAGACAATCTAGATGCTAGATTCAAAGTAAACAACTTGCTTGATGAAGATTACGAAGTTGCTAAAGATACTAACTCGTTTATGACTGACGAGTACTTTAAAGGCGCAGAGCGTAGCTACTACGCAGGTATTGATTACCGCTTCTAAGCGATAAAATCTACGCAAACAAAAAAAGGGATCTGACCAATGTCAGATCCCTTTTTATTTTTAAAACCATTGATTGAGAATCAAAAAGTGCCCAACTAGCGGCACATCTTTATATATCAAAGATAGAGGTTTACAGAATTGCTATTTGCAGTAAGTTGACTCAACTTTAAATTCAACCGTGTAATTCGTCGGATATTTCTCCGATACATAATCATGCACTTTCTCATCACACCAATCGACTGCTCTGCTTTTGCTCGTATAGCCATCACCCTTAGCATTCCAACACTGCTTTAAATCATGTTGTTGTTGATAACGAAATGGCGCATCAGAATCCGTAATTTTACAAGACGAATAAGTAAATACTGAAGAACCATCAGAATTGGTCACATTACACGATGAAAGCAAGCAAACAGCCAATAACACAAATATCTTTTTCATCTTATTCGCCCTGTTTTCTTTGATTTTTAAATAGCTCAGTAAACACCACTTTGGACTGGCAAGGCACTTCAAAGTAGTCGTGATCATTATTCAGCACTTGCAACTCAAGATCATGATAGCCTTTGCACGCATATTGAACGCCGGAAGTTGGGGCTAACTTCAGTGTTTCACCATAAATATTAATTGAAACCGTCTCGTTAGATATGTTTTGAATCGACAATGTCGGCAATTGAGTGATCACCACTTCAACACCATCTAGCGGCGCTACAATTTCGTTTGCTAATGCAGCGGAGGATATCACTCCCAACATCAAGGCAACTTTACTACTAAATTTCATGGCTATTCCTATACTGATGCAACCAACTCACCCTTTTGATTAATTTTGCAGATGGTGGCGCTATTGCCCCTAACAAAAGAAGATGTGATTGATTACGAGTTCATTTATCCGTCAAATTCGACGGCAAAATAAACAAATATCTAATGGAGCCAACTTTACTCCTTAATTTTTTCAACTCCAGAACGTAAAGATAACTTCTCAGATAGGGCGAGCCAGTAGATAGGACAAGCTAAGTTGAAGATTAATCAAAGTAATTAAGTGTTCAGAAGCAACACTGAAAGATGTCACAAGCCGCCAAATATTTCTCGTGTTGGGGAATTTAGATATAAAAACGGGACCTAACCTAAGTCAGATCCCGTAAAATCATTAAGCAACTCAATGTTAGCGTTACTGATCAATCATTATTATTTTATTAATTATTTTTGAAATTCTAACAAAGCTGCCAACGCTTGCTCAGCCTTAGCACTTTGCACAAAAATATGGTCATGATAAAAAGCAGCAATAACGTTCGCGCTAATGCCCTTTTCTGCAAGCTTAGTCGCAACCGCCGCCGTTAAACCAACCGCCTCAAGGCTTGAATGCACCGTTAACGTGATCTTTTTAAAACTGCCATCAAATGCCAGTTGCGCTTTTTCTGCTGCTTGTTTTTCTACAACTAAAGTCAGCCCTTCAGATTCGATAAAAGTGGCAATTGGATTTAACGCGACAAAATCTTTTAGCTCACCTTGTACTGTACAAAATACAAATTCATCATTTTGCAATTCTGGTTGCATTGATTCGAGTAGCTGAGTTAACTCTGTAATTCCTGACATCATAGGCCCTTTCTAGTGCTAATAGTTATACCAATCGTACTAAATAACTGGTCATTCTAGCTTGTTAAAATGCTCGATAAC
>NZ_BAUJ01000055.1 GCF_000496695.1 Vibrio halioticoli NBRC 102217
AATGGTGCCGACTACCGGAGTCGAACTGGTGACCTACTGATTACAAGTCAGTTGCTCTACCTACTGAGCTAAGTCGGCACACTATATTCTTATTGCTTCGTTGACGTTACATGAACACCAACAACAAATTGTGGTGCCCGGAGGCGGAATCGAACCACCGACACGAGGATTTTCAATCCTCTGCTCTACCGACTGAGCTATCCGGGCAACGGAGCGCTATTAAACGTATTTTTAAGGAATCCGTCAACTTGTTTTTCGGTTTTTTTTCAAAAACTGTGTTGTTTGCTTTTTATTTAAGCATATTGGTTAAATTATCCCTTACTTTGGTTAAATTCCCGTTTGTACTTGGTCACTTTCTCTAAGTAGCGTCGAGACTCCGCATTGGGATGTTTATGGGTTAATGCCCAAAAAACTTGGCTCGGATTCAAGGAGTTTATGTGTCTCATTGCATTGTTGCGGCTATTTCGGTCAAAAGTATTCAGCACTCCACCGGTACCGCCATTGTAAGCAGAGATCATGGCGTACTCTAAAGAGAGGAAGTTTTTCACGTCTTTAAGGTAGCGAGTTCTTAATATGTGGAAATAAGCTGTACCAACATCAATGTTGTTTTCAGGATTAAATAGATACTCAGGAGAAGGCATGCCCGATTTTTTCTTCACCAACTTAAATACATCCGCACCAGCGGTTTTTGGAACCACTTGCATCAAACCATAAGCGTTTGCCCAACTTACCGCATAAGGGTTAAAGCTACTTTCTGTTCTGATGATGGCATAAATCAGATCTTCAGGAATATCGTAACGCTGAGAGGCTTTTCTCACTATGCTGGCGTACTTATACGAACGAACATTGGAGTGACTGGACACCATAGGGATCTCAACGTAATGCGCTATTTTGAAGTCTACTTTCTTGGTCTTCATTTTGTGCGCAATCAGGTAATCGGCAAATCTGTTTGCGCGCCAATTCCATTGAATCGCTTTATTGTCTTGGTCGACAACCTGTTGATATAAAAAGGGTTCACCCTTTAATTTAATGTTTGATGAAGAGAATAGGTCCACATGCGCAGGATCATCTGGCGTCAACAGCGTAGTAATAATCGCGGTTTTTAAGTGTGCTTTTGGATCGTCAGAGGCAATGGTTTCGATGACGATCTTGCCGGTTGAGAAGTTAACATCGGCGCGACTGTCGTAGTTATCTATGTATTTAACATAGTTACTTTTACCCGCCACTTTGACTTGGTCTTTACCCCATTTCTTCTCGATATCCCCGGTGAAGCTATTCATCAAAGCATCTAGGGCATCGGTATCTTTTTCAAATTGTCCCGGCATTGGGGCTAGGTTGTGCGCCGCAAATCGACTGGTTGGTTCGTAGTTTACGTCATAGATTTTTTCGACAAATTCACGACTACAACCGGCGAGTATGAGAGGAAGGGCGAAATAGAGCAGTTTTCTCATTGGTATCCAAAAGCTAAAAATAAAGGTCAAAAAAAGAGTGGCTAACGCCACTCTATAGAATTACTCACTTGGTGGTGTGTAACCATCGATCACAACTTCTTTTCCTTCAAACAGGAAATTTACCATTTCTGTTTCAAGTAGTTTGCGATGTTCAGGATCCATCATATTTAATTTCTTTTCGTTAATTAGCATGGTTTGTTTGCTTTGCCACATAGCCCAAGCTTCTTTCGAAATACCATCAAATATACGTTTACCTAGTTCACCTGGGTAAAGTTGAAAATCTAGACCATCGGCATCTTTTTTTAGATGTTCGCAAAATACTGTGCGGCTCATGAGTGTTCCTTATGTTAGATCATACTTAAGGTTTGCTAACAGGTTCTTAACCGGTGCAGCCAGACCTAGTTTCTGTGGTTGAGACAAGTTATACCAAAGACCTTGGCTTTGTTCCATTATAAGGCTAGGTCGTTGCGATAGGTTTATTAGAACAGGTGTTATGTCTAAATGGTAATGGCTAAAAGTATGTTTGAACGTAATCAATGTTTTAGCATTATCTATATCACTTTGTGAGCAATTAAAAGTCTGTAAAAAATAATCAATATCGGCACTGCTTTGTTCAGGAAAACAGTGTAATCCTCCCCAAATTCCAGACGATGGCCTCTGTTCAAGCCAAACTTCATCTTTATAGTGCAGAATTACAAACCACACTTGCTTGGTCGGTTTTTCTTTTTTCGGCTTTTTACCAGGGTAGTCCGTTGGCGTGTGTTGCTTATAGGCTACGCAATGCTCCGATACAGGGCACAACGAACATTTAGGCTTGCTACGAGTACAAATCATAGCCCCCATATCCATCATAGCTTGGTTATATTCATCCACCCTTTGTTGTGGGGTATTTTCTATCGCCACTGCCCACAATTGGTTTTCGACCGCCTTTTTCCCCGGCCAACCGTCGATAGCATAACTGCGCGCAAGCACTCGCTTTACGTTCCCATCAAGAATAGCGTGTGGCAGCTTAAAGACCGAAGATAAAATGGCGCCTGCGGTCGAACGTCCAATGCCGGGTAGGGCATTAAGCTGTTCAATATCTAGGGGAAACTCTGCTTGGTATTGTGTAACCACTATTTGCGCACATTTATGTAAATTGCGCGCCCGTGCGTAATAACCAAGGCCAGTCCATAGATGCAACACTTCATCAATAGGGGCATTGGCAAGTGAAGTCACATCCGGAAATTGTTCGATGAAGCGCTCAAAATACGGAATAACCGTGGCTACTTGAGTTTGTTGGAGCATAATTTCAGAGAGCCAAACTCTGTAAGCGGTTTTGTCATGCTGCCAAGGCAGATGTTTACGCCCGTATTTTTGATACCAGTTGAGTATTTGATTTGCGAATGGTGTCACTGAGAGCCCATAAATTAGTCATCAAAGATCAGAAATTGCACCATAATAGTGTAAGGAAGTAAAACTGAGTTTGTGTGGAATAAACGCAACTTACGGCGAATATGCGTGGAAATTGGAATAATTTGCGATTGAAGTGGTTTATACACTTGCGTATTGAAGAATTCTTTGGATAATTCCCGCTTTGATTAATCGATGAGCAGGCAACAAACAGAATGAGCGAAGTAACGACTAACGAATACACCGAAGATGGCAAGCTGGTGAGAAAGATCCGCAGCTTTGTACGTCGAGAAGGTCGATTGACTAAAGGTCAGGAAACAGCTTTGAATGAATGCTGGCCAACAATGGGCATCGATTACCAGAACGAATTATTAGACTGGGCGCAAGTATTCGGCAATAACAACCCAGTAGTATTAGAGATTGGCTTTGGTATGGGCACCTCTCTAGTAGAAATGGCAAAAGCTGCTCCAGAGAAAAATTTCATCGGTATTGAAGTTCACCGTCCTGGCGTGGGTGCTTGCCTTGGTTTAGCGCGTGATGCGGGTGTGACTAACCTGCGCGTAATGTGTCACGATGCTGTAGAAGTGTTTGCTCACATGATTCCTGATAGTAGCTTACATACGCTACAATTATTCTTCCCAGACCCTTGGCATAAAAAGCGTCACCATAAGCGTCGTATCGTGCAGCTTGATTTTGCCGAAATGGTACGTGCTAAACTTCAACTAGATTCTGGTGTTTTCCACATGGCAACTGACTGGGAAAACTACGCAGAGCATATGGTTGAAGTAATGAACCAAGCACCGGGTTTTGCTAACATTGCCACTGATGGCGATTATGTTCCTCGCCCTGACGAGCGTCCTTTAACTAAGTTTGAAGCGCGTGGTCATCGTTTAGGTCACGGCGTTTGGGACATTAAATACAAGCGCACAGTTTAGTCTCATGCAGCCCCTTTATGTGTGGGGTGACTGATTCTCTATTCTAGGGGCTACCAATGTAGCTCCTTTTTTATTCTCAATAATTCAAATTAAGGTTTTTGGATGTTTCAATACGCTATCTTGGCCAACCCCGGTCACAATCGAATCTACTTTGATACCGCAGTAAAGATTGCTTGCTCTGAGCTAAAAGCAATTCTTTCTTCTATGGAGATTGCAGTTGATGAGGTCACTGAAAAAGATATCGGTTTACCTGCGGCTTTGGTATTTGAAACAGAACAACAACTTGATGATGCACAGCTACAAAGGTTGTCCTCCTCATCTATCTATTACGCCATCTTCCAAGTAATGGATAGCGGTTTGCTGAAACCATTACAGCCACAAGCTTTCAATACTTTCCCTGAAAGCATGAGCCAAATACTCAGATATACAGGCAAAACCAATGAGCAGTTTACTCGCTTGATGGTTAACCTTGGTCTTAGCGCGGCTAAAACGGACAGCCAGCGTAAGTGTTTAATGGACCCTATGTGTGGCAAAGGCACGACTTTGTATGAAGGTTTGATTCAAGGTCTAGATGTGATGGGAGTAGAAATTAACGCTAAATGGGTTCAAGAGATTCAAACATTTATCGTTAAGTACATGAAAAATGGTCGTTATAAGCATAAAGTAACCAAAGAGAAGCGCACAGGTGCTGGCGGTAAAAAAATTGCCGATGGTTTTGTGGTGAATGCGGCTGTGACCAAAGAAGCGTTTATTAAAGACCAAGGCCAATCACTGAAGCTGTATGCATCGGATACCCGCATTGTAAATCAAATCATCAAAAAGAATTCTTGTGATGTGATGGTGTCAGATCTTCCCTACGGCGTTCAGCACGGCAGTAAAAGTGCAAAAGATACTAAGATGGCTCGTAGCCCGTTAGAGCTTCTAGAAGAGGCGCTACCGGCTTGGAAGAGCGTATTAAAACCTAAGGGTTCAATTGTATTGTCGTTTAATGAATTTACTTTGAAATGGACTGAGCTCGCGGAGTTGTTCGCCAAGCAAGGTTTTGAGGTGCAAGATCAAGAACCTTATATTGGTTATCTGCACCGAGTGGACCAATCCATAAATCGAAATATATTTATTGCTGTTAAGCCTTAATTTTATACCAATCACACTAAGTAAGTGATCAGAGCTAACGCAGTTATCGAGCATTTTAACAAGCTAGAATGACCAGTTATTTAGTACGACTGGTATTACTTCATTACAAAGCCAACTTAGTGTTGGCTTTGTTGTCTATGAAAGAAGGTAAAAGATGAAACCAACCGTTCAACTATTACAAGACATTCTGACAGAGGTTGCCCCGTTAATAGGGCAAGGAAAAGTGGCGGATTATATTCCCGCGTTAGCTGAGGTTTCAAATAAAAAGCTCGGCATTGCGGTGTACACCAACACAGGTGAAGTGTTTAAAGCTGGAGATGCTGACGAGCCGTTTTCAATTCAGTCGATTTCTAAAGCACTGAGCCTAACCTTGGCCATGCAACTGTATGATCCGCAAGAAATATGGCAACGAGTGGGGAAAGAGCCTTCTGGGCAAGCTTTTAACTCCATGATTCAGCTTGAAATGGAGCAAGGTATTCCGCGCAACCCATTTATTAATGCTGGGGCGATTGTTGTATCAGACCTATTAAACTGCCGTTTATCAGCGCCGCGTCATTACCTGTTAGAGTTTGTCCGTCAGTTGTCTGGTGATGAGCGCATTGTGTATGACAAAGTGGTGGCGGCATCAGAAATGCTGCACGGCGACCGTAACGCCGCTATTGCTTATTTGATGCGCTCGTTTGGCAATTTTCATAGTGAAGTTCATCCTGTACTGCATAACTACTTTTCGGCTTGCGCGTTAAAAATGAGTTGTGTCGATCTAGCTAAAACTTTTAGTTATTTGGCGAACAAAGGGTGTTTGGCTCCATCAGGTAAACGCATAATAACCGCCACTCAAACCAAGCAATTAAATGCCTTGCTGGCGACCTGTGGTTTGTATGATGGCGCAGGGGAGTTTGCGTATCGAGTTGGTATGCCGGGTAAGTCCGGTGTTGGCGGCGGGATTATTGCGGTTGTGCCGGGTGAGATGAGTATCGCTGTTTGGTCACCTGAGCTGGATGCTTCTGGGAACTCGCTGGCGGGTACTCGCGCTTTAGAGTTGTTATCTGAACGTATCGGACGTTCGATATTTTAATAAAAAAGCCTCCCTATACTGAGCATAGAGAGGCTAAATAACAGTTAGTATTGGTGAGTGGTTAGTCGGCGTCTTCGTCAGCCATGAAAGCTTCTAGCAAGTCATTTAAGAACAGCTTTCCTTTACGGGTGATCTGCCAATGAGTCTCTGTTTCAGTGACATAATCCATACCAATAGCCCAATCCATCGTCTCTTTCACTGCGCTCAGCACCAAGCCTGTAGTATCAATAAAGTCTTGTTTTGGGCAAGCCTCTATCAAGCGAAAGCGATTCATAAAGAACTCAAACGGACGATCAATCTCTGCCACTTCGTGCTCATGATCTAAATAGGGTTTCACCATATTTTGATAAGCGGCTAAATAACCACGTGGGTGTTTTATCTTGGTGGTGCGCACGATGCGACCATCACTAAAACTCACCTTACCATGCGAGCCACAACCAATACCTAAGTAGTCACCAAAGCGCCAATAATTGAGGTTGTGCTGGCATTGATATCCGGGTTTGCTGTAGCCCGAGATTTCGTATTGCACGTAACCAGCGTCGCTGAGCTTTTGATGTCCTTGTTCAAAGATATCCCACAAATCATCGTCATCGGGTAAGGTCGGCGTTTTGTAGTAGAACATGGTATTGGGCTCGATGGTGAGCTGATACCAAGACAGATGCGGAGGAGCAAGGTCAATCGCCTTTTCTAAATCAACCAGAGCTTGCGCTATGCTTTGATCTGGAAGGCCGTGCATAAGATCTAAATTAAAGCTATTTAGCCCAATTTGATGAGCTAACTTAGCGGCATTAACCGCTTCATCCTGACCATGAATACGCCCTAAGCGTTCCAGCTTTTGTTGTTCAAAGCTCTGCACCCCAATCGACATGCGGGTGACGCCTGCTTCGACATATTGAGCAAAACGTGCCGCCTCAATAGTGCCGGGGTTGGCTTCCATGGTGACTTCTATACCGTCTTTAAAGGCGATGCGTTGTTCTACGCCTTGCAACAAGCGCGCAATCTCTTGTGGCGAGATTAAGCTCGGCGTGCCGCCGCCAATAAAGATAGAAGTAAGCTGTCGCTCTTGGATTGAATCAGCATATCTGGCGAGGTCTGCATCCAAATCTTCAAGCAGCGCATTGATATAAATATCTTCAGGGATATCTCCCTTTAAAGCGTGCGAATTAAAGTCACAGTATGGGCATTTTTGTACGCACCACGGAATATGGATATACAGTCCCAGTGATGGTGGTATTAACTGGCTCATAGAGCGTGTTTTAGCTTCTGGAATAATTCAGCTAGTGCTTTGCCACGATGTGATAGCTGCTTTTTACGCTCAGGTGTTAGTTGCGCTGAGGCGCAGTCATCTTCTGGTACGTAAAATACTGGGTCGTAGCCAAAACCATTTTCCCCTTGTGCTTGGGTTAGGATTTCGCCCTGCCACACACCGTGACATACGATAGGAGTTGGATCTAGGTGGTGGCGCATATATACCAGCACGCAATGGAAACGTGCACTGCGTTGTGCTTGTGGTACACCATCAAGCTCTGCTAGTAGCTTAGTGAGGTTTTGTTGGTCTGTCGCGTCTTCGCCAGCAAAGCGAGCAGAGTAAATACCCGGTGCACCTTTAAGAAAGTCGACTTCTAAGCCTGAGTCATCAGCAATAGCGGGCAGGCCAGTTTCTTGAGCTGCGTGACGGGCTTTGATGATGGCGTTTTCAATAAAGGTGGTGCCAGTTTCTGCAACTTCAGAGACCTTGTATTCACTTTGCGCTTGTACTTCAAACCCAAACTCGGCTAACAAGGTGGCCATTTCGCGTACTTTGCCTTGGTTTCCGGTCGCTAGTACTAATTTATTTGCAGACAAAGGGATTACTCCTGAATATGGAAGGTTTGATTAAAACGAAGAATGCCACTGCCTTTCGTTCCTGCATCGGCTTTGATTTCAAAACGGAAGGTTTCATTTTCGGTGATAGGTAATTCGGCTAAATAATAAATAGCGTCACCTTGAGTGATCTCTTTAAATGTCAGCGTTCGGGTATTACCGATTAGGTTTTTCGCCGTTCCCGTTAGGGTAACTTGAGTTGGCTTTTTGCCTACACTGTAGAGATCCAGTGCGCTGATGTTGATCAGCGCGACATAAGGGTTTCTTTTGAGCTTTAGCTCGCGAGCAATTTTAGGGGCAATAAATGTTGAATTGAATGCTGAGTAGTGCAGTTCAATATCCTTCATGCGTACAAATTGTCCTGCCCAACTTGGCACGGCAAAGCTTGCTAACAGTAAGCCACATAAGAGTGCGCTGAATATCTTCTTCATTTATCGCCCTTTAATAGAGGTGACTATTATAGTCCGTACCAAATTGGACCAAATAGACTAGTCGTTAGATCGCCGATTAAGTAGTTGGCAAATTGTAGACCAAGAAACAGCACTAATACGCTCAGATCAAGCCCGCCCATAGCAGGGATAATACGGCGAATAGGCGAAAGCAAAGGCTCTGTAAGCTGGTGGAATACATACTCAACAGGGCTGCGGCCTTGGCTTACCCAGCTTAAAATAGCGCGCAGTAGTAATACCCAAAATAGCAATTTACCCGCCGCTTTTACTAATGCCATCAAGCCAATGATTAATAAATCAGGGCTAAAGGCCATAGCGCCATTGGAAGCGATTAGCATTAGCAATACAAACTTCAATACACACAGTACATAAGCAAAGGTCAATGTTGCGAGGTCGACACTGCCAATAGATGGAATGATGCTACGTAATGGTTTTAATACCGGTTGTGTAGCTTTAACAATAAACTGAGAAAATGGGTTGTAGAAATCAGCTCGCGCCGCCTGCAACCAAATTCGAAGAATGACTATCATGATGTAGAGATCAAAAACGGTAGTCACTAAAAACTGCATTGAATTCATTACAAATCCTTGATGGGTTAAAAAAGAGTTTCCATCTCTTCTGCACGAGTAACCGCAGCTTGCATCGCTTTAGAAACAGTGTCAGAGAGTTGATGTTGGTTAAATGTCGCAATCGCTTCTGCGGTAGTCCCGCCTTTGGAAGTGACTTGCTGGCGCAAAACGGATAGATCTAAATTTGGATTGGCAACAACCATTTGTGCCGCTCCGAGTGCGGATTGTTGCACTAGCTGCCGCGCGGTTTGTTCATCAAAACCTTGCGCCATCGCTTCTTTTTGCATCGCTTCCATAAATAGGAAGAAATACGCAGGAGAGCTACCGGCCGCTGCAATAATCGAGTTAATTTGTGCTTCACTCTCAACCCAACAAGTTTCGCCAACCGCTTGCATTAGTTCATTAGCAAAATCTTGGTCTGCTTGATTGATGGTTTCTGGCGCGTATAGGCCGCTCATACCAAGCCCAAGCAGAGACGGTGTATTTGGCATCACTCGTACAAAATTGGCTTCTTTACCTAGCATGGTTTGCAGGCGAGGAATGGTAATTCCCGCCGCAATTGAGATTAACAGTTTGTTCTCTAGGTCGACATTGGTAAGCTCGGCCAACACTTCAGACATAATCTGCGGTTTGACTGACAACACAATTACATCTGCCATAGTCGCTGCCAGTTGATTATCAGCAGTAGTCGAAATTGAAAAACGCTGGCTAACCTTGTCGCGGCTTTGCTCTGATGGAGCGGTAGCGGTAATGGCTTGAGCTGGATAGCCACTATCAAGCAAACCTGCAATGATAGACTTTGCCATATTTCCAGAGCCAATAAACGCGATATTACGTACTGAATGTGCCAAACCTGTCTTCCTTCTTGTTTGTTCGAATACTATTGTTTGTTCGAATAATCTCGAGCACCAAAAATAGCGGTACCAATGCGAACCATTGTACTGCCAGCTTCGATAGCGGCTTCCATGTCACCACTCATGCCCATAGATAAAGTGTCTACCTGAGGATATTGGGATTTAATTTGATCAAACAAGCCTTTCAGTTGATTAAAGGCTTGCAGTTGTTCTTCATAACTCGCAACTGCTGCCGGTATAGACATCAGTCCGCGTAACGTCAGATTAGGTAGCGCATCGACAGCTGCGGCCAATTCTAGTGCTTCAGCAGCATTGATCCCAGATTTGCTTTCTTCGCCACTGGTGTTGACTTGCAGCAAGACTTGCAACGGATCACGACCGCTAGGTCTTTGATCGTTAAGGCGTTGTGCGATCTTGAGTCGATCAATAGAGTGAACCCAGTCGAAACTCTCACTAATAGGGCGTGTTTTATTTGACTGGATTGGCCCAATAAAGTGCCATTCTATATCGAAATCGTTATGATGTTCTTGAAAGTATTGAATTTTTTCAACACCTTCTTGTACGTAATTTTCACCAAACTGACGCTGACCAGCGTGACAAGCATCTAACACCGCTTGAATAGGTTTGGTTTTACTTACCGCAAGAAGTTGCACGGAATCAGTTAGACGCCCAAACTTACGTTCAGAATCTTTAATTTGCTGATGAATGTGTTCTAAATTTGATTGGATTGTCTGCATAGTTTTGACTTAACAAGGAATTTTATGGATATCACCGAATTACTTCGCTTTAGTGTAAAGCATAATGCTTCAGATCTACATCTTTCATCGGGCTTACCTCCTATGGTGAGGATAGACGGCGATGTGCGACGTCTGGAGATGCCAGAGTTTAGCGAGACTGAAGTCCACGAGCTTATTTTTGATATCATGGATGATGCCCAACGAAGTGAGTTTGAGTCAAATCTAGAGTTGGATTTTTCGATCGAGCTTGCAGGCGTGGGGCGATTTAGGGTTAATGCCTTTAATCAAAGTCGTGGTGCTTCAGCGGTATTTAGAACCATTCCCACCGATATCCCTACGCTTGAACAGCTAGATTGTCCGCCTATCTTCGAAAACATCGTCAATTATGAAAAAGGCTTAGTCTTGGTCACTGGCCCTACAGGATCGGGTAAATCTACCACGCTCGCGGCGATGGTGGACTATATTAATCGTCATCACAATAAACATATATTGACCATTGAAGATCCGATTGAGTTTGTACACCAAAGCAATAAGTGTTTGATCAATCAGCGTGAAGTACACCGTGATACGCACAGCTTCAAAGCGGCGCTACGCTCGGCACTGCGTGAAGATCCGGATGTGATTTTGGTGGGAGAATTGCGCGACCAAGAGACCATTAGTTTAGCGCTAACAGCCGCTGAAACAGGGCACTTGGTATTTGGCACATTGCACACCAGTTCGGCGGCTAAAACCATAGATAGGATTATTGATGTGTTTCCTGCCGGAGATAAAAATATGGTGCGCTCTATGCTTTCTGAATCACTGCGAGCGGTGATTGCGCAGAAGCTATTAAAGAGAGTGGGCGGCGGTCGTATTGCTTGCCATGAAATCATGTTGGCTAACCCAGCAATTAGAAATCTAATTCGGGAAGATAAAGTGGCGCAGATGTATTCCATTATCCAAACGGGCGCGTCACACGGCATGAAAACGATGGAGCAATCGGCAAATCAATTGATGCAACAAAATCAGGTTACTAGAGAAGAAGTCGAAACTAAAATTGAGATTCAAGTCGGTCTTGGTGGCGGTTTTTAAGCGCAAAATAACGGCGAGGGCAGCAACATGGAATTGAAAGAGTTGTTAGGTGCAATGACACAGCACAAAGCGTCTGATCTTTACATTACAGTCGATGCACCTTGTATGTTTCGGGTCGATGGAGAGCTGCAACCGTTTGGTGAAAAGCTGCATCAATCGGGTGTGACGGCATTTTTAGACAGCATTATGGATAACGATAGACGCAAAGAATATCGAGCCTGCCGAGAAGCCAATTTTGCCATTGAAAGTGAATCGGGGCGTTTTCGTGTCAGCGCCTTTTTTCAGCGTGATTTACCCGGTGCGGTTATTCGACATATTGAGACAGAAATTCCATCCTTTGAGGATCTTGGCTTACCCGATACCTTAAAAGATCTGGCTATGGTTAAGCGAGGTTTAGTGCTGGTGGTTGGAGCAACAGGCTCTGGTAAGTCGACAACGCTTGCCGCTATGGTGGGGCATAGGAATCAGCATCAACATGGGCATATTTTAACGGTAGAAGATCCGATTGAATTTGTGCATCAACATCAGCAAAGCATAGTTACTCAGCGTGAAGTGGGTTTAGATACTGAAAGCTACGAAATCGCGCTGAAAAACTCGCTACGACAAGCTCCGGATATGATTGTGATTGGCGAGATCCGCACTCCTGAAACCATGCGTTACGCGATGACCTTTGCCGAAACGGGGCATTTGTGTGTGGCAACCCTGCACGCCAATAATGCCAACCAAGCCTTAGAGCGGATTTTGCATTTAGTCTCGAAAGATCAAAGAGAGCATTTTTTGTTGGATCTTTCGCTTAATTTAAAAGGGATTGTTGGTCAGCAACTGCTAAAAGCCAAAGATGGCAAAGGGCGTCATGTGGCATTGGAAATACTGCTTTCTACGCCAAGATCGTCCGATCTTATCCGACAAGGTGAGATTGCTGAAATTAAGAATTATATGAGTAAAACCAGACAAGAGGGGATCTGCACTTTTGATCACTCTTTGTTTAACCTAGTGATGCAAGACAAGATCACAGCAGAAGAAGCGTTGCGCAGTGCAGATTCAGCCAACGATCTGCGTTTAATGCTTAAAAATCAGCAAGGGACTAAAGGCAGTAGCCCCTTAGATGACGTTAAGATTGATATGGGGTGAGCTTAAAGGGGCGGTGAATCACTCAGCCCATTGATTCTCAAACCAACTTTCTAAGATCACAACGGCAGATTGGCAGTCCACATTGCCTTTGCTTAGTGCTTTATAGCCGCCCATAGCAAACAGATCAGAGCGAGCTTCGGTGGTGGAGAGCCTTTCATCATGCAGCTCGACTTGTACGCCAAATCGACCATGAATTCTTTGGGCGAATTTTTTAGCTCTAGGAGTAATGGTTTTCAAGTCTTTACCATGCAAATCTGTCGGTAAGCCCACCACAACTAAGTCGGGTTTCCACTCTTGTATTTGAGTACCAATGTCGTCCCAGTTTGGGATGCCATCTTTGGCTTTGAAGGCTTTTAGCGGGGTGGCGGTGCCAGTGATATCTTGTCCGATAGCACTGCCAATACTTTTAGTGCCATAATCAAACGCCATTATGGTTTTGCTCATGCATGTCCTGCTTGTGTTGATAATTGTGAGGCTTCGATGCCCAGAGATTGTACTGCGCTAGCCCAGCGGTCTTGTACTGGAGTGCTGAAAATGATGTCAGGATCTGCTTCAATGGTTAACCAAGAATTCTCCGCTAACTCACTTTCCAGTTGCCCAGCATCCCAACCCGAATACCCCAATGCCACTAGGTATTGAGTCGGCTCTTCTTCAGTACCTAATACCGATAAAATATCTTTTGAGGTGGTCATAGTGATGCCGTTGGTCATGACTAAGCTGGACTGATATTTATCTTTAGCCTGATGCAAAATAAAGCCGCGATCTTCGGAAACAGGGCCACCATTGTGTACAGGTTGTTTTAGGCTATCACCCGCTTGAATATGGGCTGATTTTAGCTCTATCTGCTTTAGCATACCGCCAACGGTAATATCGATGGGAGCGTTAATCATAATTCCCATCGCCCCATGTTCATTGTGCTCGCAAATATAAATCACTGAGCGCTTGAAATGTGGGTCTTGCATCGATGGCATAGCCACCAAGAAATGATTGGTGAGATTCATGCATTCCCTCCTATAACAAGCCACCTCATTGAGGTGGCTATCAATGATGCCTGCATGACTGATTATTTGCCGATGCGACGCTCAATAGCATCCATCAATTTACCTGTAATCGAGATACCAAATTCGGTTTCGATTTCTACGATACAAGTAGGGCTAGTCACATTGATTTCGGTAACTTTATCGCCAATAACGTCTAAGCCAACAAAGATTAATCCTTTCTCTTTAAGTGTAGGACCGATTGCGTTCGCTATTGCAAAATCAGTGTCACTTAAAGGACGCGCTTCACCACGGCCGCCAGCCGCTAGGTTGCCACGAGTTTCCCCTTTGGCTGGAATACGAGCTAGGCAGTATGGCATTGGCTCACCATCAACAATTAAGATGCGCTTGTCACCGTTGCTGATGTCTGGCACGAATGCCTGCGCCATAGCGTAGTTTTGACCGTGATTGGTTAAGGTTTCGATAATAACGGAGACGTTAGGATCGCCTTCTTTAACGCGGAAGATTGACGCGCCGCCCATACCATCTAGCGGTTTTAGAATCACATCTCTGTGTTGCTCGTGGAAGGCTTTGATTTTGTCTGCTTTACGAGTCACGATGGTGGTTGGGGTCATGTCTGCAAACCAAGCTGTGTAGAGCTTTTCGTTACAATCACGTAGGCTTTGTGGTTTGTTGACAATCAAGGTGCCTTCAACTTCTGCGCGCTCAAGAATGTAAGTTGCGTAGATGAACTCAGTATCAAACGGAGGATCTTTACGCATTAATACAGCGTCAAGATCAGACAAGCGGATGGTTTGCTCTGAAAGGAACTCAAACCAATTATCAGGGTTTTTCTCTACTTTTAGAGTTTTGGTATCAGCAACGGCCACACCTTGATCTAAATGCAGATCATTCATTTCCATATAGTGGATTTCATAACCACGTTTTTGCGCTTCTAAAAGCATGGCAAAGCTAGAGTCTTTTTTAATATTGATGGACGAAATAGGGTCCATCACTATGCCGATCTTAATCATTTATCTCTCCTAGCCAAGATCGCCAAAGCGAACTTGGAGTGCGGTTATGGCTGTTAGAGCCGCGGTTTCTGTTCTAAGAACGCGCGGGCCTAATAATGTTTGTTCAAAGTTATATTCTGTGGTCATGTCAATTTCTGACTCAGAAAGTCCACCCTCTGGGCCAATTAATAATTTCACTTCTGTGATTGGCTGAGGAAGGGTGTTGATAGAGTAGGGAGCTCTAGGGTGAAGATTGAGTTTCAACCCTGGATATTCTTCCTGGCACCATTGCTCTAGCGACATGATAGGACGGATGACGGGTACGGTATTTCGACCGCTTTGCTCACAGGCAGCAATAGCAATTTTTTGCCACTGTTGCAGTTTTTTCTCGAAACGTTTTTGGTCTAGTTTCACGCCACAACGCTCAGAAATAAGTGGAGTGATCGTATTAACACCAAGCTCCACTGACTTTTGAATGGTGAATTCCATTTTGTCACCGCGAGAGACCACTTGCCCTAAGTGGATATCCAGTGGCGATTCTACATTGTGTTGTTTGGAATCTTGTATCTCAACCGCGACATTTTTCTTGGAGACCTCGGTAATGACAGCAGAATACTCAACATTGCTGCCATCAAAGAGTGAAACCGCTTGGCCTACCTGCATTCGTAACACACGTCCAATGTGCCCTGCGGCATCATCGCATAGCTGAACGTGTGTGGCTGAAGATAAAGATTCAGGATGATATATCCTAGGAATGCGCATTAAAACTACACCTGTAACTAACTTAACAAAATAAATATGGTTGCTATGTTAGCAAATAACAAGAGGTGTCGCTTCGTCTGCGTGACAGGATTTATCTAATGTTTGCACTCTTGGTCAACAAATGGGTTTGAGTTGCCTTGAATTTTATCGATCATTTGGTTGCGCTGACATTCCCAATCAGTCACCGCATAGGTTTTATTCCATGCTTGCATCAGTTTGATTTGCTGCGCTGATATCTTGATAGGGTAGTGCTGTGCCATATATAAATAGGTTCGAGCAATAGCGCCACGAGCACGTTTTGGTGGCATCACTTTGTCATCTTTAAAGCTGACTTGCATATGGCATTGACCATAGTTTACTCCACGATTGCCATTCCACTGAGTAAATGAGTAGTTAGAGCGGTCACCATTAACTTCGCCAATGGCCGGCACTAAGTTATGTAAATCCGCTTCCATCTCTTTATAAACAGGATCGCTCTTGGTGCAATTAGAGCGGCCGCCATGTTGCCAACATTGTCGTTGATTACCCAATTGCGCGGCAGGCACGATGTGCTCCCATTCAATGCGATTGGCGCGACGTTCTTGTTTACGAACTTGATAGCCACAATCGGATAATTGCGGTTTCCCTTTTTTGCCTTGCCAATCTATTTTGCATCCACAATAGAAGGTTTGCGGGTGTTGCTGATAGATGCCAACAGCCAGTCGTTTAGATTGATAAAAAGAGTGTGGTTTAGCATGCACTGATAGTGAGATAAGCAGTAGGCTAATGAGAGGAAGAATATAACGTTTCAAGAGAAAATTACGGCTGTTGAGAAAAAACAGCGCAGAGAATACAGCCACTTTGATGCTTTGACCAGATATTGTTCAGTCTAATCTCGCCTTGCAGTTATAGATTACTATTGTGTTATTAACTGAGTTGCTTACCAGTAAATTTAAGTTCATTGCCACAATTGCGACAAGAGTAGTGAGTCTCCCCTCGCAGCACTTTATTGTGACGACGTATCGATAAAGGATACTGGCGACATGGACACTGATATTCAAACGTTTTGCCCTGCACCGAGCTCACATCCATAGAATGTGTGCGATCTGGCTTGATACCAAACACTTTAGACATGACGTATTGCCACTCTTTACCGTGCGGCCTCACTCGCCCAAACACTTGATGAGTGATTAAGTGCGCAACTTCGTGAGGCAGTACGTGCTCAATAAACTCTTGTTGGTTTTCCGCCAGCAATACGCGATTCAGCTTTATGGTATTCAACTGCAAAAAGGCTTTTCCAGCCGCCTTACCACGCATATCAGTTTCAATCGTAGGAATTGAAAACTGTCGCTCAAAGTGAGCATTGGCCACTTTGATGAGTGCGCTAGCTTTTCTAAGTAATTGGTATTGAATTGGCGTCATGCAGTGGTTTTGGTTATCGATTTAGAACGGCTACAACTTTAGCTTAATCTCTCTTTGGATACAAAGTTCGTGATAGATGCTCTGGGGTAAATAACTCGGGGTAGATGTGTGGGGGAAATATGAGTGAGTATTAATGTTGGAAGGTATTAAAGATGGAGCGTTTTGGCTGAGTTAGTTCATGTGGGGTAGGAGTGTTAAAATCTTCACTGCGGGCAATTATTAACTTAGAAATGCCCTATAGTGAGGTTAGAGAGAGAATGAACCTGAACAAAAATGCCACAATTTTACTTACATATGCCTCATATACAGAACGTATTACTATGTGGTCAAATTACATTTGGTAAATACTAGTATTGCGCTACATGCACATGCACATGCAGCCTATAAAATATTTAATTAAATATTAATTAAATATTAATTAAAAAATAAATTATCGATTTAGATCACAACAGTCAATAAATACCCTTGCGATAACTATTTTGTAGTGATAGAAACTTAAACTTAAACTTAAACTTAAACTTAAACTTAAACTTAAACTTAAACTTAAACTTAAACTTAAACTTAAACTTATTCTCTATGATAAAAAGCAAATTAGCTACTATATTATTATTCTCGTGTACGTCAGCGTCAGCGTCAGCATTAGCAAATGAAGTGAATTTTGAAAAATATATATCAATTGCAAATGTTAATATGGTTTGTGCTGCGCTTGCTTGGAATAAGGGAGATGAATCTCTTTCTAAAGAACATATGGCTCTAGCTATAGGCGCTCATGATAAAGCTTATCAATACAATGTTAGTGAGTCATCACGAAAGAAGTGGGTTACTAGCATGCTGACCCGATCAGAAAAAATTTCTAAAGATAATGGAGGGGCAAACAGAACATATAATCTAGTACAATGTAAATATGAACTCGATTAATTATAATAAATATAATCATTACTACAATGAAATAACTTTCAAACTATTAGATTAATAATATTTACTTTTTTAGATATGAGTTTAAGATAATGAACTTAACAAAAACAAGAGAATTAAGTAATTTCTCGAGACTTATTTGAAAGTGTAATTATCAGGTCAATATAAAAAGGTCTGAATATTTATTTCAGACACTATAGCTACTGGAATGATGTATTTTCAAAGTGGAATCAGTAACATGTACTCTATAAAGGAAGTTTTAATGTTATTTCATGACGAGAAATTGAAGTTATTGCTAGAGAAGAGGACATTATACTCGGTTGTTATCAGGCAAAATAGAATCCAGAATTATTGCAGAAGAAAATATGAAGCATGTTAGATATACATCTAAAGGTTAGATTATGAAAATAGCTATTAAATTAATATAGATAAATATATCACTATCCTTTTTACATCAACAAATATATCGTTTTTTCGTTCATGAGAAGCAATTTTTTAATCAATGGATAGTAGCGAATTAGTACAAATAACCGAATAAGGTTTTCTCCAAAACTTTATTAGAAATCAATCACCCCTCATTGTCTACCAACAATGATTGATAAAAAATTGCCCACCAATTTATCGGTGGGCAATTGTAATTTTGTTTCTCTTTTATCCCGAAAAAACGCTAACTCTTTTTCTGAATCGTCGCGTGATAAGCGTGCCATGTGCCATAACCTAGAATGGGCATAGTGACTATCATTCCTACCCCATAGGTGGCAAAGCCTATTAAAACACCCCCACAAATAATGGCTGCCCAAACTAGCATTGGGCCGGGGTTGTTTTTAACCGCATTAAAACTGGAAAATATCGCGGTCATAATATCAACGCGTCTTTCTAGCATTAAAGGCATCGAGAAAACCGCAATGCTAAATACTACTGATGCCAAAATAAACCCTGTGATGGAACCGGTAATAAGAAATGGTGCAAATTCGATGATACTGGCGCCTTCCACGGAAGGGTATAAGGCATGCAGTAGTGAGGCTATTCTCATCCAAAATATCATGGCGACAACCAACAGCACCGCAAAGCTCCATTGTGATGTGGAATTACGACCGATGGCTTTCATTGAATGCAGTAGGTTGGGTTGTTTGCCTCTTTCTCTTGCCCAACTGACATCGTATAACCCTAGCGCTAAAAATGGCCCAATAAGCATATAGATAATGAGCGCCGGCAGTATCACTAGGTGTGGATGGTTGCCTTGCAGGTAGATTAAGCCAACGATGCCTGCGGCGGCAACAGCAAAACAGGTGCCATAAAAGAGGCTAATAACGGGGGAGCGTACGAAGTCATTTAAGCCTAAAGCTAACCATTGAAAAGGGTCGCTGATGCTGATTTTATTGCAGGGCAGTGTTTTGGCATATTCACTGTTTTTGATTTCAGATGCTTTATGAAAATCACTGTCATCGTATGTACGAGGCATGATAATCCTCCTGATTGAGTCCCGTAATATTGACTCTGAATATGGGATAACTGGTTGTTCGCACTAGAAATCCTACTAGAGTCGGTCTGCTGCTATTTTGATTCCTTTATGTAAAAGGTGATCTATTTAACATTTTGTTAACTTTCATAACTATCGTTGTGGATGCTAGGAATTACAAATTTTGCATGAAAAATAATCAGAAGGGGGTAGATGACAGGAGCAAATTGAGAGTAAAAAAAACCTCAGCACAAAGGCTGAGGTTGATATAAATAGACGTATCTAGTCGATTATAGACCAGCAAAATCCTTAAGGATTGCTGCTTTGTCTGTCGCTTCCCAAGGGAATTCTTCACGACCAAAGTGACCGTAAGCTGCTGTTTTCTTGTAGATAGGTTGTAGCAAGTTCAGCATTTCTTGTAAGCCGTATGGGCGTAGGTCGAAGTTTTGACGAACAGCTTCAATGATGATTTCTTGAGCTACTTTTTCAGTGCCGAAGGTTTCAATCATGATTGATGTTGGATCGGCAACACCGATAGCGTAAGAAAGTTGAATTTCACAACGGTCAGCCATGCCTGCAGCAACGATGTTTTTCGCTACATAACGAGCTGCGTATGCCGCACTACGGTCAACTTTTGATGGATCTTTACCAGAGAATGCACCGCCACCGTGACGAGCTGCGCCGCCGTAGGTATCAACGATAATTTTACGACCAGTTAGACCACAGTCACCCATTGGGCCACCGATAACGAAACGACCGGTTGGGTTAATAAAGAATTTAGTTTCTTTGCTTAACCATTGCTCAGGAAGTACTGGTTTGATGATAGTTTCCATCACCGCTTCACGAAGCTCTTCTGTTGAAACGCTTTCGCTGTGCTGAGTTGATAGAACAACGGCATCGATGCCGACAATTTTACCTTGGTCATATTGGAAGGTAACTTGAGATTTTGCATCAGGACGCAACCAAGGTAGCGTGCCGTTTTTACGTACTTCAGCTTGTTTTTCAACTAAGCGGTGAGAGTACGTGATTGGTGCAGGCATCAATACTTCAGTTTCGTTAGTCGCGTAACCAAACATAATACCTTGGTCGCCAGCGCCTTGATCTTTAGGGTCAGCTTTATCAACACCTTGGTTGATATCTGGAGATTGCTTACCAATAGTATTTAGTACAGCACAAGAGTCAGCATCGAAGCCCATCTCTGAGTTTACATAACCGATTTCACGAACGGTTTGACGCGTTAGTTCTTCGATATCAACCCAAGCAGAGGTAGTCACTTCACCACCTACCATTACCATGCCAGTCTTTACGTAAGTTTCACATGCAACGCGAGCTTTCGGGTCTTGCTCGATGATCGCATCTAGAACCGCATCAGAGATTTGGTCTGCGATTTTATCTGGATGGCCTTCTGATACTGATTCAGAAGTAAACAGGTGCTTAGCCATGATGGGCTCCCTTATTCTGGTTTAAGAAAAGACGCATCATAGGCGTCTTTTGAATTGTACTTTAAGTAGGTGTTTCTACTTCTAGACGTCTATTCTAATTTTGAATATACGAAATACAAGCTTTTTTACGATTTAAGTGAGTAAAAGATTTGCGCTAGGTCACATTAGTTTTTGCTAAATATCGTTAGATGTTAAATAAATCAATCTCTCATAGTTTGAATTTTGCACGGGAAACTGTTTGCAGTAACAGAGGCGCTTTGCGACAATAACACCGCCCAACATCCTCTGTTGGGAACAGGACTTATTTTTTATAAATTGCTTATGCATTCAGGAGCAGACATGTCTTCTCGTAAAGATCTAGCCAATGCAATTCGTGCTCTTAGCATGGATGGTGTTCAACAAGCTAACTCTGGTCACCCAGGCGCACCAATGGGGATGGCTGACATCGCTGAAGTACTTTGGCGTGATCATCTAAACCATAACCCACAAAACCCAGAGTGGGCTGATCGTGACCGTTTTATCCTTTCAAATGGTCATGGTTCAATGCTGATCTACTCTCTGCTCCATTTGAGTGGTTATGAGTTGTCTATTGATGACCTTAAAAACTTCCGCCAGTTGCACTCTAAAACTCCAGGTCACCCAGAATACGGGTACGCACCGGGTATTGAAACTACAACAGGCCCACTAGGACAAGGTATTACTAACGCTGTTGGTATGGCGATGGCTGAAAAAGCACTTGCGGCTCAGTTTAACAAGCCAGGCCACGACATCGTTGACCACTTCACTTATGCATTCATGGGTGATGGTTGTCTGATGGAAGGTATCTCACACGAGGCATGTTCTCTTGCAGGTACTCTAGGTCTTGGCAAGCTAGTTGCTTTCTGGGATGACAACGGCATCTCAATTGATGGTGAAGTTGAAGGTTGGTTCTCTGACGATACACCTAAGCGTTTCGAAGCTTACGGCTGGCACGTAATCCCAGCAGTAGACGGCCATGATAGCGAAGCAATTAATGCGGCTATTATCGCAGCTAAAGCGGATCCTCGCCCAACACTTATCTGTACTAAAACAGTGATTGGCTTTGGTTCTCCAAACAAAGCGGGTACGCACGACTGTCACGGTGCACCACTTGGTCAAGACGAAATCGTTGCGACTAAAGCGGCACTAGGTTGGGAATTCGGACCATTTGAAGTTCCTGCTGACATCTACGCACAATGGGATGCAAAAGCATCTGGCGCTGAGAAAGAAGCGGCTTGGAATGCTAAGTTTGACGCTTACGCAGCAGCATACCCTGCTGAAGCAGCTGAACTAAAACGTCGTGTTAATGGCGAGCTTCCAGCTGAGTGGGAAGAACAAGCAAACCAAATCATTGCTGATTTGCAAGCCAACCCTGCTAACATCGCATCTCGTAAAGCATCACAAAATGCACTAGAAGCATTTGGTAAAATGCTTCCTGAATTCATGGGCGGTTCTGCTGACCTTGCGCCTTCTAACCTGACTATGTGGTCTGGTTCTAAGTCTCTTGAAGCATCAGACTTCTCTGGCAACTACATTCACTACGGTGTACGTGAATTTGGTATGACAGCTATCATGAACGGTATTGCTCTGCACGGTGGTTTCGTACCATACGGCGCAACTTTCCTAATGTTCATGGAATACGCACGTAACGCAATGCGTATGGCTGCTCTAATGAAAGTTCAGAACATCCAAGTTTATACTCATGACTCTATCGGTCTGGGTGAAGATGGCCCAACTCACCAACCGGTTGAGCAAGTAGCTTCTCTACGTCTAACTCCAAACATGAGCACATGGCGTCCATGTGACCAAGTTGAGTCAGCAGTAGCATGGAAACTGGCTATCGAACGTAAAGATGGCCCATCTGCGCTTATCTTCTCTCGCCAAAACCTTGCACAGCAAGAGCGTGATGCTACTCAAGTAGCTGATATCGCAAAAGGCGGTTACGTACTGAAAGATTGCGCAGGTACTCCTGAGCTAATCATCATTGCAACAGGCTCTGAAGTTGAACTAGCAGTTGCAGCGCAAGCTGAACTCACTGCGGCAGGCAAAGCAGTACGCGTTGTCTCTATGCCTTCAACAGATGCATTTGATAAGCAAGACGAAGCTTACCGTGAGTCAGTACTTCCTTCATCAGTAACTAAACGTATTGCTGTAGAAGCCGGTATTGCTGACTTCTGGTACAAATATGTTGGCTTCGGTGGCAAGATCATCGGCATGACAACATTCGGCGAGTCTGCACCAGCAGGTGAGTTGTTCAAGATGTTTGGTTTCACTACTGAAAACGTAGTAAACACAGCTAAAGAGTTGTTAGCTTAATTAAAGTCTAGCAACCTCTAAAAAATGAAAGCCAGCAGTTTACTGCTGGCTTTTTTAATGAATAAGTATCAACTCTTATTTAAAGAAAGATAATGCAATCGATTTACTTCTAAGCGCGCCTGCCTAACATTATCCAGTATCAAGCCTGTAAATGATAATAATACAGATATGACACCGAGACTGCTGGCTAAAATTGCAGTTGGGAAACGTTTAACCAGCCCTGTTTCAATAAATTCATAAACAACGGGTATTCCAAGCCCTAGTGACGCTAACATGAAAATTAATGACAAAGAGAAAAAGAAAAGCATCGGTCTAACGTTTCTTAATAAGAAAAAGATAAAATTCAAGATCTTAAAGCCATCACCAAAGGTGCTTAATTTGCTTTTTGTCCCTTCTGGTCTAGAAATGTATTTGGTTGCAATTTCTTTTATTGGAAGCTTGTGTTGTAGAGAGTGTACGGTTAATTCTGTTTCTATTTGAAAGCCATCACTAAAGACTGGTACGCTTTTTACAAAGCGGTGAGTCATGATTCTGTATCCTGAAAATACATCAGTGAGATTAGAAGAAAAAGCATTGTTGATCAGCTTTGAAAAAAAGGTATTGCCTAAAATGTGGCCTATAGGATACGACTCTTTTTTCTTGGAGCGAGTACCGACTATCATATCGAGCTGTTCATCAATTAGAGTTTTGATTAACTCAGGCGCAACGCTCGCATCATAGGTGTTATCACCATCAGCCATAATATAAATATCAGCGTCTACATCAGCAAACATTCTACGAACGACTTCTCCTTTGCCTTGTCTTCGTTCAAAGCGAACGATAGCGCCAGCTGCTTTTGCTTCTTCTACTGTTGCATCTGTGGAGTTGTTGTCATATACATAAATAGTGGCTGTTGGTATAGCATTTTTAAACGCGGTAACTGTGTCTCCTATGGCTCCCGCTTCGTTGTGGCATGGCAGTAGCACTGCTATTTGTAGGTTATTCATTGCTATCCTTTGAACTTAAATAGTTGATAGTCATCGATATTTTTTGCATTAATCAGCTCAAGATACTCTGGAATATCATATGATTTTAAACGTTTTATTAATGCGCCATCTTCTGTGAGACGAGCAAGAACCTTTAGATGGTTGTCGTTATTAATTAAGATATAATCAATATTATTATTCTTTAATGTATCTTTGATGACATCTTCGTCTGATTCTAAGAATGTATTAATGGCTAAGTTGTTACCATTAATATTTCTATGATAGGGAGCTGCTAATATTGAATTATTGGTTTTAGATAATATCTTTGTACCGGACTCTATACCTGATAATACTTTCCTGTTAGATATGTTGCTTTCATTAAAAACAGACTCAATATTGTTTGTGTAGTCATTATTGTTTTGTGTATCGCTGTTATTAGTTGTATTACCTATTATTGGCGTTAATATTGATATATATATTAGAACAAAAATAGGTATGCCTGAAGATATAATGAGAGTAGAGAAAAGCTTATTTTTTACTTTTTCAGATATTTCAAATAGAACATAGATCTGAATAGGAGCACTTAATACGAAGCATAATGTGATAGCTCTTATTTGCCAAAATAATGCAACGAATAAATTTAAGGTAAAAATGATATATAAAATATTCAGATGTGTCTTTTTATTTTTTAATACTATATAAAGTAAAGAAGGAATAAAAAATAGAAAATAGTTTTCGGTTGAAAAAAAGCCATTAGTCATTATCAATGAATACATTGACTGTGCTTCACTTACATTATCTAGCCAATAAGTTTTGACTACTTCAGGGTAGTCGGCATATGCCCCTTTGGCCAGCTCAGGAAAAATAATCATAACAGGAATGAATACGACTAAACTTATACTTATGGCTATAAGAAGTTTGTATGTGTACGTTTGTTGGTTATGAATCAGTTTTTCTAACAAGAAAAGAAGTATCCCGCCACATAAAAAGCAAGTAACAAATGGAATAGACAAACTATCGTAATGGATAGTGAATACTTCATTTATAGGTCTATTTAATATGATAAAAATCAGACTAAAAAATACGGATATAAAACATAGCTTATAAAAGTACTTGAACCAATCATTGTTATAGAGCAAACAATAAGCTGAGTAAGTACCTAGATAGAAGACAAAAAAGAAAAAGTTATCTAGACCTATCCATAAAGAAATCGAGATAAGTATTCCTTGAGCAAACCATCGCACCGACTCTGTTGTTTGTCTTGCATTGATAGGCGTTAGAGATAGGAATAAAGCGACTATGATCAACTGCAAATTGTGATGATCAATAGCGCCGGGAAAGAATTTGGTAATCGCGTGCGATCCTAATGCGAATACCATGCCGATAAATCGATATTTCTCACCAACATAATGATCAACCAAAGCAAACACAGCAAGCGCAAAGCAGAGTAAATAAAATAAGGGAACGATTCCGATAGCGATCAAAGAAGCGGTTGTGATATCAAAAAAAGACGATAAAACAAGGGTCGTTCCTGCAAGCAATAAGTCAGGGACTCTGGACCAATGCATGATCACCCCATCTTCGGGGTTAAAGCGTGCCATAGGCTCTAAATACCAATTGCCGTACTTAATCCAATCGGTAAATTGGACATATCGCATATAGTCGTCGTTGTCTTTTAGATTTAGGTTGGAAATGCTGTCCCAATTTCGGGTAAACATAACGATAGAAATGATAAACCAGCATAGAACAATAAAAATCAGGTCTTTTTTGTTGTCATTAACCCAAGTTTTTAGCATTTCAAACGTCCTTTATAAATCCTCTAATAAAGAATGCATCAATACGCATATAAATTCAATGCATGGACAAGTCATATTCTATTAAGTACATCTCTGTATATAAATATGCGTTCTGATAGACTTAAAAACTATTACAATAATAATCAACCTAAGTTGGAGTTTAGAGATGTTAAAAATCGCAATAAATGGTTTTGGTCGTATCGGTAGAAACGTATTAAGAGCGGTGTATGAAAATGGATTGCAGGATCAAATTAAGATTGTAGCGATCAATGAACTGGCAGAGCCTCACGCAATAGCACATTTGCTGCAATACGATACGAGTCATGGGCGCTTTCTCAACAAAGTGACTCATACCAAAGATTATCTAAATATCCATTTCTCTAATGAGGATAAAGACCAGATCAGGATGTTACATCTTGATGAACTTGAGTTGCTTCCTTGGGGGGAATTAGAGGTTGATATTGTTTTAGATTGTACGGGAGTGTATGGCTGTCGAGATGACGGTCTAAAACACATTGCCTCTGGTGCAGGTAAGGTATTATTTTCTCATCCGGGATCGCATGATCTTGATAATACGATTATCTATGGTGTTAATCACGATAGCATTTTGCCAGAGCATAGGATTGTTTCTAATGGTTCTTGTACGACTAACTGTATTGTGCCGATTATTCAAGTATTAGATGACGCTTACGGTATCCAAAGAGGGACAATTACTACCATCCACTCATCCATGAACGATCAACAAGTGATTGATGCTTACCACTCAGATTTACGTCGAACTCGTAGTGCGAGTCAATCGATCATCCCAGTTAATACTCAGCTGCATAAAGGGATTGAACGTATTTTTCCTAAGTTCGAGAATAAATTTGAAGCGATATCAGTGAGAGTACCAACTGTCAATGTTACTGCTATGGATCTGAGTGTTACGGTAGATGCTAATGTTACAATTGATGATGTAAATCAAACTATTTTGCATGCATCTCAATGTAGATTACAATCAATAGTCGACTACACGGAAGCGCCTCTTGTTTCGATAGATTTTAACCACGACCCACATAGTGCGATTGTCGATGGTTCGCAAACCCGAGTTAGTGACGGCCATTTACTGAAGATGCTAGTGTGGTGTGATAACGAATGGGGGTTTGCAAATCGGATGCTAGATACGGCTCTAGCGATGCATGCGTCACATTTATTACATCGCGTGAAATAAATCCGTAGCTTTTTAGTTAAAGCTCTTGAACTATAGAGTAAACGACCCCATGTAGCATCACATTAGATAGATTTCGAACGCCTATGCCGACAACTTTGTGGGGATGGGCGGAAAGTTTTTAAATTAAAACCTAGAGGACTAACAATGTCTGTAATCAAGATGACTGACCTAGAGCTAGCAGGTAAGCGTGTATTTATTCGTGCTGACCTAAACGTTCCTGTAAAAAACGGTAAAGTAACTTCTGATGCTCGTATCCTTGCATCTCTTCCTACTATTCAGCGTTGCCTAGAAGCAGGCGCTAAAGTAATGGTTACTTCTCACCTAGGTCGTCCAACTGAAGGCGAGTACGCTGAAGAGTTCTCACTACAACCAGTAGTGAACTACCTAAACGACGCACTAGATTGCGAAGTTAAGCTAGCAAAAGACTACCTAGAAGGTCTTGAACTAAACGCGGGTGAACTTGTTGTTCTTGAAAACGTTCGCTTTAACAAAGGCGAGAAGAAAAACGAAGAAGAGCTTTCTAAGAAATACGCTGCACTATGTGACATCTTCGTAATGGATGCATTTGGTACAGCTCACCGTGCGCAAGCGTCTACTCACGGTGTAGGTACTTACGCTCCTGTAGCTTGTGCTGGCCCTCTTTTAGCTGCTGAGCTAGAAGCACTAGGTAAAGCGATGGATAACCCAGAGCGTCCTCTAGTAGCTATCGTTGGTGGTTCTAAAGTTTCTACTAAACTGACTGTTCTTGAGTCTCTATCTAAAGTTGCTGATCAACTTGTTGTGGGTGGTGGTATTGCTAATACATTTATCGCTGCGGAAGGCCACAACGTAGGTAAGTCTCTATATGAAGCTGACCTAGTTGAAACTGCTAAGAAACTAATGAAAGAGTGTGCAATTCCAGTTGCAACTGATGTTGCTTGTGCAAAAGCATTTGACGAAAACGCTGAAGCTGAAATCAAAAACGTTGCAGACGTTGCTGATGACGACATGATCTTCGACCTTGGTCCAGATTCAACAGCGGTTCTTGCTGACATCATTGCTAACGCAAAAACAATCCTTTGGAACGGCCCTGTTGGCGTATTCGAATTTAAAAACTTCGAAGCGGGTACAGCGGGTATTTCTAAAGCAATCGCTGAATCTGCAGGTTTCTCTGTAGCAGGTGGCGGTGACACATTGGCAGCTATCGACAAATTCGGTATCAAAGCTGATGTTTCTTACATCTCAACAGGCGGCGGCGCTTTCCTTGAGTTTGTAGAAGGTAAAGTACTTCCAGCAGTTGCTATGCTAGAAGAACGAGCAAAAGCGTAATATTTTTTTGGCGAGAATCTTGTTCTCGCCTTTTTATTGTTTTGCTACAATGCTTTGCGTTGTATGCAATCTTTTTTATATTTGCAAAAGTGCAATTTAATACTAAACGACAGAAAATAGGACTTATTCCATGTCTAAGATCTTCGATTTTGTAAAACCTGGTGTTATCTCTGGTGATGACGTTCAAAAAGTATTTGAAGTAGCAAAAGAAAATGGTTTTGCTCTTCCTGCTGTAAACGTTGTAAACACTGATTCTGTAAATGGTGTACTAGAAGCAGCTGCAAAAGTTAAATCTCCTGTAGTTGTTCAATTCTCTAACGGTGGCGCTGGCTTCTTTGCTGGTAAAGGCGTTAAATTAGAAGGTCAAGGTCCACAAATCCTTGGCGGTATCGCTGGCGCTAAATATGTTCATGCTGTTGCAGAAACATACGGTGTTCCAGTTATTCTTCACACTGACCACGCAGCTAAGAAACTACTTCCTTGGATTGACGGTCTACTAGACGCTGGTGAAGAATTCTTCGCTCAAACTGGTAAGCCTCTATTTTCTTCTCACATGATTGACCTTTCTGAAGAGTCTCTAGAAGAAAACATCGAAATCTGTTCTAAGTACCTAGCACGCATGGCTAAAATGGGCATGACTCTAGAAATCGAACTAGGTTGTACTGGTGGTGAAGAAGATGGCGTTGATAACTCTGATATGGACGCATCTGAGCTTTACACTTCTCCTGAAGATGTTGCTTACGCATACGAAAAACTAAGCGCTATTAGCCCTCGTTTCACTATCGCTGCTTCTTTCGGCAACGTACACGGTGTTTACCAAGCGGGTAACGTAGTTCTTACTCCAACTATCCTACGTGACTCTCAAGCATACTGTTCTGAGAAATTTGGTCTTGCACCAAATGCTCTTAACTTTGTATTCCACGGTGGTTCTGGTTCTTCTGAAGCAGAAATCAAAGAGTCTATCGGCTACGGTGTTATCAAAATGAACATCGATACTGATACTCAGTGGGCAACTTGGGACGGCATCCGTAACTACGAAGCTACAAACCGTGATTACCTACAAGGTCAAATCGGTAACCCAACTGGCGAAGCTGCGCCTAACAAGAAGTACTATGATCCACGCGTATGGCTACGTGCAGGTCAAACTTCTATGGTGGCTCGTCTTGAGAAAGCATTTGCTGATCTTAACGCGATCGACGTATTGTAATTCGTCTGCAAGCTACTAATTAAATTAAAAAAACCCGCTATTTAGCGGGTTTTTTTTGTCTTGTGTACTATAGTTTTTAAGTGCTGTTGTTAAGTACCGCCTTTAATACCAATAACAAGCTAGAATGACCTGTTATTTAGCGCGAGTGGTATAAGGTCTTTAGACGATTGTGTTTTGACAGAAGTCTGACTTATAACGGACATATGGAAGTATGATGCTGGTTTTAGTTTGTTTGTAACACTTTATTACGGAAGAGAAATTTACAATGTCACAAGAAACTCCCCAAATCCCAAACGTAGATGCCCTTCATGAAGGTATGCAAGATGCTCATCATTGGTTCGTGAATAATACTGACCTTCTGATTGGCTATGCAATGAATATCATTACCGCTGTTCTGATTCTATTTATTGGTAATATCATTACCAAGATGATTGCGAACAGTGTTTCTAAAGTGCTTAAAAAGCGTGATTTAGACAAAGCTGTCATTGATTTTGTTCACGCTATGGTGCGTTACCTATTGTTTGTTATCGTATTGATTGCAGCTCTAGGGCGTCTAGGTGTTCAAACTGCTTCCGTAGTTGCTATTATTGGTGCGGCTGGTTTAGCGGTTGGTCTTGCTCTGCAAGGTTCACTATCTAACTTTGCTGCGGGTGTACTTATTGTTGCATTCCGTCCATTCAAATCTGGCGATTATGTTGAGATTGGTGGTGTTGCCGGTTCTGTTGATTCAATTCAAATTTTCCAGACAGTATTGACTACACCTGATAACAAAATGGTTGTGGTACCTAATGGTAGCGTTATTGGTAGTCCAATTACCAACTACTCCCGCCATGAAACCCGTCGTATTGACTACGTGATAGGAGTTTCTTACAGTGCCGACTTGAAGAAAACTGAACAAGTTATTCGTCAGACACTGGAAGCTGAAGAGCGTCTTCTGAAAGATAAAGGCATTCAGATTGGTGTGGTTGAGCTTGCGGATTCTTCAGTCAACTTTGTTGTTCGCCCTTGGTGTCGCACTGCTGACTATTGGGATGTGTATTTTGATATGCTTAAAGCGATTAAAATTGCTCTGGATGAAAACGGTATTGAAATCCCGTATCCACAAATGGATGTTCATCTGAACAAAATTGCTGAGTAAAGCAAACTAATTCAATTAAAACGCGCCTTATGGCGCGTTTTTTTATCTATTCTATATAAATAACGAGTAGCAGTTGGAATGTGTGGAATGCCAAAAAAGGAAGGGCTTTAGATGAAGAAGAGTAATGCGATAACTCATTGGTTTTTAGGGATAGTATTAGCAGGGTGTTCTTTAGCCGTGCAGGCACAAGCGATAAATTTCCCGCACATCAATACGACAGGGTATGCCGAAGTGCTCGCTGAACCCGACATGGCTGAATTTAGTGTACAAGTGGTGATGGTGCAAGATAGTGCGGAACAAGCAAAACAAAAAACAGATAAAGTAGTCGATGATTTTTTGCAGCAACTACAAGCGTTAGGTTTGCCCAGAGAAGATATTAGAAGCGGCAATATTCAGCTGCTGCCACAAATGCATTATCCGAAAAATGCCAAACCAGAACAAAAAGGCTACCGAGCGGTAAGAAAAGTAAAAGTCACGATTGATAATTTAGAGATGCTGCCTAAGTTATTGGACGTAGCACTTAAGTCGGGTATTAATCGTATTGATAAGGTTCAATTGGGTGTCAAAGACCCTTCTAAGTACCAAGCCGTTGCACGCAGCGAGGCCATTAAAGATGCCAAGCTAAAGGCTGAATCTATTGCTGAGGGTTTTGATAGAACCTTGGGTGAAGTATGGCAAGTTAACTACCAATCCCCGCAAGTTAGGCCGATGTTATCTCGCAGTATGGCAATGGATTCATCAGAGCGAGCGAATAGTTATCAAGATACCACTATCGTGATTAAAGACCGAGTTGATGTGGTTTATAAGCTCAAATAATACCAATCGCGCTAAGTAAGTGTTCAGAAATAGCGCAGGAAAAAATACTCGAGAACAAGCTAGCATGACCCGTTATTTAGTCCGATTGGTATAACACCAATAGCTGCTGAGATATCGATACTAAAAAGCCCTTACTGACCTTTATTAATTTAGGCTCAGTAAGGGCTTTGTTATTGTCTAACACTTATATTTCTATAAAGCGTATAGCGACATCAAATTAATGAAGTAGACGAGCGCGGATAGTGCCGTCGATTTCTTTTAGCTTATCCAGTGCTTCTTGCGAGCGCGCGGTTTCTACATCAATCACAACGTAACCAATGTGGCTGTTGGTCTGCAAGTACTGACCTGCGATGTTGATTTCAGCGCTAGCAAAGATGGTGTTGATTTGAGTTAGAATACCAGGGCGGTTTTCATGGATGTGCAGCAGGCGAGAGGTGCCTTTGTGCTGTGGTAGAGATACCGCAGGGAAGTTCACACTTGATAGTGTTGAACCGTTGTCTGAGTATTTCGCTAGCTTACCAGCAACTTCAACGCCGATGTTCTCTTGTGCTTCTTGAGTCGAACCACCTACGTGCGGCGTTAGGATAACATTATCGAATTTCATTAGTGGAGACTCAAATGCATCGGCATTTGTTTTTGGCTCTACAGGGAACACATCGACAGCAGCACCTGATAGGTGTTTAGATTCTAGAGCATTACAGAGCGCAGGGATATCTACCACAGTACCGCGTGCGGCGTTGATGAAGATAGCACCTGGCTTCATTAGTGCAAACTGTTCTGCGCCCATCATGTCTTTAGTTTCTGGCGTTTCAGGGACATGCAAACTAATCACATCACACTTATTGAGCAGTTCAGCCATAGTTGAAACTTGGGTGGCATTACCTAAAGAAAGCTTGTTTTCAATATCGTAGAAGTAGACACGCATACCTAGGTTTTCAGCAATGATACTTAGCTGAGTACCAATGTGACCATAACCTATGATACCCAAGCGCTTACCACGTGCTTCGTTAGAGTGGTCGGCACTTTTCTTCCAGATACCGCGGTGAGCTAGAGCATTCTTTTCAGGAATACCGCGCATCAATAGCAGTATTTGACCTAGAACTAATTCTGCCACACTACGAGTGTTTGAGAATGGTGCATTAAATACCGGTACGCCTTTCACAGCGGCCGCTTTTAGGTCAACCTGATTGGTACCAATACAGAAACAACCGATAGCGACCAGCTTGTCTGCTGCCGCTAAAACACGTTCATTAAGGTTTGTACGAGAGCGAATACCAATAAAGTGTACGTCTTTAATGGCTTCAATCAATTCTTCTTCAGAGATAGAGCCTTTATGGTATTCAATGTTGGAGTAACCCGCAGCCTCTAGCACCTCAACTGATGAAGGGTGAAGCCCTTCTAGAAGTAGTATTTTTATTTTATCTTTGTGCAAAGAGACTCTAGTCATTGTGGTTATTCCTTAACATTTAGTAAATTAATTTCGAAAAGCAATCGTTTTCCAAAGTAGGCTGTCTTTAAATTATCAAAAAAAGAACAGTTTGGGTAAGAAAATTACAATAAAAAAAAAGCAGAGGCTATTTTTCGCCTCTGCTTTCATGATTATTCAATAAAATCAGCGTATTAACTTTGTAGTTAAAGCTGAAATATATATATTATTACTCTTCGATCTTAGCGCCAGCAGGTGTACCTGTAATGACTACATCTGCACCGCGATGTGCAAATAGGCCAACAGTCACTACGCCCGGTAGTGCATTCACTTGGTCTTCAAGTTGTTTAGCGTTGCTGATTTTTAAACTGTGTACATCTAGGATGATATTGCCGTTATCGGTAATGACACCCTCACGGTAAACAGGGTCACCGCCAAGTTTTACCAGCTCACGAGCAACATATGAGCGAGCCATAGGAATCACTTCAACAGGAAGAGGGAAGTCACCTAGAACGTCAACCGCTTTGGTGCCGTCTACAATGCAGATGAACTTTTCAGAGATAGCCGCAACAATTTTTTCTCTGGTTAGCGCTGCGCCGCCGCCTTTGATCATTTCTTTATTGGCGTTAATTTCATCTGCGCCATCTACATAGACATCCAGTGAAGCGACGTCATTACAATCAAATATTTTAATACCCAGTTTTTCTAATTTCTCAGTCGATGCGACCGAGCTAGATACAGCCCCTTTGATTTTGTCGCTCATTGTTCCCAAGGCATCAATAAAATGGTTTACGGTAGAGCCCGTTCCTACACCGACAATTGCGCCAGCTTCAACGTATTTAAGTGCTGCCCAACCAGCTTCTTTTTTCATTTCATCTTGGGTCATTCTAGTTCTCCAGATCGAGAGTAAAGGGGGTCAGCAAGAGTATATACTCATCTGTTAAATATTTGAATCAAGTGCTTAAGGTGAAAGAGACCAATTCCAGGTCTTATTTGGCGTGACAATTTTATTTAGCGGCACATCCCATTCTTCGGTGGGTAGCAAAGACAGTTGCTGACAATCATGAGCGATCCCAATTGCTTGTGGGCCATGGCCATCAATAAAAGGCGCTAACGTTCTGTCGTAGTATCCGCCACCCATACCTAGGCGATGACCATGTACATCAAACGCTACCAGAGGCGTGAATATCACATCAAGTTCAGCAACAGGAATAATATTACATACAGAGAGTTTGGGTTCGAGAATGCCGTATTTATTGGCTATAAGCTCGGTTGTCGGCGTTAGCTTAAGAAAAAGCAATTGGCCCTTTGTAAAAGGATGCAGCACAGGAACATAGGTGTTGATGCTGTTTTTCCAGCACCATTGAATGGCGAGTTCGGGATTGATTTCGCCATCATTCGCTAAATACAGCGCAACATTTTTAGCCTGAGTAAGTTCGGCAAGCTGTTTAAATTGCTCGACTAACCGTAAGGAAGCAAGGTTTTGCTCAGCCGTTGTCAGTGCAATGCGAAGTTTACGGATGTGCTTACGTATCTCATTACGAGTTACAGGTAATTGCATGAGGGACCCCAGAGTGCCGTTGCGGATTTTGGCCCTTGAACCAGCTGGTTCAAGGCGGATCAGCAATGAGGACCGTAGGCTTCTCGATACGAGTCGAGCCTGCTCAATAGCCATCAAGTACTAACCCTTAAGGGTTGCTTATCGGCTCAGGGACATAAATCCAGCTGACGCACACCCCAGGGTAATTTTAATTCTGCCGTCCAGTTGGCTACTTTTTTACTCTTTCGTTAGAGCTTTGTCTAGCTTGTCATCTAGAAACTCAAGGCGCTGCGCAATATCTTGTTGAATTTCGCTACTTGCCTCTTGTTCTAACAATTCATAGCAAATATTTAGAGCTGCTATGGTAATGAGTTTCTCGGTATTGGCGACTTTTGTTTTGTCCGCCATATCCTTAATACGTTGATCAAGGTTAAGTGCAGCCTGTCGTAATGCATCTTCTTTGCCGACAGGGCAATTTACTCGAGTGATCTTACCTAAAATTTCAACTTCAACTGCTTGACTGCTCATGCTAGATAACTCATTGCTGCTCCCAAAAGCCTGTGCATCCCATGCACATACAGGCATGAAACTATAGAAAAACCCCCACCAAGATTCAAGCTTTTCCTAACATGAGCATCAGGTTATGGTGCTAACCAGTCAGAAACAAAGCAATTTGCTCATTTGATCTACATTCTTGATATAGAAGCATAGTAGTATTTGATAAGAACTTGCTAGTTTGCATGCAGATTTGCATCTGTAATGAGTTCCAGTCAAATGATAAGATAATGCGATTAATCCCTAATAGGAATTGTACCTCATGAGTCAGATCTCTTTACCTAATTACCTCACCGTTGCCGATGAACTAAAGACCGCAGAAATTGCAATTACTCCTGCTGAAATGCATGGTCTTCTAATTGGCATGTTAAGCGGTGGATTAAGCAATGATAGCGAAGCATGGCAATCTCTATTATTTGATTACACCAATGACGGAATGGGTTGGCCAATGGCGTGTTTAGCAATTGCACAACAAAGCCTTAAAGTGGCTCGTGCTGAGCTAGCGGATGATAATTTTGAACTCAGTACATTGCTACCTGAAGACCAAGATATTCAGGTCTACGCACAGGCTATGGTGGAGTGGGTGAGTCACTTTGTATCAGGTTTGGGCTTAATTGACGCGCAAATAAATAAAGCGAGTGCCCAAACAAAAGAAGCACTACAAGATTTGCTAGAGATCGCAAAACTTGAAGTAGACCCAGAAGATGATCAAGAAGAACAAGCAGCACTTTTAGAGCAAGTGCTTGAACATGTTAAAGTTTGCGTGCTGACTATCCATGGTGAGTTAGGTGGTAAACCTGCAAAACCTGAACCAAAGACTGTTCATTAATCGAATAAGAAAGGAAGTTTTCTATTGCAGTACGATGTGATTGTTATTGGTGGTGCAATGAGTGGGGCGACACTCGCGCTTGCATTAAGCCGTACCGCGAATAAAAAAGTGGCGGTAGTAGAGGCTTTCTCTGAGTCACTACAACACCCAGGATTCGATTCCAGAGCAATAGCCTTGTCATTAGGTAGCATTGACTTGTTGCGTCGTTATAAGTTGTGGGATGCGCTCTCTAGTGAGGCAACGCCGATTAATAGCATAGATGTATCGGATCGTGGACACTTCGCTCAAACAGGTTTTAGTGCCGATGAACTGAATAAGCCTCTTTTGGGCGCAGTGGTTGAGCTTGCCAATGTTGGTGCGGTCTATCGAGAGCAGTTACAGCGTGATCCAAATATCGACGTTTTTTGCCCTGACGCCATTGTCGATCTTGTACAAGAGCCACAACATATTGAAGCTGTATTAAAGTCAGGCACTCGTTTATGCGGGCAATTAGTTGTGGCTGCGGATGGAGCCAATTCAAAAGTTGCTGAGCTGATCAATAACCCCAAATCACTGGATGACTTTGAACAGCATGCGCTGATTGCCAATGTAGAGTTAGATAAACCGCATAACAATCAAGCTTTTGAGCGATTTACTTCCCATGGCCCAGTGGCGTTACTGCCTATGACAGGTAAACGCATGTCTTTGGTTTGGTGTATGAAAGAGTCGATGCTGCAACACGCATTGTCTTGGAGTAAAACGCAGTTCTTAGAAGAGTTACAACAAGAGTTTGGTTGGCGTTTAGGCCGGTTTGATAAAGTGGGTGCTTTAGCCAGTTATCCCTTACAGTTGCATAAGCGTGAACGTTTAGTTCATCATCGTATTGCCTTTGTTGGCAACGCGGCACAAACCCTACACCCAATTGCTGGGCAAGGCTTTAATTTAGGCATTCGTGATGTGGCAGGTTTAGTGGATGTACTGGCCCAGCATACTGATTGCGGTGATTATTCGTGCTTAGCGCAATTTCGGGATAACCGAGAAGCGGATCGCGAGGCTACTTGTGACATGACCTCAGCATTGGTCCGAATATTTTCAAATGATTGGCTACCTATGGTGGTAGCTAGGAACCTAGGGCTTGCTATCTTCGATATAGCCCCCTCCATACAAGGCCCGGTTAAGAACCGTAGTCTAGGACTGGTATAGAACATACAATGATTAAAAATGTAGACTTAGTGATTGTTGGTGGTGGCATGGTTGGGTTAACCCTAGCTTTGGCATTAAAAGAGACGGACATTCGAATTGCCGTTATTGAAAGCAATGCACCGACTGAAGTGAGCGAAGAGCCTGCATCAAGAGTTTCTGCACTGAGCCGAGCCAGTGAAAAAATATTGCATAAACTGGGTGCTTGGCCAGAAATATTAAACCACCGCCATGCGCCTTATACTGCTATGCAAGTATGGGAAAAAGATACCTTTTCCAACATTGATTTTTCTGCGGCTGATCTTTTTGAGGATAACCTCGGACATATCGTCGAAAATCAAATCATTCAGCATGCTTTGCTTGAACAAGTAAAAAAGCTAGAGAATGTCACCTTATTTCATAGCAACCTCTGTACCAATTTAGCCGTTGGAGAAAGAGAAGCTTGGTTAACCTTAGATAACGGACAAAACCTGACCGCCAAACTTGTCGTGGCTGCTGACGGCGCCAATTCTTGGGTTCGTCAGCAACAAGATTTCCCCTTAACGGAGTGGGACTATGACCACACCGCTATTGTCAGTAATGTCGTGATGGAAGAGCCCCATCAAAATGTGGCCAGACAGGTGTTTACGCCCTCTGGTCCATTAGCCTTTCTACCGCTACATGAAGCTCATTTATGTTCAATAGTTTGGTCGCAAAACACCGATAGAGCACAGCAACTTATGCAAGTGACCGAAGAAGAGTTTTGCAAGCAACTGGCGGTCGATTTTGATATGCGTTTAGGTAAGGTTAAGCAACTTAGTGGACGCAATGCGATACCTTTGAAAATGCGCTACGCTCGGGATTTTGCTAAAGAGCGAGTGGCGTTAATTGGTGATGCAGCGCATACCATTCATCCATTGGCTGGACAGGGTGTCAACTTAGGGCTGCTTGATGCCGCAACGCTAGCCGAAGAAATCGAAAAATATTGGAACAAGGGCAAGGATATTGGTGAGTATGCCAATCTGCGTCATTTTGAGCGTTGGAGAAAAGCCGAAGCGGTCAAAATGATCTCTAGCATGCAAGGCTTTAAAGAGCTTTTCGCCGGTGATGATCCATTAAAGAAACTGATTCGTGGCGTAGGTATGAGCTTAGTAGGAACCATGCCAGGGATGAAAAATGAAGTGATACGTCACGCCCTTGGATTAAAAGGCGACCTCCCCAAACTGGCTAAGTAAAATACGTGACCAGTAACCGTAAAAAAGGAGGCGAGAGCCTCCTTATTTTAGCCAACTAAATGTAGCAAGCTCTAAGTCTTTTCACCTCAGTATTCACTTCAGTTACCGCTTTGAAGTGACGTTCTTCGGCGTGATGTGGGAGGATTAGCTTCCCGTTATCAAACTCAAACTTACCAATACCGTAAATAAAAATTCTTCCTTTGAATAATCTACTTACGTGTTTTGCAATCATGCTCGGAACATAACGCTTGAACAGTCTCATTTCTGATACCTTTATAATTTTAATTTATTCTTTGCCTCCATGGCGGGGCACATTATAAATAGTTTGGTTTACAAAATTGTGATGCAACTAGATTTATAAACAGAATCTTGAGGCTTCTTGACCTTTTTATCTGGTTTTGTGGCCTGGTTTGAATTTTTATTGCGGCCATTTGTTTGTGACTAGTTATTAGTGCTAGTGAGTAGGGGCTTGATGCACCTGCTCTCATATGCACATTAAGTAGACACTAGGTATTGATGAAAAGTTCTATTTTTATGAGTAAATATCGCAAAAAAATAAGTTACTCAAAGAGTTAAGCACAATTTTAAAATTTGATGTTGTCTCTTTTACGCTAAAT
>NZ_BAUJ01000054.1 GCF_000496695.1 Vibrio halioticoli NBRC 102217
ACCTTAACTAGTAACAATTTGTGGAGAGATGGCTGAGTGGTCGAAAGCACCGGTCTTGAAAACCGGCAACCGTTAATAGCGGTTCTAGGGTTCAAATCCCTATCTCTCCGCCACATTTAAAGCCCTGATTTATCAGGGCTTTTTCCGTTTCTGAGTCCCTGAAAACACTCTGGTGAGTCAATCAGGTGAGTCAATGTATCTATATAAAAGTCGTCATTGCGTCTATTTCGTCCGCGTTTGTACCCCCAAAGCACTTGTACAACAAGGCTATCCGTTCGACTTTAAATTCAGTCTAAAAACCAAATCTCGTCCTATTGCCATCAGGCGAAGTGCGCCCATTATTTCTCAAATTCTAAAATCCCTAGATAATGTGGATATATCTAGGGATTCACCTAAAGAAACCAAACAAGCAATACTGAGCTCTGTAGACTCACTCCGAAATTCATTTAACGACTCTGGGGTTGAGCTTCACTCTTTTTCATCTCAAACAGATACAAAGCAACAAACCGTCAAATCAATTAAGCAAAACTTTGCTCAAGGGTATCGTTGGCAAGAAGATTTCATCACGTCGAAACAAAAAGCGCGGATCACACACCTAACCGTCCATCAGTTAAACAAGCGAACCCTTTATTTCCTTGATTACTTCAAAAATAAAAAAATCGGTATTACTCAGATCACCGCTTCGGATTTGATGGAGTTTGGGAACAACCTACAGTCATGGGATAAAAGCGCCAAAACCAAGAAGGACTTTTGGGGGGCAGCAAAGCAATTTTTGAAATGGCTCACTCTAAAACAACACCTTCCCCGAAACCCTTTTGAGGGGTTAACTGTTACGTTTAAATCTGAGAAATTTGCATCTGAACAAAGAGAAAAATGGTCTAGTAAACAGATTAAGAACCTGCTCTCTTGCTCTCAGTTTAAACAAGCATCACCTTCTATGCAGTGGACCGTGCTTCTTCTCATCTATATGGGATTGCGCCCCACTGAAGCATGTCAAATATCAGTACGAGATATAAGCATCGAATCCGGTATGTTTGTCCTATCCATCACCGATGAAGGGCAATCACAGAAACTCAAAAATCATCATTCTTTAAGGAAAATTCCAATCCATAAGACCTTGCTCCAAAGTGGTTTTATTGACTTCGTCCGACAACAAAAAAAGGCGGCAAAGTCTCAGTTATTCGACTGGACCCCCACAGGGAAAGACAAGGATTGGACTAAGTTATTCCGAATTCAGTTTGGCAAAATTCAATCTTCTATTGAAATGCAACCGAAACAACGACCTACCGCTTATGGTTTTAGGCACACCTTTATCGACTGTTTAAAGCAACAAGGCATTGAAGAATATCAAGTGGCTGAAGTTGTAGGCCATGCCAATCAAAATATGACTTTTGGTCGATATGGGAAGAAGCTCTCAATGAGTAAATTAAAGGCGGTTATCGATGTTTTCAGCATCGGTGATTAAGTAAATTCAAGAGGTGAGTGTTGCGTTTCTTTTTCGATGTAACACGATAATTCGCCTTTTTGAACTGACCTACACCACTCCGAAGCAGCAGTACAACGCTGTTGCAGTCGGAGATGACAATGAAAAATTCAACTTGCCCGTTAGACAAATACAATAAAATCTTAAAGGCATCGATCAAAAACTCTCACAAAAAATCCACTGCAACGGGTTATATCAGTAGCCTAGATATCATTTGCAATGAATTGAAACGCAATTATGTATTTAAAGACTTAAAATACAGCGATATTGTATCCCTCATAACCGATTGGCAGGACCACTACAAAAACAAAACCATAAGTAACCGACTGACCATACTAAGAAAATTAACCTTAATGGCGGCCAACGATGGTTTTCTACCTTCGGATCCTTGTGAACATATTATTGGGCTAAAACCCGATAGTGTCTTAGAAGAGAAAAAGCCGTTCACTACTGAAGAGTTTCGTCGAATGGAAAATACACACACACAGTGTCAATCAGGCAAGAACCTTGCTTTGCTTCAACGATTAGTAGGGCTTCGTATCCAAGAAGCCATTGCTCTTTGCTGGAGCGATATCAATTTTAAAGAACGCCAACTCAATGTTCGTCGATCTCGAACCCTCAGCGAGTTCAACGCTCCAAAAACAAAACAATCAACACGTGCGTTAGTTCTGACAGACGAAGCTATGCAATTATTAAAAAAGCAGTTTGAGATCACCGGAGCTAGACAGGCTATTGATATTAAAATTCAAGGGATCAGCAAGACGTCGTTTACACGGCATTCATTCCAACCTGTTTTTATTGACGATCTAACGAGAAATCCTTTTACTGACAGCAAGGATTATTCCCAAAGATTTTTCACTGAATTTTTACAAAAAGCAGGAATTGAGCATCGAGGCCCCTCTCACTTACGCCATTCATTTGCATCTATAGCGTTAAGTGGTGGCGCTCCTATCAAGCTTATCTCTGTGATGATGGGACACGTAGATACCTCCGTCACTGAGAAGCATTATGCTAAATGGCTTCCTATCTCTGATGAAGATACTCGCTCTAAATTAAGTGCTGCACTTTCGATTCATGACAAGCCAAGAGATACCTCTAAGCAACCACAAAAAGCACCTCAGCATTCGTCCGATGTCAATATATCATCGAGTTCAACTTGGACTTTTATAAAGTTGGGGATAAGAATGGTTGGCCTTCTACCTAAGCTAAAACCACAGCGAGATGAGTTTAGTTTACCGATATAAGTTTAAATATGATGAGCTAACTTTCATTTAAGTTAGCTCATTATTTACAATCAAAAGTGTGCATTAGCCCAAGCGGGGCAAGCACTTTAGCGAACACCCTTACTTGATATCATATCTTTAGTGCTCATCCATCAATGAGCCTTTAATGACCATAAAGGGAGTTTCTATGTCTACACCCATTCAACCTATTGCAATGCTCACCATGAACAATATCTTACGTGATATTGCTCAAGGCTCACTCACTTTGCTACTGCCAATAAAAACCAGTACCAACAATGACACTAATGACACCGACCGCATGGTAAGCCTTATAGCCGGTTTATCTAACCGTGGATTGGTCACTAAATCGATTGATATCCCATCAAGGACTCTCGATGTGATTTTTGGTTTCACCGTACAGTCATTCCAAATGACAGCTTTATGTATGGACGACCAAAAACAGTGCTATGCGGTGTTGGCTTCAAAGGGTCACCAATACCAACGCCCTGAAAGCCTGCAGCTACCTGCATGGGTGAATACAACACAAAACATGTCTTTCGTATAACGCAATTTACGCGCTTTAAAAGACCAGCAGTATTGCTGAAAAACACAAAAACGCACTTACACGTCATGTGTGTAAATGCGTTTTCTATGTTTAGGCTGTTTCCGTCCTCACTTCATCCTTGGTGGTTTTGGTATCGGAACCTTGAGCGATAAATTAGCCTGCTCCACAAAATAAACCAGTACCCGATATTTTTCTTTTCGCACAGTCTGTGATTCATGCTCTGTCCTGCGCCAGTAACCAATCAAGTGCTTGCGTCCTACACGCTCTATTTGCTCTCCTAAGTTCTTCTCATGCTTAAACACATCATCGAATATCTCTATCAGTCGCTTGAGCTGTTTTTGCCGATAAGCAATACCTGGCTTCTTATAGTGACGCATCACCGCGTGTATTTGGCGCACCGTGTTTGAATTCATACAGACCTCCTCATTAACAGGATGAAGAGGTACATCAAAAGCTGAGTATTCAAACTAGAGTTATGATTTTTGTGTGCGTACACAGGCTAACCTATGTACGCATTGCTAATGCTAAGGCGATGATGCCCTAGAAGCTTTGACAGCCCTAATCGCACCTCTTTATCTCGATGTTTGGCTTCGGTGAGGCTGATATTGAGCTGTTGTGCTAAATAGGTGTGATGAGCCTTTCCATGCTCAATATGAGCCTGTACAGGAGGCAGAGCGCCCATACGTTGCTTGTAATACTCACACGCATAATGCTTGCGTTCACCATGGGTTCGATACCCACAATCAATGCGTTGATGCTCTCGCCATACTGCTGTTTGAAAAGCTTTAAAACTCATATCGATAGGTACAAGATTGTCATGCCCTGTTTGAGACTGCAGCTTCGCGCCTCGCTCTAAGGCCGCTCGCTGACTGGGTGCATCGCAAGGCACATCACGTTTCTGCCCGCCTTTAGTCCCGCGTTCAATGGAAATTTCGGCCTTGTCCTTCAACTGCTGTAAAGCCTTATTACAATCCAATAATGACGCTTCTCGCATTCGTAATCCAAAAGCCCGTTGTAACTGGGCAAGCACCGCAACCGGCTCACTCGCATTGGACACAATATAATGATGCTCTTCTGAGCTGGCCGAATGGTCTGTGGTTGCAATGCCTGTTTTAGAAGGGTAATCCAACTCTTTGGTTGCCAATACTTTGACTGCCTTATCTCCCCTTGCTTGAGCCAAACACACATTCACGTGACTTAAATAATCTCTAGCAGAAGCTGCGCTGAACGTGGATTCGGATTCAAAGCGCTCGCGTAAATGCTCACCAAATTGCAGCACATGGCTTTTTTCAATCTGATTAAGACGTTTAACGTCCGTATTTTCTTTTAAAAAGGCTGAGAACGCACGGCAGGCAGGAAGCCTTGCTAAGTGGGTGTTGTTTTTCACCCCACCGAGTTGCTCAAGTGAGGCATTGATTAAGCATTTGTCTATCTGCCTTGAACCCAAGCCAAAGTTAGGTTTCGTAAAGGCTCTCACACCACTTAAATGGTAGCCGCTGTATTTGGTTTTACGCATAGTTACACTCCTGTTCAATGTCAGTTTAACTAGCGTCAGCTTTGTTCTTTTGCTGGGGGTGTTTACGGTTTTTTCTGATTCAACATAGCCGTTGATGCGCAGAAGGATTTCACTTCTGTATCGATCAATGATTTACGCCTTTTTAATTACCCTGAATGCTTCTCCTGATAGGAGTCTGTGGCCTTATTGCATGCTCATTCAGTGATGGGTTAACCGCTCCCTTCTATTTTAAGGTCGTGGGCAGTGTCGCAGCCTCGGTTATAATAGATAGCGTTGTTGGCATCAACTACGGCTTATTGCGTCCTCTATCTATGTGCTATGTCATGTGAAGTTAACGTACTCTCTTGGTGGCATTGGGATAATAACGCCAAGCTATTGCTGCTTATTATCACTCCAAGTCTCTGTTTACGTAGCGTCACTTCCGAAAACTTTTTCTCGCGATGTCAGTGCGTGCTTGCAGTACAAGGGCTGAGGCCCACTATGGCACTTCGTCTAATTTCTTGTCAGTAATTAGACGAAGTGTTGAATCCCTGCTTATTGCACATCTGGCTCGTCATCAAAGACTTGCCCACCGACATCAATCGAAACGTTTTCCGTTAGTTTCATTTTTTACGCTCAAATTTTCCTTATTTTGCCACTTAGCTTATGCGTTATTCGCATTTCTATGTGCACTCTTGCACCATCACTAAGAGTAGGAGAAATCGGTGGCCTAGAAGAGTGTGTTGAGGTTTTATTATGCGAACTGATGACGGGTAGCAATGAGAGATATTGACAGACTAAGCCAATATTTTCATTGCGGCATAGACGAAAAAGAAAAGCCACTCCGAGATGAAGTGGCTAATAGCAAGGCAGAACTAACACTGCCTATGTTTAAGAATGAGTAGCGATGCAAAAGTATCGGTCTATCTTGTGAGTGACTCTCGATACTCACTCCTGCATCGCCTTACACTTAAGTAGGTCTATTCAGATTATTGTCATTCTGTGTTGCGCTTTTTTCTTTGCGTCACATCCGCGAATACATGACACAAGAAGTCATGTGAGACAGCGCCTTTTTCCAAAGACCTCTTATTTAGTGCTAAATCGTCGTGTTAATAGCAACCCGAATAGCCCTAAAAGGCAGAAAGAGACACTACCACCCGAACTTGATCCACCTTGCGAAGAATCTTCATCAGCACCATCGTCTGAGTCTGGAATTTGTGGAACCTCTGGCTCCAATTCCGGCTCTTGCGGTAAGTCAGGCTCTTGAGCCTCATTACCACACCCAGGCAACGACGGATTATCATCACACGTCTCTACACAATCAGAGTGTGAAGGGTTTTTATCACAAAAAGTAGGATACAAACGAATCGTTAGTGGCTTATCAGCAACATCTTCAATACCAAGATTAATAGATGCCTCCACCACGGAGTCGAATACAAACAGGTTTCGTTGGTTTAGTACCAACTTCACCATACAACCCGCTTTTGGCTCTAAAACTCCTGCACAATCTTGCTTAACCATCAAGAAATCATCGTAGGAAACGCCTGCAGCATCAATCTGACCATTGAGCGACTCAAAACCCCCACTCAATTCAACAGGGTCTAGCACAATAACTGTGTCCGTAAAGTTCTGAATTGGGATCAGGATTTCGTGTGAATCACTACTTTCTGACTCAACAGTGATGCCCATATCTGTTGGATAAACAACATCATCCACATATCGAACAATACTATCCATCAAGTAACCCAAATGACTAAATGAGGCGACATACACCTCATCGCTGCCACTAAACACTCCAGATAACAATTCTGACTGCGCTACAATGTTGTCCATCTCTGCATTCATATCACTAAATACAGACACATACAGCTCGTCTTCTGGCGTTGGGTTTCGGTCTGAACCAAATAGGCCACCGTAAAAGTAATCACCCCGAATAATCGGAGAGCCACTATCACCTGGGCCTACGCCCGGAAAATTATTTCCTGTATTCACGCCAATCATATCGGCCTGTGCTGAGGCTTGAAAAGTACACTTCTCAATATCTTCAGAACAATACGGGCCACGCAACGAACCGATATTCGCAGAGCGAGCCTGCGTTAACGGGTATGGGCGGTATAACTGAAAAGTTGCTTCCATCAACGTACTCGGTGTTGACCCCGACGCACCACCATATGCTGTACTACCCCAACCACGAAACGTAAACGTCTCACCCGGCTTAAGGAATTGCTCCCCAGTATGATGATCGGCTAATGGTTTCAAGATGCGGCTACTTTGGTGAGGTATCGGCTCATCCAAAATAATCAAACCCCAGTCACTGTCGTTATGAGAGTTATGAACAGGATTATCTTTCACCTCCTGATCTCTATCATCAAGAAAGTGAGGCATCGTTTCAAATAGATTACGCCAATACGCTGCCGTATTAAAATCCCTAACATCCCCCTCAAATGCATGAGGGAAAAGAGGCTCAATTTGATTATTGAACATCGGATCTAAGTAAGCCCACCAATCCTTATTGGTTTCATGAGTCCTTACCTTTTTTAGCTCCCCCGAACGGTCATAAACCGCATCTGGATCACGCACATCTATACCCTGATAAACCTTAAGGGAAACGGTATACGTCCCATCAAGGCAATGGCTAGCGGTAAAGATATACTTACCACCCACCAGCATCCCGCCACATGTTTTGGTGCTAATACCGGTATTACCTTTTAAAACGATTCGCACGAGATGGTTACCATAGTCGTTAACCGAAGTCTCTGTACCATTGAAAATCGCGCTTGCCGAGAACGACACTAGCGACAAAGCTAAAGCGGCCGAACCAAATAACCTACTTATAAATTTCATCATCCTACTTCCATCGATTAAATAGACTAAATATAAGAATCTAATACTCAAACTAGAGAGCACTTAACATAATAACGATCGCTTTGAGTTGAACTCTTATCTAAATAATGCATTTAAATTAACAATCACTAGAAAATATTTAATACCTATTTACAAATGGAGTATCAAGTTAAGGTTTATGACAGTGAAAATCATATCTAAGAATAAAAAATCGAATAACTGAACTTGAAGGGAATAAATAATCGATTTACGAATATAAGTACAAATAACACACGAAAACAGACTATTTAAAAAGCAATAATATTAGTAAGGAAATGTAAGTCTAAATTTAATTGTGAACCAAGACATACTCTAATATTCAGCGGCTAGTATTTTCTTATTATTCACAATGACTGGCAGAGTAAACTTTCTATCGTGATGATGAAGCCTTTTGGAGAATGAGTAGCAATCATAAAAATAATGTGTTGCCACACGGTAAAACACTGACCCTTTCAATTTCTCTTTCAAATACCCCTACCTAGTGTGACTGCAAAACGGCAGTGAATTAACCCAGTTTAACCACACGTAGGGATAGAGCCATGGAACAAAATATAACAGCAACGCCCGTTGCATCTGATAATACTGCGACCGTAGAGAGTAGCCAGGTACAAGAGACGCTGAAACAAGTTCGGCATCACTTGTATCAAGTAATGGCTCCGAACTGGAAAAGCGGTTACGTCACGGAAAAAGTCATGTATCAGTTGATGAGTAACCGATTGGGGTATGAGTTCAGTATCGAAAATGTAGCAAGTGTTGAAGAAGGACGAGCAGCTTATCGCTGGGCTCAGTACTTTAACAAGATGTTTGAGGATGAGCGCCAGATTATGAGTAACTGGTAACTCCCCCTATATAACGCAGAGGCATTGTCTCTGCGTTATTTTTTTGCCACTGACCCACACTCAATTATCACGATTAATATCGGAAGTCATAAAAGAAACTTAACCTGAAAATGATTGGTTTCGTTTTGCCTTACCTAAAGTGTAAGCCCGTTGGGGGCTACTAAAAATTATTTACCATAAGCTAAGGCAAAAATATGAAAAAAATTGAAATGGTCCAACTCATTAACGAGCTTGAGAGCGATATACATAATCTTCAGTTTTTCACGGCAAAAATAGAAAAACGGCTCTGCAAAGTTCGAGCTGAACTTTTCGAAGTGATACTGTTGAGCAATAAGGATGATGAAACAGAAACTAAATCGAGTTCTAAGTAAAATATGTATTTTGTCTTAAACTCAAGTCTTGAAGTGATTTAGCGATATTTCATCAAAAACAAAGAACCTACCCATTCATATGCGGTAGGTTCTTTTTTAGTCGTAGTTAAGGAGCTCTTCGTAGCTTCTTTTTGTAATGTGCTTATTCAACTCTTGGATTCAATATCGATTGAAGCTACCGCTTCCTATGGTTAAATCAGCTACTTACCAAACAGGCGTTATGTCTACCAAGATTTAGCTAATTGAAAAGCAGTTTTACATAATCCCGAGCCTTCCCAGAAAATTACTAGCCACCTTCCTTTAAAGCCATATATCTCTCGGGACAAAATGTCGAGACTATGGCTAACACTTGCTAATCTTAAAATAAAATCAATCATTTATCGCCACTATATGATAGTGACTATCATATAGTGGAAGCTCAATTCGCAATATGCGTAATACAGTACGTGCAGTGAATATGGGGTTGAACTGATAGCTAAAAAAGGGGGGCTAAGGCGCTTCTGTTCCGGAATTTGGCTCTGTAAAACGTTTCTAGACAAAGTGATTAGTAGTTCGCCGTTCATTGCTAAACTATACGAAATGTTGCTCTACCAGACTGAGGTCAAGCTATGCGGTACTTTAGTAAGCTGTACATAATGAAGATCAACAAGCTTCTTTATCTCGCTACGATTAACGATCTTCCCTTCAGTGTCGTTCTCGATGTTCTAAAAAGCAGGTCTGGCACTAAGCAAGATAAGCGCGATAAAAGACGAAATGGTGAGCGTATTGTTTGGAGTGAAGCAAGCATAAGTAGGGATTCGGTGGCTTTTCCTTTGGAAACCTTAAAGGGTAAGCGCTTAACTTCTCTCAGTGTGTGACTCACTGTGGAGCATTTTCATGCGTTAGAAAAATACTATGGTCAATGCCCTAAAAATATCGCAAACAAGAGAATTACTGCACTTTCTGAAGAATGAGCATCGCTCAAAATTATTTCGAGGCAAAAGTACTTCAGAGGGAGACACGCCACAGGGATACCACAAAGTACTGGAAGTCATTAGTAGAATTGAGCTTGGTGATTTATCTTAACTAACGTCAGAGAAATTAGGGAAATTCAATGAAAGCACCAACCTTAGATAGCATAGAGTTCAACTTCAATGATTACGCCTTCGGCTTAGATCGTTACGTCATGGGTATCTGGGAGCTACAGATGTTAAGGTTTCATGTTCTTGATGAACAACTCGATTCTTCCCTAGTCGATGAAATCAATAGAATTAATCAGTCACTTGGTGTTACGGTTATAAGCATTGATTTAGTTGAGCTTACCGACTTATATGCTGAATCTGAAGAGCTTAATGAGGCGATTGAGCACAGTGAGCATTCAAAATGGCTTTGGCTTCATGGCGTCGATGCTTTGAAAGATACTCATTTTGCTGGATGGTTACGGTCATTGTTGACCGTTCGCACGGTAGAGAATGTGCGAGTTGTCTTTGTTGCGCATTCTCAAAAGGATCTTCACGCGGTATTTCATGACATAAAAGCTCCTTTTTTCAAATCGACAATACCCTTAGATGTCGACTTTGATACGTAGATAAAGCAATGTTTCGCAAGCATAAGTTACAAGCATAGTTGCCCCGACACGTATCTGGACTAATCCACCACATGTAAAAAGACGAACCTCATATACCATAGCATTTAGACTGAGCTTTACCGTCATAGAACAATAAAGTTCAAAACTCACTTTTGGACAGAACCTTGTCAGTTATATTACTAAATTAGGATATAACGGATTAGCTGAAGTATGGGAAAGTAACGCCCAATTAACGGGAAAATACTGTTTGACTATAATTCTGGAACGCAGTGACAAAAGCCAAATAGTATTTGTCCTGTTGAATTGCTTGTTAGCTGCTTGATTTACATTGCGAATTATCTATTTTGATATTAGATAATTGCTTGCCGTTTTTGCCATAGTAACTATATGTAGCTTCAATATTATTTTTAACGAAAAATGACATTTCCTTTGAGGTACAATAATTGTTAATTAGCTGAGGCCACATGTTATTTTGAAATATTGAGCTATCAATATCCTTTGCTTCATATTTTACCAATGTATATTTATAAACAACCTTTCGTTTGATGGCAAAAGTTGTATCAAGCCTTGTTTCCGCGTCAATCATCATTGGTAACTGCTTATTAACTTCTTCAGAAATTTGCTTTAATCCACTTTCAATTTGAGCATCATGTTCACCATCGAAAAAATTGTCAGTTTCTAATTTACCAATTACCTTTCCTATACCTCCTGCAAAAATCGTAATAACAATTACACCCAATACACCTAACGCTTTCCATAATGATTTCATAACTACTCCATAATGATTTCATAACTACTCCATAGTATTGCAGCTAACGCCGTATTAAGGTGTGAACAACGCAACCACGAAACCTAACAATACCACCGTAAACACTGAGCTCAACGATGGAATAAAAAATGCCAAGCGTTGAGAATCCCCCTTAAATGCTTTGTTATGTTAATTTGTTGATAATATCAGAAAATGAATTTAAAGTATGTCGGGTTATCGTATAGCTGTGTAGGCATTAGTGACTCATCAAGATATAAGCGGAGGTCAATACGAGTAAGGTTCTTCCTATGTACCTTAAAATTAACCGATTCATAAAATGTTGCTAGAGCCTCTTTGGAGATCTCACTATCTTCGTCAGGTTTTGCCGAAATTTCTATACACGCTTGAGGACATTCAGATTCAATTTTTTGAATTGCCGCTGTTAGCAGGTTTCGCCCAATTCCTTGCCCTCGTAACTCAAGTAACACATCGAGGCGCTCAATAGAGTATACACGATTATCTAAGTCATTTTTTCTCCACATACAGCAACAATCTCTAGGATATTCTTCAAGATAAGCATAGAAATCACCATGTTCTTCTCTATAAATAATTTTCATACTTTCTCTTTTACCTCAAGGATTTAAACTCAAATACTGACAATGAACCCTGTTAATTTTAGCAATTATTATACTGAGATGCCTTATAAACATAAAGCCTGCTAAGGCGTGAGTGAACGTGTGCTATGTTTGAGCGATAGCGAGTTCGGCACACGTTTACGAATCGCTCTTAAAGCGTTTGTTATGAATACTTTATCGACACAGTTTCATGCTTTCGACTTTTATTTGTCATCCAGTAAAGACCTACTGCAGCCATAATTGAAATACCAATGACACTCAACCATGTAAAATCATACCCACGAGAATCAATAAAGAAACCGATCAATACAAAGCTAGGCATTACTAGAACACTTCTTAAAGTGCAACTCTAACGCTATATCCAAGTTTATCTGTGAGTAATAATATAGGAAATGGAATAATAAAATTCCCCATTCCTAAAATCATTCTCGTGGCAGCTAAATAGTAAATATTCGCAGGTAAGCCTCTATAAATAGATATTGATGATAGTAATTTTTGAATAATCCTTTTCCTCTATTGACTAATTTTCCGTGTATTCATAACATTGTCAATAACAGGTCTGCCTGTTTTTCTATTTCGAACTTTCATTAAAATTACCATTACTTAATGAAATGCATATACTTCACATTTCACATTTCACATTTCACATTCTGTCTTTACATAAAAACGAGCATGCGTGTTATCACTTTTTAACAATGCGCGTTGCCTTACAAAGAAAAACACTAATCCTATAACTAACAATAACTTATTAAAGTATCTATCGAAAAAATGAGACTAGGCTTTTGGCAAAACAAGCCATTTTCATACTTAAACGGGATTCAAGCTCAATGAACTGTAAAAATTCACAAAAGTTGGATGCTAGAGCGCCAAGCAAATTTGGCCACATAGTTGGATGGTTTGGCATAAGGTAAAGTAAGTTAAATGCCAAGCAGAATGTTGTGCAGAAAAACTAACTTAAAACACAATGGGGCATTTCTGAGTTACGAAGCGCCCGCTGTGAAGGATTTGGACATAAATGAGTTATCTTACTCCCTTTAAGTGGCGGATTAAGACAAGGAAATAAATCCAAGAACTCATTTAATTTTTTAAGATATGAGTTTTAAACTCATGAAATAGTTCAACAAGATGAAATGATATCGAAGCTATACTGTATGCTAGCGTGCATTTTAAATGTACACATCATTTTTAGTTGGTAATAGGTCATATGACAGACAATCCACTTGCAGAAGCTCAAAGGGAATCAGCAGGGGCAAGTACCTCCGGGAAATATGGTTTTCAAGTTCATTGGGCTTTATGTGCAATTATTGATAAACATAAACAGAAAAAAGAATACGCTGTTTTCGTCGAGCACCACGAAGATGTTGTAATAGCAAACTCATTAGAAGCTGATGCAGCTCAATTTGAGTTTTATCAGGTGAAAAATGTCGGAAAGCCATACACATCAGGAGCATTAACTAAGAGAGCTAAAGGCGCGAACAGCACACTAAAGAGTTCTGTGTTGGGTAAGCTTCTCAGCTCTTGTATTGATACTCAGTATGAAGACCGAATCACGACTATCGGATTAGTGTCATCAAGTGGTTTTAGCTTAGGAATAGATAAAGACCTTAAGCTAGACGTTATTAAGACAGGTGACATTGAGCGCGCAGAACTAGGACACTTAACGCAAGCAATTCATAAAGAGCTCAATATTCTTTTGATACCTGAACACTTACACTTTATTGTCCCTGAAATTCAACTAAAAAATCAAGAAGACTACGTAGTATCGCGTTTTGCTTACCTTGTGAACAGTTTATTCCCTGGAGCATATAGCAACCCAGTGGACATTTACCGAGCTGTAATTGATGAGATGGGACGACTGAGTCGTTTAGAGTATGACTACAAAGACTGGGAACGGCTAATAGAAAATAAATCATTGACTTCTACCAATGTCCAAGAAGTGATCACTGTGCATTCTAGTTATTCAGGTATCGATGATCTGAAAAACGAGTTTAATGACCTTGTAGGTGAGTTGAACTTAGGTTCTAGACAACAACGGACTTTAAAACGCGACTTTGCAAAGCTTGCCTTAAGTCGTGCCGGTTTTATGAGTGCGTTGGATATAGAGGTCACTGAGTCCTTTAGAACTTCCTACGGCAAAGTAGATGCAAGCCAATTTAGTGATGACGCGAGTCATGTAAATGCCCTAGTTCAACAAGCACAAAATGATGGTCTGCTCACAAAGATACCCGATCAAGACAAGCTAATACTTGAAGTCATCTACTGCTTATTAAAGGCTTAATAATGCAAAAGAATTACAAATTATTGATTAGAAATCTTAGGAAACACAAAAATGAAAGGCTTGCAATTTCAACGTCTAGTTCTACTGTCCGATTCGAAAAAACTGGCGAATCAGTTCACGTTTCCGAAGAGACTCAATCTCGTTACCGGAAACGACAATAGTATTGGTAAATCAACACTAGTAAAGAACCTTTTCTGGGCTTTAGGCTGTGACCCTCACTTTGACAAAGACTGGAAGTCAAATGACGTTAAAGCCATTTTGTATTTTAAAATTGACCAACGTGAATACATTGTTAGCCGTTATGCAGATGGCATATATTTTGGTCGCAAAGACGAAGCGTTAAAGAAATATGCAAAAATAACAGGTCAATTTGCACAAGATTTTGCAGAAGAAGTCGGTTTTGATCTTATGTTGGCAAATAGAAAGGATGGGCTAGATTGCCCGCCTCCAGCCTTTTACTTCCTCCCATTCTACATTGACCAAAAGAAGAGCTGGGATCAACCGTGGGGAGGATTTGAAGGGCTTGGCCAATACAGTAATTTCAAATCTACCCTCATTAAGTATTTTTGTGGCTATCTATCCAACGAGCATTTCGTGCTTGAAGAGGATAAATTTGAACAAAAGACTATTGAACTAGAAGCAAGCCAGCAAGTAAACCGTATTACAGAAGCAATCAGCGTACTTGACGAAGTAGCGCCAGAACAGACTATTGCTGTTTCTCAAGCAGAGTTAGAATTTATTCAGCGAGAGATTGAAGAAGAACTAACATCCTTTTCAGCTCGCCAGTCAGAGCTGTTTGAGAAACAATCAGCGCTAGTAAATGAAATCCATGATTTAGAACAACAACATCTTATTGCCAGTACTTCAGCAAGGGAGCTCGATGAAGATTATACTTTCGCAGTAGAGAATGTACCGTCTGACTCTCTAGAATGTCCTTTATGTGGTGTTGAGCATGATAACTCCCTACTTAGTCGTGCTGGTCTTTTAGCTGACAAAGAAGCCCTAGAGCAGCAAACGAATAGTATTGGGGCTAACCTTCAAGAAAAATATCAACAACGTAAAGAACTTGCCGAAGAGTTTAGTTTCGTTGCCTCTGAAATCGAACGAATCAATGAAAAGTACTTAAATGAGGACGCTCCAGAAAATAAATGTGAAAAGCAGCAGGCATTTGAGCAGGTACTTCATGCCGTATCACAAAAGAACGTAAATAATAACATCATTCCAAAAATGGAAAATTATCAGCGTCAGTCCCAGCAGGCAAAAGAAAAGCAGAACGATATCAAAAAGGAGCAAAGCCTACTTCTCAACAAAAAACAGAAGGACGAGCTCGACGAGTTGTTTATGGGTAATTTAGTTGAAAGCATCAACGCAGTATCTGCTACGGGTGTGAATCTTGATGGTGTCAAAGCTCCAATGGACTACAAGAAGATCCTAGGTGGAGGGGCAGCTGAAGGAACGCGAGGCATATTAGCCTACCAGCTAGCCGTTCTACGCCAGATTGACAATGCGAATCATTGCCAGCTTGCTCCATTTGTTATTGATACACCTAACCAGCAGGAACAAGCAAAGCATCGATATGAGCAAATAATGGGCGTAGTAAGTGACAACATCCCAATAGGCTATCAAGTAATCTTATGCGCAATGGATAACGAAGCCTTGTCTTCGTACAAGCAAGATGCTCATATCATTGAGCTAAGCGACAACCGTCTACTCCACAGTGACCCATATATCGAGCTTCGTGCTGAGTATGAGCGAGTTGTGTTAAGCAATAGATAAAATAAAGGCTACCATCGGGTAGCTTTTTATTTTTTACAGCGTTTAGCTAAATCGTTTTGGGGCAAAAGCTTGTTAGACAGATACTGTCCAACATTTCTGTGGATATGAACAGCCTTAGAGAAAATATCTTTCTCTAAAATATCCAAATCCCTAACTTAACTATTTCTACCAATCCCTAACAATTTTAGAGCGTAATATTGCGCTCTAAAATAGGGCTTGCTAAGGTAAACAATAAGGTGAGTCAATCACAGAGCCTATCTAGGCTCAGAATAGAAATTAGTTCATTAAAATCAGTGCTTTAAAGTTTACGTTTGACGGTATATTTAGGTTTCAAATCCCTATCTCTCCGCCACATTTAAGCCCCTGATTTATCAGGGGCTTTTTGTTTTTCTGGAATAAAAAATCGCCTTAATATCACTGAGGTGAGCCAATTGTACCTATATAAATATCCCTTTCAGTATTTGATACGCCCACCTATTGTTGGTTGCCTATTACCAACACCAACACCTACCGTTGTTGCTCTTTTATACCAATTCCGTTAATTTTATGATCTAATAGTGAACTCTTAAAGGAGTCCTTATGAAGCATGATTTTCAGAATCTGATTAATTCCACATCCAACGCTCGACTTAGAATGCGTTATTTAGCCGTTTCTCATTTTGTTGACGGTAAAAGTCGCACTCAAATAGCTAAGTACCTTAAAGTTAGCAGAGTAAGCGTCAATAAATGGGTTAAAGCATATCTCGACAATGGTCTTGAAGGACTTCAAGAGAAACCACACACTGGTAGACCTCATCGCCTAACAGACGAGCAAAAATCACAACTCAAAGAGTATGTTATCGAACATGCCGTAAATGAGAGTGGCGGTCGCCTTCAAGCAAAAGACATTGGGCTCTATATAGAAAGCAATTTCAGTACATCATATAAAAAGTCGGCGCTCTATCAGTTATTACATGACATAGGCTTGAGTTGGATTACTACTCGTTCCGAACATCCTAAGCAGTCAATTGAAGCTCAAGAAGCTTTTAAAAAAATTCCCAATCGAAACGATCCTTAAGATCCCAGGTCATGTCGCCTTAAAAGATGTTCAAATATGGTTTCAAGACGAAGCTAGATTTGGTCAACGCAATACAACAACGCGAATATGGGCAGAGAAAGGTACGCGCCCTAGAGTAGTACAACAGCAGCAGTTTGAGTATGCATACCTTTTCGGAGCAGTATGTGTCACGACAGGAGAAGCCGAAGCAATAGTGGCTCCCCTGAGCAATATGGAAGCAATGAAAGAGCAACTCAGATTAATTTCTCAAGCCACACCCGCTGGCAAGCATGCTGTTGTGATCATGGATCAAGCGAGTTGGCACCAGAGCTATCTTGCAGATGAGTTTGAGAACCTCACCATCATTCATATCCCACCCTATTCTCCCGAACTTAACCCTATAGAACAGGTATGGAGTTGGCTGCGTCAAAATGAAGTAGCAAATAGGTGCTTCGAAAATTATGACGATACTGTAGAGACACTATGTAGAGCGTGGAATCGGTTTTGTGAAGATAAAAGCAGAGTCATCTCACTCTGCTTTAGAGACTGGTTAAACTTGATAAGTTAATTAACGGAATCGGTATTAGATTGTGACTTCAATGATATTTGTATTGTGTAGGCGTTTGCGTAGAGTCAAAAAACATAGCGTTAAAAAAAACCGCTGATTACAGCGGCTTAGTGGGTTCTTTTCTTTGCCTACTTTCCTAGCAGAAGCAGTGCCTTCTGTGAGACTTCGTTGGCGGCATTGGTGTAGTTTTGTTGATGCAATGCATTGGCGAGTTGGCCATAGTCGTGGGCGCTTGGGCGCAGTTTTAAGGCGGCTTCAAAGTAGCTTTGTGCATCAGACCATTTTGCTTCTAGCATCAGGATCTGGCCTATTACACTGTGTAGATCGCCGTTATCAGGGAACTTCTTATCTAGTCCTTTAAGGTGCGTCAGTACTGAGTGCCAGTCGGTGATGTTTAATGTTGGGTAGACATTTAATATATCGGCGTGCTGAGACTTCTTAGTCGCTTCTTTAAGAGCGGTAATTGCTGTTGAATCTGCGCCTCTATTTATAAGCTCAGAGGTAAAAGTCACAATAACCCTTGTTTCTGACTTGATGTTCTTCGATAAGCTATCCCAATACTTCACTATGCCACTGACACCTTGCTGGTTAGCCAGTTCGGTAATTCGTCCTGCGTGGGCTTGTACTAATAGGGTGTGATATTCCGTTTTCGTCACTCCCTTAGCTCGCTTGAGGACGGGGAGTAACTCTAATAGAGGCTGCCAACAATTAAGCTGGATATAACAAGTTTTGAGTAGATTCAGCAAACGTGGGTTGGTTGGGTGATCATGTCTTAAGCTAGATAGCACATCAAAAGCTGTGGCAAAATCAGCCTCAGCCATGGCTTGTTTACCTTTGGTTAGGCCGATAGCAAGATCGGAATTGTCCTGTTTAGCCGCCAGTTCAAAATACTTATCACGTTTATCGTGATTGCCTAACTCATGTGCCGCTTCTGCCGCCACTAAGTAACACAGCAGTGGCATATCATGTGAGTTAGACCAACGAGTCACTTTCTTTTCTGCGGTTTGCCAGTCACCTTCGATGAGCTTAATGATGCCTTCGTTGGTTAGGCGACGGGCTTTTTTCAGCTTACGATTGCTAAACCAATTCCAAGTGGCACTAGAGGCTCTAAGAGAGCGCTTAATTAAGTATTCACCAAGAAACAGCGCTACTAGAGCACCAATGATAAAGATGACTAGGGTGGTTACGCTCATCTCAATCGTATAGTTGGCGAGAGAGATAAGGACATAGCCTTGTTGACCGGCATACTGCGTGCCGACAGTTAGGCCAATACCGAGTGCGATAAAAACAAAGAGTAGACGGATCATTTGTTTTCCTCCGCAACGATGGTGGTTACTTCACGGCGTAAGCGCTCACGAATAATATCGGCAATCAACTGGTTAGTTTCTAGCTTGTGTGGGTATTCTAAGTCGACTTTAACTTTTGCTAGATCGCTCAGTGATCGATCAAACTCTTGTACTGATTTTGCATCTTGATCGAGGTAAGTTTGGCTCCACTCAACCGCAACAGTCAGGCTTTTTTGATAGATTTCTTCTTGCTCTGAGTAGGTGGCTTTGATAGCGGTTTCTAACTTGGCTTTAATGTTCTCTCTCAAGTAGAAGTGTTGCTGAGGTGAAAGCAAAGGTACCGCACTGCCATCTCTAACACGGAAGGTAATGAAGTGTTCAGCAAAGTTCTCTAGCGAGGTGCTTAAGTTTGACTTCCAGTCTTGGATATCTGTCGATACATGCTTTTGTGCTTCCTCTGGTGCTTCTGGAAGAATGGCATTTGCTAGTGGTAGTTTATCTACTTGCTGTTGCAGTGCGATTAACTTAAGCGCAAGACCATCTTTATCGACTAACGGTAGGCTACGAAGCTCAGTGATATCATTGGCCATTGCTTTACGCAGTGGAACTAGGCTTGGGTCATTGAGCGTTGCAATGCGCTGGTCGGCGGCTTCCATTAGTTTGGTTGCGGTGACTAAGTCATGTTCCAAGAAGAGCTTTCTGCCAGCCAGTTTTACTAGGTAATCGGCTTCAGCGAGTAGCCAGTCATTGGGACGGCGTCCTTTAACATCTGCAATGGCCAGTTGCAGGCTTTCAATGCTTTTTTGCTGTTGGCTAATTAATACTTCGGCTCGGTTAACTGCTTCATTTGCCGTTTGTTCACTGGCTTTTTGGGTTTCTTGAAGTTGGCTGTTGAGCGTTTGTTGAGTGCTTTTTAGCTGATTTGAAACCGCAGCAAGTTGTTGCTGTAAGGTTTGATTTTGTTGATTGATATAATAAAAGCCAGCACCTGCTGTGAGTATTGAAATGATGACAGCAGCAATAGCGAGTCTTTTCGCCGGCTTATTAGGCTTTGCTTTTTCTTTTTTTTCTTTCGAATTGGGTGTGGTTGCTTTCTTTGGCTTAGGCGAAGCAGGAACAGAGTTACTCTTGTCAACTTGAGTGTCGTTATCGAGTTTTTTGTCGTCAGTCATTATATTTTCCTATGTAATTCGCCCTGAATACTATTAATGATGGCTTGGTTTGAAGCGCCGTTAATGTTGCGCACTTGAGTAAAGCCGAGCTGTAATGCTAATTGAGCGACTCTTTCACTCGGAACTATCAGCTCTAAAGAGTGTAACCAATTTTTACTGTGGGTAGGTATTTGTTGTGTAAAGAATTTTAATTGTTCGAAACTAGTAACAATTAGATGGTCTATTCCTGTTGACTGCCAGTGCTTAACTTGAACCTCAGCATCAAAGTTTGTCCAATGTCGAGCGTAGCTTTCTATATAAGCGGTTTCTGCACCTAGCTGTTGTAAGCGGGCAAAAAGTAATTCTCGGCCACTGTCTCCGCGCAATATGGCCACCTTTTTACCTTTTAGATCATAGGTAGCCAAAAGCTCAAGTAACCCTTCGCTATCTTCTGACGTTGGCGATAAGGTTGGTTGTTGAGTCAATTGTTGTAAGCAAGAGGCGGTTTTTGAACCCACCGCTAAATAGCGAGCACGTTGCGACCAGGGGTTATTGTGTTGAATAAGAGCTTGGTGAGTAAAGCGAACGGCGGGCTGGCTAACCGCAATAATAATATCGCATTTAACTAGGAACTCTAAGGATGAAGCCGCTAGATGAGAAGATTGAAATGAGACAACAGGGCAGCACTCAGAGGCTACCCCTAAATTTTTTAAGGCGCGATACAGTTCTTGTGCTGCAGGTTGAGGTCGAACTATAAGCGCCTTCATGTCAGTTAACCTTGACTATAAACTTCGCTCAGAATTTCTTTTGCGCCCAAGCTTAATAGTTGCTGAGCAAGGTCTTCACCCATTTTGACAGCTTGTGAGCGTTCACTGACGCTTTCTGCTCTAATGATTTCAGTACCATCGGGTTTACCCACTAAGCCTCTTAAGTGCAGTTTATTATCAGCAGTGATGACGCAGTAACTGCCGATAGGCACCTGACAGCCGCCTTCTAAGGCAAGGTTCATTGCGCGTTCAGCAAGGACACGATCTGAGGTATCAGCGTCATTGAGTGGTTTAATTAGGTCTAGCACTCGCTGATCATTGATGCGACATTCAATGCCCACTGCGCCTTGTCCTACCGCAGGAAGAGATTGCTCTGGCTCAATATAGCTTTGAATACGCTGTTCTAGTTTTAGTCGTTTAAGACCCGCTGCAGCCAAGATAATGGCATCGTATTGTCCATCATCTAGCTTACCTAGACGAGTACCTACGTTACCGCGAAGCTCTTTAATGATGATATCAGGACGCGCGGCACTAATTTGGCATTGGCGACGTAAGCTACATGTCCCTACGGTTGCGCCATGCGGAAGCTCATCAATAGAGTTATGGGTGTTGGAGACAAAAGCATCTCTAGGATCTTCACGTTCACAAATTACCGCTAACCCAAGCCCTTCAGGGAAATCGACAGGTACGTCTTTCATTGAGTGAACGGCGATATCAGCACGTTCTTCTAGCATGGCGACTTCTAGCTCTTTTACAAACAGCCCTTTTCCACCCACTTTAGCCAGTGGGGTATCTAAAATGATGTCGCCTTTGGTCACCATAGTCACTAGTTCGATATCGAGATCTGGGTGAACCTCTTCTAAGCGAGATTTCACATAGTGAGCTTGCCAAAGAGCAAGAGGGCTTTTTCGTGTTGCAATTCGCAGAGTTTGTTTTGACATAATGGGGCTAACTAAATGAAAGATGAGTTGATTCTATCACTGCTTGATATAAATATTCAGCAGTGAGATTTGGGCTTGATATTACTATCGCACTTAATAACAAATTTTATGTTCATCTGTGAGTTCAGTCACGCTATTTACGCCCTAACGAATACAGTTATGTGACCTTTTATCACTTTCAGTTATTCTTCCTGCTTGTTAATTGTTACTAAATGCTAGGAGTAGGTGATTTTCTTTACCTACACCCCAAAAAGTGTTAGATTGCTCACGTTTTGTGGGGTTTTTGTGTGAAATTACATCACTCACTATTTTCATTTCTATAGTTGGGAAGTTGACTTGCAGACAGACATTCGTACATTAATTACTAGACTCGACACGCTGAACGAACAGCGTAAAAACCGTGCTCTAGGTATGATGGATGCTCAGGGTCAACACGTATTCTCTCTCATCCCGCTATTACTGCATTACAACAATCCTGCTCTTCCTGCTTATACTTCTGGCGACGTACCTCAAGGTATTTTCGATTTCTCGCCGAATGCTGACCAAAAAAACTTCCTTGATACTGCTGTTCGTGCTTGTGGCGAAGAAGTATATGAAACGGAAGGTATTGATATACTTGCTCTTTATACCATGGGTAGTACCTCTTCCATTGGGCAGAGTCTAACCAGTGACTTGGATATTTGGGTTTGTATTTCCCCACAAATGTCGGCTAAAAAACGTAGCGTATTAGCAAATAAATGTTTAAGCGTTACCGAGTGGGCACAACAGCAAGGCGTTGAAGCTAACTTCTTCCTAATGGATGATCAGCGCTTCAAAGTATCAAACAAAAGTGAAGCCATGACTGGTGAGAACTGCGGTTCTTCTCAGCACATGTTGTTACTGGATGAATTTTATCGTTCTGCCATGCGCATGGCGGGGCAACGCTTATTGTGGAGTATCGTTCCTCCCGAAATAGACGAAGACTACGACCAGTATGTTGCACAGTTGTGCCTAAGTGGCGATCTTGATTGTTCGCAGTGGCTTGATTTTGGCCAACTGAATAAGATCCCAGCAGAAGAGTATTTTGGCTCTAGTCTTTGGCAACTATTCAAAAGCATCGATTCACCTTATAAATCTGTATTAAAAGCGATTTTGCTTGAAGCTTACTCGTGGGAGTACCCTCAAACAGAACTGTTAAGTATTGAAACTAAACGTCGCTTTTTTAACGAAGATCCAGAGCTTTGTAGCGCTGATACCTACTACGGTATGCTAGAAAAAGTAACCGGATACCTGAAGAAAATCGGTGACCAAACGCGTCTAGATCTAGTACGTCGCTGTTTCTATTTGAAAACACACGAGAAGCTATCACAAGAACCTAAATTAGGTTCAGTGCCTTGGCGTCGTGAAGTGATGCAGCAGATGACTTCTAGTTGGGGTTGGAGCAAGCATGATATTCAAGAGCTTGATACACGCAGACACTGGAAAGTAGAGCGCGTTAAGGTTGTGCATCACAACCTGCTTGATGCTCTGATGGAAAGCTACCGCAACTTAATCCAATTTGCGCGTCGTAATGACATCACCTCGGTGATTAGTCCACAAGATATCTCTATTTTAGCGCGTAAACTGTATGCCGCTTTTGAGGTGTTACCTGGCAAGGTGACGCTATTAAGCCAACAAATATCCCCTGATCTACATGAGCCAGATTTGAGCTTTATTCAGGTGGAAGAAGGGCGCAGTAATCCGCAAGGTTGGTATTTATACAAACAGCCATTAAAAGCGGAACGTATCATTGGTCAGTCACCTATTGAGCATCACACCTCGTTAAGTAAACTGGTTGCTTGGGCGTTTTTTAACGGCCTAATTACTGAGTCGACGCGTTTGCACTCTGTAGTGCGTAGTGCTGATATCGATATCGACAAGCTTTATCAGATGGTGAGTGACCTAAGAAATACCTTCTCGTTGCGTAAACGACGTCCAACCATGGAAGCTTTGGCCAGTCCTTGTGAGATCAGTCAGTTGGTGATGTTTATCAACTTGGAAGATGATCCCACAGCCAAACTTAGTTCACGCCAAGCTAAAAAAGACAGCCGTAACGTCAATCTGTTTTCGTGTGGCAAAGACAGTTCTAGCATGATTGGCAGTGTTGATTTGGTTTATCGTAACTCTTGGCATGAAGTGCGTACTCTGCATTTCCGCGGAGAGACCAGTATTTTGGATGCGCTAAAAACCATTTTGGGCAAGATGCACCAAGATGCGTTGCATCCCGAATCTGTAGATGTGTTTAGCTATAGCAAAAACTTCCGTGGATTGATGCGTAATACCGTTTATCAGCTATTAGCTGAGTGTATTGAGCTTCGTTTAAAACCCGTCGAGCAAGAGAAACGTCGTCGTTTTAAAGCTATCGGTGTGGGAAGTAAAATGTACGGTTTGTTCTTTGAGCGTCGCGGCGTATCAATACAAACCTTAGAAAACTCTGTGGATTTCTATCAAAGTATTTCCACTAATAAACTGACGGGCTCACCGTTAGAAAAACTGAATAAAGAGAATGATTTCTCTTTGCCAGATATCATTGATAGTTTTGCCAGTGAAGGTCTAATTCAGTTCTTCTTTGAAGATACCGAAGGTGGCTTTAACATCTATGTACTGGATGAAAGCAATGCTTCTGAGGCTTATCATAGGTATGGTTTGGATAAGAATGAAGTGGTTGGCGAAATCAATAATTTCTATACCAACGATTTAAATGTTGAGGGAGAAAAGGCGAACTTTAACCTTCCGCAGTATTATCAAATTATCCATCAGCACGATAAAGAGAGCTTTATCGTGCCGTATCGCAGTGATAGTGAGTTCCGCTCAACACCTTCTGCTGTGGTCGGTGCCTGTTAATCAGAGGTAGAGTATTACCACTCTATCTCTTCATCTGCCTGTTTCTCACATTCTGCTTTTACTACTGTTAATAGCTCTGCGCCTGTCTTAGAGCATACCCAAGCTCCGTCTTGCAAAGAGAAATGATAGCCTCCTGATTTAGAAGCAAGCCAGATCTCACGCATAGGTTCTTGCTTGTTGATGATGATCTGCGTTCTATCTTCAAACTCCAAAGTCATGACGTTTCCAGACGTCTCAAAGTCGATATCAGCCCCAGATTCTTCAATCGCTTGCTCAATATTTTGTAGTTGTTCATCCGCCAATTGGTGAAACTCACTGTCCTTCATGCATAGTTCCTATTGCTTTTATTAATTGTGGTGCGATTATAGAGGTAAGATTAATATATCATTAACATCATCATGAAAAAAATTATCTCGCTATTGTGTTTAGGCTCGACATTGTTTCTAGCCGGTTGTGGTCAAACCGGTCCTCTATATATGCCGCAAGATGCTGGGCAGGATACGCCTGAGCAGCCAGCACAGTAGAACAGAAGTAAGGAAAGAATCTTGGATTATTTTAACTACAAGGAAGATGGTCAGCTATGGGCTGAAGGTGTCTCCCTCACTCAAGTCGCAGAGCAATTTGGTACTCCAACCTACGTGTATTCTCGCGCTACTTTAGAACGCCATTGGAAAGCATTTGATCAATCTGTGGGCGAATTTCCTCATTTAGTATGTTACGCAGTAAAAGCGAACTCTAATCTGGGTGTGCTCAATGCGTTGGCTCGCTTAGGTTCTGGTTTTGATATTGTTTCTCTTGGTGAGTTAGAACGTGTGGTTGCCGCTGGCGGCGATCCATCAAAAGTGGTTTTTTCTGGTGTAGGGAAAACAGCGCAAGAGATTAAACGAGCATTAGAGCTAAAAATTAAGTGCTTTAATGTTGAGTCTGAACCTGAATTAGAACGAATCAATCAGGTGGCAGGAGAGTGTGGTGCAGTCGCCCCTGTTTCTTTACGTATTAACCCTAATGTGGATGCCAAAACTCACCCATATATTTCAACAGGCTTGCGTGACAACAAGTTTGGTATTGCATTTGAGCAAGCGCCACGTGTGTATCAAGTCGCACAAAAAATGCCGCACCTAAATGTTGTTGGTATTGATTGCCACATTGGCTCTCAGTTAACCGACATTGACCCATTTATCGATGCTGTTGATCGCTTGTTAGGTCTCATTGACAACCTAAAAGCGCAAGGCGTAAATATTAAGCACCTTGATGTGGGTGGTGGTCTAGGTGTGGTCTATCGTGATGAAATGCCTCCGCAACCTTCCGATTATGCGAAAGCACTGTTGGCTCGTTTGGGTAATCATCCAGATATCGAGCTGATATTTGAACCGGGCCGAGCTATTGCCGCTAATGCTGGTGTATTGCTGACCAAAGTTGAGTTCCTTAAACATACGGAACACAAAAACTTTGCCATTATTGATGCGGCAATGAACGATCTTATGCGCCCTGCGCTATATCAAGCATGGCAAGATATTGTTCCTTTACGTCCACGCCAAGGTGAAGCGATTACTTATGACTTAGTAGGTCCTGTGTGCGAAACCGGTGACTTCTTAGGTAAAGATCGTAATTTGGTTCTTGAGCAAAATGATCTGTTAGCTGTGCGTTCAGCAGGTGCTTACGGCTTTACTATGTCTTCTAACTATAATTCTCGCCCACGCGTGGCTGAAGTTATGGTCGACGGAGAAAGCATGCATCTTGTTCGCCAACGTGAAAGCGTTGAAAGTTTATGGCAACTCGAAAGCACACTACCGGAGTAATTGAACAGCATGCATTTCCATTTTTCTAAAATGCACGGACTAGGCAACGACTTTATGGTTGTTGACTGTATCACTCAAAATATTTTTTTCTCGCCGGAGCTGATACGTCGTCTTGCTGATCGCCACACAGGAGTTGGTTTTGACCAACTTTTAGTTGTAGAAGCACCTTATGATCCAGAAACCGACTTCCACTACCGAATTTTCAATGCCGATGGTTCAGAAGTAGAACAGTGTGGCAACGGCGCGCGCTGTTTTGCTCGTTTTGTTTCCATGAAAGGCTTAACTAATAAGTACAGCATCCGTGTCAGTACTAAAAAAGGGAAAATGCTGCTTAAATTAGCCGATGATGATCAAGTTCGAGTCAACATGGGCATACCAGAGTTTGAGCCAAGTAAGATTCCTTTTAAGGCTAAGCAAAAAGAGAAAACGTATATATTACGAGCAGGTCAACACACCTTGTTCTGTGGCTCTGTAAGCATGGGCAACCCGCATGTCGTAACCGTAGTAGATGATGTTGCAACGGCTAAAGTAGAAGAGCTAGGTCCGCTACTGGAATCGCATGAGCGTTTCCCTGAGCGAGTGAATGTAGGCTTTATGCAAATTGTCGATCGCAACAAAATTGCTCTGCGAGTTTACGAACGTGGCGCAGGTGAAACCCAAGCTTGTGGTAGCGGTGCGTGTGCTGCGGTTGCGGTTGGTATTCTGCAAGGCGCTTTAAATGAACATGTTGAAGTGAGCTTAACTGGCGGAAAACTAAAAATTGAATGGGCAGGGCCAGGACAGCCATTGTTCATGACGGGTAGCGCTACGCATGTCTTTGATGGACAGATTAGCTGTTAACTCATAGTGATATAAGGAATTACCTTGGATTCAACAGCCAAAGAACTATTTACTGCTCTAGATATAGAGCAGTACTTGTTAGATAACCCTGATTTTTTTGTGGGTAGAGAACACCTGATTGATTCTATGAGCGTGCCGCATCATCGAGAGGGGACGGTCTCTTTGTTTGAGTTGAAACTTGGCCGTCAGCGTGAACAAATTCAGGCATTAGAAAAGCAAAAAAATGAGCTAATGACCTTAGCCAGTCGCAATGACCGTATCTTTCGTCATTTTATGCAGTTAGAAAAGCGCATTTTATTGGCAAAGTCTGGCGAACAGGTGATCAGTGCTTTAGAAAAAAAGGCACAACAGCTTGAGCTTACTGTTGTCGTGGGTGTTGTCGGACACGTTAGTTCGCAACTGCAAATAAACCCACAAGACTGGTCAAAATTCAAAACGCAGAATTTGGCGGAACGAGGGGCCTATCTTGGCCGTTTGAAACGCAGTGATCGTGAGTTAATCTTTACCCAAGGTACGCCAGTTTCAGAGCTAGGATCGTATGCGGTTCTGTCTTTTGAGCATCCAAGCTTAGAAGGCTTTTTGTGTTTTTGTAGCGAAGATGGCGGGCGCTATCAGCCAAGCCAAGATACATTATACTTAAGCCACCTAGCGATGGTTGTTGCTCAGCAACTTACAAATTTACAATGGCAGAAGGTTCAAACGCTGCATGTCCAACCACATTCCTAACACCTATCAAACTTGGATCGATGCGTTCATTACTTATCTCAATAGCGAAAAAGGAATGAGCGAACACACCCAGAGCAATTACCAAAATCAGCTGACTATTATCGCCTCACAACTGGTGAGTTTTGGTGTGCAAAGTTGGCAACAACTGGATATTGCTTGGGTGAGACAAATTGCGGCCAAAGGCTCCAGAGAAGGACTAAAACCGAATAGCTTGGCCACTCGATTGTCCTGTTTGCGCAGCTTTTTAGATTATCTAGTGCTAAAAGGTGAACTGTCGGCAAACCCTGCTAAAGGGGTCAGCACACCAAGAAATCATAAGCGACTGCCGAAAAATCTTGATGTTGATGAAGCAGGGCAACTGCTAGACATCAACATGGATGATCCGCTATCCATTCGTGATCGAGCGATTATGGAGCTTATGTATGGAACGGGGATGCGTCTTTCTGAACTGATCCAACTGAACGTGAAAAGCGTACAGGGTGATCGCGGAGAAATTCGCGTGATTGGTAAAGGCGATAAAGAACGAATCGTCCCTTTTAGTGGTGAAGCGAAACGTTGGATACTGCACTGGCTAAAAGTGCGCCCGTTGCTGTTAAAAGAGGAACAAGAGGCGTTATTTATTTCCAAACGAGGCACTCGGATCTCGCATCGGAATGTGCAAAAGCGTATGTCTGAATGGGGCATTAAGCAGGGGGTGACTAGCCACATTACTCCGCACAAACTGAGGCACTCCTTCGCTACTCATATTTTGGAATCTAGTGGTAACTTGCGTGCGGTACAAGAGATGTTAGGACACGAAAGCCTATCAACTACGCAAGTGTACACTCACTTAGACTTTCAGCATTTAGCGCAAGCCTATGATAAAGCTCACCCTAGAGCGAAGAAGAAACCGGAGTCGTAATGCGTTTTTATCGAAGCTTAAATACAGTGCAAGCAATGACTTTCGACCTTGATGATACTTTGTATGACAATCATCCAGTGATTAAGCGATTAGAGCGAGACTTACGACTTTGGCTGGTGGACTCTTTTCCACCGTTATCGGCTTTTGATGAACAAGATTGGAAAAGGTTTAAGCAACAAGCATTGCGCAGTAGTGAGCGCTGTCGACATGATGTGACCGTGGCAAGAGAGACTCAGTTAGGGTTTGCTTTTGCTGCCATTGGAATCATAGGCACAAGCCAAGCAGAGGCCATTGAGCAGACCATGCAACAAGTGACTCTGTTACGAAATAGAGTCGATATCCCAGAGCAAACCTTCCGCACGCTAGAAGTGCTCGCACAAAGATTACCATTGGTTGCGATTACCAACGGCAATGTTGATGTGCAGCGCATTGGCTTACAAGATTACTTCTGCGCCACTTTTAAAGCGGGCCCTGATGGCGCGGCGAAACCTAACGCCGATATGTTTGTGAAAGCATCTAAGGTATTAAATACACCTGCTCACTCCATATTACATATTGGGGATCATCTACAAACAGATGTTATGGGCGCAAAAGCTGCCAGTTTTCAGGCGGCTTGGTTTAATGATTCTGCTATAGATATCAAGCTACAATCAAAAGCAACCGTTATGCCCGATGTAGAGATTAATCGTATCGAGCAATTGCTGCATTTTATTTAGATGATGCGCTTTTAAAGTGCGTGACTTAAAGGGCGTGGTCTAAAGTGCGTGACCACTACGATCAGCTTGGAATACTTGCAGATAATAGTCTAAAAACTCAGTCAGCTGTTCGGCTTGGCTCTCTAACCCCTCTAAACGCATTAGCTCTATCCCCACCTCACAAGTACACAGATTACCGTCATTTTGGTTTCTGCGCAGGCTGTAGTTAGAGAGGCTGGATGCTTGTAAATGATATTGCGGCAGCGCTTGCAACCAAGGGCTTTGTCGCCACATTTTCTTCGCTTCTTGCCAAGTTGCATCCAGCACAATGTACAGGCGAGGCGCTAATGACTGTGATGCGCTTTGCTCTGTGCTATACGCTTCAAGTACCTGACTATGCTCACTGGGAAATAACAGCACAGGGTTAGGGTGACTGGCTATGAGATCGAGTAACTCTGGAGCGGGATTAGTGCGGCTCCAGAGAAACTGCTGGGCATTGGGCAGGGCATTTAACAACAGCTTACCGGTATTTGTTGCTCGTTTTAGCTCATTTGGGTGGCACAGTAATGCCATCTGTATTGGGTGTTCAAATGAGGGAAACTGCTCGCACAAACAGTGGTGCTTGAAGCCACAAACAGCACAAGCCATTACTGAGCCTTTTTCAGGTTTAAACCATCATTGGTTAATGGGTAAGTTGCGCCATTGATGGTTTCATATTGAGTAGATAAGGTATCCCCTTTAAGCTCAAAGTCGCGTACGGCAATGATCTGCTGTCCTTGATAGGTGACAGAGGTCACTTGGATTAAATCGCTGTTTAATGTCTGCCAGTGACCTTGTTCAACCACATCTTGGCTTCCATCGTTATAAGAATAACGGCTTTCGGCTCGATGATCAGCGGATAGGGTTAGGGTGAGCAAAGTGCTGTTGTCGATAGATTGACTATAAGTGCCAGCAACTTGATCGCTAGGGTAGCTAGAGTCGTTATAACAGCCACTAAAGCTGCGATCGGCAACTTGCAGTTGCGCTGTCCATCCGTAAATAGAATCGCTCATCGTATCGCGGCACATTTGTGGACGAATAACGAGTTGTCCTTGGGTAAGGCTATAGCGTGATTCGCTGAGGTTTTGTTCTAAATTCACCACAGGTAAATGCAGAGTCTCTTTACCTAACTGAGACAGCTCGATAGCGCCTTCTGAAACATCGGCTGACCATGATGGCTCATTGCCAAAAGCTCTTGCTTCTCGGGGGGGTTGTTGGCAGCGATTGCTGTTTTCGGTGCTGATAACGTTAAATTCAGTGACCACAAACTTACTACCAAACTGCTGTGCAAAACCGCTGGTGGCAGGCTCAAAACAACCGAATACTTCAGCATACATCGCCTGATTCGGTTTAGTGGTCATGGATTCTGCGGCAGTGCGAACCTGCGTAGGCAGTTCTAGCCAGTAGGTTGCGTTGCTATTGCAGGGGTGTATGGTGCGCGATTCATGTCCAATCATAATCTCACCACGCAGGAGCACGCGCGCTGGGGCTTCTGTGTCCGGTATCAGAGGTTGTGTGGACAGCACATTACTTTCGGCTGTGCTCGCCGAGGATTGTGGTGGCTCGGTGCTACTACAACCGAGCAAAACCATAGAACTAATAACAGAAAGTAGTGTGCATTTTTTCATTATCTAGCCTGTGATGGGCGATGAATTTAATGCTTATCTTAACAGGTGCTCAAGAAGATAGTGAGCCACAGCGTCATCTTCATTGCTGCCAATCACTTCATTGTTTGGTAGCGCCGCTTTTACTTTAGCATGCGCGGTTTGCATGACTTTACCCATGCCTGCCATCGCCAGCATTTCAGCGTCATTCATTCCATCACCAAACGCAATACAGTTAGAGAGATCTTTACCCAAACTTTCTGCTACCGCTTGCAATGCCAGCCCTTTAGACACTTCGCCCTGCATTACTTCAAGACACCAAGGCGTCGAGAAAGCCACATTAAGCTCATTGCCAAACTCTTTGTTTAGCTTATCTTCAAAGGTGCTTAAGTACTCATGACTCTCATGAGTAAAGAAGACTTTGGCTACGCCATCTTTGGGGGCATTTTTGTCATCAAACTGACGAAATGCAAAGCCTGAAGATTTACTAAAAGACAACAGATGTTCGTCGATCTGGTTAACCCACCATTGGTCATCTTGGTAGATGTGAATGATGATCTCTGGATCTTGACGAATAATATCAATCACGGGTTGTACCAACTTAGAGTCAACGTTTTGGCTGTACATTAAGTTGTTATTGATATCGTGTACGCGAGCACCATTAGAGGTGATCATATAAGCGGGAATCCCCGAGTTTTCGCGGATATAGGCAACGTCTATATGGTGACGGCCGGTCGCAAAAATAAAAGTATAACCTTGCTCATGCAGTTGTTTTAAAGTCTGCTTGGTCATTTCAGAGAGCTGGTGGTCGGGGGCCAAAAGTGTGCCATCTAAATCAGAGGCGACAATAGTAATGTTTTCAAAAGCAGAGTTATTCAAGGTTATACCCTTTTCTTATATTTTCAGGATCGTTTGTATAGTACGTTATTCATAAAATAAGAAAGAGGGTAAACCATGCTTTCCTCTTTTCTTATTTTCCTCTTTTTTAATTTAGTCGACTCATTGCTCAAAAAATCCCAAAACAGCGTCTAAAGCTTGGTTTCTTGCATGATCTTGTTCGACGAGCACCTCATGCTTAGCATCAGCAATCGGTACTAGCACCGCATCTTGGCGGACTTTACTTAGCTGCGCGATAAATTGATTTTGGGCGTTGTTGTCAACCACGGTATCTAAACTTGGCTGGATAAGAAGCAAAGGAACATTAATCTGCTGTGCCTCTTTTACGCATTTCTCTGAGCCAATAACACCTTGCCAGACCCAGTGTGAGGTTGGGCCGCCCATTTGAATTTGCTCGGTTTGTTCAAACAGATTTGTCGACCATTCATACCTTAATTTGCAGGTGCTGAGATTATTGTCTTTAAACGGTTTCTTTTGATAAGCCGTTTGTCCCAATGCGTAGTGAGGTTGCTTGCTCCAGCGAATGAAAGTCTTACACAAAGGTTTAACGACGGCCTTTAGTGGAGAGGGCATTTTAATCCCAAACATAGGGGCGCTTAAGGCAATGGCATGGAATGGGTGCGAGTGCTGAGTTTGGATGTAGCGTGTTGAGATTGCGCCACCCATAGAGTGACCAAGAATAAATCGGCGGCTATAGCGATTAAAATTAAATTGCTGCACGACAGTTTCTAGATCTTCAACGTAATCTTGAAAATTATCGACATGCCCCATTTGCGGATCATCTAGCAATCGCTCAGACATACCTTGACCGCGATGGTCGTAAGAGTAGATATCAAAGCCTTGCTTAAATAGGTCATAAAACAACTCTTGATAACGACAAACACTTTCAGTTCGTCCGTTGACCATCAGGATAGCTTTGCTGTGTAGCGGTGATGTGAGACTGATCCAATAGAGTTTTTTGTTGTTTTTTCCTTCCGTGTAACCTTGCTGTCGGTTATCCCAGAAACTCGCTATCGGGTATTTCATTTGATATTCGTAGTCAGCTTCTTGGGTGCAGACATCTATCGCATTTTTTGACATTGCATTTGTTTCCTGTTCACGTTACAAACAGCATAACATCCTAAAATGATAGTGAATATAGGGACTAATATGGAGTTGAAAATTTGGTTGGCATACGTCGCCACTGCAGTTATTTTTAGCCTAGCACCAGGGTCAGGCACGGTAAACTCAATTGCGAATGGGATTAACTATGGCATGCGTAAATCGTTATCGGCAATTGTAGGTCTGCAGTTAGGATTACTTTTTCATATTGTATTAGTCGGAGCGGGCATTGGAGCATTGGTAGCTCAGTCGGCAGTTGCCTTTACTGTGATTAAGTGGATTGGTGTTGCGTATTTAATCTGGCTTGGCATTCAAAAATGGCGAGATAGCAAAAGCTTTAAGTTGGTCGAAAATCATGAGCAAGTATCAAAAAGTCGTTTATTAAAACAAGGGATTTTTATCAACCTGACTAACCCAAAATCGATTGTGTTTCTCGTGGCGTTATTTCCGCAATTTATCAACCCAGAGTTGCCACACCTTCCGCAACTACTAATTCTGGGTGTAACAACTATTGCTATTGATGGCATGGTGATGCTGGGCTATACCGGCCTTGCCTCACAAATGGGCAATTTTATCCGCTCAGATAAAGTGATAGGAAAGCTGAATAAAGTGTTTGGCTCCATGTTTATTGGTTGTGGTGTTTTACTTGCCGCGGCTAAAGGCTAAAGGCTAAAGGCTAAAGGCTAAAGGCTAAAGGCTATCGAATGTCACTCAATAATCGAGAGTGACATTCATATTTCGTAACATGAATCTTTTGTGACATCGGCGAGTTTGGCTTGCTGGTGTCTTTTTTTTGGCTAGTGTATATGGATATTCGTATATGGTTATTGGTTGTCATAATGTTGCCTCATCAATTTTTTAAACTACTTGCAGATGAAACGCGTTTACGTTGCCTATTGTTGATTGCTCGTGAAGGTGGCTTGTGCGTGTGTGAGTTGACTCATGCGTTGCAAGAGAGTCAACCGAAGGTGTCTCGTCACTTAGCGCAAATGCGACAGTCGGGTGTATTAGTGGATGAACGACGAGGGCAATGGGTTTACTACCATATCGCCACAGATATTCCTGGCTGGGCTAGGAAGGTGATTGATGGCTTACGTGATTCAAATTGCCTGAAAGAACAATATCAAGAAGATACCCAAAGATTAGTGCACATAGACGATAAGTCCTGTGTGTGATTTGCAATTTTAAATACTCATTAACAACGTGAGAGTAAAGGATAGAACATGACTATTAAAATCGGTATCAACGGCTTTGGTCGCATCGGTCGTTTGGCTTTAAGAGCTTCATTTGATTGGCCTGAAGTGGAATTTGTACAAATCAATGATGTGGCAGGTGATGCTAAAACATTGGCTCATTTGTTGGAGTTCGATTCAATTCAAGGACGTTGGCAGCATGAAGTGACCTTAGATGGCACTAATATGCTGATCAATGGCAAAGCAATAAAAACCACTCAAGAGCGCGATATCGATGCAGTTGATTGGTCTGGCTGTGATGTGGTGATTGAAGCAACAGGTGTGCACCGTAAGACTCAGTTCTTGAATAAATACCTAGCGCAAGGCGTGAAGCGAGTCGTGGTTTCTGCACCAGTGAAAGAAGAAGGCATCGCCAATATCGTAGTCGGCGTGAATGACGAAATTTTTGACCCTGCTATCCATAAAATTGTTACCGCAGCCTCTTGTACGACTAACTGTATTGCACCGGTAGTGAAAGTGATTCATGAAAAATTAGGTATTGAGCAAGCAGCATTCACCACCATTCATGATCTGACTAATACTCAAACTATTTTGGATGCACCACACAAAGACTTACGCCGTGCTCGCGCATGTGGCATGAGCTTGATTCCAACGACAACCGGTTCAGCGACGGCAATCGTTGAGATCTTCCCAGAGCTGAAAGACAAGATTAACGGCCATGCAGTGCGTGTTCCTTTAGCGAACGCTTCTCTTACTGACATCATTTTTGACGTGAAACGCGACACGACAGCCGAAGAAGTTAACGCTCTACTCAAAGAAGCTTCAGAAAATGAACTGAAAGGCATTTTAGGCTTTGAAGATCGCCCACTAGTGTCGATTGATTACAAAGGTGATCAACGCTCAACCATCGTTGATGGACTATCTACCATGGTAGTGGGTACTCGCATGCTGAAGATCTACGCATGGTATGACAACGAAATGGGTTATGCGACACGTACCGCAGAGCTTGTACGTACAGTTGGTTTAGCTGACAAATAATTAATTAAATTCACGAGCATACCTCGGTGTGCTCTTGTATTGAGGAATAGATAAAATGACACATCCTACTTGGGAATTGCTAATCGATAATGGCGCCGCGCTGGTATTAACTCCGTGTCCGGGGACAAAAGAGCTGGGTTTAGATGAATCTCTGGCACAACTTAAAGAGCAAGGTGTAGAAGCTATTGTTACGGCAATCAATGTCGAAGAGATGACTAATAAAAACGTCCTTGAGCTCGGTGAAAAAACCAAAGCACTAGGTTTAAAGTGGTTCCACCTTCCGATTGAAGATGACTGTATTCCTGACCATGAGTTTGCCGAGCAGTGGGTGAGCGTAAGCCCAGAGCTGCACCAGATTGTGAACAATGGTGGCAAAATTGCTATGCACTGCATGGGTGGCTCGGGTCGTACTGGTCTATTAGCTGCTAATCTTCTGTTAGAGCTTGGTTGGTCATTGCCTAAAGTAATCACTGAAGTGAAAACACTTCGCCCTGGTGCATTTAGCAAGCCTATTCAGGTTAACTATGCCGAAGCTCTTGCACAAACCTATTAATTCTTCCTATAAGTCGTATTAGTGTGTCTTTGCCATAAAGGCACACTTTATTATGAAAAAGAGTTCTTGAGACAATCCCTATGCTATCGACTTTAGATAAAAGTGTTCGCCAGTACATGTTGGTGACGTTCAATTATTGGAACTTCACTCTGACGGACGGTGCCTTGCGTATGCTGGTGGTGCTGTATTTTTACGACTTGGGGTACAGTAGTTTAGCGATCGCTTCTCTGTTCTTGTTTTATGAGTTCTTTGGTGTGGTAACGAACCTTGTGGGAGGCTGGCTAGGTGCAAGGCTTGGTTTAAACCGAACCATGAATGTAGGCTTAGCGATACAAATATTCTCATTAGTCATGCTCGCTGTTCCACAAGCATGGCTCACCATACCTTGGGTGATGGCGGCGCAAGCTCTATCTGGTATTGCAAAAGACTTAAATAAAATGAGCGCCAAAAGTGCCATCAAAACTCTGGTGCCTGATGAAAAGCAAGGGGCTTTGTATAAGTGGGTTGCTATCTTAACGGGCTCAAAAAATGCCTTAAAAGGTGCGGGTTTCTTTTTAGGTGGCGTTTTACTGTCAGTATTAGGCTTCAAGGGAGCGGTACTGGCTATGGCAATGGTACTGTTCTTTGTTCTGATCGGTAGCTTGGTTTGGTTAGAAAGTGACATGGGTAAGGCGAAAAGTAAGCCTAAGTTTAAGCACTTATTCTCTAAATCAGAAAGCATTAATGTATTGTCGGCCGCGCGCTTATTCTTATTTGGCGCACGTGATGTATGGTTTGTTGTAGCTCTGCCTATTTATCTAGGTAGTGTGTTTGGCTGGAACCACTCTATGGTCGGCGGTTTTCTTGCATTGTGGGTCATTGCGTACGGTGTTGTGCAAGGTATTGCTCCAAGAATTACCGGCAAAGTGCAGGGCAGGGTACCCGATGGTAAAGCGGCGCTGTTGTGGGCTGTATTGCTGTCAGTGGTGACAGGTGCTATTGCGTATGGAATACAAATTGGTTGGCAACCTCAGCTTGTGATAGTGGGTGGCTTGTTGATTTTTGGCGCAATCTTTGCGGTAAATTCATCATTGCACTCTTATCTTATTGTCAGCTATGCCAAAGGTGATGGCGTATCTATGGATGTTGGTTTTTACTACATGGCTAATGCGATGGGACGTCTTGTCGGTACGGTGCTTTCGGGCTGGGTCTTCCAGACAGCAGGTTTTGCAGCTTGTCTCTGGGTGTCGTTTGCATTTCTTGTGTTAGCGAGCTTAATCTCAATAAAATTACCGAGACATGCTGCACAAGTCTCTCCCGTTTAATGCTGAGTTCGTCTGTTTTAGTTGCAGGCTTATAATCGCCATTATTTAGCTAGATACTTGTTATAACAGCAAATTTTTAGAAAAAACAAACAAAAAAGCTGATTAAGGTATCCTTGATCAGCTTTTTTATTGTTATGATACTGGTCGCACAATAAAAGGAAGTGTTGTAATGAGACAAAGGGTTTTGTTTTTTGATCTTGCGAGATGTGTTGCTGCAATTGCTGTCATCGCAATTCATGTGTTGGCCCCTTATCGCTATCAATTTGGTGTCATTCCATTTGACGAATGGTTTACCGCAATAAGTATTAACAGCGTGAGTCGTTGGGCAGTGCCTGTATTTATTCTCATCTCAGGTGCGTTAATGCTTAGTGATAAACGACCTTTTGAGTTTAAGTATTACGTTAAACGCCGCCTTGGAAAGGTATTAGTTCCTTTTATTGTTTGGTCAATTTTCTATGCGTATTTATCGGGTTGGAGCAGTTATGGCTTTGATGCGACTAACGCCAAAGATACCTTGATTGAAGGGTTAGATCATGCCACTTACTACCATCTAGGTTTCTTTTATTACTTCATCCCGCTGTATTTTGTTATCCCGTTCGTGCAGATATTTGTGCGTCGCTATGATGATCAAGCATTGTATGCGCTCACGGCGTTGTGGCTTATTACCAGTACCCTATTTTTACTGCGCATTGATGGTTTGTGGAGCAATCAAATATGGCTTTACTCTGGTTTATTGCCCCTTGGCTATATCCTGTACCAAAAAGTGCCATTGACTAAATCAGTGGTGAGCTTTTTTGTGTTGATTGGGGTCGCCTCTTTTGCCATTACCATTTACCAAGTGGTGTCACTGAGTTTAGAAGCAAATGAATACACTTATGGGCGTTGGTTGTCGTATAAGACATTAAATACAGTATGTGCTGCTAGCATGGTCTTTATGTTGTGTCGTTATTATGGTGAAGGACTGTCAGCGAAAGCCAACAAAGTTGTCGGTTTTATTAGCACACACAGCCTTGGTATTTATATCCTACACCCTATTTTCTTGTGGCCGATGAAAGAGTTAGGTTGGGGGCAAGGGCACCCAGCTTGGACCATTCCCTTGTGGATTATCGTCAGTGGTGGTGGCGCATTACTGCTAAGCTGGTTGGTTTCTCGTTCTAGAAAAACCGCGTGGTTACTGCCGTAATTCCTAGGGCGGAAATAAGCGTACGCTAGAAATAACAGGAATATAGAAATAAGAGCGGTCTCAATGATAGAGGCACGCTCTTATTTTTTTATCTTTTTAAGGCAAAGTGCATGAACTTGTCACCTTGATAGGTCAATTCACCTTGGTTGCCCGGTGATAAAGCATGATAGTAGTGAACACCGACCTTAAATTCCCGCTTTGGCCCAAAACGCCCTTTTTGTACGTAAATCCAGTACTCTTGTTCTTCTCCAGGCTGTGCATCAGGTATATCGATGGCTTGTTTATCGATAACGGTCACGCTCGCTTTTTGCTCTGGTGCGTCAACGCCATGCACGTGTTTACTATAAATGTATTTGAATGCGAAGGCTGCTGTAGCAACAAGAATCGCGACCAAAACAAATAGAGATATCGGCATATATGTCTCCTTGTTATCTATTCGCTATAGAATTTTTAGCTATAGAGTGTAGCCCGCCCTTTTTTGCTAATAGAACTATTTACGAAATAGCGTGATCTGAGCGCGAAGTTGCAATGAAAAATGGTAATTAGCTCACAAAGTGAGTTGAACCACAGTTGTAACTAAAGGTCTTATTTTGTGAGGTGAGAGTAATGAAATTATTGCTAAGCTTGATTTAGGTTCAATAATCAGCGCTCTTGCTCGATTTTACTAACAGAATAGTAAAAGATAATACCAATCACACT
>NZ_BAUJ01000053.1 GCF_000496695.1 Vibrio halioticoli NBRC 102217
TTTTTTTGTGCTAGTTCTGAACACTTACTTAGTGTGCTTGGTATTCATTCTAAAGGTACAAATTTGCGGTAGTTTGTACCTTTTCCATTTCATCTTGCAGCTCTAAAAGCTCTGGCTCCACATCATCCATCGAGTCTCCTGAACGCAGCATTTGCTCTAATTGAGCACAGGCTTTTTTCAGTTTAGGCACGCCACAATAACTGCAACTGCCATGCAACTTATGAATGTGATGAATAAGCTCATCTTTTGATGACAACTGCTCATCAATGGCTTGCTCGACAACCTGATTGACCTCTGGAATATAGTCAACCAGCATTTGTAGCATCTCTTTGGCTAACTCTTCTTTTCCGGCTGACTGAGCTAACGCAGCACGCCAATCGATAATGACGTCACTACTGGAAGGCTTAGATGCAATCAGAGGCGGAATCATAGGCTCTGGCACTTCTATGGAGTGTCCACCCCAGTGATTAAGCAGTTTTAAAAGTACCGGTTCCTCAATCGGCTTGGTGAGGTAATCATCCATGCCTGCTTTAAGTAATCGGTCTCGCTCGCCACTCATTGCGTGAGCTGTTACGGCAATAATTGGCGTATCTTTATTGCTGGCGGTTTTCTTAATCGCTTGGCAGGCCGCCACACCGTCAATGCCCGGCATTTGGATATCCATTAGAATCAAATCAAATTGATGATGAGTGGCCTCATTAACCGCAGACTGTCCATCGGAGCAGGTGACAACAGACTCAACATGTTCATTGAGCAGGGCACAAATGAGTTTTAGGTTAGCTGGGTTATCATCAACGGCCATGACTTTTAATGGCAATTTATCTAACAAGATAGGCTCAGGTTTATCATACACAGATAAGTCATCATCTTGATTTCTCAGCATAGCTTGTATGATCTTAGTGCGAGTTAGAGGCTTGATAATACACGACACCGCATGTTGTTCGATCAAGGTTTCAGACAGCGCAAGTTGGTTACTTGGCAGACCAATAATGACGTTAGGACAGACTGCTTTAGCTTGGCTGATAAAGTCGATAAGCTCTGTTTCACTGATGATCTCGTTGACTGGAACGTTATAGATCATGTAATCGTGAGGGGTGATGGTTTCTGGTAAGGCTGAGCGATATTGCGTAGCAATGTTTTCTTGAGTCAGCATTTGCTGCAACACATTCGCCGCTTGTAAATTCTGTTCAATAAGCAGTACTTCTTTACCTCGGATAGAAGAAAGGTCCGTCTGCTCCATAGGTAAGTCAGTAGCATTGAGTCGAATGGTAAACCAGAAGGTTGAGCCTTGGTGTAGACGACTGGTTAAACTGATTTCTCCGCCCATTTGACGCACCAGTTTTTGGGTAATCACTAGCCCTAAACCTGTACCGCCGTAGCGTCTAGAGATGCTGGCATCGGCTTGGCTAAAGGCTTGGAATAGCTGAGCTTGCTGACGCTCAGAGATACCAATACCGGTATCTTTAACCATAAACTGAATTTCAACTTGCTCTTCTTTTTGGGTGCGTAATTCAATGCTGACATCAATGTTGCCACGCTCTGTAAACTTGATCGCATTACCTACTAAGTTAGTCAGTACTTGCTGAATACGCAGTGAGTCACCAACAACGCCTGCCGGGATCTTAGGATCAACTTTAAGGGTTAATTCCAAGCCTTTTTCATGGGCACTTGGCGCTTGCAGGTTGACCACTTCTTCCAGTGATTCTTGGAAATCAAACGGAATGTTTTCCAGTAATAACTTACTGGCTTCGAGTTTAGAGAAGTCCAAAATATCATTGATGATACTTAAAAGATTATTTGCCGAACGTTCAATGGTTTGTAAATAATCGGTCTGGCTATGAGAAAGATTGGTTTTGAGCATTTGGCGGGTAAAGCCAATCACCCCATTTAGTGGCGTTCTAAGCTCGTGTGACATATTGGCAAGGAATTCAGATTTGACTCTTGCTGCTTCTTGAGCCCGTTTTTTCGCAATATCTAATTCAACGTTCTGAATTTCTAACTGTTCTAAGGTCTCTCGAAGATCAGAGGTTGCCTGATCGATACTGTGCTGCATTTCTATATGGTATTCCGACAACGACATTGCCATTGAGTTGATACCATTTTTTAGCGAGTTGAGCTCACCGTGCATCTTACCTTCAATACGCACATCCAATTGTCCGCGCCGGATGCGGTCAACACTGTTTTTCAGGTGGGTGATCGGTGCGGTAATATCTTGCATTAACCGATAAGCAAAGAAGGCGGAAAGCCCGACCCCCAAAAACATCACCACTAATGCCACTACAATTTCTTGATACTGTTGCAAGCGCAAACTGGAGAGATCGAGCTCAATAGCGATATAACCGAGAATCTGGTCACTTTGTTTGGCATCCGCTTGCGGGGCAACAAATTGCGCTTCTGCAATAATCGGGGTTCGGATAATTAAGCGGGTATCAATAAGTTCCACCGTGCTGTGCAGTGGAATAGGTTCGGACTTCTTAAACATCAAACTTTGAAAGTTAGGATGAAAATTTGAAGTCACAAATAGTTCGTGATGCGCATCGAATACTGCGATACTTCGCACTACATCGGAACGTTTTCTATGGCTGTAGCTTATTAATTGTCGCACCGCTTCGCGATTTTGCTGCAACATGGCAAATTCACTGGCAATGGCCAATGGTTCTACAATATTAGTACCCGCAGTAATGAGCTGTGCCTCTAGGTCGTTATATCGATTAGAGGTGAAAAACAGGCTCAGTAACATACCGACAATCAGCGTCGGTGCAAGAGTGAGTGTTATTACGCGGGCACGAAGTCCATATCTGGTCATGTTTTATTAATGCGTCGGATGTGAAAAAATAAGCCGTGAAAGGCTTTCAAATTTTGTAAACTTGGACCTAAGTCTAAATCATTGAAATTAAAATTGCTTCCTAAGAACAGAGTCAGGCTAAAAATGTAGCGAAAAGCTTGATGTATGACCGTTAAAATTACTAGGCACCTTTATGGCTAACTTTTATAAACCGCAAAAAAACACCAATCGCACTCAAAAACACCTAAGTCTAACGATTGAAAAATATGACAATCAAGGTGCTGGTATGGCGTATAGCCAAGGAAAGCCTGTATTCATTCCCGGAACTATGGTCGGCGAACAAGTGGTGTGCCAACCCATAGAAACAAAATCAAAATTCATCCGCGCTAAGATGATTAAACTGTTAAAAAGCAGCGATGAACGAATCGAACCTTTTTGCCCTAAGTTTTCTCAATGTGGCGGTTGCTCTCTACAGCATATGCCCTATGCCCAACAACTGACGGTAAAACAGCAAGCCTTTAGCAAAATGATGTCGAAAGTTGCGCCAGAGCACACTTTAGAAGCGCCTATTATTGCGCCGGACACCCATTATCGTCGTCGAGCTCGCATCAGCCTGTTATGGGATATCAAAAAGAATAGATTGCAGTTTGGGTTTAGGGAAGGTCAAAGCAATAACATTGTGTCGCTAGACACTTGTCCTGTGATTGCACAGCCTCTGGCTGAAATTATGCCTTTGATTAAGCCAGTGTTAGAAAAAATCTCACAGCCTAAAATACTGGGGCATTTAGAGTTGGTGCAAGCCGATAACGGCAGTGTACTTTTGCTGCGTACTAGCGCTGAGTTGCGAGCGAAAGACCGTCAGTTGCTCGTGCAATTTGCCGAGCAAAAACAGCTGACCTTATATTTGCATCAAGGACACAGTCAGCCAGAACAACTGTGTGGCGAATCGCCAATATGTGAAGAGTCCGGTGTTGCGTTAGATTTCTTGCCAACTGACTTTATTCAAGTCAATCGCTCAGTCAATCAACAAATGGTCGCACAAGCCATTGAATGGTTAGATGTGCAAGACAGTGATCGAGTGTTAGACCTCTTTAGTGGGATTGGTAACTTTACTTTTGCACTAAGCAAAAAGGCATCTGCTGTGGTCGGCATTGAAGGGGTCGATGAGATGGTTTCTCGCGCTAACAATAATGCTCAATCATTGGGTATTCACAATGCACACTTTTATCAAGCCAATCTTGCTGAGCTAACAGGCACAGAAGTTTGGGCTAAAGAAAGCTTTGATAAAATCTTGCTTGATCCGGCAAGAGCAGGCGCAGCTGGTGTGGTTGAACAACTGTCGCAGTTTGGCGCCACGCAAATTGTGTATGTCTCTTGTAACCCTGCCACCTTAGCTCGTGACAGTGAATCTTTGCTAAAACAAGGCTACAAAATAGTGAAAATGAAGGTGTTAGATATGTTTCCACATACCGGGCACCTTGAATCTATGGTGTTATTTGAGAAATAGCGCAAATTTCTGGGTTTTGCTAAACAGCAGAATCCTGCAAAGGGTATACTGTGGTATCAATGATAGTAAGAGTAAACGCAGAGTAATTTAGGGAAGAGGTATGGTTGCGGTTCGCAGTGCGCACATAAAAAAGGATGAAGAATTTAAACTCGATTCTTGGATCGAGAGCCTACAGCAGGGGCAAAAGACAGAGAATAAACTGCGCAAGCTCTACATAGATTGTGAAGAGATGTTGGCCACCCACGAGCAAAAGGAATTACTGCTGTGGCGTGGACGAGAGATGATAGAAATCCTGATCACCTTATCAATGGATAGAGCCACCTTGTTGGCCGCTCAATTGTTCCCTGTAGTCTCTAGTGGATTGTTTGATACCGAAGAGCTTAAAGAGCGCTACGGACAAGAAATTATCAAGCTTATCGAAGGTGTGGAAGAGATGGCCGCTATCGGTCAACTTAACGCATCTTTAGAAAACAGCAGCGCTTCTTCTCAAGTTGATAACGTCAGACGTATGCTCTTAGCTATGGTTGATGACTTCCGCTGTGTGGTCATCAAGTTGGCTGAGCGTATCTGTAATCTACGTGAAGTCAAAAATGCACCCGATGAGGTGCGCCAAGCAGTCGCTAAAGAGTGCGCCAATATCTATGCGCCTTTAGCTAACCGCCTTGGCATAGGTCAGCTTAAGTGGGAAATAGAAGATTATGCTTTCCGCTATCAAAACCCAACCACATACAAGAAAATTGCCAAGCAACTGGCCGAGCGTCGCATAGATCGCGAACACTATATTGACGAGTTTGTCGCTTCATTAAAAGATGAGATGAAGCAGATCAATATCAAGGCAGAAGTCAGCGGTCGTCCTAAGCATATCTTTAGTATTTGGCGCAAAATGCAGAAGAAAAAGCTCGCTTTTGATGAGCTGTTTGATGTTCGTGCTGTGCGCATCATTGCCGATGAATTACAAGATTGCTACGGCTCATTAGGGATTGTTCATACCAAATATAAACACCTGCCAAGTGAGTTTGATGATTACGTAGCAAACCCTAAGCCGAATGGTTATCAATCTATTCATACCGTGGTTCTTGGTCCGGAAGGCAAGACCATTGAGGTGCAAATTCGTACCAAGCAGATGCATGAAGAGTCTGAGCTTGGCGTGGCGGCGCACTGGAAGTATAAAGAAGGCGCATCCGGCGGGCGCAGTGGCTATGATGAGAAAATCACTTGGCTACGTAAGCTACTGGATTGGCAAGAAGAGATGTCCGATTCTGGCGAAATGTTGGATGAACTGCGCTCGCAAGTCTTTGACGATCGCGTGTATGCCTTTACCCCGCGTGGTGATGTGGTCGATTTGCCTATGGGAGCAACGCCACTAGATTTTGCTTACCACATTCACTCCGAAGTTGGGCACCGCTGTATCGGTACCAAAGTTGGTGGTCGCATTGTGCCGTTTACCCATAAGCTAGAAATGGGTGATCAGGTCGAGATCATCACGCAAAAAGAACCCAACCCTTCTCGTGATTGGTTAAACCCTTCATTGGGCTTTGTGCATTCAGGTCGTGCACGCGCCAAAATCAACGCATGGTTTAGAAAACTAGGCCGTGAGAAAAACGTTGTTGCAGGCAAAGAGATCCTTGAGCATGAGCTGTCTAAAATTGGCGCAAATTTAAAAGATGCGGATCCATCTACGCTGAAGCGCTTTAACGTTAATTCAGTCGATGAGCTTTATGCGGGTATTGGTAGTGGTGATTTGCGTATCAACCAAGTCATCAATCACATCAATGCCGTGGTCAATAAACCGACCGCGGAAGAAGAAGACAAACAAGCACTGGCTAAGTTAAAAAGCCCAGACTCCACTATGCCCGTTGCGAGCAAGCCTCACAAAGACGCAGTAGTGGTAGAAGGGGTGGATAACTTGATGACTCACTTAGCGCGCTGTTGTCAGCCGATTCCAGGTGATCGCATCAGTGGTTATATTACCCAAGGTCGCGGCATTTCAGTGCACCGCAGTGATTGTGAACAATTAAACGAGCTTAGATTGCATGCCGCAGAGCGTATTATCGATACGGTGTGGGGAAGTGGTTTTGTGGGCTCGTTTATACTGACCTTGCGAGTGGAAGCGCTTGAGCGTACGGGTCTGTTAAAGGACATTACTACGCTTATTACCAATGAGAAGCTCAAGGTCGCCAGCATGCGTTCTCGTACTGATTACAAACGTCAATTAGCCATCATGGATTTGGATATTCAAGTCAGTAATATTGAAATCAGCTCTCGCGTGCAATCACGCATCGAGCAAATCAAAGATGTGATATCCGTTAAGCGTCTTGGCTAACTTATTTGTATCAAATCGTAAATTTACTAAGCCCCTTATTAGGGGCTTTTTTATCAATAAATTGGAACTCCCATGTCATCTGAAACAGCAAACACTTCGGCAAACTCCATTCAACAACTGCTTACTATCATGGCTACGCTACGAGACCCAAAGCAGGGCTGTCCATGGGATATTAAGCAAGATTTCGATAGCATAGTGCCGCACACCATCGAAGAAACTTACGAAGTCGTGGATGCTATTCACAACAAAGACTGGAATAATCTAAAGGAAGAGTTAGGCGATTTACTGTTTCAAGTAATCTTCTATTCGCAAATGGCCAAAGAGCAAGATTTGTTTGATTTCGGCGATGTGGTTGATGTACTCAATGAAAAATTAGTGCGCCGTCACCCGCATGTCTTTTCAGATGCTAAATTTGCTAACGAACAAGAAATAAATGACAACTGGGAAGCGGAAAAAGCGAAAGAAAAAGCCCAGTTAGGCAATGTTGAAAAAAGTATTCTAGACTCTGTACCAAAGTCTTTGCCGGCATTAAGTCGCGCCAATAAAATCCAAAAACGATGTGCTAAACATGGTTTTGATTGGGATAGTCTTGGGCCGGTAGTGGATAAAGTGCATGAAGAAGTACAAGAAGTTTTAGATGAAGCTCTGCAAGTCACGGTTGAGCAACATAAAGTGGAAGATGAGTTGGGCGATCTGTTATTTGCCACCGTCAACCTTGTCAGACACTTGAATTGTAACCCCGAAGTTGCGCTGGCTAAAGCCAATAATAAGTTTGAACGTCGCTTTAAAGCCGTAGAGCAAAAAGTGCGCGAACAAGGTAAATTATTGGACGAGTGTGATCTAGAATATTTAGATTCGCTGTGGGACTTAGTGAAGCTAGATGAACGGAAGTAAAATCGCCGAAACAGGCTGATTTGATTTGAAGCAAAAAATTAAAAAAAGGCTTGTGATAAGTTTCACGTTGTGGCGATAAAGGGCTTCTGGTATATTTACATCCCGTCTAGAAGATATCCATTTCCCTCATTCAACCAATTTCAGGTTAAACATGACGACAAATTACATTTTTGTTACTGGCGGGGTTGTTTCCTCACTCGGTAAAGGTATTGCAGCAGCATCATTGGCTGCTATTTTAGAAGCTCGTGGTCTTAAAGTGACCATGATGAAGCTTGACCCTTACATCAACGTTGATCCGGGTACTATGAGCCCGACTCAGCATGGTGAAGTGTTTGTCACGGAAGATGGCGCTGAAACTGACCTTGACCTTGGTCACTACGAAAGATTCATTCGTACCAAGATGACTAAGCGCAACAACTTTACTGCAGGTCGTGTTTACTCAGACGTACTAGCAGCTGAACGTCGCGGTGATTACCTAGGTGCGACTATTCAGGTTATTCCTCACATTACTAATGCGATCAAAGACCGCGTAATCGTTGGTTCTAAAGGCCACGACGTGGCTATCGTTGAAGTGGGTGGCACAGTCGGTGATATTGAATCTCTACCGTTTATGGAAGCAATTCGTCAGCTTGCTGTTGAATTGGGCCGTGAACGTGCGATGTTCATGCACTTGACTCTAGTTCCTTACCTAGCTGCTGCGGGTGAAGTGAAAACCAAGCCAACTCAACACTCAGTTAAAGAGTTGCTATCAATTGGTATTCAACCAGACATTCTTGTTTGCCGTAGTGACCGCATGGTTCCTGCAAACGAGCGTAAGAAAATTGCTTTATTCTGTAACGTACAAGAAAAAGCGGTTATCTCAATGAAAGATGTAGATTCAATCTACAAGATCCCACAACTGATCAAATCTCAAGGTCTAGATGAGCTTGTTTGTACTCGTTTTGGTATCGAAGCTCCAGAAGCTGATTTGTCTGAATGGGAACAAGTAATCTATGAAGAAGCTAACCCAACGGGCGAAGTGACCATTGGTATGGTTGGTAAATACATCGAATTACCAGACGCTTATAAGTCAGTTAACGAAGCATTAAAACATGCAGGGTTGAAAAACCGTCTTAACGTCCACATTAAGTATGTAGATTCGCAAGACGTTGAAAGCAAAGGTACTGAAGTACTGGCTGGTCTTGATGCTATTCTTGTTCCTGGTGGTTTCGGCGATCGTGGTGTTGAAGGTAAGATTCGCGCGGCACAATATGCACGTGAAAACGAAATTCCATACCTTGGTATTTGTTTAGGTATGCAAGTGGCACTGATTGAGTTTGCACGAAATGTTGCTAACCTTGCAGATGCACATTCAACAGAATTTAACAAAGACACTAAAAATCCTGTGGTAGGCTTGATTACTGAATGGGTTGATAGCGAAGGTAAAGTTGAAGAGCGTAATGCAACTTCTGACCTTGGTGGTACAATGCGTCTTGGTTCACAGCTATGTCACCTAGAAAAAGGGACTAAAGCATACGAGTTATACGGTAGCGCTGAAATTCATGAGCGTCATCGTCACCGTTACGAAGTGAACAACAATTTACGTCCGTTGATTGAGAAAGCTGGTCTTAAAGTATCAGGTCTATCAGCAGACAAAAAACTGGTGGAAGTAGTAGAAAACCCTGCGCACCCTTGGTTCGTAGCGGCACAATTCCACCCAGAATTCACATCGACTCCTCGCGATGGTCACCCATTGTTTGCAGGTTTCGTTAAAGCAGCTGGTCAATACCATCGCGGTGAATTCGAGAAGTAAGAAAGGATGCAAGGGGTGTTGAGCGGATTTTTATAGCACCCCTTAAAAATTGACATTTTTTTGATTATAAGAGGAAACATTTAATGTCTAAGATCGTTAAAGTTCTAGGTCGTGAAATTATCGACTCACGTGGTAACCCAACAGTAGAAGCTGAAGTTCACCTTGAAGGCGGTTTCGTAGGTATGGCTGCTGCTCCATCTGGCGCATCTACTGGTTCTCGTGAAGCTCTTGAGTTACGTGACGGCGACAAGTCTCGTTTCCTAGGTAAAGGCGTACTTAAAGCTCTTTCTGCTGTAAACGGCGACATTGCTAATGCTCTAATCGGCAAAGACGCAAAAGACCAAGCTGCTATCGACCAAGTAATGATCGACCTAGATGGTACTGAAAACAAATCTAAGTTCGGTGCAAACGCTATCCTAGCAGTATCTCTAGCGAACGCTAAAGCAGCTGCAGCTGCAAAAGGCATGCCTTTGTTCGAGCACATCGCTGAACTAAACGGCACTCCTGGCGTATTCTCTATGCCTCTACCAATGATGAACATCATCAACGGTGGCGAGCACGCTGATAACAACGTTGATATCCAAGAGTTCATGATTCAACCTGTTGGCGCTAAAACTCTTAAAGAAGCACTACGCATCGGTGCTGAAGTATTCCACAACCTAGCTAAAGTACTTAAGTCTAAAGGCCTTAACACTGCAGTTGGTGATGAAGGTGGTTTCGCTCCAAACCTTGAGTCTAACGCTGCTGCTCTAGCTGCAATCAAAGAAGCTGTAGAAGCTGCTGGTTACGTGCTAGGTAAAGACGTTACTCTTGCTATGGACTGTGCTGCTTCTGAGTTCTTCGACAAAGAAACTGGCAAGTACAACATGAAAGGCGAAGGCAAAATCTTCACTTCTGAAGAATTTAACTTCTACCTACAAGACCTTGCTAACCAATACCCAATCGTTTCTATCGAAGACGGTCTTGACGAGTCTGATTGGGCTGGCTTCAAGCACCAAACAGAACTACTAGGTGACAAACTTCAACTAGTAGGTGACGATCTATTCGTTACAAACACTAAGATCCTTGAGCGCGGTATCAAAGAAGGTATCACTAACTCAATCCTAATCAAGTTCAACCAAATCGGTTCACTTACAGAGACTCTAGCTGCAATCAAGATGGCTAAAGATGCTGGTTTCACAGCAGTTATCTCTCACCGTTCTGGCGAAACTGAAGATGCAACTATCGCTGATCTAGCGGTAGGTACTGCTGCAGGCCAAATCAAAACTGGTTCTATGAGCCGTTCTGACCGTGTTGCTAAGTACAACCAACTTATCCGTATCGAAGAAGCACTAGGTGAACGTGCTCCTTTCAACGGTCTTAAAGAAGTTAAAGGCCAATAATTAACTGACTTATTGCGGTAACTGAGTCATCAGATTGCTGCAATAACAATGTTGAATTATATGCATATACTTTTAAACACCTCGCGTTAGCGGGGTGTTTTTTTTTGTATTTTTCGCATCATTGGCGTATTTTTCTCGTCATTAACCCAGATGCGTGTCGTCTATTAGCTGAATATGTTATAAATATTAATTGGCTGAGGATAATGCCAATCCAAATACGCTGTAGAGCATGTTTGCCCATTTAAGGCGGATAATAACGTATCTGGATAAGCATAATTGATTTGAACCCTTGGCGATTAAGTAAGGATTTTGTCGTGCGTTTATTTTCTATATTGTTATTTTGCTTACTATTACTGATGCAGGCTACGCTGTGGATTGGTAAGAATGGTGTGAATGATTATCGCCAAGTAAAAGATGAGGTAGCGATACAAAGCTCTGTAAACTCTGAATTACGCAAGCGCAATGATGAAATGTTTGTTGAAATTGACGACCTTAAACAAGGCCTTGATGCTATTGAAGAACGAGCGCGTCATGAACTTGGCATGGTTAAAAAAGGTGAAACCTTTTATCGAATCATCGATACCGACTAACTTTACAAGCGGTTTTCAACTTGAATAAATATATTGCTATTGTTCCTGCTGCCGGAGTCGGTAGTCGGATGCAGGCGAATAAGCCGAAACAGTATCTCATGCTGCATGGGAAAACTATCCTAGAACACACAATAGAGAAGTTGTTATCACATCCTCAAATATCAGAGGTGGTAGTAGCAATTAGTGAAAACGATGGATACTTTTCTGATACCTCTCTGGCGTGTCATCCTTTAGTTACCCGCGTTGCGGGTGGCAAAGAACGCAGTGACTCAGTATTAAGTGCGCTCAATCATCTTATCGAGCAAGGTTATCAAGATTGGGTGTTAGTGCATGACGCTGCCAGACCGAATGTGTGCTTGGACAATATCACCTCATTAATCGAGCAAGGCACGCAACATGGCGTTGGCGCTATTTTGGCCGCTCGAGTGCGCGATACCATGAAGCGCTCATCGAGCAACAATGAAATCGATTCTACCGTCGAACGTGCGCATCTATGGCATGCATTAACACCACAAATGTTCCGTACGCCTGAGCTACATAGCGCTTTACAATCCGCTTTGCACAATCATCATCCTGTCACAGATGAAGCGTCTTGTATGGAGCTTATAGGGCGATCTCCGTTGTTGGTAGAGGGACGTTCGGACAACCTTAAAGTGACCCAACCTGAAGATTTAGCTTTGGCTGAGTTTTATTTAACTGCGACGACAACCCAGGAGTAATTATGATCCGAATTGGACATGGTTTTGACGTACATAAATTTGGCGGTGAAGGCCCAATCATTATTGGTGGGATTTCAGTTCCGTATGAACAAGGGCTTTTGGCTCACTCTGATGGTGATGTTGTCTTACATGCGGTCAGTGATGCGCTGTTAGGGGCTATCGCCGCAGGCGATATTGGTTACCACTTCCCTGATACTGATGATAAATGGAAGGGTGCGAACAGCCGTGAACTGTTAAAAGAAGTGTATCGTCTAGTGAAAGAGCAAGGCTATGTGCTGGGCAACCTAGATGTGACCATTATGGCGCAAGCCCCTAAAATGGCACCTCATATTCAAGCTATGCGCAATGCCATTGCCGAAGATCTACAAACAGAGATCGGCAATGTGAATGTGAAAGCCACCACAACAGAGCGTTTGGGCTTCACCGGACGCAAAGAAGGAATTGCAGTAGAAGCTGTGGTTCTGATCCAACACCCTAATAATTAGAGGCGCACTCCATCTTATGAGTGACATATTATCAAACTTGGCTTATTTACACGGTAAGCCACAAGCAAAAGCAAAATTAAAAGCAAAAGCTGAGCACTTTGTGGTTAAAGAAGATCTCGGTTTTGAGTTGGCAGGCAGTGGTGAACACTTAATGCTACGAGTACGCAAAACCGGTGAGAACACTAGCTTTGTGGCGAACGAACTGGCCAAATTCTGTGGCGTAAAATCAAAAGATGTAAGCTGGGCTGGATTGAAAGATCGCCACGCTGTTACTGAGCAGTGGTTAAGTGTACATCTTCCTAAAAGTGATGATCTTAACTTTGCTTTGTTTACCCAAATGCACCCAAGCATCGAAATTTTACAGACCACCAGACACAATAAAAAATTGCGTCCAGGCGATCTAAAAGGTAACTCATTTGAGCTTACTCTAAGTGAAGTGACTGATGTTGAAGCGGTAGAAGCACGTCTACAAGCCATTTCTGAGCAAGGTGTGCCAAACTATTTTGGCGCGCAACGTTTTGGTAATAACGGCAATAACCTTGATGAAGCTCGTCGTTGGGGCCGTGATAACGTACGTACTCGTAATCAAAACAAACGCAGCTTGTACCTTTCTACAGCTCGCTCATGGATTTTCAACCAAATCGTGTCGGCACGCATAGAGCAGCAGTGCTTTGATAGCGCTATTCTCGGCGATGTATTGCTCTCTTCTACGGGCACTGTGTTGCTGGATGAAGCGACACTTGCCAATGCGCCAAGCCTTGGCGCAATAACGGCCGCTTTAGCGGGTGATAATGCCTTACCAACGGCAAATAAAGCGCTAGAGATAGAACAAGTTGCAGTAGATGCCGAACCTGATTTGATGGCCTTGATCCGAGGCAATCGCATGCGTCATGATCGCCGAATCATCAAACTGATCCCTGAGCAATTAACTTGGTCTAGTGAAGGCGACCAAGTAGTGATTAAGTTCTGGTTAGACTCTGGCTGTTTTGCTACTTCTATTATGCGAGAGGTCGTTGAAGAGATCCCGTTTGAACGTTCGTTTGACTAAGGGATTGCATGAAAATTTTATTAAGTAATGACGATGGCGTGCATGCTGAAGGTCTTCGAGTACTTGCCGAAGAGCTAAAACAGATTGCCGATATCGTGATTGTCGCGCCCGATAGAAACCGTAGTGGTGCGTCTAATTCATTGACTCTCGAAAACCCGCTACGAGTGGATAAGATAGAGCCAAATGTATTTTCTGTGCAGGGTACCCCAACAGATTGCGTGCATTTTGCGTTAAATGAATTGATGAAAGATGACTACCCAGATCTTGTATTAAGTGGCATCAACCACGGTGCGAATCTGGGAGATGATGTGTTGTATTCAGGTACGGTGGCCGCTGCTATGGAAGGGCACTTTTTAGGTGTTCAATCCATTGCAATATCACTAGTAGGTAGCACACACTTTAAGACGGCAGCTAAGATTGCACGTCAGTTAGTAGAGCAACATCTCAGCAAACCGATTCCGACCAATCGTTTATTGAATGTGAATGTGCCCGATGTGGCATGGGATGCGATTACAGAAACGGAAGTGACGCGACTGGGCGCAAGACATCATGCTGAAACTATGATCAAACAGCTCGATCCTAGAGGCAAGCAAGTGTATTGGTTAGGGCCTCCAGGGAAAGAGCAAGATGCGGGTATGGGAACCGATTTTTATGCTATCGAGCACAAGCATGTTTCCATTACGCCTTTGCAAGTTGATCTGACGGCGCATGAATCACTGCTTAGTATGGACAGTTGGCTAAAAGGATAGAATGGGACATTATCAAGCACAACGGCTTTCTGAACACCTGCAATTGTTAGGTATTCAGGACGTGACAATCTTAAAGGCTATCGCAAGTTTACCGCGCGAGTTTTTTTTGTCTGAGGCTATGCGTCATCAGGCTTATGACAATAATGCTTTACCGATTGGTAATGGGCAGACCATCTCTCAGCCTTATATTGTCGCAAAAATGACAGAGTTGCTTGAACTTGAATACCACTCTAAGGTCTTAGAAGTGGGAACAGGTTCAGGTTATCAAACAGCAGTGTTAGCACAGTTAGTTGAGCGAGTGCATACCATTGAAAGAATCAAAACTCTGCAATGGGATGCTAAGCGCAGATTAGCTAAGCTTGATATTTATAACGTGTCATCAAAATATGGTGATGGTTGGAAAGGTTGGAGTGCTCATGCTCCCTTTGACGCCATTATAGTGACTGCCGCCGCCGCTGAATTGCCACAAGCATTAGTGGATCAGTTAGCCATTGGTGGTCGCTTGATTATTCCTATTGGTGAAACGGATCAGCAATTGCTGAAAATTGTCAAACAAGAGTCGGGTATTCGCTCTGAAATTATTGAAAACGTTAGGTTTGTACCTTTAGTTCAGGGAGAACTGGCTTAGGTTTATGGAAAGATTATTACGCTTAGTCATTGCTGCTTTAATGATTGTTTCACTAGTAGGTTGTGCGCCTAGTGGACAAACAAGTAATCATCGTGGTTATAAACAAGCTGATCGAGGTAGTTATCGTGGTAGTTATTACACGGTAAAAAAAGGCGATACGCTGTATTATATTGCCTATGTGACTGATCGGAATGTTAACGGTCTGATTCGGTTTAATAATCTAAAAGCCCCCTATACTCTGCGGATTGGACAGAGGATCCGCCTGTGGTATCCAGAAACTCCAGCTTATACTTCAAGTAAATCCATTGCGGTGGCTAGCGCTCCTACCAGTCACACTCATAAGACCTCTAGCACAATGCAAAAAAGTGCACATGCAAAGGTTGATAAGCATTCAACAAAGGAGTATGTTAGCTCTAAACAAGGTGTTAACAGTGCTGTAACATCAACCGCATCATCAAACCAAAAAATTGCGTCTTGGAAATGGCCAACGAAAGGGCGAGTAATTAACAAGTTCTCCTCTGGCGAAACAGGAAACAAAGGGATTGATATTGCCGGTCAGCGTGGACAAGCTGTTATATCAACTGCCAAAGGTAGTGTTGTGTATTCGGGTAATGCGTTACGTGGTTATGGAAACCTGATTATCGTGAAACACAACGACAACTATCTTAGTGCTTATGCTCACAACGATAAGTTGCTAGTCCATGAGGGACAGCAAGTTACTGCAGGGCAAAAAATTGCCACTATGGGCAGTTCAGGTACCAATGGCGTCAAGTTGCACTTTGAAATTAGGTATCAAGGAAAATCCGTTAACCCGGAGAGATATTTACCCTGACAGATAGCATTTGAAAATGCACGTTTGTTGAGCCATTGGAGGCAATATGAGTATGGATAACACAGCAGCAAAAGTGGATGACTTAGTTGAAGATAAAGCTAATGACGAGCTAGGAGCTGGCATCGTCGAAGCGGTTGAACAAACCCCTGCCAAGGAAGAGTTTGACGTTTCAGCAAAGAATTTAGATGCAACCCAACTGTATCTTGGTGAGATTGGTTTCTCGCCTCTTCTCACAGCCGAAGAAGAAGTGCTCTATGCACGACGCTCTTTGCGCGGTGATGAAGCCGCTCGCAAACGTATGATCGAAAGTAACCTACGTTTAGTTGTGAAAATTTCCCGCCGTTACAGCAACCGTGGTTTGGCTCTACTTGATCTTATCGAAGAGGGTAATCTTGGTCTTATCCGTGCAGTAGAGAAGTTTGATCCTGAGCGTGGCTTCCGTTTCTCGACTTATGCTACATGGTGGATTCGTCAAACTATCGAACGTGCGTTGATGAACCAAACTCGTACTATTCGCCTACCTATTCACGTAGTTAAAGAGCTTAATATTTACCTGCGTACTGCTCGTGAGCTTTCGCAAAAGCTCGACCATGAACCGACTGCTGAAGAAATCGCGCAAAAACTGGATAAGCCGGTAGACGATGTCAGCAAAATGCTGCGTTTGAATGAACGTGTGAGTTCAATGGATACGCCAATTGGCGGTGATGGTGATAAAGCATTGCTCGATATCATTCCGGATATCAACAATTCAGATCCAGAAGTCTCTACCCAAGATGACGACATCAAACACTCTCTCATTGATTGGCTAGATGAGCTGAACCCGAAACAAAAAGAAGTGCTCGCACGTCGTTTTGGCTTATTGGGTTACGAACCATCTACTTTAGAAGAAGTGGGGCGTGAAATTAGCCTGACTCGTGAGCGTGTTCGTCAGATCATCAGGATCAATATTGCCTAATGCCAACTCCACATCACTAGGTTCTGGGATCAAACTGAGTTGGTTGGCAACCTCGACCGTCGATGCGACATTGCTTTGTGGTTGAGCGCTGAGCTGTTCCAGTAGGCTTAACTTTTGTCGTGCATTTTTGATTACCGCTTTAGGTACACCGGCAAGCCCTGCAACAGCCAAGCCATAAGACTTACTGGCGGCACCTTCTTGGACAGCGTGCATAAAGGCAATATCGTCACCGTGTTCAACCGCATCAAGGTGTACGTTTGCCAATCCCTGCAATTGAGCCGGCAATTCAGTAAGCTCAAAGTAGTGCGTAGCAAATAAGGTTAGTGCGCTAATTTGATTAGCCAGCCACTCCGCACTTGCCCAAGCTAAAGACAAACCATCATAGGTACTTGTACCGCGCCCAATTTCATCCATCAGAACCAAACTGCGATTGGTGGCGTTGTGTAAAATATTGGCGGTTTCTGTCATCTCAACCATAAAGGTAGAACGACCAGAGGCAAGATCATCAGAAGCACCAATACGGGTAAAGATGCGGTCAAGAAGCCCAATGTCTGCCGATTGTGCCGGAACGTAAGCGCCAATATGTGCCAGTAATGCAATTAACGCGGTTTGACGCATATAAGTCGATTTACCCCCCATGTTAGGGCCAGTAATAATCAGCATTTTACGCTGTGGGTGTAGGTCGACTGGGTTGGCAATAAATGGGTCTTCTAACACTTGCTCCACAACAGGGTGTCTACCATTGGTAATAGCAATCCCAATATTGTTGTGAATGCTTGGGCGGCAATACTCTAAGGTATCGGCTCGCTCTGCTAAGTTTTGCAATACATCCATTTCTGATAGTGCGGCCGACAGTAATTGCAGTTGGCTTAAATGTGGCAATATCAGATCAAATAGCTCTTCCCATAAACCTTTCTCAATGGCCAATGCTTTGGATTTTGAGTTAAGGACTTTGTCTTCGTGCTCCTTTAGCTCAGGGATAATATACCGCTCGGCATTTTTTAAAGTTTGGCGACGAATGTAGTGCGGCGGAACTAAATGGCTCTGTCCTCGGCTGACTTGAATATAGAAGCCGTGTACAGCGTTGTAGCCGACTTTTAACGTATCAATGCCGTGTCTTTCACGCTCATCTGCTTCTAGCTTTTCTAGGTATTCGGTTGCGCCATTGGCGAGATCGCGCCATTGATCTAACTCTTCGTTATAACCTTCCGCTAATACGCCACCATCACGAATGACCACTGGCGGATTTTCTTTAATGGCGCGCTCTAACAGTTCACACAAGCTTTCGATTGGCTTTGAGTCTGTGGCGAGAGTTTGCAAGTGTGAGTTTTGCAGAGTTTGCAAGGCCACTTCTAATTCAGGAAGTGTTTGCAAGGCTGAGCGAAGGCGAGCCAGATCTCTTGGTCTAGCGGAGCGCAACGCAAGTCTTGCGACAATACGTTCAATATCACCGATTTGTTTTAGGATCTGATTTAGATCTGGATACAACGCCTGCTCTTTTAGCTCTGTAATGGAATCTAAGCGGTTGTTTAATACGGTCAACTCACGAGTCGGCTGATGTAACCAACGTTTAAACATGCGGCTACCCATTGCCGTTGCCGTATGATCAAGAACCTCTGCCAGAGTGTTATCCATGCCACCGGCTAAATTGGTGGTAATTTCCAAGTTACGACGAGTTGCGGCATCTAAAATAACTGAGTTGTCTTGTCTCTCGATAGTAATAGAGCGTATATGTGGCAAAGCGGTGCGCTGAGTGTCTTTAACATACTGGATTAAACAGCCTGCTGCACACAGCGCTACTTCGGATTTTTCAACGCCAAAACCAATGAGATCTTTGGTGCCAAATTGAATGTTTAACTGCTGTTTGGCCGTTTGCAGTTCAAATTCCCACTCTGGTCTACGGCGATTGCCATGACGACCTTCCATGATATGTACAGCAACAAACTCTTCGGGGAATAACAGCTCTTTTGGGCTAGTGCGTTGCAACTCGGCAAGCATAGCTTCTTCTGTTTCAGGCTCGCTCAATAAGAAGCGCCCTGAAGTAATATCTAAAGTGGCGTAACCAAATTTACCGTTGTGCTGATAAATGGCGGCAATGAGGTTATCTACGCGCTCACTTAACAAGGCCTCATCGGTGACCGTGCCGGGGGTGATAATGCGTACTACTTTTCGCTCAACCGGCCCTTTTGAGGTAGCAGGGTCGCCAATTTGCTCACATATGGCGACGGACTCACCCAATTGCACCAGTTTGGCGAGATAGCCTTCAACGGCATGAAAAGGGACGCCAGCCATAGGAATCGGTTCGCCAGCAGACGCGCCGCGTTTGGTTAAAGAGATATCTAACAGCTGTGAGGCGCGTTTTGCATCGTCATAAAATAATTCATAGAAATCACCCATGCGGTAAAAAAGCAAGATCTCAGGATTCTCTGCTTTAAGCTTATGATACTGCTGCATCATTGGAGTGTGTTTTGGCTTAGATTTTACCGACATAATAGGTTCTGTTGCTTTCCATTAATTCTCTAGGGGCTTAGGATAAATGAATCTTAAATGAGTGGTAAAGTGAATTAAGCAAATGTCTGACACAACATTGAATAAATTGAGCCTTAGAGTAGGGGAATTACTCAAAAAGCAAGGTTATATAATGGCAACAGCAGAATCTTGCACCGGCGGCGGTGTGGCGCAAGCCGTTACTGAGATAGCGGGCAGTTCACAATGGTTTGACCGAGCTTTTGTGACCTACAGCAATGAAGCCAAAGTTGAGATGCTAGCCGTAAAAGAGAGCTCCCTTGAGCAATTTGGAGCAGTAAGCACCGAGGTAGCCGCAGAAATGGCTCTCGGCGCTGTGCAATACTCTCGTGCTCATATTGCGGTCTCCATCACAGGTATTGCCGGCCCCGGTGGTGGTACACAAGATAAGCCCGTTGGCACCGTATGTTTTGGCTTGGCAGTAGGAAGCGAACTTATACAGGTACAACGCTGTTTATTTACAGGTGATCGCACGCAAGTAAGAAATCAGTCTGTTTGTCATGCTCTGCAAATTATTGAAAAACATATAGAAAGTAACTAATTACACTTAAATGCTAAAAAAAACACGTTTTCATCTAGACACTGTATGAATTAACAGTAATAATTGATTCATCAAACTGAAAGACCCTATTCCATGGAGCATAAAATGGACGATAACAAACAAAAAGCGCTCGCGGCTGCACTTGGTCAAATTGAAAAGCAATTCGGTAAAGGCTCTATCATGCGCCTTGGTGATAACCGCACCATGGACGTGGAAACTATCTCTACAGGCTCACTTGCATTAGATATCGCACTGGGTGCTGGTGGCCTACCTATGGGACGTATCGTAGAAGTTTACGGTCCAGAATCTTCAGGTAAAACAACTCTAACTCTTGAGCTTATAGCCGCGGCGCAACGTGAAGGCAAAACTTGTGCATTCATCGATGCCGAGCACGCACTTGACCCTATCTACGCACAAAAGCTGGGCGTAAATATCGATTCTCTATTAGTTTCTCAACCAGATACTGGTGAGCAAGCGCTAGAAATTTGTGACGCTCTAGCACGTTCTGGTGCTATTGACGTATTGGTTGTCGATTCTGTTGCTGCACTAACACCAAAAGCTGAAATTGAAGGTGAAATGGGTGATAGCCACATGGGTCTGCAAGCACGTATGCTTTCTCAAGCAATGCGTAAGCTAACCGGTAACCTAAAACAGTCTAACTGTATGTGTATCTTCATTAACCAAATTCGTATGAAAATTGGTGTAATGTTCGGTAACCCAGAAACCACTACCGGTGGTAATGCACTTAAGTTTTACGCTTCTGTTCGTTTGGATATTCGTCGTACTGGCGCAATCAAAGATGGCGATGAGATTGTCGGTAACGAAACTCGCATTAAAGTGGTTAAAAACAAAATTGCGGCACCATTTAAGCAAGCTGAAACTCAGATTATGTACGGCCAAGGCTTTAACCGTGAAGGTGAGCTTATCGACTTAGGCGTTAAGAATAAGCTTATTGAGAAAGCCGGTGCTTGGTATAGCTACAATGGCGATAAGATTGGTCAAGGTAAAGCAAACGCGGGTAAATTCCTACGTGAAAACCCTGAAGCGGCAACGGCTATTGACGCCAAACTTCGTGAAATGCTTCTAACAGTTGCGACTGCTGAAGAAGTCACTGAAGCGACCGAAGCCGAATAATCTCTTCCCCAATTATGCTCCTAATTACTGAGTCTTATTGTTAAGGCTCAGTAATTACCTCCTTATTTTCAATTTATCCATTTTCTCTTTCGCACTGAATTTTCCGAGGTGTGTATGTATTCTCGATCCCCCAACAATGCTGCTAAAAAAGAAGCATTACGCTTTTTGAGTCTTCGTGATCATGGGCGTTATGAGTTGCAACAAAAATTGCTCAATAAAGGCTTTGGCTTAAATGATATTGATGACGCCATTGTTTTTTGTCATGAACATCACTATTTGGACGATTTGCGCTACGCAAAAGATCAGGTCAGGCTACAAGCAAGTAAAGGCCATGGTGAACATCGTATTCGCCAAGAATTACAAGCGAAGCGGGTTGGCGGCGATGTCATTAACCAAGCACTTCGAGAGGAGCCTCAAGATTGGTTTGAGTTGGCTAAGTTGTCAGTGGAGAAGCATTTGCATGATGCATTGACTGTTGATAGCCAAGAATATGCCCGACAAGTACGCACACTGCAATTTTTAGGCTTTAGCCTTGAACAGATCCAATACGCACTCTCATCGACATCCCTTTCTACTAATTAATCGAAAATAACCCTTAATCTAATAGCCAGATTTAAAGGAATTAGCGTAATTTTTACAAAATAATCGGCATTTGTGGTCAATTAAGACAGAAAACTAGTCGTTCTCTCTTGCTTGTTTTACAATGTGGCAAAAATCTAACTTGAACACTTCAGGAATAGCCACATGTACATGAGTACCGCCGAGATTCGTAGTGCCTTTTTAAAGTTCTTTGAGAGTAAAGGGCACCAGATAGTAGAGAGTTCTTCTCTTGTACCTCACAACGATCCTACTTTGCTGTTTACTAACGCAGGTATGAACCAGTTTAAAGACTGTTTCTTAGGAGCCGAGAAACGTAATTATACTCGTGCAACTACGGCACAACGTTGTGTACGTGCTGGTGGTAAGCATAATGATTTAGAAAACGTTGGTTTTACTGCTCGTCACCATACTTTCTTTGAAATGCTAGGTAACTTCTCTTTTGGAGATTACTTCAAGCATGATGCTATTGGCTATGCTTGGGAGTTTTTGACCGAAGTTCTAAAACTGCCACAAGAAAAGCTATTAGTTACAGTTTATGAAACTGATGATGAAGCCTTTGATATTTGGAACAAAGAGATGGGCATTCCTGCCGATCGTATTGTTCGCATTGGCGATAAGAAAGGCGGTAAGCCTTTTGAATCAGATAACTTCTGGGCAATGGGTGATACCGGTCCTTGCGGTCCTTGTACAGAAATTTTTTACGATCACGGTGAACACATCTGGGGCGGCCGTCCAGGTACTCCTGAAGAAGATGGCGACCGTTTCATCGAGATCTGGAACAACGTATTCATGCAATTCAACCGTCATGCTGACGGCACTATGGAGCCGCTTCCAAAGCCATCTGTAGATACAGGTATGGGTATTGAGCGTATCTCTGCAATCATGCAGGGTGTGCATTCAAACTACGAAATCGACGTTTTCCAAACGCTAATCAAAGCCTCTGCTGAAGTTGTTGGGTGTGATGATCTATCAAACCAATCTCTACGCGTAATTGCCGACCACATCCGTTCATGTTCTTACCTTATCGTTGACGGCGTTATGCCTTCAAATGAAGGTCGTGGTTATGTGCTACGCCGCATTATCCGTCGCGCAGTGCGTCACGGTAACAAAGTGGGGGCTAAAGATGTCTTCTTCCATAAATTAGTCGGCGTACTGGCTGAGGTGATGGGCGAAGCAGGCACTGAACTTAAAGCACAACAAGCACTTGTTGAAAAAATTCTACGCATTGAAGAAGAAAACTTCGGTCGCACTCTAGAGCGTGGCATGAATATTCTTAATGATGCACTAGATGCGCTTAAGTCTGAAAACAAATCCACGCTAGATGGTGAGACAGTATTTAAACTGTACGACACGTACGGCTTCCCAGCTGACTTAACCAACGATGTTGCACGTGAACGTGATTTCGATATCGATGAAGCCGGTTTTGAAAAAGCGATGGAAGAGCAGCGTCAGCGTGCTCGTGAAGCAGGCCATTTTGGTACTGACTACAACGCCACGATTAAAACAGAAGCAACCTCTGACTTTAGTGGCTACACCGCCACACAAGGTCACAGCACAGTGACAGAAATTTTTGTGGAAGGTGAAGCGTCTGAATCACTTTCTGCAGGTGATAAAGCCATTATCATCCTGAGTGAAACGCCGTTCTACGCAGAATCAGGTGGTCAATGTGGTGATACCGGTTTATTAAAAACTGAACTAGGCAGCTTCCAAGTTGATGATACTCAGAAGCTAGGTAATGCCATTGCACATCACGGCGTGTTAGCCGAAGGCGTATTGAGTACCGGCGACAGTGTTGAAGCTATCGTAGATGCTGAGCGTCGTTTAGCAACTTCATTAAACCACTCTGCAACGCACTTATTGCATGCTGCACTTCGTCAAGTGCTAGGCACACACGTTGCGCAAAAAGGCTCATTAGTTAAGCCTGAAGGTCTACGTTTTGACTTCTCTCATCTTGAAGCTGTGACGGCGGATGAGTTGCGCACTGTTGAGCGTCTAGTTAACCAGCAAATCAGAAAAAACAACGATGTAGTGACAGAAGTCACGGATATCGAATCAGCTAAACAAAAAGGCGCTATGGCGTTGTTTGGCGAGAAGTACGATGATGAAGTTCGCGTTCTTTCAATGGGTGACTTCTCGGTTGAATTGTGTGGTGGTATTCACGCTGCGCATACCGGTGACATTGGTTTGTTCCGTATTATCTCAGAAGGTGGTATTGCTGCTGGTATCCGTCGTATTGAAGCGGTAACGGGTGAAGCTGCACTGGATTCTATTGAAGCTGAGCAATTAAGCCACGCTCAAAAAGTGTCAGACATGCAAGCAAAAGCCAAACAGCTTGATAAAGAAATTCAGCAACTGAAAGAGAAAATGGCCGTTGCTGAAAGTGCCAACATTATGGGTAAGGTTCAAGAAATCAATGGCACTAAGGTGTTAATTGCTGCATTAGAAGGTGCTGACAATAAGAACCTACGTAACATGGTGGATGACGCTAAGAATCGTGTTGGCACAGGTATTATCCTTATCGCGAACATCGATAACAACAAAGTTAGCTTGATTGCTGGCGTAACCAAAGATCTGATTGGCAAAGTGAAAGCGGGCGAGTTGGTGAATATGGTCGCGCAACAAGTTGGTGGTAAAGGCGGCGGTCGTCCTGATATGGCTCAAGCGGGCGGTACCGATGTTGCTGCACTTCCAGATGCGTTAAAATCAGTGCATAGCTGGCTTGAAGAGCGTCTTTAATTACAGTCGCTAATTATTGAGCCGTTAAGGCTCAATAACGCAAAATCGAAACCAGGCATTTTAAATCTAAAGTGCTTGGTTTTATTGTTTTTAATTGTCCAATGTACGCATATGTATAAATGTACAACGAACAACATATTGTTTAGGAAGGTGGAAAGTTAGTGGAAAACCGATTAATCGTACAGAAGTTCGGTGGAACATCTGTTGGTTCAGTTGAGCGAATCCAAGTCGTCGCCGAGCAAGTCATTAAAACCAAACAACAAGGTAAACAAGTTGTGGTGGTGGTATCGGCTATGTCTGGTGAAACGAATCGCTTGCAAAGTTTAGCCAGTGAAGTGGATAGCGTACCGAATGCTAGAGAGCTTGATGTACTGTTGTCCGCAGGCGAGCAGGTGACGGTTGCCTTATTAGCGATGACTTTGCATAAGTTAGGCTACAAAGCTACGTCATTGACGGGTTGGCAGGCTGGGATTATTACTGACGATAGACACAATCAAGCAACGATTAAGTCTATTGATAATGATAAGTTCAACGCCTTACTTGCCGATGATCACATTGTCATAGTGGCTGGCTTTCAAGGCATGAATCAAAACGGTGATGTGACGACTCTCGGACGAGGTGGCTCAGATACCAGTGCGGTTACTTTGGCAGGCCTGCTTGGCGCGGATGAATGCCAAATTTTCACTGACGTAGACGGTGTTTATAGTTGTGACCCAAGAGTGGTCGATACCGCTATTAAACTCGATAGTATTGATTTTAGCGACATGCAAGCCATGGCTAAACATGGCGCTAAGGTATTGCACCTTCCGTGTGTAGAGTTCGCGGATAGATATAACTTAGATATTCGCGTGCTATCGTCGTTCTCACCTTTGCTGGGGACGTTAGTGACACGTTTGCCAAGTAGTGCTGCTGTGTGCGGATTGGCGTTGCAACGAGACGTTTATCGGGTGGATTTAGCACCTTTAAAAGCAGATGCTATTGCTGCGCAGTGCCAACTATTGGGAATCACATTACATTGGCATGTAGGCTCTATAGTCGCTGTAGACAGCAATGATGTGTCTAAATTACTGCAGATGCTACAAGAAGATATAATTGACGTTGCCCCAGTTAGCACGCTGACAGTGGTGGGTTCAGAGCTTGATAAGCTGTATCAGAATGTACAAACGCAACTATTAGAGAATGATATCAAAGTTCTTGATAGTTTTAGGTGTGATAGGGTAGTGAAATTGTTACTATTACCAGAACATCTGGATCGAGCCGCTAATTTTATACACGCTCATTATATTGAGCTGTCTCATTATGTTGCTAAAGACAAAAAAGAGCTTATATTGTAATAAGTTCTTTACCAAGTTGTTATTTTTGTTGAATAATGGATCTCAAATGAATTTGAGTGACAGCAAGGAGCTATCAAATGCTAATTTTGACTCGCCGCGTTGGCGAAACCCTTATGATAGGGGATGAGGTTACTGTGACCGTATTAGGTGTTAAAGGTAACCAAGTACGTATCGGTGTAAATGCACCAAAAGAAGTTTCTGTGCATCGTGAAGAAATTTATATGCGTATTCAGGCAGAAAAAGGAAATGGAAACGTTGCAACAGGCAACTACTAAGTTTTTTATAAAGGCTAACCTTAACGGTTAGTCTTTCTGTTTTGAGGGGATAATAAACACATAGAACTGACAATTTTGAGCTGTTTGGTTGAAAGTTGTTCTGTTGACTGATTTTTCTGTCATTTTACCAATAAAATGTTTGACATATTTTTGGTAAATCGTAATATGTGCCTCCGCAAGACGGTGAGGTGGCCGAGTGGCCGAAGGCGCTCCCCTGCTAAGGGAGTATACGGTTTGTAGCCGTATCGAGGGTTCGAATCCCTCCCTCACCGCCATTCTTGCGAACTCTCTTAATCGAGAAC
>NZ_BAUJ01000052.1 GCF_000496695.1 Vibrio halioticoli NBRC 102217
TTATTTAGTACGATTGGTATAAGTGTTGAGAGATCACGTGAGAGGGGAAGTGTTGCAAAGTAAAGCGGTTGATAGAGGCTTATCAACCGCTTGTGTAAGTTAGCCTGAGTTGCGATTAGCTATGACTAGTCATTTAGCGAATAGGGTAATTCAACTAAAGACCAGAGGTTGTCGTTATCGTCCGCTAGTCTAAATCCAGTATCAAATTCAATATCTTTGTTTAGCACGATCAGAGCTAGCGCATCCCCATTTTCATTACAATATTGAGCAATGGCTTCGCCCGCTCCACGCCAATTGTCGCCGACCGCGCGTTCAAACGTAAATGGACTTGTGGTATTTCCCTTGCCTTGGATTAGGCGCATTACCTTTTTATTAGTCCCGCGATATTTGGCTCGGGCTACCGTTTCTTGTCCGGTATAACAGCCTTTTTCAAAGCTAATACCACCTAATACTTGTAGGTTTAGCATTTGAGGAATATGTGTGTTCTGTTGAGCGGCGGTAAGGCGAGGAAGCCCTGCACTTACATCAAAGTAGTCCCAATCATTCGATGGCACTTTTTCAGCTGCGGTTAATTTTGCAGTTAACGTAGCAACGGCACTTTCATCTACCAGCAATAGCCAGCGCATAGCGTCAATTTTAACGGCACTACCAAAACCAAGGTCTCGTACATCCCCAGTGCTTTCACTAATTGAGTCGATAAACGCTTCGGCTTGCTCACCAAGTATGCCAAGGCTAACTTGTTGTGAGTTGATTTCAATATCAACCTTTGAGAATACCGAGTACTTTTTGATTTCTTGAAGAGCTGTCTCTATACCCGACTTGTGCTGCCATAAAGCGTAGCCACCGTTGTGGTGAAATAAGCGAAATAGACTCCACATTTTGCCTTTCGCATCACAATGGGCACCCAAGGTGGCTTCTGTCGCATCTAATTGCACGACATCACACGTCACTTGACCTTGCAGGTAAGACTTACTTTCTTCTCCTATTGCAGTGATCGATTGCCAATCAGCCAATTCAGTCCATGCTAAAGGTGGGGTATTTAAAGATACAGAAGGTTGCGCGCTCATAGTGGTTCCTTGAACTCAGTCGTTTTGTCTATGGTAATCAGAATTTGGCTTGATGTCTAAGGGCGGAATTTTAGTTAAGAGACTATTTTCAATAATATTCAGCGATAAAACCCATCGCAGTTTGTCACTTATTACCCTAGCTTGTTTTCAGCATTTTTCCTTGGTTATTCCTGAATACTAAATTACTGTGATTGATCTAATAGTTACCTTAGTTGACTGCTGTTACACTCGACTGAAAGGAATGTGATTATTTTGAGGTAAAGCATGTATACACCTGAACAAAAGGCACGTATTAAATGGGCGTGTCGTCGAGGCATGTTGGAACTGGATGTCGTGATTATGCCGTTCTTTGATGAGTGCTTTGATGAGCTAACCGAGCAAGAAAAGAAAGATTTTGTGGCACTGCTTGAGTGTGACGATCCAGATTTGTTTACTTGGGTTATGGGACATGGACGCAGTGAAAATTTAGCACTGGCCGCTATGATAGATAAAGTTGTGGCACATAATTTAAGTAAAGTGCGTTCGTAATTTATCTTCTTGAAAAATAAAGAGAATAAAAAGAAAGGCGCTCAATGACATTTAGCATTGAGCGCCTTTTTAGTTTTAGGTTGCATACCGTTTATTTTAGGGCTACATACAGCTTAGTTAGGGTATGTTCTATTTGAATGGTGAGGCACCAAAATAGTCGGTTTAGCTTCTTCAAGCATTTCTGGGTAATCAAGCGTGTAGTGTAAGCCACGGCTCTCTTTACGTTCCATTGCACAACGCACCATAAGATCTGCCACTTGCAGCAAGTTACGTAATTCAAGCAGGTTATTTGATACGCGGAAGTTGCTGTAGTAGTCATGAACTTCTTGTTGTAGAAGTTGAATACGGTGCAGAGCACGCTCTAAGCGTTTATCTGTACGTACAATACCCATGTAATCCCACATAAACAGTCTTAGTTCATGCCAGTTGTGTTGCAGAACAACTTCTTCGTCAGAGTTATTCACCTGACTTTCATCCCAGCAAGGTAGATTGCCAGGCATTTGCGCATCATCCAATTGCTCAAGAATGCTCTCAGCGGCAGACCAAGCGTATACCACACACTCTAGCAGTGAGTTAGATGCCATGCGGTTTGCACCATGTAGGCCGGTGTAGCTCACTTCACCAATCGCATACAGTTGTTCTACATCAGTTTGCCCTTGAGGGTTTACCATTACGCCACCACAGGTGTAGTGTGCTGCAGGAACAATTGGGATTTGCTCTTTGGTCATATCCAAACCTAGGTCTTGTAGGCGTAGATGGATAGTCGGGAAGTGTTTAGTAATAAATTCAGCTGATTTATGACTGATGTCCAAGTACATGCAGTCTGCACCTAAACGTTTCATCTCATAGTCAATGGCGCGAGCAACGATATCGCGTGGCGCGAGTTCTTCGCGCGGGTCGAAATCGGGCATAAAGCGAGTGCCATCCGGACGGCGCAGATAGGCACCTTCACCACGAAGTGCTTCCGTCAGCAAAAAGTTACGTGCTTCTGGGTGGAAGAGACACGTTGGGTGGAATTGGTTGAATTCAAGGTTGGCCACACGACAGCCTGCGCGCCATGCCATAGCAATACCGTCACCCGATGATACGTCTGGGTTACTGGTGTATTGGTACACTTTTGATGCACCACCAGTGGCAAGCACGACAAATTTTGCGGCAATTGTTTCTACATGCTCAGAGTCGCGGTTCCATACATAAGCACCAACCACTTTGCTTGAGTCACCACCGGTTTTATCTTCGGTGATTAGGTCAACAGCATTATGGCGTTCTAGCACAGTAATGTTAGGGTGGTTTAGTACGTTCTCTTGCAAAGAAGTTTGCATTGCCATGCCTGTTGCATCTGCGGCGTGCAGAATACGGCGGTGACTATGACCCCCTTCACGAGTTAAGTGATAACGAGGCTGCTCGCCACTTTTTTGTGACTCTTCTTGGTCAAAAGGAACGCCGCCATCAATAAGCCATTGCACACATTTTTTGGCGTTTTCAGCAATAAACTGAACTTTGTCTTTTTCACATAAGCCTGCGCCTGCAATCAGCGTATCTTCTACGTGAGACTCAACGGTATCTGATTCATCAAATACTGCGGCAATACCGCCTTGTGCGTAAAAGGTAGCCCCTTCTCGGCTTAGACTTTTACTTAACACAATAACTTTAGATTTTTTTGCGACACGAAGGGCTAGCGAAAGTCCTGCGGCACCACTACCGATAACCAATACATCACATTGATGCTGAGCGATTGAATTCATTGATATATTTTATCCTATTTCGATTAGGCTCTATCGCCTTCCATTAACCACTCGTCGAACACTTTATATCTTATAGTTTTGACGTGTTCTTAACCCAGACGAGGACTAGGGTGCTACTATTCGACTACTAGTTGCCACGCAAAGCAATGCGTTGTATCAAGTTTTTAATCTTAGACTTAAGTTCGTTTCTAACGGCCATCAAGCGTCTAGTACATCACATTTTGGACCAAGTTATAAAAAAAACATAACCAAAATGAACTTTTGTGTCTCGATTGAGTCACAATAGTGCTCTAGTAATCGATGGTGTCAATAATACATTATGCATTGATAAAACTCATATCTGAGAAGATGAGAGCTGAACATAGGAGTAAAAGCTCGAATGAACGAGCAGTTGACCGATCAGGTATTGATTGAGCGAATTCAAAATGGAGACAAGCAAGCCTTTAATCTTTTGGTGGTTAAATACCAAAATAAAGTGTGCAACTTGATCTCTAGATATGTGAACAACCAAAGTGATGTCGCTGATGTAGCCCAAGAAGCCTTTATTAAGGCGTATCGTGCTATCCCTAATTTTAGGGGAGAAAGTGCCTTTTATACTTGGTTGTATCGTATCGCGGTGAATACCGCAAAAAATCACCTTGTTGCGTTAGGGCGCAGACCGCCTGCAACGGATGTGGATGCTGAAGACGCTGAATATATAGAAACTGGTAATGCGCTAAAAGAAATTTCGAACCCTGAAAACTTAGCGTTGTCCAATGAATTGAAAGAGGTAGTGTTCAATGCAATTGAAGCACTGCCAGAAGACTTAAAAACAGCAATGACGTTGCGAGAACTTGATGGCTTGAGCTACGAAGACATAGCCGCCGTTATGGAGTGTCCAGTGGGCACAGTTCGTTCGCGAATATTTAGAGCTCGAGAAGCGGTAGAGAAAAAAATGCAACCGCTTCTTCAGCGTTAGAAAATAATCACAATGGTGAATGTAATGTCTAACAAAGAGAAAATCTCAGCATTGATGGATGGAGAGTCGGTAGACTTGAGCTTGATCTCTGAGGTAGAACACGAGAAGGATGCTCAACAAACGTGGCAGAATTACCATCTCATTGGTGATGTTATGCGCGGTGACGCAAAACAAGGCGCAGATTGGGATATTGCGAGCAAAGTTGCTCTTGCCCTTGAAGATGAGCCTGCTCACTCAAGCAATGTGCGTCCAATGCTAGAAGAACAACCTACACCAGCGACAGTTAAAAAGGCTCTTCCCCAATGGCTCACCCAATTTGGTCAGGTAGCCGTGGCTGCTTGCGTTTCTTTTGCGGTCATTGTCGGAGTTCAGCAATACGGCGGTAGCGTGGACGGTAATGCGTCACAAGCTCCGGAAACACTGCCTGTGTTACAGACGATTCCTATTGCAGGTAGTGCTGAGCCGGTGAGCTTAACTCGTGACTCAGTGCGTACTAAGTCAGAGTCGGCAAAAATCTCAGCGAAAGATGAACAACTTGCAGAGCAACGTCGTCGCATCAATACAGTATTGCAAGATTATGAGTTACAACTTCGTTTAAACCATAGCGAAACTAGCTCCGACGTAGAAACGGAAATCAAATGAAGAAATTTCTGGCCAGTGTGTGCGCGCTGCTCAGCTTAACAGCCTCTCCCTTAGCCTTAGCTGATGAGAACTCAGCTGAGGCCCTAATCTACAAAATGAGCACTGCAACCGAGACTCTCAACTACGAGATGTCATACGTGTTGATTCGAAAGAGCAGCATTGAGCCTTTGGTGTATCGCCAAGCCAATGATAATGACACTCGATTTGCTCAATTGTTGTATTTAAGTGGACCGGTACGAGAAGTCATTCGTCGTGGTGGAGAGATCAGTTACATCGAGCCCGGCATTGATCCTTTTACCATCGCATCCGATAAAATGGTTGCTCCATTAATGCCTATGCTTAGCATCAATCCTGACAAGCTAAAAATCTATTACGATTTTGTTAAAGTTGGGCGTGCTCGCGAAGCCGGTGCAGCTAGTGAAGTTGTTCGTGTAGTACCAAAAGATGGTCAACGTTACTCTTACATTATGTGGATTGATGAAAGAACAGCGTTACCTTTGCGTGCCGATCTTATTGATCGTGACGGTGAAATCATCGAGCAATATAGAACCGTGTCTTATTCTATTTCTGACCATTTGATTCCCATTATGAAGGGGCTAGAAAAAGCGACTTTGCCGGATGTGGTCACCTTGCCCGACGGCAGTGTGGATGAGATCTCATGGAATGCTGAATGGATGCCAAAAGGCTTTGTGAGTAAAAAAATGCAAAGTCACCCATTATTTGGTTCAGATCGCATAGTTGAAAGCCAAATATATTCAGATGGATTATTCCAGTTTTCCATTTATGTTGCCCCAGAAGACGATCAATCATTGAAGCGTCAATTGGTGCGACAAGGCAGACGTACCCTACAAAGTGCTATTATGAATAAACATGAAGTCATTGTAGTCGGAGATATTCCTCCACGTACGGCGCAGCGTATATTACAATCGGTGACTTTCCACTAGCTAGGTGTAAAGACCATGATGAATGCATTAGCTCAGGTGACCAAAGTGACGCAAGTGTCATCACCTGAAACCGATGAAGCGATATTTAAAGTCGATCTGACCTGTGAGCAACAGACCAGTTGTAGTGGCTGTGCCTCTAAATCAAGCTGTGCCACAGGGCAGGTGACCAAAGCTATAGGCAATAAAGAGCATGCTTGGTCAGTGACTACCTCCACGGCGGTAGCTAAAGGCGATATTGTTGAAATAGGTTTGCCTGAAAAAGCGTTACTGTCAGCCGCAGCCATAGTGTACCTAGTACCTTTACTATTCTTGTTTCTTGGCGCTCTAGTTGGCACCGAGATCTCTAATGTGATGTTAGATGGTCATGAATGGCCCAGCATAGTGCTTGGCGTAGGCTTTGCGTGTATTGGTGGGGTAGTGGTAAAAGCAAAATTAAAGCGTACTAATCACCAAGCTGCGCAACAAGTCACCTTAATTCGCACCTTAGGTCAACCACTAGAAGTAAAATGAAGATAGCGACAAGCGCCGAAATTCGGTAGAATCTGCCAATCTGAGCCAAATGATGAGTATAAACATCATTTCCCCTTTCAATTTTGTATGAGTCTAACCACACCTTACTATGAAGAACATTCGTAACTTTTCGATTATTGCCCACATTGACCACGGTAAATCCACCCTATCAGATCGTTTAATACAAGTCTGTGGGGGTCTTAGCTCTCGTGAAATGGAGGCGCAAGTTCTTGATTCTATGGATCTTGAAAGAGAGCGGGGCATCACCATTAAATCTCAAAGTGTGACCTTAGACTACGTAGCAAATGATGGGGAAACCTATCAATTGAACTTCATCGATACTCCAGGACACGTAGACTTCTCATACGAAGTATCTCGTTCACTTGCCGCTTGTGAAGGCGCATTGCTGGTGGTTGATGCAGGTCAGGGTGTTGAAGCGCAAACTTTGGCTAACTGTTATACCGCCATTGAAATGGATCTAGAGGTTGTGCCAATCCTAAACAAGATTGACCTTCCAGCCGCTGATCCTGAGCGTGTTTCTGAAGAAATTGAAGAAATTGTTGGCATCGATGCTTTAGAAGCTGTGCGCTGTTCGGCGAAAACAGGTCTTGGCGTTGATGAAGTGTTGGAAGAAATCGTGAAAGCGATCCCAGCACCAGAAGGTGATCCTGACGGCCCATTGCAGGCGTTGATCATCGATTCATGGTTTGATAACTACCTTGGCGTTGTTTCACTTGTGCGTATCAAAAACGGCAAGCTAAAGAAAAACGACAAAATTAAAGTGATGAGCACAGGCCAAGTATGGGGTGTGGATCGTCTAGGTATCTTTACCCCTAAACGTATTGATACCGAAGGGTTAAATACCGGTGAAGTAGGCTGGGTAGTCTGTGGTATCAAGGATATCCTTGGTGCTCCAGTAGGTGATACCCTAACTCACGCTAAAGGCGGCTGTGAAACAGCACTGCCAGGTTTCCAAAAAGTGAAGCCTCAAGTATATGCGGGTCTATTCCCTGTATCATCAGATGATTATGAAAACTTCCGTGATGCACTAGGTAAATTGAGCCTAAACGATGCGTCACTGTTTTATGAGCCAGAAAGCTCAGCTGCACTAGGTTTTGGTTTCCGCTGTGGTTTCTTGGGTATGCTTCACATGGAAGTTATTCAAGAGCGTCTAGAGCGTGAATACGACCTTGACCTTATCACTACAGCGCCAACCGTAGTGTATGAAGTTGAAAAAACTAACGGCGAAGTTTTGTATGTGGATAGCCCAGCTAAGCTACCTGCAGTGAACGATTTAGAAGCTATCCGCGAACCGATTGCACGTTGTAATATTTTAGTGCCTTCGGATTACTTAGGTAACGTGATTACGCTGTGTGTTGAGAAGCGTGGTATTCAAGTTGATATGATTTATCACGGCAATCAAGTTGCTTTAACGTATGACTTACCTATGGCTGAAGTTGTGTTAGATTTCTTTGACCGCCTAAAATCAACCTCTCGTGGTTATGCGTCATTGGACTACAACTTCCATCGCTACGAAGAATCAAGCATGGTTCGTGTTGATGTATTGCTTAATGGCGATACAGTGGACGCACTGGCAATTATCACGCACAAAGATAACTCTCAAACTCGTGGTCGCCAATTGGTTGAGAAAATGAAAGAGTTCATTCCTCGTCAAATGTTTGATATTGCCATTCAAGCGGCGATTGGTAACCACATTATTGCTCGCTCTACCGTTAAGCAGTTACGCAAAAACGTAATAGCAAAATGTTATGGTGGTGATGTGAGTCGTAAGAAGAAACTATTGAAGAAACAGAAAGAAGGTAAAAAGCGTATGAAGCAAATCGGTAACGTTGAGCTTCCGCAAGAGGCTTTCCTTGCTATTCTTCATGTCGGCAAAGATTAACCATTCAAAAATGGTTGGATAATAATTGCAAAGTGAAAGAGTGATTAGCTCTTTCACTTTCGTTGTTTTAGAAACATATAAATTTTAAGGGATTTCAATGGCTAATACGTTTTCACTAATCCTAGTCATAGTGACTTTGGTTACTGGTATTGTCTATGCTTTAGAGAAGCTAGTTTGGGCGAAGAAACGAGCAGCCAAGGTGGCAGGCGTTGAAGCGCAAACCAACGGTTTGGATGACGAAACTAAAGCAAAAGTAGAAAACCAACCATGGTGGGTAGAAAACAGTGTTTCTATCTTCCCAGTGATTGCCTTTGTATTGATTTTGCGTTCGTTTATTTACGAACCGTTTCAAATCCCGTCAGGTTCTATGATGCCAACGTTGTTGGTGGGTGATTTCATCGTAGTAGAGAAGTTCTCTTACGGTTTGAAAGATCCTGTATGGCGTACACAATTGGTAGAAACAGGTAAGCCTGAGCGCGGTGATATTGTGGTATTTAAATTCCCACCTCAGCCGAGCATTGACTACATTAAACGAGTAATTGGCTTGCCGGGCGATACTATTCGCTATACTCAAGAGAAGAAACTTTGTATTAAACCAAGTGGTGAGAAGCAGTGTAAACCCGTGCCTCTAACTAACTATACGGAAAGTGAGTTTGTACAAAATAATGTCCCATTGATTCGTCTTGATGAAACTATGGGTGAACATCAGCACCAAGTATTGGTGAATCCTCTACGCCAAGATAACGCATCAGCGTATCAGCCTAGACCTGGTGTTCGAGAGTGGATTGTGCCAGAAGGGCATTATTTCATGATGGGTGACAACCGTGATAACAGCGCTGATAGCCGTTATTGGGGCTTTGTGCCAGAAGCCAATTTAGTTGGTAAAGCAGTTGGTATTTGGATGAGTTTTGAGTTTGATCGTGACAACGATAGCTTCTTACCTTCATGGATTCCAACCGGTATTCGTTTGAACCGCATTGGCGGTATAGAGTAATCAGAGAGTATGAATTCTCAATTAAACAGATTAGAAAAATGCATTGGTTATAAGTTTAACGACATTAATAACCTACACTTGGCGCTGACACACCGCAGCGCCAATGGCAAACATAATGAGCGACTAGAATTTCTGGGCGATTCAATTTTAAGTTTTGTCATCACTGATGATTTGTACCATCGTTTCCCTAAGGTAAACGAAGGTGATATGAGTCGAATGCGCGCAACCTTAGTAAGAGGGAAAACTCTGGCTGAACTAGCACGTGAATTTGAACTCGGAGACTACTTAAAATTAGGTCCAGGTGAATTGAAAAGTGGCGGTTTCCGTCGTGACTCAATTCTGGCAGATGCGGTAGAAGCGATTATCGGTTCTGTATACCTAGACAGTGGTACAGAAACGGTACGTGCAATGGTATTAGGATGGTATATGAGCCGTCTTGAAGCGATTGAACCTGGCGTATCGCAAAAAGATCCTAAGACACGTCTACAGGAATTCTTGCAGGGGCGTCGTAAGCCGCTACCGACTTATGAAGTGATCAAGATAAAAGGTGAGGCTCATAATCAAGAGTTCACTGTTGATTGTATTGTTTCGGGTGTTGAAAAACCTTTCACAGGCAAGGGAACAAGTCGCCGTAAAGCTGAGCAAACGGCTGCCGAACTTGCATTGGAGAAACTAACAAATGTCTAATCACGATCAACCAGAAGACCAAGCAGAAGATCAAGGTATTGATCTGGATGCGTATTTTGCCTCGAACAATCAGAGCGAAGCTACCTCAACGGAAAACCAACACTGTGGTTTTATTGCCATTGTGGGTCGACCAAACGTAGGTAAATCAACGCTTCTGAACCATATTCTTGGGCAAAAGATTTCAATCACGTCACGCAAGCCACAAACCACGCGCCACCGCATTATGGGTGTGGATACCGACGGTGATTATCAAGCTATTTTCGTTGATACCCCAGGGTTACATATCGAAGAAAAGCGTGCGATCAACCGTTTGATGAACCGTGCTGCAAACAGTTCTTTAAGTGATGTTAACTTGGTTTTCTTCTTGGTTGATGGCACTCACTGGACTGCTGACGATGAAATGGTACTAAACAAATTAAAAGCCGCTAATTTCCCTGTTGTGCTGTGTGTGAACAAAGTTGATAAGGTTCAAGACCGCAACCTTGTGATGCAACATATGCAAGAAATGACTGGCAAAATGGACTTTGTTGATGTGGTTCCTATTTCAGCTAAATTAGGTAAGAATACCGATGTACTGCGTAAGCACGTACGTGATTTCTTGCCTAAAGCAACCCATCACTTCCCTGAAGAGTATGTTACAGACCGTTCACAACGCTTTATGGCGTCAGAGATTGTGCGTGAGAAGCTCATGCGCTTTACCGGTGATGAACTGCCTTATTCAGTAACGGTTGAAGTTGAACGTTTTGATTACAACCCTGATAACGACGGTTTCCATATCAATGCCCTTATCTTAGTTGAGAGAAGTGGCCAGAAGAAAATGGTGATCGGCAAGGGTGGCGAAAAAATCAAAACCATCGGCCGTGAAGCTCGACTGGATATGGAAGAGTTGTTTGGTCGCAAGGTCTACCTTGAAACTTGGGTTAAAGTTAAGTCGGGTTGGGCAGATGATGAGCGAGCACTTCGTTCATTAGGCTACATGGACGACCTATAAAAACACATCCCAAAACTCCACCGCCTTGGTGGAGTTTTTTATAGTATCTATTTATGTCGGTAATTGACGGATTTCAGCGCTGTTTTGTATTACATCGTCGTCCCTATACAGAATCGAGTTTGATCTTAGATGTCTTCTCTGAAGAGTTTGGTCGAGTCACGATCCTCAGTAAGGGAGGTCGAAGCAAGCGTTCACCTTTAAAAGGCGCATTGCAACCTTTTACGCCACTACTGCTAAAGTGGTCTGGTGGCGGATCAATGAAAACATTGCGCCAAGCAGAACCTATCAGTCTCGGATTACCTTTGAGTGGAGTAAGCCTTTACTCTGCTATGTATATCAACGAAATCCTCGCCCGTGTCATCGCTCAAGAAGTCCCATATCCAGAGCTGTTTATTGATTATCTGCATGCTTTAACTGAGCTTGCGCAAGCGGATAACCCTGAGCCTGCGCTGCGCCGTTTTGAATTAGCTCTGCTCAATGCACTCGGTTATGGTGTGGATTTTCTGCACTGTACTGGCACGGGTATGCCTATCGATCCACAGATGACTTATCGCTATCGAGAACAGCAAGGATTCATTGCTTCGGTGCGTAAAGATAACCTCACTTTTAAGGGAGAAGATCTGATCGCATTAAGTGAAAGGCGCTTTATCTCAAAATCACAACTGAGTTCGGCAAAGCGCTTTACACGCATAGCCTTAAAGCCTTATCTTGGCGGAAAACCAATAAAAAGTCGGGAGTTGTTTATGCCCCGAACACGGAGTATCAAAAAATGAATCCAATCTTACTTGGGGTCAATATTGACCATATTGCGACCTTACGAAATGCTCGTGGAACTAAATATCCAGATCCTGTACATGCGGCAGATATTGCTGAGCGTGCTGGCGCTGACGGCATTACCGTTCACTTAAGAGAAGACCGTCGCCATATCAAAGACAGAGACGTACGTCTACTGGCCGAAACTCTGCAAACGCGCATGAATTTAGAAATGGCAGTGACAGATGAAATGGTTGAAATTGCCTTAAAAACAAAGCCTGAGTTTGTTTGTCTTGTGCCTGAAAAACGTGAAGAACTGACCACAGAAGGTGGGCTAGATGTTGTCGGTCAGCTAGAGAAAATCACAGCGGCAACCAAAACACTGAGTGAAGCTGGAATTAAAGTCTCTTTGTTTATCGATCCAAACCAAGCGCAAATTGATGCCTCGAAAGCGGCAGGTGCTCCTTTTATTGAACTGCACACTGGCCACTACGCAGATGCAGAAACAGAAGAAGAGCAACACAAAGAGTTGGCTGTGATTGCTAAGGCTGCTACCTATGCATCTGAGCAAGGCATCATTGTGAATGCGGGTCATGGTCTGACCTACCACAACGTCGCCGCAGTAGCCGCTTTACCTGAAATCTATGAGCTTAATATTGGCCACTCAATTATCGGCCGCGCTGCATTTGAAGGCTTAGAAAAAGCCGTTTCAGATATGAAAGCGATTATGGATCAGGCTCGTAAATAATGGCGATTGTTGGCTTAGGTACGGATATTGCTGAGATTGAGCGTGTCGAAAAAGCACTTAATCGAACAGGGCTACCTTTTGCACAACGCATTTTAACTGAGTCAGAAATGGCTCAGTTTGAAAAGCTTAATTTAAAGGCTAAGTTTCTGGCTAAACGCTTTGCCGCTAAAGAAGCCGCTTCAAAAGCGTTAGGTACAGGTATTGCACAAGGCGTTTCGTTTCAAGACTTTACGGTCAGTAACGATGAGCTAGGCAAGCCACAATTGCACCTATCGGGTAAAGCATTGCAAATATCTAAGCAATTGGGAACAACTCATGTGCACCTTTCTATATCCGATGAAAGACACTATGCGGTCGCCACCGTCATTTTTGAAAGTGATACCAATCGTACTAAATAACGGATCATTCTAGCTTGTTAAAATGCTCGATAACGGCGTTAGAATTTTGATTGTAGAATAACTACTTATCG
>NZ_BAUJ01000051.1 GCF_000496695.1 Vibrio halioticoli NBRC 102217
CGATTGGTATCACTGCTAGAGAACACTTATGGTTCAAGTACTTTAAGCATCTTATTTAGAACAATATTATTGAGGTCGATGATGGAATTTGAATTTAAACGTGCATTTGGTGAGTACTCAATAAAAACCAGTATGGGACATGAGATCGTCGGTCGTTGGTTACAAGAAGAAATCGGCCGCGATGCAGACAAACTGCAACAGGTATTTGCCTTAATTGAACAAGCCACTCATAACCAAAGTGAAGTGCTGCTTTTGTCTGGTACTGAGATCAGTATGAGCATTGAAGCGGGTGAAGTTACTGTGCAAGAAAATGCGTTGCAGCAACAAACTGAGCAAGAGTTTGAGCCTGATATGGATTTTTATAATTGTGAAAGTTCGGCGGCGTGTGGATTAGAAGATTTTTCTGCGCTTATTCATCAATGGCAACGCTTTTTGACCACAGGAAGATAGGTATCTGCCTCTTGTTGCACTTTTTTGTGGCAATTGTTAATAACTTGAGCTTTTTTGGTGAGTCTTGTGCACCAAAATGGTGCGCAAAAACCCCCTTCACACTTCCCTTGTCAATAACTTCATTATAATTCAATGACTTAAAAACTTGGCACGCCCTTTGTATAAGTAAAGTATCAGCACAAATGTTAATGCAGATATGACTTACGCAGAGGGAAAGCGATGAAACTTATTAATGCAATTATTAAACCGTTCAAATTGGATGATGTCCGTGAAGCCCTATCTGATGTGGGCATTGAAGGTATGACTGTTTCTGAGGTAAAAGGATTTGGTCGTCAGAAAGGACACACAGAGCTATATCGTGGCGCGGAGTATCAAGTCGACTTCTTACCAAAAGTGAAACTGGAAATTGCCACTCAAGCCGAGAATGTTGATCGTGTTATTGAAGCAGTAAGCAAAGCGGCGCACACCGGCAAAATTGGTGATGGTAAGATTTTTGTTTACGACCTATCACACGCGGTACGTATTCGTACTGGCGAAATGGATTCAGAAGCCCTTTAAGACTAACGGACGAGAGAACTTATTATGGAACTTACAGCGACAGTAACGGAGTTACGTTACGCACTAGATACATTTTTCTTTTTAATTTCAGGTGCTTTGGTCATGTGGATGGCCGCAGGTTTTGCCATGCTTGAAGCGGGTTTAGTTCGCTCAAAAAACACCACCGAAATTTTGACTAAAAACTTCGTGCTTTACGCGATAGCTTGTACGATGTTTTTGCTAGTTGGCTACAACATCATGTACGTAGATAATGGTGCTGGTGGCTGGTTACCTTCATTTGGACACTTGATTGGTAGTCAGGCTGAGGGTGCAGATCACTCTCTAGAATCTGATTTCTTCTTCCAAGTTGTGTTTGTTGCTACGTCAATGTCAGTAGTGTCAGGTGCGGTAGCGGAACGAATGAAACTGTGGTCTTTCTTAATCTTTAGTGTGGTTCTTACAGGCTTCATCTACCCAATCGAAGGTTACTGGACTTGGGGTGGTGGTTTCCTTTCTGAAGCAGGCTTTAGTGACTTTGCTGGCTCAGGTATTGTACACATGGCAGGTGCTGCTGCAGCACTATCCGCTGTTATCTTGCTAGGTGCACGTAAAGGTAAGTTTGGTAAAAACGGCTCTGTTCACCCAATCCCTGGTTCAAACATGCCACTAGCAACCTTAGGTACCTTTATCCTATGGTTCGGTTGGTTTGGTTTCAACGGCGGTTCTCAGTTGATGCTGTCTGACTTTGAAAATGCAACAGCAGTAGGTCAAATCTTCCTTAACACCAATGCCGCTGCCGCTGCCGGTGCAATTGCTGCGCTACTTGTGTGTAAGACCACTTGGGGTAAAGCTGATTTAACTATGATTCTAAACGGCGCGTTAGCAGGTCTAGTTGCTATCACAGCAGACCCACTATCACCTTCACCACTAGCATCAGTGGCTATCGGTGCAGTTGCAGGCGTAGTGGTTGTATTTAGTATCGTTGGCTTTGATAAAATCAAGATTGATGATCCTGTCGGTGCTATCTCTGTACACGGCGTGTGTGGCTTCTTTGGCTTGATGGTTGTTCCTCTAAGCAATGCAGATGCAACATTCGGCGCTCAGCTACTAGGTGCAGCTGTAATCTTTGGCTGGGTATTCTTAGCGAGTATGCTTGTGTGGGCTATCTTGAAAGCAACTATGGGTATCCGAGTAACTGAAGAAGAAGAGCTTGAAGGTATGGATGTACATGATTGTGGTATCGGCGCATATCCTGAGTTCATGACAGTTAAATAATCTTTACTCTCCATTTAGTAATAGAAGGCCTGCTTTTTAGCGGGCCTTTTTCGTTTCAATATCTTATGGGGTGGTTGCGGTATTGAGGAAATAGAACGGAGATAACTGACTGTGTTTGCTAGCATATTTTTTAAAAAAAGTTGTTTTTGTTTTGAGATTTGATTGATATTAGTCATATTTGCTTACATGAAAATAAAGGAAATGAGATATAGAACGGAATACGCGATTGATTGCAGGGAGTTATTGCATATAATGGTCGTATTGATAACCATTCTCAATTTCAATCAAGGGACTTGTAATGAAAAAACTACTTATGTTGACTGCTGCTGTTAGTAGTGTATTTGCACCAATCGCATCAGCGACAGAAGAGGTTAACGTATATTCATATCGTCAGCCGTTTTTAGTTGAACCTATGTTTGACGAATTTACTAAGCAAACAGGAATTGCGGTTAACGTTAAGTTCTCTAAAACCGGTATTGCAGAGAAATTAGCGCAAGAGGGTGAATACAGCCCTGCAGACGTCGTATTGACGACTGATATCAGCCGTTTGGTTGAACTAAGCAATAAAAAAGTAGTTCAAGCTGTTGATAGTAAAGTAATTGACGCGAATGTTCCTGCGCAATACCGTGACAGTGAAAATGAGTGGTTTTCTCTCACATTACGTACTCGTAACGTATATTCGTCTCGAGATCGCGTGGGTAAACTAGGCTCTGATTTTGATTATAAAGATCTGGTCAACCCTGAGTATAAAGGCAAGATCTGTACTCGTAGCGGTAAGCACCCTTACAACGTTTCTTTAGTTGCTTCTATGGTAGCTCACTACGGCGAAGCGGAAGCGAAAACATGGCTTGAAGGTGTAAAAGCTAACCTTGCTCGTAAACCACAAGGTAATGACCGCGCTCAAGTTAAAGCGATTAAAGAAGGTCTGTGTGATATTGCTCTAGGCAACAGCTACTACCTAGGCAAAATGGTAAACAACCCTAAGCAAGTGAGCTGGGCTGAATCTGTTTACATTAACTTCCCAGGTCAAGAAGCCAATGGCACTCATGTCAACGTCAGTGGCATGGCAATGGCTAAGCATGCACCAAACCAGGCTAACGCTCTTAAGTTAATGGAATTTTTAACAGGTGATAAAGCGCAACAGATGTATGCAGAAATTAACTATGAATACCCAGTGAAAGAGGGCGTGAAGCGTTCTGAGCTTGTGGCTTCATGGGGTGATTTTAAAGCGGATAAACTGCCTTTGGAAAAGATTGCTGAAAATCATGCTATTGCTGTGAAGTTGCTTGATGAAACTAAGTTCGACCTGTAATACACTGCAAGAAAACACATATAAACTTTAAGGTTTAATGTAAAGGCGTCTTTAAGGCGCCTTTTCAAGTTATTTGATGAAAGAAAAATATCCCTTATTTAGAGCCAGTAGTGCGCTGTTAGCCGCGCTACTGGTTTTGCCAATTTTAGCTATTTTTTATACCAGCCTCGGTGGTGACAACGATCTGTTTGTGCACCTATTTGATACGGTATTGCCTACCTATATCTCGAATACTTTCTGGCTTGTATTTGGTGTGATGTTGCTGTCTTTGTTGATAGGGATACCGAGTGCATGGTTAATGGCTATGTGTCGTTTACCATCAGAAGGAATTTTGCAATGGGCAATGGTGCTGCCATTGGCAATGCCTGGCTATATTGTGGGCTATGTGTTTACCGATTGGTTTGATTTTGCCGGGCCACTGCAAGTTTTTCTACGCGATGTAACGGGTTGGGGCCCCGGTGATTACTGGTTCCCTGATATGCGCACTTTAGGGGGGGCAATATGGGTGCTTTCCTTAGTGCTTTACCCCTATGTGTATTTGCTGTGTCGTGCGGCTTTTATGGAGCAAAGTGTTAGCATTTTGCAGTCAGCAAGGCTTTTAAAATGCTCACCAATGCAGAGCTTTTGGCGAATCTCATTACCGATTATTCGCCCGTCAATTGCAGTTGGTTTGTCGCTGGTGGCAATGGAGGCGATTGGTGATTTTGGTACAGTGAGTTATTTCGCCGTCAATACTTTGACTACCGCGGTGTACGATACATGGCTCGGATATTCCAACTTGGGTGCGGCGGCGAAAATTTCGGCCATTATGTTGCTGGTGATTATTTTATTGATCAGTGGCGAGCGCTTTAGTCGTCGCAAACAAAAGCTCTTTCAGAGTCAATTTAATAGTCATGAGAACTTTCGTTACCAACTGACGGGTTGGAAGAAGTGGGCGGCAGTGACTTGGTGTTGGTCGATTGTGGCGGTGGCGTTTATTTTCCCATTGTTACAGCTTTGTCTGTACGCCTATCACTACTTCTTGGAAAGTTGGACAAGCCAATTTTATCAGTATGCCATTAATAGTTTAAAAGTATCGATACTTGCGGCCCTGATTGCTTTGATTATTGCGGTAGTTCTTAATTTTTACAGTCGTTTATCGGCCACAACCAGCAGTAATTTATTTGTGCGTTTGGCCTCTATGGGTTACGCCGTGCCGGGGACAGTACTTGCTATAGGCGTCATGCTACCTGTATTAAGTGCCGATCATTTGGTGAATGACATTGCCAAAGCTATGGATTGGGGTAGGCCGGGGCTTGTTTTCTCCGGTTCGATATTTGCGATTGTATTTGCTTTTGTGGTGCGTTTTTCAGCGGTGGCGATAGGCACAATTGAAAGTAGCATGAGCAAGGTATCGCCTTCTTTAGATATGGCGGCGCGCACTATGGGGTGCACTAGCTCGCAAATGCTCAAAAGAGTGCACATTCCATTGATGAAACGCGGCGCGTTAATTGCCTTTTTATTGGTGTTTATTGAATCAATGAAAGAGTTGAATGCCGCTATATTGCTGCGCCCATTCAACTTTGAAACACTCGCCACCTATGTGTGCAACTTTGCCTCAGACGAACAACTGGAAATTGCAGCTATGCCTGCGGTGTTGTTAGTTTTGGTTGGCCTTATTCCGTTAATTATTATCAATCGTTCTTTGGAGCAACCCCACTGATGAGCCGTACTCTAGCCATTAAAGATCTTACCTGTAAATACGACAATCAAGTGGTGCTTGAATCACTGTCCTTGACGGTAAAGCAAGGTGAGATTGTTTGTCTGTTGGGAGCCAGTGGTTGTGGCAAAACCACGTTGCTTAAAGCCATTTCTGGGTTACTTCCGCTAACGAAAGGCTTTATTGAACTCAATGGCACTGTGATTGATGACGGTAAGCACTGGGTGCCACCCGAGCAGCGTAATATCGGAATGATCTTTCAAGATTACGCTCTATTTCCGCACCTAACGGTGGCGCAAAATATTAGCTTTGGAATCAAAGAACTGCCGCAAGAGGTGCAAAAAGAGCGCATTGAAGAAATGCTGACTATGGTACATCTACAGAACCTAGGTGATCGTTATCCGCACCAGTTATCGGGTGGTCAGCAACAGCGTGTTGCAATTGCCCGCTCTCTTGCTTATAAGCCAGATCTATTGTTGCTTGATGAACCGTTTTCTAACATAGATACCCAAGTACGCCACAAGTTGATCGCGCAGATCCGCAGTATCTTTAAACAAGCGGGGGTGACGGCTATTTTTGTAACTCATAGCCGAGAAGAGGCGTTTGCTTTTGCCGATAAAATGGCGGTGATGAACAAAGGCGTGATTGAGCAATTTGGCAGTGCCAGCGATCTTTACCACACTCCATCAAGTCGTTTTGTGGCTGATTTCTTAGGTGGCGGCAGTTATTTGCAGGGCACAAAGATAGAGCAAGGGATGTATCAAACGGCTTTGGGAGTGGTGAAGGCAACTTGCAAACAGCAAGACAGTAATGAAGCCGCCATGATTTTATTTCGTCCGCAACATCTGCAATTAACCGCGAATACGGCGGGAGAAACTGTGGTATTGGAACAGCAGTTTATGGGTGACCATTTCCGTTATGTTGTGGATGTAAAAGGGCATCGATTACTGTCTAGTTCGATTGAACAGCTGGATGTCGGTAGCCGAGTTGATGTGCAGCTCACATCAACTCAACTACTGGCTTTTTAAAGCTTTAGTACCAAGGGTTACGGTAGTGGATTCCTCGTTGATCAAGCTGTTCTAAATCAGACTTGAGGCGAGATAAAAAGTCAGTCCAATCTTTGTTGCTGGCATCAGTCCAGCACACTTCTGCAATGGCTTGCAGGCGAGGATGCACCATATATTGTAGCTTTTGCGGGTTATCAACCAGTTCACACCATAGCGCCGCTTGAATGCCCCAGACCTTTTTCTGAATCGGATCATCGACAGCAATTTCTTGCAGAGGTTGATAGTGGTAGGCGTGTTTGAGTGGGGTAATATTCGCCCAGTAAAAGCCTGATTCGCTCGCATCAAATTCTTGCGCCATATCCAGATAAGTGTACTGTCCCGGCTGTAATACCACATCAAATCCTTTACGTGCACATTCGATAGCCGCTTGCTCACTTTGCCAAGAATAGATCACGGTTTGCTGGCTGACTTTATCGCCATGTTGCGCTTCTTCCCAGCCCAACATACGTTTGCCATAGCTGTTGAGCTTATTCTCTACATAGCGCAGTAAATGCCCTTGTAGATCTTTGGCTTCGGTATAGCCGTGTTCTTTCATCAGTGCCTGACATTTGTCACTTTGTGTCCATACGCCTTCCGGCACTTCATCCGCTCCAATGTGTACATAAGGAGCAGGAAACAGCTCTACAACTTCGGCAATAACTTTATCTAAGAACTCATAAGTGCCTTCTAGGGCAGGTGATAGCACGTTGTCAGTGTAGTGCTGTACGCTGCGATAGATGGATGCGTCATCCTTGTCTAATAACAAGTGCGGCAAAGACTTTATCGCCGCTCGGCAGTGACCGGGAATATCAATTTCGGGCACCACAATGATTCCGCGACGCTGAGCAAACGCCACCACTTCTTTGATCTGTTGTTGCGTATAAAAGCCGCCGTATTTGGACTCTATATGCCTAAATTGCGGAGCAAGGGGTAAGTCTTTGCCGCGCCATGCGCCAATATCGGTTAATTCAGGGAAAGCTTTGATTTCGATTCGCCAACCTTCATCATCGGTCAGATGCCAATGGAAATGATTGTATTTGTAGCGTGCTAACTGATCGATGATGAGTTTAATTTGCTCTACCTGATGAAAGTGACGAGAGCAGTCAAGCATCATGCCGCGATAAGGATATGCTGGGCTATCAGAGATTTTTACGCAACAGAGTGATGTTTCATCTTTAAATAGCTGCAATAGAGACGCAACCGCATGTGCAAAGCCTTGTGCATCACTGGCACTGACGGTCAGGCTTGTGGCTGAGATATCCAGTTGATAAGCGGATGCGGATAAGCAGCTCATTGGTTTAAAGTGGATTCGAGCACCTTGCTGGGTTAGTTTTAGCTTTAGTTGCGGTGCACTTTCACACAACCATAAGGCTGCCTCTTTGGCGACTGGGCTTTCTACATGCAATTCTTCGCCTATCACAAACTCAAATGTCCCTTGCATAAGGTCAAGGTTATTTGGTTTAGGAATGATTGCAATATTGGCCTTTTCTACGGGCTCTAAGCCGTGGGCAACTGATTTTGGCGCAAGTAACTGTAATGGGGTTACGGCGACCGAATAGCGTTCAGAGGATTGAATAAATGCTTCAAGAATACCGTCACATTGCAGTTGCAATGGTGGCGTTGGCATTTCAAATTCGGTATTAAAAGTTTGATTACTTTCTAAAGCAGGCAGTGCGCTCAAGGTGCAAAAACTGCCGGTTTGCGAAAGTTGCCCTACCGTACAGCTGCTACTGTCTAAGAAACGAGTCATTGAAAAATGCAGCGTCCAGTCAGTCAGTTGCGCCTTAGAGTTATTGACTATAGATAACGCAAAACGGGTACGCTGCTCGCTTTCATTGACTACTTTAAGGTCAAGGCGAAATAGGCTCATGGTGAGTCTCCTGATAATTCATCGTTTGTTTGATAGGCTACCGCTAATAAAAACCACGCGCTGTGAGGTAACCATTGTTCTGCCCAACGCCAGTTTTGTTGTAAGTCATCAGCGTGTGCGGTTGGGTTAAAAGCAATGCCTTGCGGGTGATTAAAGCCTGCGGTTATGCCGTTGCAAATACCCCCCTTAGCGTTGTAAAAACCTAAGTGTGGTAAATAGTTAGGGTTGTTATCGCCATGCCCGTCGAGCATGCACATATTGTAAGGGTTTAATCCTATAATCCAGTTTAAACAAGATTGAGCGTAGCTTTGTAGTGGCTTTAAAAATGACGCTGATACGTAGGGTATTGCTCTATATGCCATGGCTGACAAAGAGGCGAGGCGGGCATTTTCCCCTTGCCACCAATAGCCCGATTCGTTGTCTTGTGCCATAAAAAAGGCATCGCGTTTTTCTCCGCCGAGATCTTTTACATATTGCCTTGGGTAGGCATAAGGATTGCAAGTTGCATGGGTGATCTTTAATTCAAAGGACAGCGCCGCCTCAATGCTGGAGGTGATCTTTTCTATAAAAACAGAATCGGTTTCGATGTCTAAAAAACAGCATAGGGCTATGACAGGCAATCCAGCATCAGAGGGATGAAAATAGGGGCGTTCACCCTGCGCGGTAGCAGACCAAAAATGTGACCAGTTTTGGTCGCTGTGCTGACGTAAAGTTAAGCGCAGTGCCCAGTCGCGACTTTCATCTAAGTAGCGCTGATCTTGAGTGGTTTTGTACAGTTCAACACTGGCTAATAAAGCGCAATATTCATCAATGATGTTTTCCTTACCGTCATTTAAATAAGCTTTGTTGTGCTCTTTTAAATGCCAATAGCCTTTTTGCGCAGCTTGTTGATAGTGATGAGTACTATACTCGCCATTTTGTTGAAGCCGAGCCGCACTAGCAAGGGCGGCAATGGCGATGCCTGCACCTTGCCTAAATCCTGCTTGATAGGTCACTAGCTTTTTACCGGTTTGAGTCTTATAGGCACACAGCTCCCTTTTTTCAGGATCTTTGCTCCATTGATCAAATACCGTGGTGTAGAAAAAGCCTTGGTCAGCTTGCATGCGCACTAAAAAATCTGCGCCAAATAGCGCCTCATCAATAAGGCGAGTGCGCGTAAACGGAGCACAATTATCCCGCGCGCTGAGCACTTCTAGGCTAGAGAGTAAGTTCCATACCAGCATTGGGGTTTGCTGAGGATTTAAATAATTGGCGTAGCATAAATGGCTCAAATATTTGCTGACGTCCCCTGATGCATCATACCAGCCGCCACGGACATCACGCCGAGCATCGCTGCCAAATATGCGCACGTTTTTATCGGCGTGATCAAACATACCCGTGCAACGTTGCGACTTAAAATAATGCAGCAGATCAGAAAAGGTGCGCTGATACAAAAGCTGAGGCTGAATATCAAAGGGCAAAGATTCAACGTGTTCAAAGCGCGCCACAAAGCGACCCTGTAAATTCAGTTTGCTAAAATCAAAAGGGTAGCTCCAACCTATGTCCCACTGCTCAACAAGTTGGCCGGGTTGTAGGGGGACTCGCGCTACTTCTTGCTTTGTTTGCACCTCGATAATAACGACATCGGCGGTATCGACTTTTTGTAAGCAGAGGGGGGAAGGTGCAAGCAGAACACCGACTTTATGCGCAGTCGCTGAGTAGCCAATTTGATTGATTAACAAC
>NZ_BAUJ01000050.1 GCF_000496695.1 Vibrio halioticoli NBRC 102217
GGTTGGATACAATAAAGCGACAGAGCCAGTACCTACACCAGCTCAAGTATACCCAATGAAACAAGAAGTAGTGGTTGGATTTGATAAAGCAACAGTAGTTACTCCTAGCAAAGCACCAACGAGTGCTTATAAAGTTAAAGATCCTACCGCTCCGGTTTCCGAGCCTATTGTAGTTAACCCAGTTCCACAACCAATGCCAGTAATTGCACCATCAAAAGCATATAAAATAAAACAACCTGCGCCACAAGAAACTCAAGTATTAGCGGTACCAAAAACTCGAGGTGAAACGAATACGCAAAATATCAACGAAGTAGAGCAGATTGTTGCAGTTAACACACAGATAGCTAGTGAAGCAGAGGCTAATTCAGAAAATAACGGTAAAGAGATTCAACAAGTGGTTGCAGCAGTTATTAGTGATCATCAAACCATGGTGCAAAATACTGGTGTAGCAACTCATGCAAAACTTCAAGCTGAAGCAAATACACAAGCTATTGATGAAACTGAACAGATTGTTCATCAAAATACTCAAGTAGCTCAAACTGCTGATACACGTTCAACAACTAACGCTCAAGATATCGTCAGTAACTCACAGGCTATTTCATCAAATACTCAAGGTATCGAAACCAATACCAAAGCAATTGATTCAAACACTCAATTAGCTAAAACAGTAGATGCTCGTTCAACAACGAATGCACAACATATTACTGCGACACAAAAAGTAGTTCATTCAAACACTCAATTAGCTCAAGCAGTAGACGCTCGTTCAACAACGAACGCACAGCACATTACTACCAATACACAAACTATTACTAGTAACACACACCACATTACTAGCAATACATCACGTATAGATAGCAATGCATACGCTATTGACCAAAATACGCAAAGTATTGAACAAAATAGCCAAGACATTAAAGGCTTACGTGCTGATTTAGAACAACAAGCTAAAATTATGGACGGTGCAATGGCGCAAGGTATTGCAACAAGTTCATTAGTTATGCCTTACAACGTTGGTAAAATTAGTACAACTGTTGCATTAGGTCACTCTGGTGATGCAAATGCGATTGCTGGTGGTGTTGGTATCCGCTTTACTGAAAACTTCACTGCTCGTTCTAATCTTGCATACGATACTGGTTCTGAACAAGTTTCAATTGGTGCTGGTGTTGGCTACGAATGGTAACTATCACTTATCAAAATAAAGCACAGCAAAGCTAATCAATAAACTGGTGCTGAAGAGTAAATCAGTTAAATCAAAAGAATCTAATGTATTTATTAAAGTCCGATATCAGAAATGGTATTGGACTTTTTATGCGCATAAAGCAATCGGTTTACCCTATTTTGAAACGAGTAACAGCATTTTAGTGATAGTGAGTTAGATTATTGGACGAAGAAATTGTTTGATGTTCACATCAAAAATCAAAACCTAGTTTAGGAAAGTAAGGGCATTTGAATTTTCTTGCCATTGATAGTGGCAGTTTGATTTGCTTTCGATAGCGAAGAGAACCGCTATAAATAGGGTCCTCTTACCAATCAATAAGAGGGGCGAAAAATGAGTCTCTTATATAATTGTTCTGCCATATGGATGTTGAGAGTTATCAGCTACGAAATAGCATATAGACTGCAGAAATAGAATGTTAATCAATAAAGTGAGCTATATGTTTTACGTTAGTCATGCTGGGTTTGTTTTTAGTATATTGATAGCAGGTTTCTGCAATTTCAGTCATGGGTAGAGAGATAAAGCTCTTTTGAGCATTGATCACTCGAGACCAACTAAATTCCCCAAAATTCACTACTTTTATAGGGGCCTTATCCAGTAAATTATCTTCCATTAAGAATGACCATACAGCTTGAGTAATTATTTCGCCACCAAGCACTATTGCGCTGAATTTATGCTTATTCCATAGGTCTTCAATTTTAGCTCGAGCAGAATCAAAGTCATTTTCAGAAGTCGCTATCATATTGGATGCTATACCAAGCTCTTGGCAAGTAGATACAAAGCCTGATAATCGTTCGAAACCGGTGCTTGAATTAGTCATAGGGCCTAAATACGCAATGTTACTATGACCTTTTTGGTATACATTACGTACAGCTTCACTCATGCTGTTTATTTCATCGATACCTATAAAGGGCAGGCTTTTCATGTCATTTGAGTGTCTAATTAATTGAATGCAATTATTCTCAATCAACATATGTTTGGAGTATTTGGATATATTTGGAGTAGGAACTGAAAATATAGTTTTAGGGCGTAATGATAAAAGTTGCTTTATTGCTTGTTCTTCTTGCTCTTTACTATCATGGGTGACAGATAAGATGAGACTGGTTCCATCAGTGCGCAAAAGAGCGGTCAAGATACTCGTAAATCTAGCATAAAAAGTATTATCTATATCTGGAATTAATAGCCCAATGGTATTAGTTGCTTCTCCTTTCATGGTATTTGCTGCTTGATTGACCACATAACCATGATGAATGGCTTCTTTTTTTACCCTTAGCTTTGTTTTTTCTGATATAGCAGGGTGATCATTCAATGCACGTGAGACGGTTGAATGAGATATCCCCAGGATTTTTGCGAGTTCCTTAATTGTTATCATAACTTTCAGATTTTTAGTTGGTGATTTGCTGTCAATGGCAATTAAATAAGACGACAGTAATATACTACTCTATTGAGTTTATATAACCATAATCAGGTTTCATTTTTCTTCTATTATTCATTGTTAAGCAGTTTTTAGTTGACTAATAGACCCTTTTTTTTGTGATAGTGCTCACGTGTGCACTGATGCGATGTTTACTTCCAAACAATAAATGGCTTATGGTTTACCACTAATGCACACGTGTGCTTTAACTTGAAATTAAGGGTATTAAGATGGAAGTAAATCTATTTGGGACTGTAGTCGCGTTAGCTCTCGCTATAGTATTGATTCTACGAAAATATCCGCCTGCATACGGCATGCTAGTCGGAGCTGCGGTCGGTGGTCTGGTAGGTGGTTTAGGGCTTGGTAATACCGTAAGCGTCATGATTGATGGCGCTCAGGGTATTATGCCAGCTGTACTTAGAATCTGTGCTGCAGGTGTATTGGCAGGTATGCTAATTGAATCTGGAGCTGCATCACGTATTGCCAATACAATAATAGAAAAGTTTGGTGATCGTTACGCTCTTCTCGCTATTGGTTTATCAGTTACCATACTGACTACTGTAGGTGTGTTTGTTGATATTTCAGTTATTACTGTTGCTCCAGTGGCACTTACTATTGGTAAACGCCTAGGCTACCGTCGTGTAGGTGTTTTACTTATGATGATTGGCTGTGGACATGCGGGCAACATCTGTTCGGCAAACCCAAATGCCATCGCTATTGCCGATGCGTTTAATTTGTCGCTTACTTCCGTTATGGCTGCCGGTATTATCCCTGCAATTGTCGGTATTATCTTTTGTTACTTCGTGGCTTCTCATTTGAACAAAAAAGGCGCGCCTGATTTAATCGATGACACCTTTTTTGAGTCTCAAACTGAAGATAGTGATTTACCTTCGTTCATATCTTCTATCCTTGGTCCGATCGTCTCTATCTTACTATTGGCTTTACGCCCAATCGCGGGTATTAACATTGACCCATTAATCGCTCTACCTGTTGGTGGTGTAGCGGGCGCAATTGCTATGGGTAAAGCAAAAGAAATACGACACTTCTCAACCCAAGGTCTACTTAAAATGGGACCTGTTTGTATCATGCTTCTTGGTACAGGCGCGCTAGCTGGAATCATCACTGTATCTACCTTAAAAGGTGATCTACTAGCTATGATCGATATGTTCGGTCTCCCAACTTATATTCTTGCACCAATCTCTGGTGCGTTAATGTCATTCGCTACTGCCTCTACTACTGCTGGTGCGGCTGTTGCGTCAAATGTATTTGGTCCTAGCTTGATATCGTACGGAGTCAGTGGTCTTTCTGCTGGCGCTATGATTCATGCGGGTGCCACCGTTTTGGGAGACATGCCTCATGGTAGCTTCTTCCACTCAAGTGCCGGTGCTGTGAACATGCAGATCACCGAACGTTTGAAGGTATTGCCATATGAAATCGCAGCAGGTGCTGTACTAGCTATTACCTCAACTCTTGTCTTTGGCGTATTTTCAATTTTATAAGGAATCATCATGTCAGATTTAAAACAACGTCTTATCGAATCAGGAATTATTACTGATAAAGCAACACTGAAACCTTTAACTGGTGGTGTATCTTCAGATATTTATTTAATCACTGAAGGTGAAAAAAAATTAGTAGTTAAACAAGCGCTAGAAAAATTAAAAGTGGCTGCTGACTGGCGTGCTGATGTATCTAGAAATAAATTCGAACTTCGTTACCTTCAATATGTTAATCGCTTTATGCCTAACTGTGTTCCTACAGTACTTGATGGCGATGAAGATAGTGGTTTCTTTACCATGGAGTTTTTAGACGGTGACTTTAAAAATCTAAAAACAGAGTTCCTTGATAACAACATTGATGAAATCGCCGTACTTCGCACCGTTGAAGCTCTTGCTGAAATTCACAAAGTAAGTGAAAACGATGAACAAGCGAAAGCATTGTTTGATAGCACTAAAAACTTTATTGAGTTGCGTGTATCACCTTATTTTTACGCATTAAAAGAAGGGTTCCCTAAACTGGCTGCATCAATTGATGCTCGTTGTGAGCGTTTATTAGAAAAACGTTACGCATTAGTTCATGGTGATTTTAGCCCTAAAAATATCTTAATAGATGATGATCGTTCAGTGCTACTTGATTGTGAAGTCGCTTGGTATGGCAACCCATCATTTGATATGGCGTTCTTTATTAATCATTTATTGTTAAAAGGTGTGCACCTTAATCAACCTAAGTTTTTCGCTCTAGCTGAGAAAGTATTGGCTGTATATAGCGAAAAATTCAAAGACATTTCATTAGATATTCTTGAGTTGCTCCCTATGTTGTTGCTAGCTCGAGTTGCGGGTAAATCACCAGCAGAATATTTGACAGATGAAAGCAAACAATTAATCCAACCGATTGCAGAAAAATACATTGAGCAATCATTGTCTTCTTTAAGCGAACTTATCGAAGAATTAAAATTACATTTAGAGGCAACACCCATGATAAAAAGTATTGATGCGTACCAAATCTATGATTCAAGAGGCAAACCTACTGTTGAAGTTGAAGTGATCTTGGACAATGGTGTGAAGGGCTTTGGTCTAGTACCGTCTGGCGCATCTACTGGTCAATATGAAGCACTTGAACTGCGTGATGGTGATAAAACAAAATTCAATGGTAAATCTGTTTACACTGCGATTGAAAATATTAAAACAATTATCGCTCCAGCAATTATTGGCATGGACCCAAGTCAACAAGCTAAGATTGATGAAACTATGATCAAACTTGATGGCACAACCAATAAAACTAAACTAGGTGCGAACGCAATCCTAGGCGTATCAATGGCGTGTGCTAATGTAGCGGCAAACGATCAAGGTATTCCACTATTTAAACACCTAAGTAAATTACATACTGGTAATGCTGATTCAGGTAACATCTTACCGTTGCCAGAGATTCAATTGATTGGTGGTGGAGCACATGCGCAATGGCGTACAGATGTTCAAGATTTCCTTATTATTGTTAATGGCGCCAAAAACTATACAGAAACGTTGGAAGCAACATTTAAAACTTATGAAGCGGCCGAGAAGCTCCTTAAACAACGCGGTACGTTAGCTGGTATTGCCGATGAAGGTGGTTTCTATCCAACGTTCGATAGTCATGAAGAAATCTTTGAGTTTGTTGTTGAAGCAATTAAGACTGCTGGTTATGTACCAGGTAAAGATATCAGCATCTCGTTAGATATCGCAGCAAGTGATTTATTCCACGATGGTGTATATCGCTTCAATCTAGAAGACAAAGAATTCACACCTAAAGAATTCGTTGCTTTAATGCTTAGCTGGTGTGAAAAATACCCTGTAATTTCAATTGAAGACCCATTTGCTGATGATGATCCACAATCTTGGGTTGATTTCGTTAAAGAAATGGGCGGCAAAATTCAAATTATTGGTGATGATTCATTTACGACTAACATTGCACGTATTCGTGAAGGTATCGAAAATAAGACTGCAAACTCTGTGTTAATCAAACTAAACCAAATTGGTAGTGTGACTGAAACTTTAGAAGCAATTAAAGTGACTCAAGATGCTGGATGGTTACCTGTAGTATCAGCACGTTCTGGTGAAACAGAAGATGCTTTCATTTCTCACTTAGCGGTAGCGATTAATGGCGGTCAATTAAAAGTTGGTTCATTTGCTCGTAGTGAACGTATGGTGAAATGGAATGAAGTTCTTCGTATCGAACGAGCTCTTGGTGATGATGCCGTATTTATTGGTGCAGACATCCTAAAACAACTTCAATATTAATATTGGTCTTATATAGTTAAGCTCTTGTATATTTAGAGTTTTAGTCAAAAAAGCATCAAATTTCAATATGGTTAAGTATTGAATTTGGTGCTTTTTTTATTTATGAGAACCTTCGAAATATCTTCTTTACTGCAAGCTTTACCTATCACTTTTATTTAAGTCTCTACCGTAAAATTCGCTCCATTTCAATCGCCAGTGTCTCTTTATTGATGGCGAGCGGCTGTATTGAATGTGATATCCCTCGCGAATCTTATTTCTTTTTTTTTAGAAAAGTATTTACTCAGCAGTAGCATTATTGATTTAATGGAAATCTATCTATATAAAAAGACAACAACATGACACACACAACTTCTAGCGATGAGTCGGTAGTATCCACTCAAAGCACTCCTTTACAGAAGCTTTCAATTGCAGTCGTTGCGATTATTAGCTTTGTTGCCATTGTATTCCCTAGTTATCTTCCGGTGAATTCAGTCTTACTTTCTATTAGTTTAATGATTGCAATGTGTTTGCTACGTTTGCCTGTACCTATAGCGTTAATCGCAGGGGCAATTGTTGGCGGCTTACACAGCGGACTGGATGTTCATGAATCGATTGGTGCGATTAATGATAATTTATCTGAAGGCGCGCAAGTCGGGATGACCTACGTAATGATCGGTGCCTTTGCGGTTGCATTAGCACGCAGTGGTCTTTTGGATATGTTGGCGGATAAGATGAGCGGCGCGGTTTCTCGTGGCGTGAAATCAAGTTCGTTAAAGTGGGGACTATTTTCAATATTTATAGTGGCATCAATCATGTCGCAAAATGCAGTTCCTGTTCATATCGCGTTTATTCCTGTCATGATCCCGCCACTTCTCACTGTTTTCAACCATCTTAAAATCGACCGCAGAGCTGTAGCTTGTATTATCGCTTGTTCTATTAGTGTCAGTTACTTATTACTGCCAACAGGTTTTGGTGCGATTTATCTGTTTGAAATTCTGTTACCAAATATCAATTCATCAGGTGCGGACTATGGGTTGGTTGTTCAAGCAGGCCAAGTACCAAAGGCAATGTTCTTGCCTGTAATGGGTATTGTTGCCGGTATGCTAGTCGCAGTATTCATTACTTACCGAAAACCTCGTGAGTACGATGACGAACTGACTAATAAGATGGTGTTTCGCTCGGAAGCGACAAAACTGAAATTTAAAGAATTGATGTTTGTGATTGCCGCTGTTGCGGTTGCTCTGATTTGTCAGATCGAATTTGATTCTTTGCTATTAGGCGCCATGATAGGTTTTGTTTTATTAAGCTTCTCAGGGATTTTCACTTGGCAACAACAAGATGATGTGTTCACTGAAGGCATGCGTATGATGGTGCAAATTGCCGTTATTATTACCATTGCTTCAGGCTTTGCAGGGGTGTTGAATGCGACCGGTGAGATTCCATCGCTAGTAGAAGCAACTAGAGCTCTGATTGGTGATAACAAAGCTGTTGGCGCATTATTGATGCTGCTGGTGGGCTTGTTTATTACTATTGGTTTTGGTGATTCTTTTGCCAGTGTGCCTATTCTTGCTCCTATCTACGTGCCATTGGCACTATCGTTAGGTTTTTCTCCAGCGGCGACTATTGCTTTATTAGGTGCATCAGCTGCACTTGGTGATGCGGGCTCGCCAGCGTCAACCATCTCTCTTGGGGTGACATCGGGTTTAAATGCCGATGGACAGCACGACCATATTCGAGATTCGGTGATCCCAACCTTCTGTCATGCCAACTTTGGTATGGTGTTATTTGCTTGGATCGCCGCTTTGGTTCTATAGAGAACCTGTAAGCCGTTAAATAAAACAAGGGCCGCTTCATATGAAGTGGCCCTTGTTTTTATGGCTTTGTTAATTTAGCCCTGCTAATTTCATCTTTAATGAATTTTACCCGCTGCTTTGATTTTGACGTGTACTCTATTACCAGGCAGGTAACTTAGCGGTATTTCTATCATTTCGATGGTAGAGATGCTTTCAGGACAAGCCCCCGCATTAATTGCTAGATGATGTGCTTCTTGCTCCAGAGCTTCTAGCACTTGCTTACGCTCACTAGGTGCTATGGCCACAATTTTATCCAATTGTCCGGATATTTCACCCAGAGCAACCCCAATCGCATTAGCTACTTCAAAGTGTTCAGGGCGTACGACTTCGCTGACGCCAGTAAACTCATTGGGCAATAGTGCACTTCCGCCGCCCACTAGAATCACAGGTACTTTAGCTGCCGAGGTTTTCATTTTATCTATGCCTTCTTCAACCGCTTCTATCATCTGTTGATAGATATGCATGGCATCTTCTGCTGCTATGGCAATTTTCTGCGGCGCAGTATCGGCTTGCCACTGCATTTTATTTAAGTTTAAGGCAATGTCGGTCAGGGTGAGAACATCCCCACCAAATGACTGTGCTTGAGTCAGTAGTTCATGCCCGACACTGTCAGGGCCTAAAACAAACTGCTGTTGTTTTTTGCGAACCACAGTGCCGCCACCGATAGCCAAAGCTAAGATATCAGGCATTCTAAAGTTAGTACGCACTTCGCCCAGTTCTACAGCAATGCTTGATTCACGTGGATAGCCATTAACCAATGCGCCTACATCCGCTGTTGTGCCACCCACATCGACCACAATCGCATCCATCAATTGACAGAGATGACTGGCACCGCGAATAGAGTTTGTTGGCCCACATGCGACGGTTAAAATAGGATATTTTAGTGCAAACTCTTGCGACATTAAGGTGCCATCATTTTGCCCAAAATAAGGGTGTGCTGAGATATTGTGCGCGCTAAGGGCATTACAAAAACCTTGCACAAAACGGGCTGCGGTTCCTTGTAGAGCCGCATTTAAAATGGTGGCATTCTCGCGCTCTAATATGCCTAAACTGCCGACTTGATGTGATAGAGATACATTCACTTCAGGCAATGCATCGCTGACCCACTTAGCTACTTGCTGTTCTTGTTGGCTATTCACGGGTGAGAACACGCCGCAGATAGCAACCGAATCAACCTTGCCTTGCATCTTGTGGCAAAGCTGTCGAATTTCTTGCTCGTTGATGTCTGCAATTAATTGACCGTCGTATTCGTAACCGCCATGAGCTTGATAGAAATGCTCGCCGAGTAAGTCTTGCCAAGAGTCACTCCAACCGCATAGTGGCGGTACGCTGCTACCACTGGGTAATGCAAGGCGAATCATGCCCACTCTGTCTAGGCCTTTTCTTTCGACAATCGCGTTGGTGCACTGAGTGGTTCCTAACATTGCATGTTGGATCTGCGCACCAGTGGCGCCGCTTTGAGTCAGTAGGGCGCTGATTGCGCCTTCAATACCGGTAAAAATATCCGTGGAGGTTGGCACTTTTATTTTTGCGACACAGTGCAGGTTAGAATCTAACAATACACCGTCAGTATTGGTACCACCGACATCGATACCTAAGCGAAACTGTTGCATTATTGAATCTCTCCTGCCAATTCTTCTATGGTTTTGTATTCCACGTCGTAGCCAAAGTAGCGAGGTCCCGCAACTTCGATGCCTTTTGCCGTACGCCACTTGGGATCGCAAGGGTAGGCGATAAGATCGATGCGCTGACCGTATCTTAATTGCTCAGTGGTAATTGGTTGTCCTGTTTCATGATCCAAAATAGAGATCAGATCTGGCGTTGAAGCCAAAACGGAGTCTTGATTAAGATCGCCAGCGCTACTTCCACTATGAGCCAGCAATAGCTCATTTTGAAAATGCACATACACATCCGTTGGCATGGACTCAGTACCAGCTTTATTGAGCTTTTCAATGATCACACCACCCGTAACAAAGCCACCGGCGGTAGTGCGTTCAATATCAACAATTTTGCCTGTTATCAGGCGTTGACCACCCACAATATCTAATATTGCGTCCACCGCGTTTTCACCTTTGGCATTGGCAAGGCGTATCGCCTGACCGATTTTCATGGCGCGAGTTAACGTTCCGCCAAGTGCGCTTTGTTTAAGGTTTTTACCTAACATAGGGTAGTCACACATAGCGGCAGAGCCGCCCATCTCTTCGGTAATTGGTCGAGCAAATCGCTCTGACCATACCCCATCAATAGGATGTAAGGTGACCACGTTGCCTTTTTCATCCGCTAGGGTATTTGGCGCAGAAGGAAGACCATCAAGATAGAAAGTCACCATCTGTGCTTCAGGAAAAGCGCGTCCCATTGCATCGCAATCAACAACAGGAATGCCTTTTTGTGCGGCCACTAAAATCGGAATTAGGGAGTTAAAACCGCCAATTTCTATTGGAAATGTTGCCGCTGCGGTTTCGCCTAGAGCGACTTCCATCGCTTCAAACGCGACTAGCATTTGAGATTCAGAATTGATCTTTTCGATGGAGACAGTAGGAGCGCCGATCATTGATGATGGCACCGTCATCCAAGTATCTTGTACCTCTTCAAGAGCAATCACTTCAACTGGCTTAATGGCATTCTTCAATGCCACTTTTGCCATTAAAGCGCCACTGTATGGGTCGCCGCCACCACCCGTACCAAGCACAGTTGCTCCAAGGGCGATATCATCAATCATTTGTTCATTAATTAGCATTTACGCGCTCCTTAGATTTTCCAAATACTTTCACTAGTGCCAGATACGCTACAAGGGAGACAAGAATGCCATCGACTGCAGAAATAGTGGTCAGTGAGAATAGGTTGAGGAATTGCTCGGCAGTACATGCACTGACTAAACTACCAATTGCCCAAGCAATAAGACCTGTACCCATCCAATCTGGTGCTTGCTGAATCTGTTCAAAATTAAATTCATTTTTATCAATGAAATAGTATTGAGCTAAATAAACACCAGCAGAAGGGGCGATAGTCACGCCTAATAGAGTTAAAAAGGCGGTAAATTTATCCACCATGCCAAATTGAGCAATCGCCAATCCTAGCACTGTCATTAATACAACCCACACAGGGCGAGGAACTTTAGGCAGCGCCACCGACATACTTAATGCACCAGAGACCAAATTACTGCTGTTGGTTGTCCATTGTGCAAACACCAAGACAATAATTGCCATCAGGCCTAAACCAAGATTGAAAAATACATCAACAAGATTGTCGGTACCGGTTAAGTAGGTCAGTAGCAGTGCGACCACTACAATGGCGCTATTGCCAAGTAAGAACCCGAAACCGGCACCTAAAATGGCGTCTTTACGTGTTTTGGCATAACGGGCAATATCTGGTGCGGCAACCGCTGCCAATATCCAAATAGACATCACAAAGGTAATCGCTTCACCCATAGACATAGGAGCGCTAATTATTTTTGTGCCCGTTGAACTCATGCCCGCAGCCATATATAAGCCAATGGTGATCAGCGTCACCATTAAAGGTACAGACCAAGTGGATAACTTACCTAACGCTCGTACGCCATATACCGCCGTGATCATCATCAATAAACCACCACCGACTAATGCGACAAAGTGATTAACGACAATGCCTGACTTGCCTAGAGCATCAACTAAAATTAAGGCAAAGAAGTCCGCTTGAAAGGCAAACCAACCAATTAATGAAATACCATTAATGGCGCCTAAAATTTTACCGCCATTACGTCCAAATACCGCGGTGCTGACCAGTGGTGTTGATACGCCGGCTTGAAAGCCGATATTTGCGCAAAGCATAGCTAGTACCGCTAATATCGAAGAGCCGATAAAAGTCGCCAATAAAGCATCATGCACTGGCATGCCTTCACTTAGAATGGCGCCAAGAAATAACCCTGAAATATCAATGCCAATTGCAAGCCATATTAAACTGATGACCCACCAAGAACGTTTTGCCGATTCTGGAACAGGTTCCAATTCAAAATCATTTATTTTCGATTTATTGCCGTCTGACATTTATATCTCCCACATAAATAGTCAAAAAAATCACATAATTTAAATTAGCACCTTGTTACATAATGATAAATGTATATTATTGAATCTAAATATTCTAATTTGGTTATGTATTGGTGTTTCACAAAATTGATACCCTTGATAAAAGAGACTTACGTCGCCTTGAACTGTTTAACGCCATTGTCGAAAATGGTGGAATCAGTAATGCCACTTTAAGCACAGGACTTAGCCAGCCAGTACTAAGTAAAGAGCTGATAACATTAGAGAAAAGTTTAGGTGTCACCTTATGTAACCGAGGTAGAAGTGGTTTTGAACTTACTGATGAAGGTAAAAAAGTATATAACTATGCAAATGAAATCACTAAGTTATTACGTGATTACGCGGCTAAATTACGCGGTGTTCAGTCTCAGTTAACCGGCCATGTGCGCGTCGGCTGTTTAGATAATACGGTATCGCTTTCTTCCAATCCCATCACTAAAGCCATTGAACACTTTTATCAGCTCAGTGACGACGTGGAGCTTTCGTTAGAGATAGGGGATTATACTCAGCTCAATGAAAAGCTAGCGAAAAACCAGTTAGATATGATGATAGTGGTATTGGATGGTTTGCAAACTCACACGTATGCTCATATCGAACCTCTGTTTAATGAGCAAAGCTATTTGTACGCCAGAAAGGATCTCGCCGAGCAATTACACGCCAACAATTATTCGTTAGAAGGGGCAAGGGTAAACGTGGGCGGATATGCCGCAGAGACAATGTACCGTCTGTTGGAAGTTAATAAATATAAGCAATTAAAATTGTTGGATGGTTGGCATGTTGAATCGGGTTTAATGTTGACCCTTTCAGGTACACACATTAGCTTTTTACCTACTCACTTGATTGAAAACAATCACTACAAAGACCAATTAACCGCTTTGCAGCCAGAAAAATGGCACTTTAGTAGCCAGTTTTCAGTGGTGTTAAAAAGCCATATTCGTTCACTGTCACCCGCTGCAAGTGCGTTTTATCAGTGCTTGATAGAGCAAAATTCCCTGTAGTGAGTAATAGTAGCGAGCAACAGTAGCTACTATTCGGCGAATAAAAAAAGCGAGCATTCAGCTCGCTTATCTATAGCTTTAAAGTTCGCTTATCGCTTACTTATTTTAGCGTTACAACCACATTATCAATCAGTCGCACTTGACCTAAGAAAGCGGCGATTAAAATGACGGCTTCTTTAGTGTCGGCATTGATCTCGCCAAGGGTTCGAGCGTCGCAAATAAACAGCTCATCTGGCTTCATTTGCGCGTCCACAATCGCAGCTTCACCAAATTGGATCGCTGATTTAACGTCTAGTGGGTTAGCCAGTAAATGATCGGCCATTTTGTGCATGGCTTGGGCAAGGCGCGGAGCAATAGCTCGTTCTTGCTCAGTTAGGCGATTATTGCGCGAGCTCATCGCCAGACCATTTTCTTCGCGTACGATAGGCACTGGAATAATTTCGATATCCATTGCTAAGTCTTCAACCATTTGGCGAATAACTGCTACTTGTTGGAAATCTTTTTCACCAAAGCAGGCAATGTCAGGCTGAACCAAATTAAATAGCTTAGATACAATTGTGGTTACGCCACGGAAATGCCCCGGACGTGATGCGCCTTCTAGCATGTCGGAAAGTACCGGCACTTCCACAAAGGTGTGCTTATCTAACCCTTGAGGGTAGATGATCTCTGGCGTTGGAGTGAACACCAAAGCTGTGCCTTGTTCTTCCAGTAATGCCAAATCTTGCTGTAGCGTTCTTGGATAGTTTTGCAGATCTTCTGGATTGCCAAACTGCAATGGATTGACAAAGATGCTGACCACAACCACGTCTGCGACTTGCTGCGCTTTGCGCACCAATGTGAGGTGACCTTGGTGCAGGTTACCCATGGTTGGAACAAAGCCGATGGTTTTTCCTGCTTGTTTAAACGCACGAATTTGCTGACGAAGTTCAGCTGTATTATTGACAGTTAACATGTTCAGCTCCTAAGCAATCGTATGATCAGGCCCAGGGAAGGCACCCGATTCTACATCGGTAATGTACTTAGTGACCGCCAAACGAATATCACCGGTTTCTGCTAGGAAGTTTTTAGAGAATTTAGGCATGTAGTTGGCAGCAATACCGAACATGTCATGCATAACCAAAATTTGACCATCGGTTACATTACCTGCGCCAATACCGATAACCGGTACATTTAGCGCTTGGGTGATGCGTTCAGCTAATGCCGAAGGAACACACTCAAGTAAAATGATTTGTGCGCCTGCAGCTTGTAGTTCTAGTGCATCTTTAACCATTTGATCCGCTTGTTCTTGATCGCGACCTTGCACTTTAAATCCGCCAAAGATATTGACCGATTGTGGGGTTAAACCTAAGTGAGCACAGACAGGTACAGCGCGCTCAGTCAGCATGCGTACGGTAGGAGCAAGCCAAGAACCACCTTCTAACTTCACCATGTTTGCGCCCGCTTGCATCAGCTTACCGGCTTCCAAACACGCTTGCTCTGGAGTGGCGTAGCTCATGAATGGCATATCAGACATAAGCAAACTATTTGGGCTACCTGCTCGTACAGAGCGCGTATGGTAAGCAATATCTTCAACAGTAACAGGAAGTGTGTCAGCTTTACCTTGCAGCACCATTCCTAAAGAGTCACCAACGAGAAGCACGGGCATCTCTTGTTGTTCAAATAGTTGAGCAAAACTTGCATCATAAGCCGTTGAAGAAGCAAATTTACGTCCTTCTTCTTTTAGCTTCATTAGCGTATTAATGGTTACTTTTTTCATTTCTATGCCTTTTTCTGGAAGTTGGGGCTTAGCCCCACACTTGCAAACCGTTTCTATCGACTGATTCTACGAGTTTGTTGAGTGCACTTCCGTCTGGAAGTATTAAGTTTGATTCTATTTCTTGCAGAGGATAAAGAACGAATTCTCTAACCTTCATACCATAGTGAGGTACGACTAAGCGAGGGAGGTCAATGACTTCATCACCGTAGAGGATAATATCGAGGTCGAGTGTTCTCGGTCCCCAACGTTGCTCTTTGCGCACGCGCCCTTGTTCGTTTTCGATCTTTTGTGTGTTATCCAAAAGTTCGATAGGGGATAAGTCAGTTTCAATCTTAACTACAGCATTAATGTAGTCAGGTTGATTCTGAGGCCCCATAGGGGTGCTGCTGTACAGTGATGATGCTTGTATCACGCGGCTATTGGGCAGTGACTCCAAGCTCTTAATCGCTTGTTGAGCTTGTGCTATTGGGTCACCTAGGTTGCTGCCTACGGCAATATACGCAGTAATCATTAACTGGATTTCTTTGGTTTTTTCTTAGCAGGACGACGACGGCGACCACTGCCAGAGCGGTTACCTGAAGCGCCAAGATCTGTCACCATAGCTTGACGCATGTTGCGACCTGAATGTTGGAAGGTATGCCACCATTGCGCCAGTTTTTGGGTATCGCCTTGCTCTACTTGGCCGCGCATTTCTAGGAAGTCAAAGCCAGCTCTAAACTTGTTTAATTCAAGTAGGCGGAAAGCACGCTTACCTGAGCGTCTTTCAAGGCGTGACTGTAATTGCCACACTTCTCTAATGGTGGCGGTATGACGACGTGGAATAGCGGTACTGCGAACTTGTTCATCAAGAATGTAGTTGCCCGCGGTCATCATGGCATCGTAATGGCTCATGCCTTGCTGATCCATTAATCGTGCCGCGTAGGCTTCGACTGGATACCACAACATAGCGGCAAACATAAAGGCAGGGTTAACTCGCTTACCTTCAGCAATGCGTTGATCGGTCGACTCTAAAACTAAATCAATCATTTGTTCTGTTTTAGAGTTTTCTTCTTCGGTAAACAGTTCAGCCACTTGCGGGAATAAATGCTCAAATAGGCCAAATTCACGCAATAAATCGTAAGTGTCCAGTCCGTGACCTGATTGCAGAAGTTTTAGCGATTCTTCGTACAAACGCGCCGCTGGAATACCTTGCAGTAAGGGTGCTAAGTAGTTGATTGGGTCAGCGGTTTCAAAGCTGATGTCCATGTCCAATTTTGAGGCAAATCTTACTGCGCGAAGCATGCGCACTGGGTCTTCGCGATAGCGAACCTCAGCATCACCAATTAAACGCACCATGCCTTCATTGAGGTCACGCATGCCGTTGGCATAGTCATGGATAGAAAAGTCTGCGATGTTGTAATACATGGCATTAATAGTGAAATCACGGCGTTCTGCATCTTCATCAATAGAGCCATACACATTGTCTCGCAATAACATCCCTTCTTCTGATTGAACGGAAGTTTGCTTTTCTGCTTGTTGATGATGGCCTCTAAAGGTCGCTACTTCAATAATGTCGCGACCAAAGATGATGTGAGCAAGTCGAAAACGTCGTCCGATTAAGCGGCAGTTACGAAACAGTAGCTTAATCTGCTCTGGGGTAGCATTAGTGGCAATATCGAAATCTTTTGGTATTTTTCCAAGAAGAAGATCACGAACACCGCCCCCTACTAAAAATGCATCGTATCCAGCTTTTTGTAATCGATACAATACCTTGAGTGCATTCTCGCTGATATGCTCTCTAGAAATATTGTGCTGGTCTCTTGGGTAAACGTTAAGGTCTATTTTCCCAACTGAGTTAGTGGTATCGAAATCAGATGTCATCGAGTTTGTCAGTTTCTTTTTTAGTAGGAACGAGAAGGCAATACATCATATTGCACTCCATAAGAGTTTGGTTTGAATGAGCTTCAAATCCGCGCATATAATAGCCTAGCTGATGCGATTTGAGAACAAGGTTGTGACTTGAGTCTCTTTTGGCAGTTGCTCAAGATGCCAATGTTTGACTCCCCAAGCAAGAATTTCATCAATATCTGCTGTTTCTAGCTGTTTTGGTAGCGTAAAACCAAGAAAACGCATCGCGCAAATTAAGGTAGGAATTGGGTTGGACAAGCTAATGCCCGGTGCGTGATTTTGTTTAGATAATTTAGCGCCATTTTCGGTAACCGCCAATGGTAGATGTAAATACTGCACAGGCTTAGCATCCAGTAATTGATAAAGACTGATTTGTCGTCCTGTAGGCTCAATCAAGTCAGCGCCGCGCACCACTTCCGTTACACCTTGGTCGATATCATCAATCACCACCGCCAGATTGTAGGCAAATAGCCCATCACGACGTTTGATAATAAAATCTTCTGCGGCAATTGCGGATGGAATATCGATTTTACCTTGTTTTAGGTCGACAAATTCAGTGACCGGAGCGTCTATTTTGATGCGGATAGAACAGTTGTCTGCGGTGAGGCTTTTATCTCGGCACTGCCCTTGATAGTAGTTACCAGCGGCTTTAATTTGTTTGCGGGTACATTGGCAGTAGTAGGCTTGCTGTTTGCTCAGCCATTGTTCAATTTGCTGTTGATACAATGAGTGCCTGTGACTTTGATAGACAACCTCACCATCCCAATGCAAATGATAGGCTTCCAGTGTTTCTAGGATGAGCTTAGCTGCACCGGGCATTTCCCGTGGAGGGTCTAGGTCTTCCATGCGAACCAGCCAGTCACCGCGCTGAGATTTGGCTTGAAAGTAACTGCCTAATGCCGCTACCAAAGAACCAAAATGCAATGGGCCTGAAGGGGAGGGTGCAAATCGTCCAATGTATTTCATACAAACTTTTTACCGCAAAAAGGGAGCCAAGGCTCCCTTTGTACCAATCGTAGCAATTAACTTATCATTCTAGCGGGTTAAAAGGCTATTGCTGATTTTTAATGGCATTGATTGGCATTAGTTTAAAACTGTAATGTTCAATTAGCCTTGCATTTGCTTTTCTTTTAGCTCTGCAAGAGTTTTACAATCGATACATAGATCCGCTGTTGGGCGAGCTTCAAGGCGGCGAATGCCTATCTCAACACCACATGAATCACAGAAGCCGAATTCGTCTTCTTTAATCTTGTTCAGCGTTTTCTCAATTTTTTTGATCAAACGACGCTCACGGTCACGGTTACGTAACTCTAAGCTGAATTCTTCTTCCTGTGATGCACGATCAACAGGATCTGGGAAGTTAGCTGCTTCGTCTTGCATGTGTACAACAGTACGTTCTACATCAGTACGCAATTGGTCGCGCCAAGCCCCTAAAATTTTTGTAAAGTGAGCCATTTGCTCTGGTGACATGTACTCTTCACCAGCAATTTCTTTGTACGGCTCGACGCCTGCTATGGCTAGAATGCCTAGCGCTTTTTTCTTAGATTCTGGCATACCGCATCTCCTAGTAACCTTATCGAACCACAAGTGGTCTAATTTTAAGGCGGGTATCTATAGCAAAAAGTCTCTGACTAAGCAATAAAGTCTATAAGTTACATGTTTAAGTATACGTATAAATGTGAACAGTTCGTCACTTTAACTCCCAAGATAGGGTAAGTTACGTGAAATTTGCACACATTCAACGGACAGGTCTGCTTTGTAACAAATTACTTCTACACCGGCCTGTTGGGCTTGTTCAAGTAAAATTGAATATTGGCCATCTATATGGAGTGCCGGTGACACTTTTTCAATGCCTGAATGCAAAACAATGAATAAAAGTACCGCTCTTTTTCCCGATTGTTGAACTTCTATCAATTCTCGGAGGTGTTTTTGGCCGCGAGTAGTGACAGCATCAGGGAACTGCCCAAGTTGTTGTTGTTCGTCAGAAAGTAAAGTCACGCTTTTGACTTCCACGTAGCAATCCGCTTTGTTTTCGTCACGCAATAGGATATCAATACGGCTATTTTCAGAACCGTATTTTTGTTCAGTTTTGAGAACTGAATAGCCTGACAGCTCACAAATAACCCCATTGTTAATCGCTTCAACAGCTAAAGCATTAGCACGGATAGTATTTACGCAGATGCGATGGCCGGCTTTGGTTTCGCTGAGTTCCCAGCTATTAGGGTATTTACGTTTAGGGTTATCCGAGGTAGAGAACCACACTTTACTGCCAGGCTCAGCGCACCCGGTCATAGCGCCGGTATTGGCGCAGTGAATGGTGATTTCAGAACCATCATCTAAGGTCAGGTCTGCAAGAAAACGCTTATAACGTTTGATCAAAGTTCCGCTTTGTAAGGGAGGAGAAAATTCCATTTCTAAATCATTTGGGTAGAATTGAAGAAAGGACACATCATGGCATAGGCCCATCTCTTGATTCAAGTACTATCCAATCTGCCCATTAACGCTATCTTAGATGACATTACTGCCTCTTTGCAGCAGCATTCTCAGCTGATTATTCAAGCGCCGCCGGGGGCGGGTAAATCCACGTTTCTACCATTGCAGTTGCTATTAAACTCCGGTTGCAGTGGCAAAATCATCATGCTTGAACCAAGGCGATTAGCGGCAAAAAGTATCGCAAGCTTTATTGCCAAGCAATTAGCAGAACCGGTAGGTCAAAGGGTAGGGTATCGGGTTCGTGGTGAGAGTAAGTGCAGCAATGCCACTCGGCTAGAGATCGTTACTGAAGGCGTATTAACCCGCATGATCCAGTCAGATCCCGAATTAACTGGGGTTGATATGCTACTTTTTGATGAATTTCACGAAAGAAGCATTCATGCTGATTTGGGATTAGCGTTAGCGCTAGAAGTTCAGCAAGTATTCAACGAGCAACTCAAAATAGTGGTGATGTCGGCGACACTGGATCAATCCAGTTTACAGGCGATTATTCCAGATGCCGCGGTGCATACCTCCGAAGGACGAGGCTTTCCTATTGAGCAGCGATATGCCCCAGCCAAAGCCAATCAAAATATTATTGCGTTAATTTGTCAGCAAACCCTGAAAGCATTGCACGAAGAGCAAGGCTCTATTTTGGTGTTTCTACCCAGTATAGGTTTGATCAATGCGTGTCTAGAGACCTTAACTGATGAGTGTTCTGGTGATAAGCAGAACAAAATCATGGCACTGCATGGCGGTTTAGATTTTTCTGCTCAGCAACAAGCGATTCAAGCAAGCCCACAAGGGCAAAGGAAAGTGGTCTTAACCACTAACATTGCAGAAACCTCATTAACCATTGAAGGCGTGAGGATTGTTATCGACAGTGGCTTAGAAAATCGCGCCAGTTTCGATTTAAACAGCGGTGTTACCCGCCTTGAACAAAAGTGGGTATCGCAGTCATCGGCTGTGCAAAGAGCGGGGCGTGCGGGGCGAACAGAGCCTGGTATTTGTATTCGTCTTTACTCTGAATCTCAGTTTAAACAAAACCCGTCACACACGGTCCCTGAAATTATGCGCAGTGATCTTTCCTCTTTGATGCTAGAGGCGGCGCAGTGGGGGAGCTGTGATGTAAGCGGTATGCAGTTTGTGCAGCAACCGCCGGCAGCGGCAGTGAGTGTAGCGTGCGCGCTATTGCAGAGTTTAACCTTGCTTACTCCTGACTTCACCCTGACTCAGCAAGGCAAGCGAGCACTACAATTGGGCTTAGAACCTCGCCTTAGCGCTATGTTATTAAGAGTGCCAAGTGAATTATTTGATACGGCATTAGCCTGTGCCGTAGTGCTCGAAGAGCCGATGCGCAATAGCGATGACATTGGCTTTCAAGTGGCGCTGTTTGTGGAGCGTAAACACCCTAAGCAGAACTTATTAAAAAGACGAGCGGATATTTTAGCTAAACGCATGCAGCATTCATTTACTTTGTCTGCGGTGAAAAGCGCGCAAATAGGAGTGTGCTTAAGTTTGGCCTACCCAGACCGTATTGCCAAGCAACGCTCGGCCAATAGTACCCAGTATCAATTAACTTCTGGGCATGGCGCATTTGTTGATGACAGCAGTCGCTTATTAGGTGATGAATACCTAGTGGCGGCTTTGCTACAAAAAGGGCGACAATCGTCCAGTCGAATACTGGCTGGCGCGCATGTGAATCGCGCAGACCTTGAAGCATTACATACCTTTGAACAAAAAAAGGTGTTGCAATGGAATGATGAAAAGCAATCTTTGATTGCCGAACAGCAACTTACCATTGGGCAATTAGTGGTGCAAAGAAAGCCGATTGCGACAGCGGATCTTTCCCCTGAACTGTTGGCAAGTGGCATGTTGGATTATGTGACAAAGAAAGGTCTAACAGTTTTACCATGGAGCAAAGAGTCGATACTGCTACGCAGTCGAGTTAACTGTGCCAAGCAATGGTTACCTGAGATGTCATGGCCTGATTGGAGTGACTCAGGGCTACTTAACTCATTAGCGCAATGGTTGTTGCCTTATCTTAGCGGTATTCGCTCAGTTAAGGGCTTACAGGCGTTGAATATGCTGGATATTCTCAATGCCACATTGGGTTGGCCATTGAATCAAAAGATCGATACATTGTTGCCCAGAAGCATCAAAGTGCCTTCTGGATCAACAAAAACACTGCAATACAGTGCAGATAAGCCGCCGAAATTATCGGTTAAACTGCAAGAAATGTTTGGTGAACCGCAATCGCCGACCGTAGCGGAAGGAAGAGTGAAGGTAACTCTTGAGTTATTGTCACCGGCGCAAAGACCACTGCAAGTGACTCAAGATCTTGCGGGCTTTTGGCAAGGAGCATACAAAGAAGTGCAAAAGGAAATGAAGGGGCGATACCCTAAACATCCTTGGCCTGATGATCCTGCGTCACACCAAGCAACCAGTAAAACCAAACGTCATTTAAAATAGAAATGGAATCATAGCGTGCCAGATAAACGGACTCCGCCAAAACCGCGTCAAACTAAAAAAACAGCGGCCAAGAAAAAGCCGCTGAAAAAATCAGTGGTCTCAAAACGCACCGCCAAAGCCAAACATCCGCGCTCGTGGAAGAAAACGTTGTGGGGCATAACATGGAAAGCCAGCCTAGCAGGATTTGCAGTATTGGCATTTGTGATGGTGTACTTAAATACGGTTGTCGAACGACGCTTTGAAGGGCAGCTATTTGATTTGCCTACCGTGGTGTATGCACGCATCTTAAACTTAGCGCCCGACTCTAAAATTACCCATTCTCAGATGCTAAAAGAGCTTGATGTTCTACATTATCGTAAGGTTCGTTCACCTAAGTTTCCTGGAGAATACTCGGCTTCTAGCACTAAAATTGAGCTGATTCGTCGTCCGTTTGAATTTCAAGATGGTCCAGAGCCGGATCGTCATGTCATGTTGTACTTCAACAAAACTGGCGTGACAAAAATTGAATCTTTAGAGAAAAAGGGTCAATTGGGCTTTTTGCGTTTAGAGCCGAAAATGCTTGGCATGTTAGAGAAAAACGTTACCGAGCAAAGACTGTTTGTAAAAAGACAAGATTACCCAGAGTTTTTGGTGGATGCGTTGGTAACCACCGAAGATCGTGACTTTTATCATCATGATGGCGTTTCTCCTACCGCAATTGCCCGCGCATTTATAGTGAACTTAAAAGCAGGTCGAGCGGTGCAAGGGGGCAGCACCTTAACTCAGCAATTGAGTAAAAACCTCTTTTTAACCAGAGAGAAAACCTTGTGGCGTAAAGTTCGAGAAGCTTTAATTGCGATCATCATTGATCATCGTTACGACAAAGATCGAATTTTAGAAGCCTATCTTAATGAAGTTTACCTAGGGCAAAGTGCAGGTCAGGCCATTCACGGCTTTGGCTTGGCAGCGCGTTTTTACTTTGGGCAACCGATTCAAGAGTTGCGTATTGATCAAATGGCGATGCTGGTGGGCTTGGTGAAAGGGCCGTCGTATTACAACCCAATTCGTCATCCGCAACGAGCAAAACAGCGTCGCGATCTGATTTTGAAGCTCTTGTTTGAGCAAAGCTATCTTAACGCTGAGCAGTATCAACAAGCGATCAGCCGTGATTTGGATCTGCAAAAAACGCCGCGTATTGCTAGCCGTCAGCCGGCCTACTTCCAGCAGTTAAAAAATGAATTGCAGCAAAATGTAGGCAGTGATTTTGAGCAACATATGGGGCTACGTCTATTTACTACTTTAGATCCTGTATCTCAGTCGATGCTGGAAAAAGCGGTGCGAGAAACCTTACCTAGGTTAGAAAAAGGCAAACCTTCGCAACTGGAAGCGGCCGCGATAGCGGTAGATAGAAAAACCGGTGAAATCCGCGCTATGGTTGGAGGCCGACGAACCGGTTATGACGGCTTTAATCGGGTATTAAATGCTTCTCGTCAAATCGGTTCTTTGGTTAAGCCTGCCATCTATTTAGATGCTTTGATGCAACCAGATAAGTATCAATTAGCCACCACCTTAATTGATGAACCCATTTCATTAAAAGGCAATAAAGGCAGTACTTGGACGCCGAGAAACTTTGATAGGAAATTTAGAGGTAAAGTTCCGTTTTATCGCTCTTTAGCGCATTCACTAAATGTACCTACGGTGCGATTAGGGATGAGCTTAGGCATTAAAAATGTACAACACACCATTGAAAAATTGGGCGTTGATGAAGGTGAGATTCGACCACTGCCGTCCATGTTTTTAGGTGCATTTACCTTAACGCCATATCAAGTGGCGCAAATGTATCAATCGTTAACTAACTCAGGTAAAAAAGTGCCATTAACAGCGCTGCGAGTAGTGAAAAACCAAGATGATGAAGTGTTGTATCAATCACTGCCTCGTGCTCGACAAGTGGTGCCAGAGCAGGCCGCTTGGCTGGCAACCTATGCAATGAAAAAAGTAGTCAGCGAAGGTTCTGGTCGTTATCTAACCAATCATTTTTCTCGCTTTGCTTTAGCTGGCAAAACCGGTACCAGTAATGACGGTCGTGACAGTTGGTTTGTTGGCGTAGACGGACGAGAAGTGGTGACTTTATGGGTGGGCAGAGATGATAACAAAGAAGCGCATTTAACTGGTTCATCTGGCGCTTTGCGAGTTTATGATGATTACTTGAAACAACGTGAACCAGAAGTGCTTAGCTTGCCTTGGCCAGAAGGTATTCGTACTCTGGGTTATCGTAAACTTGAAGATGGTAGCCTTGCTGTAGACTGTAATAGCAAATTTAAATTACCTGTCTGGGATGCCAGTGGACAAGCTTTGAGTGAGTGTGAATCGAATGCAAAGCCTTGGTTTAAAAAAATATTACCTTGGTAGTAGCGATGAAAAGTCAAAAAGTATGTTAGATTTGTAGGTATTCTCGTAAATGGATTTATAGGATTTTCAATTGCTACGTAATGCATTGTTGGTTGGCATAATTGTATTTTTTACAGTTGCAGTTAATGCGAATCCCGCTTCGGCGACAGAGATTAATCAAGCTACGTCTAAATCACGACCAACGATTGGTGTGGTATTAGCCGGGGGCGGCGCAAAGGGCGCTGCTCATATTGGTGTCTTAAAAGCCTTAGAAGAAATGCGAGTTCCAGTGGATATCATTACTGGTACAAGCATGGGGTCGTACGTTGGCGGTTTATACGCCACCGGACAAAGTGCTGATCAAATTCAATCTTATTTAACGGCGATAGATTGGAATTTAGGTTATCGCGATCAAGTGGATCGCGCTGACCGACGCATTCGTGATAAAGCTTACGACGATCAATACCAAATCAATGCCGATTTAGGCATAGGTTGGGGGAAAATAAAAACCCCAAAAGGCGTAGTGCAAGGGCAAGGAATGCTGCGCATTTTACGTGAAACTTCCCATTCTCCTCTCAAAGTAGACAGTTTTGATGACTTTGCTATTCGCTATCGTGCGGTGGCGACAGATATCGTTAATCTTAAGCAAGTGGTATTAGATAAAGGCTACTTAGTCGATGCCATGATGGCATCCATGTCTGTGCCAGGTGCATTGCCACCTTATGAGCTCGATGGCCAATTTTTAGTTGATGGTGGCGTGGTGAATAACATGCCCGTTGATTTAGCTCAGAAGATGGGGGCGGATTACATCATTGCGGTTGATATCTCTTCAGATTATAAAACCGAAGAACAACTGGCGAGTTTCCTTGATGTTGGCGGACAGCTTTCGAATTACTTGGTCAAACGTGGCACCATCGATCAAGGCAAACTTCTTTCGGACAAAGATGTACTATTAACTCCCGAAGTAGGACAAATAGGTACTACCGATTTCAGTGCTATGCCAGAAGCCTATCAACGTGGCTACGAAGATGCGATGAAGCATAAAGCAGAGCTAGAAAAATTTGCTTTATCAGAAGAAGATTACGCCGCTTACAAGCAACAAAAAGAGCAAAAAGCACAACAAATCGTATTTGGTGATGATGTGCCGATTGATAAGATTGAAATGGTGAACCAAACCCATTTTAATTCAGAAGTGTTGTATCACCGTCTTGCTATCGATCCTGATCATCCCCCAACATCTGAAGATATTGAAAATGCGGTTTCACGCTTGTATGCGTTAGACCGCTTTGAAAAAATCACTTATAAATACGAACAGCAAGATTTAGAAAATACCTTAGTGATCGATGTTGATGAAAAAGATTGGGGTCCTAACTATTTAAACTTTCGCTTCTTCCTAGAAGATGATTTTACGACCACTAGTCAGTATGCCATTGGTGCTTCAGCTAACTTTACCGACCTTGGTTGGGAAGGTGGCGAGATGAGAACTAGCGCCGAGCTAGGTACCGATAAGTTGATTGCTGCCGATCTTTATACGCCTTTCTTTTCCAATCAGTTGCTATATAACACCGTATTGGTGCAATACTCTGATGAAAACCGCAACGTAGCACTTGCCAATGTACAAGGCGGAGAGATCACCGACTTATCGGATGTGACCAACTATATTCCCGTGACTTACTCTGAATTTAAAGCCGATGCCAGCATTGGCTTACAGCCAGCATTATGGAACCAGTTATCAGTAGGGCTACGTTATACAACTGGCAGAGCGAAACTATCGACCTTCTCATCAGCCGGAGATATTTCATACGATCGTAAAGGTGTTTATGTACAGTATGTCGCAGACACCTTAGATAATGCCAGTTTGCCGACCAAAGGCTCTTACTTATTTATGGAATACTTAACCTCATTTGATAAGGTCGATAATGAGGATTCAAGTTACGATGAAGAGCGAGTGGATGAATATAAGGTTCGTTGGCTATCGGCGGTTACTTTCCATCAAAAACATACCTTTGTGGGTAATGCTGAATTAGGTTTGTTTGATTCGGTTAATAATGTCGCGCCCATTGACCCGTATGATCTGGGCGGCTTCCAACACCTATCTGGTATTCCGCGCAATAGCTTGATAGGTCAAAACAAAGCGTTTGCTATGCTCGTGTATCGTTATCGCTGGTTTGAAAATGACTTTGGCATGTTCCAGTCGCCAATTTATGTGGGGTTATCCGCTGAATATGGTGGAGTATGGTCAGGTTCAAAACACAATATTAAGAATGCACCGTTATTTGTCGCAGGGTCGGCTTACATTGGTATTGATTCTCCTATCGGCCCCGTGTTGTTGGGGTACGGTCAGACAGAAGATGGCATGGGTGCCGCTTATCTTTCGATAGGTAATGCCTATAAATAACCAATGAATTTAATAATCAGTTTAAATGTAAGGTTGTAAATCTAGCCGAACGAATTACTTAGGTTTACAGTTTTTCTAGGATTTCCCCGTACTTTCATCCTAAGTTGCTATGTTGGTCAAAATGGTGAGATTTTAATTTGATGTTAAATTTGATATTCTCGCTACACCATTTTGGCGCTTGTTTACTGTAATGCTTACCGCATACAGCAATGTTACGACAATAGGAAGAAGTGTCTAATCAAAGGATGTCTGTAGTTTTTGCTACAGACCACAACCAGAGGAATGAAGTTGTGCTTGAAGCTTATCGCAATCATATAGCTGAGCGTGCTGAACAGGGAGTGGTTCCAAAGCCCCTCGATGCAGAACAAGTCGCTGCACTTGTTGAATTACTAAAGAACCCACCTCAAGGTGAAGATACCTTCATCTTAGATCTCTTAGAAAATCGTATTCCACCAGGTGTTGATGAAGCCGCCTATGTCAAAGCTAGCTTCTTAACCGCAGTCACTAAAGGTGACGTTATATCGCCGCTAGTGTCAAAACAAAAAGCAGCCGAACTGCTTGGTACTATGCTCGGTGGTTACAATATTGAACCACTGATTAGCCTGCTAGATGACGCAGAGCTTGCGCCTATCGCAACCAAAGCACTTTCACACACTTTGCTAATGTTTGATGCTTTCTATGATGTAGAAGAGAAAGCCAAAGCGGGCAATGAATATGCGAAGCAAGTGGTGCAGTCTTGGGCTGACGCTGAATGGTTCTTGTCAAAACCTGAGCTACAAGAAAAAGTCACTTTGACTGTGTTTAAAGTCACAGGTGAAACCAATACCGATGATCTTTCTCCGGCGCCAGATGCTTGGTCTCGCCCTGATATCCCAGTGCACGCTTTAGCTATGCTAAAAAATGAGCGTGAAGGTATAAATCCTGATAATGCTGGCACAGTTGGTCCGATTGGACAAATTGAAGCGTTAAAAGAGAAAGGTCACCAGTTGGTTTATGTGGGTGATGTTGTCGGTACGGGGTCTTCTCGTAAATCCGCGACTAACTCGGTGTTGTGGTTTATGGGGGATGATATTCCTCACGTGCCGAACAAGCGCGCAGGTGGTTATGTGCTTGGTGGTAAAATCGCCCCTATCTTCTTTAATACCATGGAAGATGCAGGCGCATTACCAATCGAAGTGGATGTCACTAAATTGAACATGGGTGACGTTATCGATGTTTACCCATACCAAGGTAAAGTGTGTGATCATGCAAGCGGCGAAGTGATCGCTGAGTTTGCATTAAAAACAGACGTGCTTATTGATGAAGTTCGTGCTGGTGGTCGTATTCCTTTGATTGTAGGTCGTGGCCTAACAGACAAAGCGCGTACTTCACTAGGGCTTGAGCCATCAGAGGTATTTCGTAAGCCAGGCGAAATCGCAGATACTGGCAAAGGGTTTACTTTAGCGCAGAAGATGGTTGGTAAAGCATGTGGCGTTGCGGGCATTCGTCCGGGAACGTACTGTGAGCCGAAGATGACGACAGTAGGTTCGCAAGATACTACCGGCCCTATGACTCGTGATGAGCTAAAAGATCTGGCGTGTTTAGGTTTCTCTGCTGACTTAGTGATGCAGTCTTTCTGTCATACATCAGCGTATCCAAAACCTGTTGATGTGACTACGCACCATACACTGCCTGATTTTATTATGAACCGTGGCGGCGTTTCACTGCGTCCGGGTGATGGTGTTATTCACTCATGGTTAAACCGCATGCTTCTGCCTGATACAGTAGGTACAGGTGGCGACTCCCATACTCGTTTCCCACTGGGCATTTCTTTCCCAGCAGGTTCTGGTTTGGTGGCGTTTGCGGCGGCAACAGGCGTAATGCCACTGGATATGCCAGAGTCAATTTTGGTGCGCTTTAAAGGCGAAATGAAACCGGGCATTACATTACGTGATTTGGTTCATGCCATCCCTTACTACGGCATCAAGCAAGGCTTATTGACGGTAGAAAAAGCGGGTAAAGTGAATGAATTCTCTGGTCGCGTACTTGAAATTGAAGGTGTTGAGCACCTTTCTGTAGAGCAAGCCTTTGAGCTTTCTGATGCGTCTGCTGAGCGAAGTGCGGCAGGTTGTACTGTTAAGTTGTCTCGCGAGTCTATCGAAGAGTACCTAAACTCTAACATCACCATGCTTAAGTGGATGATCGCTGAAGGTTATGGGGATCTGCGTACCATTGAACGTCGTATTAAGTCGATGCAAGAGTGGCTAGATAATCCAGAGCTAATGGAAGCGGATAAAGACGCTGAATACACGCACGTTATCGAGATTGATCTTGCAGAAATTGATGAACCAATTTTGTGCGCACCGAATGATCCTGATGATGCTCGTCCGCTATCTGCAGTACAAGGTACTGATATCGATGAAGTCTTTATCGGATCGTGCATGACCAATATTGGGCATTTCCGCGCCGCAGGTAAATTGCTAGATAAGTTTAACGGTCAGCTAGAAACTCGCCTATGGGTGGCTCCGCCAACTAAGATGGATCGCGATCAACTGACAGAAGAAGGCTACTACGGCATCTTTGGACGTGCAGGGGTGCGTATTGAAACTCCGGGCTGTTCGCTATGTATGGGTAACCAAGCACGTGTTGCCGACAAGGCGACCGTCATGTCTACCTCAACACGTAACTTCCCGAACCGTCTTGGTACGGGTGCTAACGTGTATCTAGCGTCAGCTGAATTAGCCGCAGTAGGGGCAATTTTAGGGCGTATACCAACTAAAGCAGAATACTTAGAGTACTCTTCTCAGATTGATGCGACAGCTGCCGACACCTACCGTTACTTGAACTTCCACCGTATGGCGCAATACACTGAAAAAGCCGATACCGTGATCTTTCAAGAACCGGCCTAATCGTTAACACGATTACTCTCAATAACCGCTGCTAGTCAGCGGTTTTTTTATGCCTGTTAAACTACATTATATTCGACAAGCCATTGTTTATAAGTAGACATAGATTTCAAAGGGCGAATGA
>NZ_BAUJ01000049.1 GCF_000496695.1 Vibrio halioticoli NBRC 102217
ATATTCTCGTTAAGAGAATGGAGGCGCCTCCCGGAATCGAACCGAGGTCCACGGATTTGCAATCCGCTGCATAGCCACTCTGCCAAGGCGCCGTCGTACTGCTTAAGAGTTAATTCCTCTTGGGTACGGGGTGGCATTTTACGGATTCGACCCTGTGAGTCAATAAAATTTTTCGAATTATGATTCGTTTGCTCGCTTTACAAACAAACCTTGGCAAGATGGTTAGATAAGTATCAAAAATTGATTAAAATCCACCTAAATTGCTTTATTTTTCTTCAGGCTATTTTTGAGTAACTCATTGTTTGTTTTGGTTTGATACTCAAGGTTATGCAAAATAGGCACAACTAGAAGCTGAAGGCATAAAAAAACCAGCTTTCGCTGGTTATTTTATTTTTAAATTATTCGTCTGCGTGAAGCAAATCGTCTTTGGCGGCATTCAAATATTGCACCATGGACCACAGGGTAAGCACGGTCGCGATAAACAAAGATAAGAAACCAATCCAAATCATCCAATCATCATAACGCCAGATCAACACCCACAAGGCAAACATTTGCGCAAAGGTTTTCACTTTACCAATCCACGACACGGCAACACTAGCACGTTTGCCTATTTCAGCCATCCACTCTCTTAATGCTGAGATAATGATTTCTCGGGAAATCATTATGATGGCTGGAACCGTAATCCAAATCGTATTGTAATGCTCGGCAATCAATAATAGCGCCGTTGCCACCATCACTTTATCCGCAACAGGATCTAAAAATGCACCAAAACGCGACGTCTGCCCTAACTTACGCGCCAATACTCCATCGAGCCAGTCGGTAAACCCGGCAACCCAAAACACCATTGCTGCTGTAAAAGGTGCCCATGAAAAGGGCAGATAGAACACAATGACAAACACTGGGATCAAGAATAGGCGAATCAAGGTAAGAATATTCGGGATAGTAAATCGCATTTTATTTACTCTGAAGGCACGTCAAATGGACATGCTTATTTGGCTATAGGTTTATCCCTAATGTTGCGGGATTTTAGTTAGTGTTGCAACGCTTGAACTATCTTTTCTGCTAAAGAATTACTGATACCTGGCACTTTGGCTATTTCTTCAGCGCTGGCTCTCTTCAGTTCTTGTAAACCGCCCATATATTTCAACAAAGCTTGCCTACGTTTTGGCCCTACTCCTTCAATGCCTTCCAATGCACTAGTGCGACGAGTTTTACCTCGCTTTGCTCTATGCCCTGCAATCGCATGATTATGGCTCTCATCGCGAATGTGCTGCATTAAATGCAGCGCTGGCGCGTCGCTAGCCATATTAAACTCTTCACCTTCAGCGGTAATCATAGTTTCAAGGCCCGGCTTACGCGTGACGCCTTTGGCGATACCAATTAAGCGTGGACGTTTCGGCCACTGATCCCAATATTTAGAAATGATCTCAATCGCACGATTTAGTTGTCCCTTACCACCATCAATGAAAATGATATCGGGAATTTTATCTACATCTATCTGCTTCGAATAACGACGCTCAAGTACTTGCCCCATCGCCGCATAGTCGTCACCACCGGTGATGCCTGTAATGTTGTAGCGGCGATACTCTGGCTTGACTGGACCTTCATGATTAAACACCACACAGGAGGCTATGGTGCTCTCGCCCATGGTATGGCTGATATCAAAACATTCCATGCGACGAATCGAATCCATGTTGAGCACTTGCTGAAGCTCTTTAAACCTCTGCGAAATGGTCATCTTATGGTTAATTTTAGTCGTAATTGCACTGAGTGCATTAGTATTTGCCAGTTTCAAATAGCGAGCACGATGCCCACTAGGATTGGTATGAAAACTGACATGTCGACCAGCCATCTGCGTCAATGCTTCTTGGAAAGGCTTTTCATCCTCAAGCAAACCCGAGGCGAACACTAAGCGACTAGGTAACCCCCTGCCCTCAGATTGATTCAAATAGTATTGGCTAATAAAGCTATAAAAAATTTCTTCGGTTTGGCTGTTGTTCGGGATTTTTGGAAAGAAGCTGCGACTGCCGAGTATCTTACCTTGACGAATCATCAAGATATGAATACAGGCTACCCCTGACTCTTGAGCAAAACCGAGCACGTCAATGTCATCAAAGCTGTCTTCGGAAACAAACTGCTGCTCTTGAATGCGGCGAATGGCTTGAATTTGATCGCGAAACTGCGCCGCTTGCTCAAATTTAAGACTGCGACTGGCTTCGTCCATTTTGGCAATTAACAGCTCTACCACTTGTTTGTCTTTGCCCTGTAAGAACAAACGCACCCATTGCACTAAATCTTGATACTCTTCATCGGAGATAATGCTCTTCACACAAGGTGCTGCACAACGTCCAATTTGATACATCAAACAAGGCCGTGTTCGATTGGCATAGATGGTGTCTTCACATTGGCGCATCGGTAAGATTTTTTGCAATAAATGCAACGTTTGGCGCACCGCTCCGGAGTCTGGATACGGACCAAAATACTCGCCCTTACGCTTTTTTGAGCCGCGATGTAGCGACAAACGAGGATGCTTGTGATGGCTGATGAAAATATACGGGTAGGATTTATCGTCTCTGAGCAACACATTGTACTTAGGTAAGTACTGTTTGATGTAGTTATGCTCAAGGATTAAGGCTTCGGTTTCGGTATGAGTAACCGTCACGTCGATGTGGTCAATGTGACTGACCAAGGCACGTGTTTTTTCGTTATCGAGCTTTTTTCTGAAGTAGCTACTAAGGCGTTTTTGAAGATCTTTCGCCTTGCCTACATAAATGACAACAGCCTCGGCGTTATACATTCGATAAACGCCGGGCTGATGTGTAACCGTTCTAAGAAATGCGGTTGAGTCGAACTGCGATGTCACCTACAGCGTCTCTGCATCCAACATTCCGTGACGAATGGCTAAGTGTGTCAGTTCTACATCGCCACTGATATCGAGCTTGTTGAACAGTCTATAACGGTAACTGTTCACCGTTTTAGGACTTAAGCTCAGTTGTTCAGAAATATCAGTCACTTTTTGCCCTTTAGTGATCATTAGCATGATTTGAAGCTCACGCTCGGAGAGATCTTTAAAAGGATTATCAGAAGAACTTGAAACTTGGCTAAGCGCCATTTGTTGTGCGATTTCAGGTGAAATATAGCGTTGACCGCTGTTCACCATACGAATTGCATTCACCATCTCATCTGGCCCAGCACCTTTGGTCAAATAGCCAGACGCGCCAGCTTGCATCACCTTAGTTGGAAATGGGTTTTCAGTATGTACGGTCAACACAATGATTTTTATATCTGGGTTGAAACGTAATATTTTTTTGGTTGCCTCAAGGCCACCGATACCCGGCATATTCATGTCCATAAGGATCACATCAACATGATTATTTCGGCACCATTTTATAGAATCTTCACCACTTTCAGCTTCCCCTGCCACATTCATACCACGGACGTCTTCGATAATACGTCTTATCCCTGTGCGTACAAGCTCATGATCATCTACAAGGAAAACATTTATCAAACTTGTATCTCCACACTCTAATTCTTGGCTGCATAGATCGTCATGAAGTCATCATAACACGCGACCGTTATTCTACGTTATTGGCGTAGTTTACGACATCCAAATATGCTTAGTATTTACGATATTACAATATATTAGTGCAATTATTATGACACAGTCGTGCAATAATATGCTTATTCGATTAAAATTTATACCGCACCTTTCATATGCAACAAGTTTAAGCGGCCGTTTTCAGACTCACTTTTGCGGCCTTTTCTCTGTTATGCACTACGCTCCAAAGTGACTATACATTTACCTAAAATCATATTTAAATTCATATAAACAGCTCAACAAGGGTTTGTTATCATAGCTACTTGTAAGAGTAGCAAAAAGGTTTGCATATTGCGTTCAGGATTTATCTTAACCCGTCAAAGTAAAGATGTCGGCACTTCGAGTATTATTGAACTGTGGATGTCTACGGATGCAGGGCCTGTATTGGTTCAAATTCCGGATCAAAAATCCGTATACTTTATTGAAAGCGCCATGCAATCACAGGTAGAGCAATTAGCCAATCAGCTAAAAATTCCCTTACAAACCAAAGCACTACCTTTGAGGACCTTTCAATTAAACCCCGTGAGCGCCTGTTATTTCCCTACCCGAAAACACGCAATGAATTTTGAGCGAGCGCTACTTGATAGTGGCATAACTATCTACGAACCCGATATAAGGTTGGTTGATCGCTATCTCATGGAGCGGTTTATTCAAGGACAAATCGAAGTCAGTGGTCAAGAAACATCTGCAAACGGCTACCTAAAAATTTCCAACGCCCAATGTCGCACAGCTAAAAACTACATGCCGAATCTATCGGTGGTTTCTCTCGATATTGAATGTTCTGCCAAAGGGGTGTTGTACTCCATTGGTTTAGATTCCGTCATGGACAGTCGCGTGATCATGATAGGTGAACCTCAACCAAGTGATGAGACGCCTATTCAGTGGGTGGAAAATGAAAACGCTCTGCTTCGCGCGCTCATTGATTGGTTTGTGCAGTTTGATCCGGACATTATTATCGGTTGGAATGTCATCGGCTTTGATATGCGCCTGTTGGTGCAGCGAGCCGAACAGCACAAGATCCGCCTTAACTTAGGGCGAGGCAAACAAAATTGCTACTACCGACAATCGAATCAAAGCCAGCAAGGTTTTATTACCATTCCAGGACGTGTGGTGGTTGATGGTATCGACGGCCTTAAATCGGCGACCTATTCGTTTGATTCTTGGTCATTAGAGTCTGTTTCTCAAGAGTTATTACAGCAAGGTAAAGCCATCCATAACGTGCATGACCGCATGCAAGAGATCAATGACATGTTCCACCATGACAAGCTCTCTTTGGCAAAATACAACTTGCAAGATTGTGTACTGGTCAACAAGATCTTTCACAAAACCCACCTACTCGATTACCTAATTCAGCGCAGTAAACTAACGGGCTTGTCCCTTGATAGAGTCGGTGGCAGTGTGGCGGCTTTTTCTAACCTGTATCTGCCTCGTTTACACCGAGGTGGCTATGTTGCGCCAAATCTAATGCCTAATGATTGGATTGCTAGCCCCGGCGGCTTTGTCATGGACTCAAAACCGGGGTTGTATGACTCAGTATTAGTGCTGGATTTTAAAAGCCTGTATCCAGCCATCATTCGCAGTTTCCTCATTGATCCTATGGGACTCATTGAAGGTTTACAGCTAGAGATAGGCAATCAAGCAGATCAAGCTGTGCCCGGTTTTAGAAAGGCGCAGTTTCACCGCAGTAAACACTACCTGCCCAACTTAATCGAAGAGTTATGGCAAGCCCGTGATCAAGCCAAAAAAGATAACGAAGTGGCGTTTTCACAAGCGATTAAGATCATCATGAATTCATTTTATGGGGTGTTAGGCTCTTCCGGTTGTCGTTTCTTTGATACACGCTTGGCCTCTTCGATAACGTTACGCGGTCACGAAATAATGAAGACCACTCGTAAGCTAATTGAAGATAAAGGCTATGAGGTCATCTACGGTGATACTGACTCTACCTTTGTCTCGTTAAAAGGTGAATGCAGTGCACAACAAGCCGATGCCGTGGGTCATGCCCTAACAACGCACATTAACGCTTGGTGGAAACAGCACCTTGCTGAGCAATACCAGCTCACTTCCCTACTTGAGTTAGAATACGAAACTCACTTTAATCGCTTCTTTATGCCGACAATTAGAGGCTCAGAGACAGGCTCCAAGAAACGTTACGCAGGCTTAATCAAAACCCAAAATGATTCGCGCATCGTTTTTAAAGGTTTAGAAAGTGCCCGTAGTGACTGGACAGAACTGGCGCAAAGTTTTCAGGCTCGTCTATATGAGCTTATTTTTGATGGACAAGACCCCACTCAGTTTATTTTAGATACCGTTGCCCAAGTAGAATCTGGCGCATTAGACGACAAGCTTATCTACCGTAAACGTCTGCGCAGAAAGCTTAATGACTATCAAAAGAACATTCCGCCACAAGTACGCGCCGCGCGTTTAGCCGATGACATCAATCAACAGCTAGGTCGTCCTTTGCAATATCAAAACCGTGGCCGAATTGCCTACGTGATGACCCGAAGTGGCCCTGAACCCATCGAATTTGTGCGCAGTGCTTATGATTACGAGCACTATATTGAAAAGCAAGTTAAGCCCATCGCCGATGCCATTTTGCCTTTTGTTGGCCTCAAATTTGACGATATTAATGCGCCGCAGATTGGCCTGTTCTAATTGCAACAAATTGCGAGTACAATCGCCTCAACAATTTAAGAGACCGCTAAGGGAATCCAATGACTGAACTCTTATCCTTTGATGATACCATCGACGCTGCTTACGACATTTTTCTAGAAATGGCTCCTGACAACCTTGAAGCAGCAGACGTTGCTTTGTTTACACTGCAGTTTGAAGACCGTGGCGCAGCAGAGCTAGTAGAAACCGGAGACGACTGGGCATCACATGTCGGATTTGAGGTGGATAAAGAAACCTATGCTGAAATCAAAATCGGTCTGGTGAATGAAACAGACGATGTGTTAGATGACGTATTTGCACGTATGCTGGTCTCTCGCGATCCTGAGCACAAATTCTGTCATATTTTGTGGAAGCGCGACTAAAATCACTTGTGTTTCTAAATGACATCAAAGCCCTATCATGTTGATATTATTCACGTATAGGGCTTTTTTAATTTTCAGTTAAGCCGAGATTATGCGCTAGCTGAATCTATTTGGAACTTATTCACACACGACTTACAAATACAGGCTTTGCCTTGTAAGTGTTCGGGGATCTGAGCTAACAACCCTTTTGGAAACGTTATCGCAGGATCGGCGCACCAACAGGTTTTCGATTTATCGTCTTGGTTACCACAAGAGTTCCCTTTCCCGCATAGAGGGCAAATCAGAGCCTCAACTTTTATACGTGATATTTGCATTATTACTACCTAATAAATTACTAATAACTAAACACTCGTGAATACCTGAATGTATAAGTGAAGCACGTAAGACCGAAGCACTATACGGATATTATCCGTCAAACGCTTTAAGAACTTCAATCCCCCTACCTTTCCCATAAGCTCCGCTTACAAAAAACATCACCACAATAAATAGTTAACCAGATGCATATTGGGTACTATGTTCTATCGTTCATAAATTGTCTCTATTATTCATTGGAGTGTCGTTGTTAATGCCAAAACATGTTGCTTGTTTAACCTTACTTTGTGCCAGTGTGATTTCGTCTGCTGCTTTCGCCGAGCAAAAAAGAGACATCTACGACAATGAAAACAAAAATGCCGACGACCCTACCCGCATTGTTACCAAGTTGGGCGTTGCGGCTGATTACAATTTTGAATCTGAAAAGGCCGGTTACTCTATCTCGGGCTCTCTGGGTTTAAGCGAAGCGCAAAAAATTAATGCGCGCTATCACCCCGATACTCAAGAGTGGAGCGTGGGCGGATCTTGGCTATTTGATATCGGTATCGTGAACTTTAACTTTGGTCACAGTGAATACAGTGACGGTTCGAACTTTAATAATTACAGTGTCGGCACGTTTTTGCCTTTATCGGTATTTGGAATTGAACCTGCGGGCTGGCAAATATTCCCCATGGCCGGATTTAACTACACCGATGGTGAACGACCTTTAAATGCAAATGATGAGTTCTATGATCCAAATAACCCCTTTGTCTTACACCCTAGCGACAGCACCGGTGGCTATGTCGGAGCTTTTTCTTTAAAACCTATCAATGACAAATTTACTGCTATGGCTTTTGCCGGTGCATCTATCGGTTCGGATGATTATTTTGGTTATTGGATGGGGGCAGGAACTGGCTATAACTTCACTAAGAAAGACAGCATTAGCTTACTAGCACTGGTATCAGACAATGACTACGGCTCAGATAAGAAAGTGATACTCTCTTATAGTCATACCTTCTAAAACAGCGCCGGCAACGCATAAATTCTGCTGTGACAGTTTACATCAGCGTTTAAATTTAAATATAAGCGCGACCGCTGAGAGCAATATGGCGTACATCAACAATAATGGTATCGCGCTTATGCTAGAAAGCCCTGAAGCCAAAAACGAGACCAGCGCTGTACACAGCCAACACGCTGAAAATACAAGCGCATTGGCAATCCCAGCCAAGTGGGTAAATGGGGCAAGCGCTTGCCCTAAACACAACGGAAATAATACGCCTAGCGCCATCACAACCAAGGCGACGGGTATTACCAAAGCCAGTAAATTAAGCCCGAAAAGAGTTTGATAGAACAAACCACATGCAACAGAAATTAATGACAGCAGCATCGACAGCCGAATTTTTTTCTCAGCAGGCACTTTAAAAAAGAATCGGTTCGCAATATTGCCCACCAGCCAACTTGCACCTAATAATAGCGCGACATGCCCATAAAATATGGGCGTATGACCCAGTGTTGTTTGAATCAAAAATGGCGCTACGGTATTAAAGGCAGGCAAAATACTGTACAAAATCCCGCAAATCAGCGCGACACGCCGAAAGGTCGCGTTACCGACAATTTCACTAAAACTTCGAGTCACAAAGTGCGCGCTAAATCGCGTCCTGCGGTGTGTGTCAGTAAACATAAACAACAATAAACCCGTGCCCATTGCAACCCACACCATCAATGCGTAAAACACCATGTTCCAACCAAAGTGTGCATCAATGTATCCACCGATAAACGGAGATAAAGTTAAGCCTAAGGCGAACGAAATGGTGATCCAATTAACCGCGCGTAAATACTCTTCTCCATCAAATAAATCCTTGATTGCAGCCCTTCCACCTACAGCGATAAAGGATACGGCTAACCCTTGCAATAAACGCAAACCAATTAAGGTGTCGATACTTGGCGCAATAGCGGAAATAAAAAGCGCTAAGATCAAAACAATGCAGCCTATCAACATCGGCATTTTTCGGCCGAAAGCGTCCACTACAAACCCGGCGATTATTTGCCCCACGCCAAAGCCCAATATCGCGGCTGAAAATGCCCACTGAGTCAGTGCTTCATTACTGGCAAGAGCGGCTTGAATAGAGGGCAACGACGGCACAATAATGTCAACAACAATGCCACCTAATGACACCAATACATACATCAATACCGCTAAATTGCGCTTTGAAGTCCCATCCATAGGGTGAATTCCTTTTTCATTTACTGCTTACGCATTTTGTCTCTAGACTATAAGATTGATATTCAACCAGATAGGGATTTATTGCAATGTCTGTCAGCCATAACTTATATTTTGTATTGACCTGTCTATTACTTCATAGTTTAAGTTAGCTCTATTCAAGCAAGGAAGGTATATGTACCGCATATCAGAATTAGCACGCAAAGTGGGTTTGTCACGCTCAGCGCTACTCTATTATGAAAAGCTGCAACTGATAAACGGAGTGCGTTTAGACAACGATTATCGCGTCTATACCGACAAAGACGTTCAGCGCGTGTTGCTTATACAAACTCTGCAAGCTGCGGGTTTAACGCTCAAAGAATGCAAAGCTTGCTTGGATGCCAAAATCGACCGTCCATTGCTGGTCAACCGCCTACAAGCATTGGATAACGAGATTGAACAAAAACAGCACTCTAGAAAAGTATTGGTCGCGCTTCTTGGTGAAGAGAATCACAAACAATGGCACGAAAACATAAGCCAAATAGCACCCGATGCGCATCTAGATTGGTTAATGAAACAAGGCTTTGACGAAAAAGAAGCCCTTAGATTGAAATGGCTATCAAAAGACATGAACGAACATCAAGATTATATGGCTGACTTTATGACAGTCTTTGAAACCCTCGACCGCTGGGGTCCGGGCAGTGAAACTGAAACGCTAAAAGCGCTGAATGCCATCCCTAAAACCTGTACAAAAGTGCTTGAAATAGGCTCAGGTAAAGGGCTTGCCACAACAGTACTCGCCAATAACACTGACGCTATCATCACCACTGTGGATAACGAGCAATCTGCACTCGATCGCTTAAGTGAACGCTTTGAGCAAGATGGGCTAGCCTCTCGCATTGTACCTGTGTGCGCCAGCATGACCGAACTGCCCTTTACTGAGCAAAGTTTCGACCTTATTTGGGCAGAAGGTAGCGCGTATATCATGGGCGTAAACAATGCCTTAAAACAGTGGCGACCACTACTAGAAGAAAATGGCATCATCATGCTCAGTGATTTGGTTTGGCGCACTACAGATCCAACAGCAGAGGTGCAAAACTTCTTCAAGGGAGAATATCCAGACATGCAATCTATCGAGACCAGATTGCAACAATTTAACGCCGCAGGCTATGAGATCATTGAGCATTTTCCATTAAGTGAAGCCGCATGGCAGAACTATTATTTGCCCCTTAAAGAGCGTGCAAATGAATTACTGCCTCATATGCCAGATTCAAACGCAATTAACGATATTCTTGCCGAAATTGATATTTATAAACGCTATTTAGGCGAATTTGGCTATCAGATGTTTATTGCTAAGCGTCGCTAAGCACAAGGGTAAATGTTAGCAGACTAACATTTACCCTTAGTTTATTTTGTGTTCATACTCATCGCATATTCAGCGCAGCCTGTATGCTCACAAAGCTGTTCATTATCGACCTCAAAACCTTGTGCAAGATAGAATCTGTAAGCGGCTTGATTCTCTTTATAGACATTTAAAGTCAGCTCGAAACATTGCCCTTTAGCATGAGAAATTAATTGCTTGCCGAATCCCAGACCTTGATAGTCAGGCGAAACAAAAATTGCGGCTAAAAGATTCTGATAGAGCGAATAGAAACCGACAATATTGCCCTCTTTTTCAAATACATAAGTTTTTGATGCTGGGATATAGATGTCGCGCATATTCGAGACTTGGGATTGCCAAAATTCTGCTACAACAAAGTCATGAGCTTGTATTGATGCTTTAAGCCAAATATCGAGAACGACTTCAATATCCTTTGCTTGGTACTCTCTGATCATGTTTGATTCAACCGATAGTAAATTGCTCAGTATGAACGCTATTATGCTGGTATTAACGGAAAAATAATTGAAGATTTACGACACATTTAGGTTCTAAGACCTGAATCATCCACCTGTCCCCACTAACCCTTCTGCTTAAACTGCAACTCAACCAAGCGTTGATACAATTCACAGCGGCTTAATAAGCTATGGTGATTGCCAACATCGACCAATTTTCCTTTATCTAAAACGGCAATTTGGTCAGCGTGCTGAATCGTTGATAAACGGTGCGCAATGATAATGGTAATGCGGTGTTTCATCAGTGCTTCAAGAGCTTGTTGTACGTGGTGTTCACTTTCACTATCGAGGGCGCTGGTGGCTTCATCAAGCAGTAAAATCATAGGATCTTTTAAAATGGCGCGAGCAATGGCAATGCGCTGTCTTTGTCCGCCAGATAAACGTACGCCCTTTTCACCCAAGTGGCTTTGATAGCCTTGCGGAAGGTTACAAATAAACTCGTGCGCATGCGCTTTTTTCGCCGCTTCTATTACTTGTTCATCAGTGGCATCAGGATTGCCGTAACGAATATTGTGCATCACATCGTGGCTAAATAATGCCGGTTGCTGAGGTACGAGCGCCATCTTATTGCGCAGATCTTTAGGATCAAACTGACGAATATCTTGCCCACCTAATGTTACCTCTCCCTTTGACGGGTCGTAAAAGCGCAGTAAAAGTTCAAATAACGTGGTTTTCCCTGCGCCAGAAGGACCGACTAATGCCAGCACTTTACCTTCTTTAGCGGTTAAATTGAGTGTATCAATCGTCGGAGTATCAGGGCGGGATGGATAATAAAAAGACACCCGATGAAAGGACATTTCGGCGCTAAGCTTAGCGGTAGAAACAGCTTGCTTGGGTGCGATAATTTGGCTTTTTACATTCAGGATTTCCAGCAATCGCTCTGTGGCTCCTGCTGCTCGTTGCAATTCACCAAATACTTCGGAAATAGTGGCCGTCGATGAGGCCACCATAATCGCATAAAACACAAATGCACCCAATTCACCTGGTGAAATCTCACCGCGTATAACATCGCTTCCCCCTACCCACAACATGCCTGAGATAGCGCCAAACACAATGACGATCACGCCAGAAATCAAAATAGCGCGCTGTTTCACCCGTTGACGTCCTATTTCATAAGCGCGTTCAACTTCAGCTGAAAACGAGTGTAATTCCTGCGCTTCACGACTAAAGCTTTGCACCGTTTTAATGTGTTCAATCGCCTCTCCTGCATAGCTGCCTACATCCGCCATGGAATCTTGGCTTTGTCTAGAAAGCGCTCGTACTTTTCGCCCATAGACCAAAATAGGAACCAAAATAAAAGGCACTGAGGCTAACACAATCAGAGTTAACTTTACGTTGGTGGCAAATAGCATCACGATCGCGCCAACACACATCAATGCACTGCGCATCGCCATAGAAAACGAAGAGCCAATAATACTTTGGAGTAATGTGGTGTCCGTTGTGATGCGTGACATAATATCGCCACTGCCGTGAGTTTCAAAATGGCTAGGATGCAAGGTAATAACGTGATTAAACACCGCCAGTCGAATATCAGCGCTGACACGCTCTCCCACCGATGACACTAAATAGAAACGAAAAAATGTTCCGATAGAGATGCACACTGTCACCGCTAAAATAAAACCAATCGCATAATTAAGATCGTGAATTGAACGCTGTGAAAAGCCTTCATCAATAAGTAAGCGCACGCCTTGCCCGACCGATAAAGTAAGCCCTGAAGTCATTAATAATGCAGCCAGTGCGGCAAACACTTTCCATTGATATGGGCGTACAAACTGTAAGATATCTAACAACACTCTTAGGCTTGTTCTCGACTTTTTGTCCATTGATTTAGTCACACTTCCCTCTACTTACGTTGCAATTAAGTTTTCAATATCAATAATTTAGCGCGACATCAAATATTTACGTTACTTTACAGTAAATGACATGTTAGTTTAATTTACTTCATAGATAATAGCGCCACTTATTTATTAACGCGGTATTAATCTATGTCTTCTGATTTATCTATGTCCTCTAATTCTTCTACACCATCGCCCCCCTCCACATCGGAAAAACTGTCCTTTATGACCATCGTAATGCATTGGTTGACAGGCCTTAGCTTTGTGGGCGTATTTATTGTTGGCATGATCTTAGCTGAAATGGAGAGAGGGCCAGATAAATCCTTTCTAATGGGCTATCACAAGTCAATTGGAGCATTAATTCTTATTGTGGCGGTATTGAGAGTTGCGTGGCGTTTGAAAGAAGGAAAGCTGCCAAGTTTAGGTACTAGCCCAGAGTGGCAAGAAAAAATCGCGCATGCGGTACACGGAATTCTAATGTTAGCTACCCTCATTATGCCAATTTCAGGTGTAGTAATGAGCGCTGCAGGTGGTCGTGCGGTAGATATTTTTGGCTGGGAAATTATCAGTAAAGGCGACAAAATTGAATGGCTACAAGAAATAGCCAGCACAATGCATCATAGCGCGGTCAATATTATCATCGCTGTGTTTGTGCTTCACGTCGTCGGCGCTATCAAACACCACGTGATCGACAAAGACAAAACCATTACACGTATGCTGGGTAAATAAAGAAAAAGTGCGGGGTCAGGTCTTGAAATTTGCATGCAAATTTCAAGACCTGACCCCGCACTTAAAAATTACTTGCGAGCTTTTTTAGGCTTGCGTTTTGCAGGGCCTGTAGTGGTGATGCGTTCTTCGTGGCGACGAACTGCACGACGGATCTTTTGTGAACGAGAGCGTTCACGGTTACGAGAAGTGTTACGCTCGTCGATGACCGTTGTTTTTTCTGGTGCTAGTTCAACCAATTCACGTAGGTAGTTCACCTGTTTCAGGTTCATTTCCATCCATCCCCCGCGAGGCAGTTTCTTCTCAAGGAAGATATCACCGTAGCGAACACGTTTTAGACGGCTTACTGTTGTATCTTGTGATTCCCACAAGCGACGAACTTCACGGTTACGACCTTCGTTGATCACAACGTAGAACGTGTGGTTCATGCCTTCGCCACCCGCGTAAACGATGTCTTCGAAACGAGCCATACCATCTTCAAGTTGAACGCCTTTTGCAAGGTTCTTCACTTTTTGCTCATTCACTTCACCAAACACACGCACTAAGTATTCACGTTCTACTTGGCGGCTTGGGTGCATTAAGCGGTTAGCAAGTTCACCATCGGTGGTGAACAGTAGCAAGCCAGAGGTGTTTGCATCCAAACGACCTACTGAGATCCAACGTGCACCGTTGATCTTAGGTAGACGGTCAAATACAGTACGACGACCTTCTGGATCGTGACGAGTACATAATTCACCTTCTGGCTTGTAATAAGCAAGAACGCGACATACGACTTCTTCAGGAGCTTTAATTGAAACCTGATGACCATCAATACGGACAACCGCTGTGTCATCTTCTAAGCGTACGCCTAACGTTGCCACTTGGCCGTTAACGCTAACGCGACCTGATTTAATTAAACTTTCAAGTTCGCGGCGAGACCCATGGCCAGCGCGTGCTAAAATTTTCTGTAGTTTTTCGCTCATTTAGTTACCTTAGTGTCGTCTTCTCAGACGTCGGATGAAGTAGTCGTCCGCAAAATTGCGGTCGCGTATTATCGCAAAAACCGACTGAAAAATCATCCAGTATTTAGCCCATTTTACTATTACTTCACGTTTATTCGTGACCTAACACATTTAAGCAAAATAACGCGGTATTACTCAAACGGTGTGGTGTCCCCTGCTCCGCGACGAAGGATAACCGGATCGTCTTCACTAAAATCGATCACAGTGGTTGGTTGCTCGCCTAAGTAACCACCGTTAATGATCAAATCCACCACGTTTTCTAATTTGTCACGAATCTCTTCTGGATCAGATTCAGTCACATCATTACCCGGCAAAATTAATGTGGTCGACATCATAGGTTCGCCTAACGCGGCCAACAAATCCAAAGCAATATTATTGTCAGGAACACGAATACCGATGGTTTTTCGTTTAGCGTTCATTAAGCGACGAGGTACTTCTTTAGTCCCTTTAAAAATAAAGGTATACGCGCCGGGTGTGTTATTTTTTAATAGACGAAATGCCACATTGTCGACACGAGCATAAGAAGACAATTCAGAAAGGTCGCGACACAACAAAGTAAAGTTATGGTTGTCACAGATTTTACGAATGCGACACACACGATCCATTGCCGATTTATTTTCTAGCTGACAGCCTAACGCATATCCAGAATCAGTGGGGTACACCACCACACCGCCATTGCGAATGATCGTCGCTGCTTGATTAATTAGTCGGCTTTGCGGGTTATCGGGATGTATATAAAAATATTGACTCATTATATCTCCTTATGAGTAAACATCTGTTGAAGCGACGTATATATCAATCCAAATAAGTAATGGCTCATGCTGACTACTTGACGACGCATTGACACTTAAAACACCATTTACGTGTACAACATAACAGTGTTCTAAGGCTGAACATTTACTTATCCGGATTGGTATTCACGTCCGAAAATTGTGGCCATTGTTCCCATACCGGCGTTACACCGCCAGGAAGCCACAAGTTCCTCCCTAGTTCCATCCACGGTGAAGGATAATGAAAATCAGAACCTAAGGAAGCTAATAAACCGTATTGTATCGCATAATCCGCTAAGTTGCGTCGCTCTTGTTGACTTTGTTGTGGCAAAGAAATTTCCATGGCATCGCCGTTGGCTTCCACAAATGCCGCCAGCAGTCTTTTTAACCATTTGGCGGTTAAATCATAACGCCCAGGGTGCGCTAGTACCGCCACTCCGCCTGCGCTATGAATCACCTGCACCGCTTCGGCCATAGAACACCATATTGGTGGCACGTAACCCGGTTTGTCGCGGGTTAAAAAACGTTTAAATACCTGCTGCATGTTTTTAGCATGCCCATTATCCACCAGCCATTTAGCAAAATGCGCGCGCGTTACCGGCGCCCCATTTGCAATCGCCTTCACCTCAGGTAAAGGGTCAACTTTCAAATGCTTAGATAAGCGATAAGCAATCAGCTCTGAACGCTCAATACGCCTCGCTTGTTGCGCCTCAATAAGCGCTCGTAACTGTGGATGGTGAATATCGAGGTTTAACCCCACAATATGAATGTCTTTATTTGACCAAAGCGTGGAGATTTCAATCCCCGTAACCAGTTGAATATCAAGCTGCTCGCTTTGAATATAGTCCAACGCAGGTTCAATACCATCAACGGTATCGTGGTCGGTAATAGCAAGTACGCCAACCCTATGCTCAATAGCACGTTCCAGCAGATCTTGAGGAGTAAAACGGCCATCAGAGGCAGTGGTATGAGAATGTAGATCAAATATCATAAAAGGCTTGACTTTCCTTCGCTGTACTAGTTAACTAGTACACCTAGATTATTTAAAGGTGTTTAGCAAATCGCTATGAATACAGTCATGATACAACAGCCTCAGCCAATCTGTACCGAAATCGGTAGAGTTTGTGCATGCGCAGTATCTGGACAGTGGCGTTGGTGGTTCTCTCTTAGAGCGAGCTAAATATTGAGTGTATCTAAACAAACTCGAAAGCTCGCATTAGTCTGCGAGCTTTTTTTATGTCTTTTTGAACAATCTAAACCATTACAAACACATTGAATATTGTGTTGATTGCGCAAATTTTGACCTAGTTTTACACAATCACTTTTGGGTGAAACAACAGAATATGAGAGTATGTGATGCTAAGAACCAAAAGCTTACAAGGAGGTCTTGTGAACAAGACCATTAACCTGACCGCACAAGGCCAGTTAGAAGTATTACAACGTGATGTCTTCTATACCCAAGATCCAACGGAATTATTCCACCACCTGTGTAAAGATAAGGCCGACACCCTTCTTCTTGAATCAGCCGAAGTTGAATCAAAAGAAAACTTAAAAAGTCTATTACTGGTCGACGCCGCTATGCGTATCGAGTGCCGTGGCCACCAAGTAGTTCTAACGGCAAACTCTGACAATGGTCAAGCCTTGCTGGCCCGCCTTGTATCTAATCTAAATCCCGATTTTATTACTGAAAATAACGACAGCAAATTAGTCGTTAACTTTAACGCTCCTGACGATAACCTTGATGAAGACAGTCGTCTTCGCCAACCATCATCGTTTGATATGCTTCGTATCATCAAGCAAAGCTATAACTGCGCTGACCACGACCCTATGGCATTATTCATTGGCGGCTTATTTGCATACGACCTAGTGGCAAACTTTGAACCTCTTGGTCAAGCCGAAATCAACAGCCAATGCCCAGACTATGTATTTTATGTCGCTGAAACGCTCATTGTGGTTGACCATCAGCAGCAGCAAGCACACCTATTTGGCAGCTTATTTGATGCCAACGCTGCAACTCGCACTACGCTAGATAAGCGCCTACAAACCATTGAAACTGAAATGAAGCAAGTTCAGCCTGCGCCAAGCGCGGTAAAACTGGAAAGCTGTGACGTATCAGTCAGTGTCAGTGATGAAGAGTTCTGCCAAACGGTGCGTGATCTTAAAGAATTTGTGATTCGCGGTGATGTGTTCCAAGTGGTGCCATCTCGCTACTTTTCTCTGCCATGCCCATCGTCATTGGCCGCTTATAAGCATTTGAAAAAAAGCAATCCAAGCCCTTACATGTTCTACATGCAAGATGAGCTCTTTACTCTGTTTGGCGCCTCACCAGAAAGTGCGCTTAAATACGAAACTCAAACCAATCAAGTGGAAATCTACCCTATCGCCGGTACTCGCCGTCGCGGTAAAAACGTCGACGGTAGCATTAACTTCGACCTTGATAGCCGCATCGAATTAGAACTGCGTCTAGATCGTAAAGAAAACGCCGAGCACATGATGCTGGTGGATTTAGCGCGTAACGACGTTGCTCGAATCTCTCAAGCAGGCACTCGTCACGTTGCTGACTTACTGAAAGTGGATCGCTACAGTCACGTAATGCACTTGGTTTCTCGCGTAGTGGGTCAATTGCGTGAAGACTTAGATTCACTGCACGCCTACCAAGCCTCGATGAATATGGGCACCTTAACGGGCGCACCAAAAATTCGCGCTATGCAATTAATCCGTGACGTTGAACAGCAACGCCGTGGCACTTACGGCGGCGCAGTCGGTTACATGACCGGACACGGCGATTTGGATACTTGTATTGTGATTCGCTCAGCGTATGTCGAAAACGGCATTGCCAAAGTTCAAGCCGGCGCTGGCGTGGTATTTGACTCCGACCCACAAGCAGAAGCCGACGAAACACGCGGTAAAGCGCAAGCGGTAATCAGTGCAATTCAAGCGGCACATACTGAGGTGAAGCATGGCTAATATTTTATTTATTGATAACTTCGATTCTTTCACCTACAACCTAGTTGATCAGTTTCGTACCCTAGGACACGAGGTCACCGTTTATCGTAACCAAATCGATATTAATGTCCTAGAAAGCACATTAAACCAACTACAAAACCCTGTGATTGTTCTATCACCGGGGCCGGGCGCGCCAAGTGAAGCTGGCAATATGCCAAGCATCATTCAGCGCTTTAAAGGTAAAGTGCCGATGATTGGCATTTGTTTAGGTCATCAAGCGATTGTCGAAGCGTACGGTGGCACTGTGGCGGGCGCAGGTGAAATCATCCACGGTAAAGTGTCGATGATGGAGCACAATAACCACGCCACCTACCAAGGCTTACCTTCACCGTTTGCCATTGCCCGTTACCACTCTTTAGTGGCAACCAAAGTCACTGACGAGCTAACCATCACCGCTCAAGTCGATGATTTGGTCATGTCAGTGGTGCACGAACAAGACAAAGTTTGCGGTTTTCAGTTCCACCCTGAGTCAATCATGACGACTTACGGTGCCACACTGTTAGCCAATTCAATTGAGTGGGCTTTGCAGTCTAATGACATGGCACAGCAACAGTAACAAGGAAGAACGATGCACACTATTTTAGAACAGCTTTATCGCCAAGAGTCATTGAGCGAAGCACAAAGCCAAACCTTGTTTGATCAAATCATTAAAGGTGAAGTTGAACCTATCGTTTTAAGTTCAGCGCTGACAGCATTAAAAATCAAAGGTGAAACGCCAGAAGAAATCGCCGGCGCAGCAAAAGCGCTGCTTGCCAATGCACAGCCCTTCCCTCGCCCCGATTACGACTTTGCTGACATCGTTGGCACCGGCGGCGATGGTTCAAACACTTTTAATATTTCTACCACTGCGGCATTTGTCGCGGCAGCGGTTGGACTAAAAGTGGCTAAACACGGTAACCGCGGCGTTTCTAGCAAATCTGGCTCTTCTGATCTGTTGGATTCTTTTGGCATTAACCTTGCGATGAGCGCGCAAGATACCGCTAAAGCCGTTGATGAAATTGGCGTAGCCTTCTTATTTGCTCCGCAATATCACCAAGGCGTGCGCCATGCAATGCCAGTGCGTCAGGCGTTAAAAACCCGCACTATTTTCAACATTCTTGGCCCACTGATTAACCCAGCTCGTCCAAATATCGAGTTGATGGGCGTGTATGATGAAAGCCTTGTTGCGCCTATCGCGCAAACCATGCAAAAAATGAACATGAAACGCGCCGCTGTCGTTCACGGTAGTGGCCTTGATGAAGTGGCTATTCACGGCAAAACTGTGGTCGCCGAAATCAAAGATGGCAAGATTGAACACTACACTTTAACCGCTGAAGATTTTGGTCTAAATTCGCACCCACTTGAAGCGCTAAAAGGCGGCACTCCAGAAGAAAACCGCACGATTGTGACCAACCTACTTTCAGGTAAAGGCACAGAAGCTCAAGAATCTGCGGTAGCGGCTAACGTTGCACTGCTGATGAAACTGTTTGGTCACGAAGACCTAAAAGTCAATGCCCAACAAGCGATTGCTGCCATGCGCAGTGGTAAGGCGTATCAACTTGTAGAACAACTGGCGGCTAGAGGTTAATCATGTCAGAACATATTTCCCAACATAATAAAGATATGGCTCAAGTGCTGGCAAAAATTGTTGCCGACAAAGATATCTGGGTAGAAGAGCGCGAGAAATCGCAACCTTTGGAGACCTTTAAAGAGTCGCTACAGCCCTCTGACCGTAGCTTTTACGATGCATTATCCGGTGACAACACCGCGTTTATTCTGGAATGTAAAAAAGCATCACCGTCTAAAGGCTTGATTCGTGACGTATTCGACCTTGACTACATTGCCTCTGTGTATAAAAACCATGCCAGTGCCATTTCGGTCTTAACGGACGAAAAATACTTCCAAGGTAGCTTTGATTTTTTACCGCAAGTGAAAAAGCAAACCACCCAACCTATTTTGTGTAAAGACTTCATGATTTCGCCGTATCAGGTGTATCTAGCTCGTCATTACCAAGCTGACGCTATTTTGCTGATGCTGTCTGTGCTAAACGATGAAGAATATCAAGCACTGGCAAAAGTTGCCCACGCACTGAATATGGGCGTACTGACAGAAGTCAGCAACGAAGATGAACTGCAACGCGCTATCAAACTGCAAGCAAAAGTAGTCGGTATCAATAACCGTAACCTTCGCGACCTCACCATTGACCTTAACCGCACTAAAGCGCTTGCGCCGAAATTGCCTAAAGGTACTACCGTGATTTCTGAATCGGGTATTTACAACCACCAGCAAGTTCGAGATCTATGCCAATATGCGAACGGTTTTCTTATCGGCAGTTCACTGATGTCTGAAGACAACCTAGAGCTTGCGGTACGTAAAGTATTGCTTGGTGAAAACAAGGTTTGCGGTCTTACCCATGCTGACGATGCGCTAAAAGCTTATAATGCGGGTGCAATTTATGGCGGTCTTATCTTTGCGGAGAAATCAAAGCGTAAAGTAGACCAAGAAACGGCGCGCTTAACTATGAGTGGAGCACCTCTTCGCTATGTCGGTGTATTTCAAAATCAAAGCGCGGACTATATCAGCCAAATAGCACAATCTCTTTCACTGCACGCTGTGCAATTGCACGGTGATGAAGATGAAGACTTTATTACTAAACTGCGCCAACAACTGCCAAGTGATACTGAAATCTGGAAAGCCTACGGCGTATTAGATGAAGTACCTGCATTTATTGGCAATGTTGACCGTCACCTTTTAGATTCTAAAACACAGACTCAAAGTGGCGGCACAGGGCAAACCTTCGATTGGTCTAAGATTAACGATCAGAATGTCATGCTGGCAGGCGGTTTAAATGCTGACAATATTGCGCAAGCATCTAAACTTGGCTGTCTAGGGCTTGACCTAAACTCTGGTGTAGAAACCGAACCTGGTAAAAAATCTCGTGAAAAGCTAGCAAAAGCTTTTGCTGCGATCAGACACTATTGATTCACATTCCTTCCCTAGTGTAGGGAAGGAATGCCAAAAAATTTAAGGAAAAAATCATGGCAAAACTTGATGCCTACTTTGGAGAGTTCGGTGGACAATACGTTCCGCAAATCCTCGTTCCAGCACTTGACCAACTAGAACAAGCTTTTATCGACGCGCAGGCTGATCCTGAATTTCGCGCCGAATTCATGCACTTACTACAAGAGTATGCAGGTCGCCCTACCGCGCTTACGTTAACTCGTAACCTGACTAAAGGCACCAAAACCAAGTTATACCTAAAACGTGAAGATCTTCTGCACGGCGGCGCGCACAAAACCAACCAAGTGTTAGGTCAAGCCTTGCTAGCAAAACGCATGGGTAAAACGGAAATCATCGCCGAAACTGGCGCGGGTCAACACGGCGTAGCATCGGCTCTTGCGTGTGCTCTACTGGGTTTGAAATGTCGCATTTACATGGGCGCAAAAGACGTTGAACGTCAAAGCCCGAACGTATTTCGCATGCGTCTAATGGGTGCTGAAGTAATTCCTGTCCATTCAGGTTCAGCAACGTTAAAAGATGCCTGTAATGAAGCACTACGTGACTGGTCTGCAAGCTACGAAGACGCGCACTACCTACTTGGTACTGCGGCAGGCCCTCACCCATTCCCAACTATTGTTCGTGAATTCCAACACATGATTGGTGAAGAAACCAAACATCAAATCCTAGCGCGCGAAGGTCGACTGCCCGATGCAGTTATCGCTTGTGTTGGTGGCGGTTCAAATGCCATTGGTATGTTTGCTGATTTCATCGAAGAGAAAGATGTACGCCTTATCGGTGTTGAGCCAGCAGGTAAAGGCTTAGACACAGACATGCACGGCGCGCCGCTTAAACACGGTAAGCTAGGTATTTTCTTTGGTATGAAATCGCCATTGATGCAAGACACTGACGGCCAAATTGAAGAGTCTTACTCTATTTCAGCCGGTCTTGATTTCCCATCTGTAGGCCCACAACATGCGCACCTTAATGCTATTGGCCGCGCACAATACGGCGCTGCGACCGATGATGAAGCGTTAGAAGCATTCCAAATCCTCGCACGTAAAGAAGGCATCATCCCTGCTCTTGAATCTGCTCACGCCTTAGCTTACGCATTAAAAATGGCGCATGATGAACCAGAAAAAGAGCAACTGTTAGTCGTCAACCTTTCTGGCCGTGGCGATAAAGACATTTTCACTGTATACGATATTTTGAAAGAAAGAGGAGACGTATAATGGACCGTTACGCTGCGCTGTTTGAGCGTTTACAAGCTAAAAAACAAGGTGCATTTGTCCCTTTTGTCACGATTGGCGATCCACAACCTGAACTATCTCTGCGTATCATGCAAACATTGGCAAACTCAGGCGCTGATGCTCTTGAACTTGGCATTCCGTTTTCAGATCCACTCGCCGATGGCCCAACCATCCAAGGCGCTAATATCCGCGCTTTGGATTCAAAAACAACGCCTAGCATTTGCTTTGATCTGATTGCAAAAATTCGCGCTGAACACCCAGATTTGCCTATCGGTCTACTGGTTTACGCAAACCTTGTCTTTGCCAACGGCATCGAGCATTTTTATCAAGCCTGTGCCGAAGCCGGTGTCGATTCTGTGTTAATTGCGGATGTGCCAACCGGTGAAAGCGCAGAATTTAACGCAGCGGCAAAAAAAGCAGGTGTACATGCTATCTTCATCGCACCACCAACAGCTAATGACGAAACACTTAAACAAGTTTCAGAATTAGGCGGCGGTTACACTTACCTACTTTCTCGCTCCGGCGTAACTGGCGCAGAAACAAAAGCCAACATGCCAGTCGATCACATGCTTGAGCGCCTAGCACAATTTGACGCGCCACCAGCCCTACTTGGCTTTGGTATTTCGGCACCAGAACAAGTCGCTTCTGCTGTTCAAGCTGGCGCAGCGGGCGCAATCTCAGGTTCTGCGGTAGTGAAAATTATTGAAAACAACCTTGATGACGCTGACAAAATGCTCAGCGAGCTGGGAAGTTTTGTGACGAATATGAAGGCTGCGACTCAGTTATAACTGAACTCGACTTCTATTTGTCAAAAAGCCACTTTGTTAAGTGGCTTTTTTTGTTGAGAAGAACTAGCTAAACGACACTTAGTCATTATTTATTGTAACTATGCTACACGCCATTTATTGTCTTGTTCTTCCAAATGTAACTCTGCCATCGTTGATTCAATTTCAGAGTCTGAAAGCATATTAAGCAAAAGACCGATTTGGCTGTCATCATCGTTAAACTCTGCATAGAGAGCACGAAGCGTTACGTCTGCGGTTCTTGGGATGAGTGTTTGCCCTTTTTCCCAACGCGCGACAGTTTGAGTGTCTACACCTAATAAATTACCAAGTGCCTTTTGCGACATATTAAGTTCGATACGAATGAACTTAAATTCTTGATGAGAAATAGGTCTTACTTGAGAAACGATATTTCGGCCAACAAGCGCATGTAGCTCATATAAATTATCGATACTAACAAACTCTTCATCTTCTACTTTGTCGATAGTGAAGCCATTTGTTAAATAAACGTACGGTAAACCACAGTCTTTATAGTGATACATATTATCCTCTTTACTTAACCATAACCGTTACAACAAAGGCAGATGGATCGTCTTCGTGCCTCTTTAGGGAAACAACGACTTCTACAATTTCACCAGCAGCCATACCTTGAAGGTTGCATTTCCAATCACCTCTAGGTGTTTGATGAGGAGCTTCCGTAACTCTACTGTGCTTGTTAGCAAGTACTTGAAATATTTGCATCCGAGTCACACCGCGTTGCTCCATCCGCTCTCTAGCATGCGAGCCAATAAAGACTCTAGCACTGTGCTTACTTGACAGTTCATTGATAAGTCTCTTTGCTGACGCCGACGTCAACGGAAACTCATCGATTCCCTCAAGCATATTTTTTGACATACGGATCACCTATCAATCTGATAGCCTGAATTATGAGCGAGAAGAAGGTTAAACGCAAGATTTGAGCACTTAATTACGCTAAGTTCGGTTTAACCCCTAGTCATCAAACCAGACTTTTTAGTCTCAATGGTGATGTGAAGTTTAAAGCCATAAACCAATTTTTAGGTATTTTCCATGGACTAATGTTGTGACGTGCAGCAATGCCCAGATACGAATTTCAACCATTGCTTTCCAGCACTACCGCCAAAAACACTTGCATATTCTTCAACGCTTTTTTAGAAAACCTAAGCTTTACTTCTTGCTTCGTCATCCCTTGCAAGTTTCTTAGTTCAACTAAAGCCGGGCCTAGTTTGGCAATTCGATATATTGCTAAATTCATGTACTTTTCGGATTGGGTTTCGCTGATTCGTTCTGAGGGTAAAACAAACTCTGTATTTATACACTGAGTGTACAGTGCATGATTTTGTCGAATCTTTTTTAACTCAATCTCTAGAATTAATTGTTTGGTGGCAGCATCAGCATCGAGATGAAGATCAACCAATAGCGCCTTAGTAATGGCGACTTTGGTGGCGCATTTCTGTTTTGGGCTTAGAGTGTGACGCTTGAGTTTTTTCCAATTCACTTTCTTTTGTGTGCTTACATCAAGCAGCGCACGAAATAACAATACACTGTTTGCAAACTCTTCGTGTGCAAAGTGACTTAATGCAAAAGCTCGAGCAAATTTACCATGCTGATGTAACAGCTCAGCCTCATCACATAACTCTTGGGCATTCTTCATGCATTTGATTGCACCATCAAAAAGCATATCAAAATGGCTGGTCGCAATTTTTGTTTGCTGCAAATTTGTTCCTCAATATGTAACGTCAAATAGAGCGCTAATTTGTATCACCCAAGGGATACCATTTTCTCAAGCTATTTACCTTAGCCCATTATATTGAACATTTAATGTACTAATACAACCTAGCTAATAATCAAAAATACTTAATATTAATTTAGTCATTATTTCTTAATTGCGCACCTTAATTACAGCTATCGGGTGTAAAACATTTGCTGTTGGTTATTACTTAGAAATCCACTCTAAAAAACACCCTTTCAGATCACAATAATGCAGTGTAACTATTTGCATATTTTCATCCTCACATAGACTGGCTAAACATAATTATAAACAACTGATTTGAATACAAAAAACCAACTTCAATTGCTTAGGTAACTTTAGTAGGTTTAGCAACTTTAATCACTTCAACCACTTTAATAACGGGTGTTATTATGAAATACAAAAGTTTAGTCATCCCCATGCTGCTTGCTTTTTCGAGCGCAGCTTTCTCTGCTGAAATTTATGATCAAAGTAAAAGCTACAGTGGCGGTGAGCGCGTCTCATTTAACGGTGCTATTTATGAAGCTCAGTGGTGGGTGAACCCTAACCAATCTCCTGCTGACGTGACCGGAAATAGTTGGGAATCTCCGTGGATTTTAATTTCAGAATCAGGTGGAGAGACGACCCCTCCTCCTGCTGATCCTGAAGTGCCATCAGAACCTACTCCACCGGTTGTACCACCAATCGAAGGCGATTACCCTGCTTATGTTGAAGGTGAAACCTATGTTGCTGGTGATATCGTAATCAATACTGGCAAACTGTACCGCTGTAAAGATGGTGTGACTCAAACATGGTGTTCTGGTCCTGCATGGGCTTATGCTCCAGGGACAGGTACAGCCTGGGATCAAGCATGGGAAGAAGTTGCTGACGGAACTCCACCGAGTAATCCTGAAGTGACGCCAGATCCGGATCCAACACCCGACCCTGCTCCAGAACCCGATCCAAGCCCAGACCCAAGTCCAGATCCAGAACCTGCTCCAGAGCCAGAGCCTAGCCCTGAGCCAGAAAATGGTTATGTTGTTTACCAAGAAGATTTGGACGCTAAAGAAGCGGAATTAACCAACTTCCCTGCGATGGCATCGGTAAAAGACTTAATTCGCACGATTGATAATGCCACTGTAAACGCCATTAAACCGCTGGCAGAGAGCAACCCTGACAACGTTAAACGTATCGAAAGTATTGTTTCAGAAGCCGATTGGGAATACCTCTTCCCAGAGCGTACTCCCGAATATACCTATCGCCACTTCTTACAAGCTACTGGTAAATTCCCTGCCTTCTGTGACACTTACGATGACGGACGTGATTCAGATGCGATTTGTCGCAAAGCATTGGCAACCATGTTTGCGCACTTTACCCAAGAGACCGGCGGTCATACCGCAGATTGGCCTGTGCCAGAATGGCGTCAAGGTTTAGTGCATGTCCGTGAAATGGGTTGGGATGAAACGATGCGCGGCGGTTACAACGGTGAATGTAACCCTGATGTATGGCAAGGACAAACGTGGCCATGTGGTACATTCGAAAACGGTGAGTTCAAATCATACTTTGGCCGTGGTGCTAAGCAGTTGAGTTACAATTACAACTATGGCCCGTTCTCTGAAGCTATGTTTGGTACGGTTCGCACCTTACTCGACAACCCTGAAATGGTCGCTGATACGTGGTTAAACTTTGCTTCGGCAGTCTTCTTCTTTACTTACCCACAACCACCAAAACCGGCAATGATGCACGTTATTGATGGTACATGGCAACCAAACGAGCGTGACTTAGCCAATGGTTTGACTCCTGGTTTTGGCGTCACGACACAAATCATCAATGGTGGCGTTGAATGTGGTGGTTCAGCAGAGATTGCTCAATCACTAAACCGCATCGACTACTACAAAAACTTTACTCAGTATTTGCAGGTCCCTGTAGCGGATGATGAAGTACTAGGCTGTAAAGAAATGAAGCAGTTTGATACTGATGGCGCCGGCGCACTCAGTATTTACTGGGAAAAAGATTGGGGATGGTCATCACAAACGCCAACTGGCGGAACATATTCTTGCCAAATGGTCGGTTACCAAACACCGTTCTCAGCCTTTAAAGAAGGTGATTTCACTAAATGTGTAGTGGCTCACTTCCCTGATGTGATCATCAAATAGTTTGCCCAACAAGCTAACTACTTAAACTAAGTATTTACGCAAAGGCAGTCTCTTTGAGGCTGCCTTTATTCTTTCGCAATAACACCACTGCATCATTGGAATATCGCACTTTTGTATTTAAATAATAGTATTTTAAGATAGATAAAATAATTGAGGTATTACATCAACTCAATAGAACTCGACGTATTTCATCTCTTTTCCTTTACTATTTTCTGAATACGAGCAAAACAGGCTATTTCTATACAGAGCAACCTCTGCTTAAATAATCAGCACAAATGTAATCAAAAAGTTGTCCTTCATTTAATGTCAAAATAGCAACTTTTAAAAATGCCTTCCTCATTCATTTAGCGCAACAAATTATTTACAATTATATAAGTAAGATAGAAGTTAGATTAATTATTTTTTAATGCTCAATTATGTAACGATAATATTTATCTCTATGTATATCATCGTTACATAATTGAACTATTTGGCGCAGGTTATTATATTTAAAAAAAAGTACGTGACCCTCATCGCAATAACTATTACCCTCCCTGCCACATTTGTCCGTTTCACAGTACAAAGGGGCATCCCTTAAAATAGGGTATAACGCCCCTATATAGCTCATATATTCGGCAATATTCCATAATATCAGCACAAAAGGTAAAGGAAGTGTTAAAAGATAAAAGTTTACTCGGCAACATTGGTGTGCAAGTTGTCATCGCAATGGTCGTCGGTACGTTAGTGGGTGCCGTAATGGGCCACAGTGCGACAATCTTTGCTCCGCTAGGCACCATATTCATCAACCTCATTAAAATGTTGGTTATTCCATTGGTCGCGGTTGCTCTTATTTCGGGTGCCGCAGGTCTGGGTGATAGCTCTTCAGCAGGTAAAGTGGGTTTAACCACATTAGGCTTCTTTGGTCTCACCTCTGCGCTGGCGGTAACGCTAGCATTGGTAATGGGTAATCTATTCCAACCAGGCTCAGGTATTGATGTTAGCTCTGTAGAAAGCATGTTCTCTAGTGAATACGCTTCTCAAGGTGCTATTCCAGGCTTCTGGGATACCGTCACTGGCATGATCCCTACCAATATTTTCCAATCTTTGAACGAAGCAAACATACTGCAAATCTTAGTGTTTTGTCTTTTCTTCGGTATTGCTGTTTCAAGCTTAGAAAAAGAACGTCGCCAACCATTAATGAATGGCGTAAATGCCATTGTTGATGCCATGGTTTGGATGATCAACAAAGTAATGCTATTAGCGCCACTTGGTGTATTTGGTCTAATGGCTGATGCGGTAGGTTCATTTGGCTTTAGTGCATTAACTGTTGTGCTTAAACTCTTCATTGTATATGTAGTGGCAATCCTTATTTTTGGTTTTGTTGTGTACCCTCTTATGGTTCATATTTTCACTAAGACTTCTGCTAAGAAGTTCTTAGTGGCCATGAAAAAACCACAAGCAGTGGCACTATCTACAGCGTCTTCAATGGCGACTCTGCCTGTAACCATGAATACTGTTGAGACTGAGCTAGGAGTAAGAAACTCGACCGCATCATTTGTATTGCCTTTAGGTGCGACCATTAACATGTCTGGTAATGCGATTTACTACGGCTTGGTGGCTATCTTCTTTGCACAAATGTTCGGTATTGATCTTAGCCTAGGTGCTTACATTGCGATCATCGCAACCTCGACTTTAGGTGCGGTAGGCCAAGCAGGCGTACCTGGACCATCATTCTTGGTGGTTGCGGTACTACTTGCAGCTGGCATTCCAATTGAAGGTCTACCACTGCTATTTGCTTTAGACCGTATCTTTGACATGATTCGTACTGCACTAAACATCACCGGTGATGCGGCGTGTGCAGTCATTGTTGATGCACTACTTGAAGACGATAAACCTGCTGTTGTTGAAGCCACTTCATAAATTGTAGGTAATAATTAGCGTCAAACATAAGAAAACACCGGGCTTCAGTTCAACTGAAGTCCGGTGTTTTTATTTGGTAAGAAGAAAATTCTACGCTCAAGCGTTAACCGCTATTCCCTATGGCTTTGAGTTATTATGCGTAACTAAGCAGTTGTTCTACTTGTTCAATGGTCATATTGGCATCTTGGTATTCTATTGGCAGTTCGACCACAGTATCTTTGTCAGCAACAAAAAGAGAAGGAAAGCTGTTGCCACCAATGGAACGCGCAAAACGTAATTCGGATTTTAAATATTGTTCGATATCGTCAGAAGTTAAATCAAAGGTAAACTTCTCAACATCTAATCCAATATCTTTAGCAAGCTCAATTAGTACTTCATTGTCACTTGGATTTTTCGCATCCAAATAATAAGCATGCTGTACTGCGGTCAGCATTTTTTGTTCTGCATCTTGGCGTCTAGCGGCGAGCATCGCTCTGCATGCCGGATAGGTGGAACGACGAGGGGTATTCTTGCTCCAAAACTCATGATTAAATTCAGTACCTAGCTGAGACTCAATCTTATTCCAGTAAGATGCTATTTGAGTGCGCATCTCATGCGGCATTGGCTCATCTGAGTCAGGAGCTAATCCGCCAACAATATACACAATATCAATTTTGCCTTTTAGCGCCGATTCAATCTTTTGCCACGTAGGTTTGTATCCCCAACACCAAGCACACATAGGATCGTAGACATAATATAAGCGCGTCACATCTTTGTTCATTACTACTCCTGATATTTGTATTAACGAAGTCAGTACAGCACTAACCTTTTTATTGTGCAAGTTAAGCAATAGAGTTAATGCGAACAAGTCTCAATAAATTTGTAAATTCCTGAGCTATGACTAATTTCTCAATTTCATCACGAAAATTTCATTGAGCTCCGTTTGATAGGTACAAATGCAGTTATCGCTTGATTTTATGGCTATCAAACGGCCTACCGCTATATTTCACTGTTTCGTTTAGGTAAACTAACGCAAATATCGACGTCTGTATGAATCATGAAACAACTACTCGACTTCATCCCCCTCATCATCTTTTTTGTGTTGTACAAAATGTACGACATCTATACCGCCACAGCAGCCTTGATTGTAGCCACTGCTATTCAACTGCTTGTCACATATGTGCTGTATAAGAAAATAGAAAAAATGCAGCTGACCACCTTTGCTATCGTGGCTATTTTTGGCGGTATGACCATCGCCTTTCACAACGACGACTTTATCAAATGGAAGGTCACCATTATTTATGCCCTATTTTCTCTAGGCCTTATTGTTACCCAATTATCCGGTAAACCCTTTATCAAAGGGATGCTAGAAAAAGAAATCACACTTCCAAGCCGAACATGGAACACGATTAACTGGGCGTGGAGCACCTTCTTTGCTGCCTGTGCCATAATTAATGTCTATGTGGCATTTCGTCTTCCCCTTGATGTATGGGTAAACTTTAAAGTATTCGGCTTAATGATAGCCACACTACTGTTTGCCTTGCTCACAGGGCTCTATATCTACACACAATTGTCAAAAGAGAGTAAAACACGCAATGAGTAACCCGTCTTTAATTCGCGGAGAAATGCTACTAAGAACACTAGCAATGCCAGCCGACACCAACGCTAATGGTGATATTTTTGGTGGTTGGATTATGTCTCAACTCGATCTTGCTGGGGGTATTCTTGCCAAAGAGATCTCAAAAGGACGAATTGCTACCGTATCAGTATCAAGTATTACGTTTAAAAGACCTGTTTCAGTAGGCGATATTGTATGCTGTCATGGTGAGTGCAGTCACATAGGTAACTCTTCTATGTCGATTGAACTGCAAGTATGGAATAAAAAAGTGATGGGTGACCGCGCAGGAGAAAGAGACTTGGTTTGTGAGGCGACTTTCCATTATGTTGCTATTGATAACAACGGTCGCCCTCGAAAAATCGAAAAATAGAAGGATTTATTATGTGGTATGTCATTTTTTCCCAGGATGTCAAAGATTCATTACAAAAACGTGGTAGTGTACGTGATAAACATTTAGCCCGCCTGCAAGACCTACAAAATCAAGGTCGCTTGCTTACCGCAGGACCAATGCCCGCTATCGATAGCGACAATCCTGGTGAGGCTGGCTTTACCGGTTCGACCGTCATCGCTCAGTTTGAAACGCTACAAGACGCAAAAGCTTGGGCAGATGCCGACCCATATATCGACGCAGGCGTCTATCAAGACGTTATTGTTAAACCTTATAAAAAAGTATTCTAATTATGTATTCATCATTTAAAAGCGCACTAGTTTTAACATTGGCTACTATTATTCTTGCTGGCTGTGCCTCTAGCAGTAGCGAGAAGCGAGAGCTGAAACTTACCGCCGATCGCCGTGCGGGGATCCTAGCATCAAGCTTACCTATTGAGTACGGCCCACTCACCATTACTCGAGCAACATCTAAAGAAGCCACTGTCATCATTGAAATGCTTTACAACCAATCTGGTCACAAGCCTGCTGATCAATTGATTAAAAGTGCTAATGCTTACTACTGTAATTCTGAAGACGTGCGCGCTGCTATGGATAAAGGTGTGAATTACCTTATCAAGATCCGCAATAACCGTGGTCAAATGATTGTAGAGCAAGTCATCAGTTCAAAAACTTGCCTTGTAGATGGTGATGAATCGTAAGCCTTTGAAATACGCGCTATAGACAATTAAAAAAGAAAGGCCAAAGTTTGCTACAAACTTTGGCCTTTTTATTGGTTTCACTCACCCACTATCTACTATAAGGAAAACAGCTGCACTTTAAGGCTGGCTTCTGCATCAACATCATCAAATTCCACTGGGTTATCCAAACGCTGCACATAATTGAGTTCAGGGGCATGTTCAGCCATGCCATCAATCACAAAATCAGAAGTGACCGCAGGCGAATTGGCACAGGCTAACACTTGTCCATTGTCAGCCAGTAAACTTGGTAAACGGCGCAGTACTTTTTGGTAATCTTTGGTTAACGCAAAACTGCCTTTTTGAAACGACGGTGGATCGGAAATAATCAGATCGTACGGGCCAAAGCGTTTGAGTTTGCCCCAAGATTTAAAAATATCATGCGCTAAGAATTTCACTCGGCTCACGTCTTGATTGTTTAAGTTGTGATTATCACGACCGCGACTTAACGACGAGCGCGCCATGTCAATGTTCACTACTTGCTTCGCACCGCCAGCAATCCCTGCTACAGAGAAGCCACAGGTATAAGCAAACAAGTTAAGGATATTCTTGCCCTCAGCGTTTGCCCTTACCCAATCACGCCCTAAACGCATGTCTAAGAATAAACCTGAATTTTGGTTTGAAGAAAGATTCATCCAGTATTTGAGCCCAGACTCCACCACTTCGACTTTGCCTTCCGCTTCGCCCAATAAAAACTGCGTCGGCGCGCCGTGTTCATATCGATGTTGAATCGAAATAGAGCGGATCTGTGAATGTTCTGGCTGCTCGGCTAATTGCTGCAAACCTTGCTCAAGATGCGCAAGAAACTCATCCGAGACTGGTCTAAATAATTGAACAACAAGATGCTGAGCAATCCAATCACAGGTGATCTGCTCCAGACCTGCCACTGTGCGTCCTCGCCCGTGAAACAAGCGTCTTACTTCAGTTGGCGCGTTTTTTAAGCCTTGTTGCAATGCAGAAAAAAACCGAGGTAGCGCCTCTACATTCATAGGAGGAGAAATATCATTCATTATATTTTTGGCCAATTAAGTCGTTGGGGTTGTTGCCATTCGCTGATTTGTTGTTGAATCTCAGGCAATTGCCATAGTTCACCGAAACGGCTGTCAGAGCTAGGATCAAGCTGATAGCGATAACTGTTGCCTTCCAGCTCAAAGCTAAGAGCAAAAGCGTGCAGGTATCCCCTATCGCTATCACTAGAGGGTGAATAAATAGGGTCGCCGACAATAGGACTGCCAACCGATTTTAACGCAACGCGAATTTGATGAGTCTTACCCGTTTTAGGTTTACACAGAAAAATGCGATAGCCTTGGGCAGAGGCTGAAAAAAACTGGGTAATAGCGGGGTTTTCTGTGGTCGGCATCAGCTTCCACATTGAGCGGCGGCTTTTTGCCATATCCCCTTTGATCAAACCTTGTTTTTTCTTGGGCTTTTTATCGGAAATCGCTAAATAAAATTTTTCTACCTTTCTTTGAGCAAACGCTTGAGACAATTGACTTGCCGCTTGCTGTGTTTTACCCAAAAGTAACAGCCCAGATGTCATCTTATCTAATCGATGTACAAGGTATAATGGACCACAGCCCAAATAACGCCGCACCTCGTCTAACAATCCGGTCTCTTGTTCATCTTTATGAACGCTCACTGAAGCATGCTTATTAATCAGCACAAACTGAGCTTGGTCGTCGACTATATCAAACATAGGCTAGTTACAGGTGTCCTAGTGACTCAAAGAAAGCTCAGTAGTATATCCTGAGCGCCAAGGGAAACCCAACTTTCGTTAAAAATACCTGTATTTAACCCCTTGTTGTGTATCTTTTGCAAAATACTTGTTGAGATTAGACGTAAATTTGCATTGAAAACCGCCGTTATTCATCCCTTTGTCTTAAAAAACGCACAAAGGCAACTTTTCCGTATACACTACAGCTATTAAGTGATTGATTATTAACTGAGAGAAATGGAAGGATTTTATCAAGCCCTCACTTTGATAGGGATTGGCCTATATTGGATGTTGGTCGCCGGTGTCACGATTCGTGTGGTTATAAAACGCCGCTCAGTCAGTGTGTCTCTAGCTTGGCTAATGATCATCTATATCCTGCCTATTTTCGGTGTCATCTTTTATTTCCTGTTTGGCGAGCTTAACCTGGGTAAGAAACGGGCCGAGCGAGCGCAAGCTATGTTTATTCCTTATAAGACATGGTTTCTCAAACTGCTGGACTGTAATGCTCACTTACCAGAAAAAACGCCTACTCACATTACCCATATTGATGATCTCTGTACCAACCGTATGGGTATTCCTGCTTTATGTGGTAACACCCTCTCTTTGCAAGACACCCCACAAAAGATTTTAAAATCCATTATTGAAGATATTGAACTGGCGCAGCACTTTATTCGAATGGAGTTTTATATTTGGAACGAAGGTGGACAAGCCAACGGCGTGGTTTCTGCCCTTATTCGCGCTTCACAACGTGGCGTACGTTGTCAGATTCTATTGGACGCCGCAGGGAGTGGTAAGTTCTTCTCTTCATCTTGGTGTCAGATGATGGAAAATGCCGGCGTGGAAGTGGTGCAGGCCCTCAAGGTAAAGCCTATTCGTATGTTCTTACGCCGTTTAGATTTGCGTCAGCATCGTAAAATCATCGTCATTGATGATGCGGTGGCCTACACAGGTTCCATGAACTTGGTTGACCCTGAGTATTTTAAGCAAGATGCAGGGGTTGGCATGTGGGTGGATGTGATGGTGCGTATTACCGGCCCTACGGTAAACGTACTGTCGGCTATCCATTGCTGGGACTGGGAAGTAGAAACCGGCGAGCGCTCTTTCCCTACTGCGCCTGAGTGCCATATTAAACAAGATAACTTACTGCACCCCATTCAAGTGGTGCCATCCGGCCCGGGTATGCCGGAGAATTTAATACACCAAGTATTGAACATATCCATTAGCCGCGCCTTAAAATCGGTGACCATCACCACCCCTTACTTTGTGCCAAGCGAAGAGCTATTGCAAACATTGCGCACCACCGCTCAGCGCGGGGTAAAAGTAGAGCTAATCATTCCGAAAAACAACGACTCGATTATGGTGGGTTGGGCATCTAAAGCTTTTTATGCGGAGCTGCTCTCTGCAGGCGTGCTCATTCATGAGTTCACCGGGGGGTTACTGCATACCAAGTCGGTCGTCATTGACGAGCAGTACTGCCTTATCGGTACCGTAAACCTTGATGTGCGCAGTCTGTGGCTGAACTTTGAAGTGACTTTAGTGGTGGATGATGCCGAATTCACTAAGCAACTGTACTGGTTACAACAAACTTATATGGAACAATCCACCGTGGTGGATGAGGCGCGCTGGCGTGAGCGCAGCATTCAACATAGATTCTTGGAGCGTGTCTTCTATCTATTCAGTCCAATTTTGTAATCTTAATTGTTGATATTTTACTTGCACTGCCTGCCTTGCTCATGGTTTAAATAAGGAAAAGAAACCACATCAGGGAAGGCAGATGTCTAAAAGCAAATCTCCAGTATCGAAACCAACGCAACTTATCAGTGCTGGCAGAGACAAAAAATACACTCATGGAGTGGTAAACCCTCCGGTACAGCGCGCATCAACGGTGTTATTCGACACTGTCGCTGAGAAAACTCAAGCTACTATTAATCGCGCTAATAAAGCCCTTTTTTACGGTCGTCGTGGCACTCAAACCCACTTTGCTTTTCAAGATGCTATGGTTGAGCTAGAAGGTGGATTTGGCTGTGCGTTATACCCGTGTGGTACTGCGGCCATTTCCAATGCCATTTTATCTTTTGTCAAAGCCGGCGATCACATTTTAATGGTCGATACTTGTTACGAGCCCACTCGCGACTTCTGTAACACCATGCTAAAACGTCTTGGCGTGGAAACCACTTACTATGCGCCTACCATTGGTGAAGAAATTAGCGAGCTAATTCAGCCGAATACTAAAATTCTGTTTTTAGAATCTCCGGGCTCGGTGACTATGGAAGTGCAAAACGTACCACTGCTTGCTGAGATTGCGCACAACAACGACATGATTGTGATGCTTGATAACACTTGGTCTGCGGGTCTGCACTTCTCTCCGTTTGACTATGGCGTTGATATTTCCATTCAAGCGGCCACAAAATACATCGTGGGTCACTCCGATGTAATGCTTGGCACTGCAATTGCGACGGAGGCTTACTGGGATCAACTGCGCGAAAACAGCTATTTGATGGGACAATGTGTCTCCCCAGATGATGCTTACCTTGGTTTACGCGGCATTCGCACTCTTGATCTGCGCTTAAAGCAGCACCAGCAAAGCAGTTTAGCCGTGGCTAAATGGTTACAAGCTCGCCCTGAAGTGGATCATGTTAGACATCCTGCCCTTGAAACTTGCCCAGGTCATGAATATTTTGCACGTGACTTCACCGGTGGCAATGGTCTGTTCTCGTTTGTGATGAAATCACAAAACAGCAAAGCGACCACTGCGCTATTAGATGGCATGGAACTGTTTGGTATGGGGTATTCTTGGGGCGGTTATGAGAGCCTTATTCTTGCCAATGAACCACGTAGCTTTAATAGCCTAAGAACGGTGGCAAACCCTAACTTTACTGGTACTTTGTTCCGTATTCATACCGGTCTTGAAAACGTTGACGATCTTATCAAAGATTTAGAAAACGGTTTTGCTCGTTACAACGCCGTGTTAAACGCGCAATAACCCGTAAATAGTCACTCGTTAATATTTGGCTTCTTCGCTCTAGAGAAGCCAAATCACAATCCCCTCTTCTATTTCTTGGCTAGACCTATATACTGCCCGCATCAATGAGTAGGTTGTATGCTGTCAAAAATCCTTTTTAAAACGGTTTCTAAAACCTATCTCTAACATCCGTTTCAACAAGCTGTGTCTAAAATTATGTCTAAAAATAACTTCACCATTATTGGTCTATGTAACCCTAAAAGCCCTACTAATGTTGGGGCCGTCATGCGCGCCGCTGGCTGTTACCAAGCCGACGAAGTGCGATTTACTGGCGAGCGCTTTGCAAAAGCCGCTAAATATCATACCGACACCAAAGATATGACCACCAAGATTGCCCTTAATCAAATGCAATCTATGACCGACGATCTTGATGATGATATTAAAATTGTGTGCGTGGAATTAGCAGAAGGCGCAACGCCGCTGCCACAGTTTAACCACCCACAAAAAGCCCTCTATATTTTCGGCCCAGAAGACAGTTCGATCCCGCAAAGCATTGTCGATAAAGCTGACGAAGTGGTTTACGTACCCACTATTGGTTGTATGAACCTTGCCGCAACCGTAAACGTACTTTTATATGACCGACTGGCAAAATCAGGCCAAGCGATTGACCATACTAGCCGCGTACTTGAAAGCCGTGATGTCAATAATCGCTTAAAAGTCTCTCAACACGAGCAATCTTAGTTGTGCATTTAAATGCTTCACACATCTTTGGCAACGCATTAATTTAAGGAAAACCATGTACCAACTCACCGTTTCATTAGAGCAATTCTTAGCCGAATTTTGGCAAAAGAAACCGACCATTATCAAAGGCGGTTTTGCACACTTCCAAGACCCTGTTTCGCCAGAAGAGCTAGCGGGGCTGACGATGGAAGAAGAAGTGGACTCTCGCTATGTATCTAACAAAAACGGTGAATGGACAGCAGAGCATGGCCCATTTAACGAAGACAAATACGCTGAACTTGATGAATCCAACTGGTCTATCATAGTGCAAGCGGCCAATCACTGGCACCAAGGCGCGGCTCAATTGGTTGAGCCTTTCAAAGCCATGCCACAGTGGTTATTTGATGACTTGATGATCAGCTACTCGGTAAAAGATGGCGGCGTTGGCCCTCATATCGACCAATATGATGTGTTTATTATTCAAGGGAGCGGTAAACGCCACTGGCGAGTAGGCGCAAAGGATGAAGGTCAGTACATCGAAACCTGTCGCCACAGCGCCCTACGTCAAATTGAATCCTTTGACGCGATTATCGATGACATCCTTGAACCGGGTGACATCTTATACATTCCGCCGGGCTTTCCACACGATGGCTACGCACTAGAGCCTTCAATGAGTTACTCGGTGGGTTTTCGCTCCCCTAAAGAGCAAGAGCTGATCAGTAATTTCGCCGACTACGTTTTAGCCAATGATATTGGTGATGAGCACCTGCACAAACCCGACTTGAGCACGCAAAACAATTTTGGGCAAATCAGCTCAAGCGATCTGCAGTCATTAACCCAAATGTTAAAAGCCTCACTCGATGATGAACAATGTATCAGTGACTTTATGGGTTGCATGTTAAGCCAGTCACGCCACCAGCTGAATATCATCACCCCAGAACCGCTTTGGCAAAGTGAAGAAATAGCCAACCACATTCAAACCGGCGGGTTTATAGAGAAAGTATCAGGTCTGCGCGCCCTATTTCACGAGCAAGATCCAAGCATCGCGTACATTAACGGTGAAGTGATTAAGGTGCCAAACGAGTGTACAGATGTTATTGAGTTATTGTGTGGTCAAGAGCAGATAAGCGCCGATAACTGGCCTAGCGAAACCTCTAGCGCTATGGTTTCGTTGTTGTGCGATTTGGTTAACAAAGGCTATTGGTATATAGATTAAACGAGGAATAATAGAGTGTTGTGTTTATCAAGAGCCATAAATTGAACGGCAAATAACTTAGAAAAACAGCACTCTATTTTAAACTCACGGGTAAATGCCATTTACCCAAAGCCTCACGTATCTTGTCGGTGAGCATTAAAAATAAAACTTGCTGAGGCTACAAAATGTTTTTCTGAATACATATTTAATTTTCAATTAAATAAAGCCCCTGCAATTTTAAGCGGGATTTTTGCTTTGTCTTTCTTGATTATTGGTGTTTGATTTAGTTGAATGAAAAAACGTGGCGTTAGCAATTTCATCTGCACATTTTATAGGTAAGTATAAAAGGCATACCCTTTCGAGTATGCCTTTTCCCATCACTAAAAAGTATCAGTGATTATTCTTCAAAAATATCTTTAATCGCGTGGAATAGGTGATTGTTTTGGAAGTAGTCACCTGTTGCTCCCGTATGGCGGTAACGCTCTGCATAGCTTTCGTCAGTACCGATAACATATTCAGAGAATTTATCTGCGCCATTACCTTTAGCATAGAAACGAACTAGCTCGTTAGTATGAGAGCCGCTGTAGTAAGCGACTGTTGGCATCTTCTCTGCACCTGGGTTTTCAACACCCGCATAGATAGCTGAATCAGAAGTTTCACCTAACACGTACGCATTCCCGTGGTCAGTTGTCACGATAAGTAGTGTTTCTTCCCAGTTGCTGTTTGCTTCAACCCAGTCAAACACATCTTTTACTGCATCATGGAAGTCAACTTGCTCTTCGATAATACCAGCAGTGTCTTTACGGTGAGCAGCCCAATCGACTGCGCCACCTTCGATCATAGCAAAGAAGCCATTTTCATTTTGAGATAGGTAGTTCAATGCACCGACAGACATAGTGCCTAGATCTGGAACGGACGCCAGTTCAGGACAAGCAAAAGCAGTTTCACGTAAAGATTCATCTTCACAAGTACGGTCATATTGTGTCGTCCAACCCGTTTGGAAAATACCCAGTAGCGGACCATTCATTATCTCATCTGATGCAATGCCTTGCGCTAGCTGATCAAAGCTGTCTTTAGTTTCGATGAACGTCCAAGGAGTTTCAGAAGTTGCTGAAGTTAGCGTACCAGCTTGAAGCTCATTCCAATCTTCCTCACTAATGTATCTGAAGTTATAATCAGCCTCTGCTAATTTTTGACCATCACCATCATACAAAGGGTGACCACTACCGATAATAAGATCAGCATGGCCATTTTTTAGCATTGAGCTGGCAATTTCATGGTAGTTATTACGTGAAATATTGTTCGCAGCAAATGCCGCTGGCGTTGCGTGAGAGAACATTACGCTAGAAATAATACCGGTTGAAAGGCCATGCTCATGAGCATATTCGGTAATTTGCTTTTGAGGCACACCACAATTGTTGACGGCAAGACCACCATTGTAAGTTGATTGGCCTGTTGCAATAGCTGAACCAGAAGCCGCCGAGTCAGTATAATTAGTATTAATGTAATCATAACCAGCAAAAACTTTATCGCTTTCAATGAGTGTATCGTCAGCAGCCTTTTCCGGATCGTAGCCAAAGCCCTCGGCATACTGATCAGGATCACAGCTATCGCTTTCATCAGGTACAGAGTTACCATTTAGAGCATAAGTCGTCATCGCATAACGAGTATCTAGCTCATTGAAGGGATAAGTATCATTCAATAGCTCACCGTGTTGCCAAAAACTTGCGATATCCCAAGCTCCATCACTTGCTCCATCACTGATCATTAAAATAACGTTTTTAGTTTTATTGACTTGGTCATTTGCTTCATCTGAACTGCTCTCAGATTGACAGCCAGAAAGAAGAAGTGCGGCTGCAATAGAAATAGCAAGAGTAGAATTAGAGGGTTTCATTTGTGTTATATCCATTATTGAAAAAACTAAATGGAATATAGATTCTTTTCATGATGATTTTATTAAAGAAAAATAATGTAAATATTAATCTGAAATATAGGTTGTTTTATAATCAGCAGTAAAATAACTGTATTTAATCTGTCATAAACTTCAAGAAATTAGATTAATACCAATCACACT
>NZ_BAUJ01000048.1 GCF_000496695.1 Vibrio halioticoli NBRC 102217
GATAAGTAGTTATTCTACAATCAAAAATTCTAACGCCGTTATCGAGTATTTTAACAAGCTAGAATGACCAGTTATTTAGTACGATTGGTATTACATGTTTACATCACTAAGTGACCTCAGGATGACACGCACCCTGAAGTCACTTAGTGATATAAGCCACTTAGCTATATATTAACCTAAACATCCTAGATTTGGCACAAAACAAAAAGGTGACCCTAGGGCCACCTTTTTTCGATACGCTATGGCTAATAAATTAGCGACGCTTTCTAGTAAGTTCTGCAACTCTAACTTGAGCAATCGCTTTAGCCAATTCACTGGCTGCCTGAGCAAAGTCCATGTCGCCGTGCTGATTAAGAATGCTCTCTTCAGCTTTGCGTTTGGCTTCTTCTGCTTTAGAAGCATCGATATCTTCACCACGAATTGCTGTATCAGCCAGTACAGTTGCTGTACCAGGCTGAACTTCAACAATACCACCAGAGACATAAATGAACTCTTCGTGGCCGTGCTGCTTCACGATGCGAACCATACCAGGAGTAATAGCGGTCAACAGCGGAGTGTGGCCGTGGAAAATACCAAGCTCACCTTCGCTACCGGTCACCTGGAACGTTTCTACGCGCCCAGAAAACAGTTTTTTCTCTGCGCTAACTACGTCAAGGTGAAAGGTTATTGCTGCCATATTGCCTCCTAATCAGACTTATAGCTTCTTAGCGTTCTCTAGAGCTTGATCAATGCTACCGCAGTACATGAATGCTTGCTCTGGAATGTCGTCGTAATCACCAGCTAGTAGGCCTTTAAATCCACGTAGAGTCTCTTTAAGAGGTACGTAAACGCCTGGGTCACCTGTAAATACTTCCGCTACGTGGTAAGGCTGAGTAAGGAACTTCTCAATCTTACGCGCACGAGATACCACTTGCTTATCTTCTTCAGAAAGCTCATCCATACCTAGGATTGCGATGATATCTTTTAGCTCTTTATAGCGCTGTAGCGTAGTTTGAACGCCTGAAGCCACATCGTAGTGCTCTTGACCAACAACCAATGGATCAAGCATACGAGATGTAGAATCCAGTGGGTCAATCGCAGGGTATAGACCCATAGCAGCGATGTTACGGCTAAGTACAACCGTTGCATCCAAGTGAGCAAACGTGGTTGCTGGAGATGGATCCGTCAAGTCATCCGCAGGTACGTATACCGCCTGTACAGATGTGATAGAACCCGTCTTCGTAGACGTGATACGCTCCTGTAGTACACCCATCTCTTCTGCAAGAGTTGGCTGGTAACCTACCGCAGATGGCATACGACCTAGAAGTGCCGATACCTCTGTACCCGCAAGGGTATAACGATAGATGTTATCTACGAAGAACAGTACGTCACGGCCTTCATCACGGAAACGTTCCGCCATAGTAAGACCTGTCAGTGCAACGCGCAGACGGTTACCCGGTGGCTCGTTCATCTGACCGTAAACCATTGCTACTTTAGATTCTTCAGGGTTTTCGATGTTTACAACACCGGCTTCCTGCATTTCAAAGTAGAAATCGTTACCTTCACGAGTACGCTCACCTACACCCGCAAATACGGATAGGCCAGAGTGCTGTAGTGCGATGTTGTTGATAAGTTCCATCATGTTAACGGTCTTACCTACACCTGCACCACCAAATAGACCGATTTTACCACCCTTAGCGAATGGGCAAACCAAGTCGATAACTTTAACACCAGTTTCTAGAAGTTCAGTCGCGTTTGACTGGTCTTCATAACTAGGCGCTGGTCGGTGAATTTCGTAATGCTCTTCAGCACCGATATCTCCACACTCATCAATCGCGTCACCAAGAACGTTCATGATACGACCAAGAGTTTTAGTACCTACTGGAACTGTAATTGGAGCACCAGTATTTATAACATCTAGTCCACGACGTAAACCGTCTGAGCTACCCATTACGATAGTACGAACTACGCCACCGCCTAACTGTTGTTGAACTTCAAGAACTAAACGTTCTGGAGCGTCAACTACGTTAAGTGCGTCGTATACACGTGGTACTTCGCCTTGTGGGAACTCTACGTCGACTACCGCACCGATGATCTCTACGATCTTACCTGTAGCCATTGTTAATCCTCTAAACTAATTCGTTGTCCTAAAACTAAACCGCAGCTGCACCAGAACAAATTTCTGATAGCTCTTGGGTAATCGCAGCCTGACGAGCTTTGTTATACACAAGCTGTAAATCTTCGATCAGGTTGTTTGCGTTATCCGTTGCAGCTTTCATTGCCACCATTCGAGCGGCCTGCTCACAAGCTAGGTTCTCAACCACGCCTTGATACACACTAGATTCGATATAACGAATCAACAATGCATCTAGCAAAGGTTTCGGCTCTGGCTCGTAAATGTAGTCCCACTGATGGTCACGCTGCATTTCTTCGCTGTCTGATTTAGGTAAAGGCAGTAATTGATCGATCGTTGGTTCTTGAACCATAGTGTTCACAAACTTATTGAACACTATGAAGAGGCGATCCAACTCACCTTCATCATATTTCTTCAACATAACGCGTACTGAACCGATCAAATCTTCCAGACTTGGGTTATCACCCAGACCAGAAGTTTGAGCTGCTACTTTCGCGCCGCTGTTGTTAAAGAATGCTGTTGCCTTTGAGCCGATAACGGCTAAGTCAATTTCAGCACCACTTTCCTGCCAAGTTTGCATATCTAGAATGGCTTTTTTGAACAAGTTAATGTTCAAGCCACCACACAAACCACGGTCAGTAGAAACTATGATGTAACCAACACGCTTGGCTTCGCGTTCCTCTAGGTACGGATGTTTGTACTCTAGGCTACCGCTAGCCAAATGACCGATCACCTTACGCATTGTTTCTGCATATGGACGGGACGCTTCCATCGCATCTTGCGAGCGACGCATTTTTGAAGCGGCTACCATTTCCATTGCTTTCGTAATCTTCTGTGTGCTTTTAACACTACCGATTTTATTACGTATTTCTTTTGCGCCGGCCATCGTTACTCTCCGTTAGTAGGTGACTCTTTCAAGTCACCAACCAATTACCAGGTTTGGGTTGCTTTAAAATCAGTGACGATTTTTTGAAGCTGAGCTTCAATTTCGTCGTTGTAAGCACCCGTTTGGTTGATCTCTTCCGCTAGATCAGCGAACTGACCATGAGCATACGACAGTAGAGCGGCTTCAAAATCTAGAATCTTATTAAGTTCAATATCTTCTAGGAAACCACGCTCAGCAGCAAAGATAACAAGGGCTTGTGAGAACACTGACATAGGAGCGTATTGCTTCTGTTTCATCAGTTCTGTCACTTTAGCACCATGATCAAGTTGCTTCTTAGTCGTGTCATCAAGGTCTGAAGAGAACTGAGCAAATGCTGCTAGTTCACGGTATTGAGCTAGTGCTGTACGAATACCACCAGACAATTTCTTGATGATCTTAGTCTGCGCTGAACCACCTACACGAGATACCGAGATACCTGGGTCAACCGCTGGACGTACGCCGGCGTTGAATAGTTCAGTTTGAAGGAAGATCTGGCCATCAGTAATCGAGATTACGTTTGTAGGTACGAATGCTGATACGTCACCTGCTTGGGTTTCGATAATAGGAAGAGCGGTCAAAGAACCTGTCTTACCTTTTACTTCACCCTTGGTGAAACGCTCTACATACTCTTCGTTTACACGAGCAGCACGCTCTAGTAGACGAGAGTGAAGATAGAATACGTCACCAGGGAATGCTTCACGACCCGGTGGACGTTTCAGTAGTAGAGAGATTTGACGGTACGCTACCGCTTGCTTAGACAGATCATCATAGATGATCAATGCGTCTTCGCCACGGTCGCGGAAGTATTCACCCATTGCACAACCCGCATAAGGCGCTAGGTATTGCAGTGCAGCAGATTCAGATGCAGAAGCAACAACAACTACTGTGTTGGCTAGTGCACCGTGCTCTTCAAGCTTACGAACCACGTTAGCGATGGTTGAAGCTTTCTGGCCGATTGCTACATAAATTGAGAAAATACCAGAATCTTTCTGGTTAATGATGGCATCAATTGCCAGCGCTGTTTTACCAGTCTGACGGTCACCGATGATAAGTTCACGCTGACCACGACCGATAGGGATCATGGAATCAACTGACTTATAACCAGTTTGTACAGGTTGGTCTACCGACTTACGGTCGATAACGCCAGGTGCGATAACTTCTACAGGAGAAGTTAGTGCAGCGTTGATCGGTCCTTTACCATCAATAGGCTCACCAAGTGTGTTTACAACACGACCTAGTAATTCAGGGCCTACTGGAACCTCAAGGATACGACCAGTACCTGTAACTTTCATGCCTTCCTGTAGGTCAGCATATGGGCCCATTACTACTGCACCAACCGAGTCACGCTCAAGGTTAAGTGCGAGTGCGTATTTGCCACCCGGTAATTCAATCATTTCACCTTGCATAACGTCTGCAAGGCCGTGGATACGAATGATGCCATCGCTTACCGAAACGATAGTACCTTCGTTGCGAGCTTCATTTACAACGTTGAAAGATTCAATACGTTGTTTAATTAGATCGCTAATTTCCGTGGAATTAAGTTGCATGCTCCAATCCCCATTAAGACTGCAATGCATCGCTCAGGCGGTTCAAACGACCTCGCGCTGAGTTATCAATGACTAGGTCTCCGGCTCGAATAATAACCCCACCAAGTAGGGTCTCATCTATACTGCAATTCAGCTTCACTTTGCGGTCAAAGCGTTGCTCTAACTTGCTAATCATGTTGTCTTGCTGTTGTTTCGACAGCTCAGAAGCAGAAATCACATCCACATCAATAAGCTTATCGTGCTCTCGTCTAAGAGCTAAAAACTCAGCTAGAACAGAAGGTAACGCCTTTAATCGACCGTTACTTGCCATCACCTTAAGTAGGTTTTGGCCATGTTCATCAAGTTGTTCGCCACAAACCACAATGAGCAGTTCTGATAATTTGTTGGCTGTTAATGAGCCATCTAATACATCAGAAATTTCTTTGTGCTTCGTTACTTCGGCAGCAAAAGCCAACATTTGACCCCATTGGTCTAACGTGTCTTTTTCTACCGCAAAATCGAATGCTGCTTTAGCATAGGGGCGTGCGATTGTTACCAAATCCGACATAAGCGCCCCTTGTATTAAAGTTTTGCAGTAATGTTTTCAAGAATATCTTGTTGCGCATCTTTATCGATTGAGCGCTCCAAGATTTTCTCGGCACCAGCAATAGCCAGAGTAGCAACTTGTTTGCGCAGTTCATCGCGAGCGCGGCTACGGTCAGCTTCAACTTCTGCTTCAGCTTGCGCTAAGATTTTTTGGCGTTCCGCCTGTGCATCTTCGCGTGCTTCATCAATAATTTGAGCTTTACGTTTGTTCGCTGAATCGATGATCTCAGTTGCTGTGCGCTTCGCTTCTTTTAATTGTTCAGAAGCGTTGGCTTGTGCCAGGTTCAAGTTCTTTTCTGCGCGTTCAGCGGCAGATAGACCGTCAGCAATTTTCTTCTGACGTTCTTCGATCGCTTCAATGATTGGTGGCCATACATACTTCATGCAGAACCAGACAAACATTGCAAACGAGATTGCTTGACCTAGCAGAGTTGCGTTCATTTCCACAACAGCTACCCCTTTTAATTAATCAACAAAGTTTCAGATGAATGATCTACGATCTACTGATTAACCTGCTAGTTGACCAACAAATGGGTTTGCAAATGTGAATAGCAGTGCGATTACGATACCGATCATTGGGATCGCATCTAGAAGACCCGCGATGATAAACATCTTAACTTGCAGCATTGGGGCCATTTCTGGTTGGCGTGCAGCGCCTTCTAGGAATTTACCACCTAGGATAGCGAAGCCAATAGCAGTACCTACTGAACACAGACCAACGATGATCGCTACAGCAACAGCAGAAAAACTTAGAACAGTTTCCATTTGAAAATTCTCCAATAAAAATTTTAGAGTTTACGTTTATAAAATTAGTGATCACTATCTTCATGAGCCATCGATAGATATACGATCGTTAGCATCATAAATACAAAGGCTTGAATCAAAATAACCAAAATATGGAAGATAGCCCAAGGTAGAGAACCTACCCATTGTAAGTACCAAGGGAGCATTGCAGCACAAAGAATAAACACAACCTCACCTGCAAACATGTTACCGAACAAGCGCATACCTAAAGAGATAGGTTTGGCCAGTAGGGATACCGTTTCCAACAATAAGTTGAACGGAATCATGAGTGGATGGTTAAAAGGATGCAGTGCTAATTCTTTAGCAAAGCCACCGATGCCTTTAACTTTGATGCTGTAGTAAATCATCAGAGCAAAAACACCAAGTGCCATAGACATCGTAATACTCACGTCAGCTGTCGGAACCACTTTAAGATAAGGGATACCGGCTAGCTGTGCTGGATAAGGTAAGAAGTCGATAGGCACAAGGTCCATCAAGTTCATTAAAATAATCCACACGAATATTGTTAATGCCAACGGTGCAATCAACGGGTTGCGTCCATGGAAAGTGTCTTTTACGTTCTCACCAACGAATTCCACTACCATTTCTACAGCACATTGCAATCGGCTTGGTACACCAGTTGTTGCTTTCTTAGCTACTGAGCGAAATACCCAAAGGAATAACACACCAGTTAACACAGAAAAGAACAGGCTATCGATATGCACATTCCAGAAACTACCCTCAGCTACAACGCCTAACTTAGCTAAAGATAGATGTTGTAAGTGGTGGTCGATATAACTGGAAGATGTCAACGCTTCACCAGGCGTAGCCATAACTTTTCCTATTTTCTTTTGTTAATAAAAAACACTGGCGCAAACATATTTATAAGTAAGACCAGCAAATAGGTTAGCTTGAGAGGAACAAGTTCCAACTCCATATACACGTAAGCAATGGTAAACAAAACTATAGTTAGGAGTATCTTTAGCGCTTCACCTGTATAAAACGAAAAAGCGACAAATTTGACCGCTCTAGCGCCTGCATACATAAACGCGAATAAAGAAAACACTGCATTGGCTATGACAAAAATGCCACCACCGATAAGTGCCGATAGTCCCCAACTAGGATTAACAGTAATGCTTGCCCAAGTTGCCACTAACATAACCGCGCTAAACTCGATCATAAGCAAACGCTTTGCAAGCTCTCGCCCTGGTCTCGTTAACGCAGTTACCATGTATTCATTTCCTCGAAAAACAACTTTTGCTCAACTTTCATCAAGCAAAAATTCCGAATTATGTCTCCAACGTCATGTATTGCATGTGAAAATTCACGAAAAATAATGACTATATGGATCTACTTGAACTGAACCGATTATCACACGATGCGTTCAAGCTTCGCGATTAACAGTTCTAATTTGTGAGGCTCGTCAACACTAATCGTCAATTTTGCTGTACCACTTTTGTTTCTAATCAAAGAAACTTCATTTCCAAGCGTTTTTGACAATTTTTCTGACAAAGAAACCGCCTCTTGATCGATAATTTTTTTATCTTCTTTGGCTGGCGGCTGAAGGATATTTTTTACCAGTTGTTCCGTTTGTCTAACTGTAAGTTGTTTTTTAACAGCGATTAGTGCTGATTCAACTTGTTGCTTCCCATCAATTGCTAAAAGAGCTCTGGCATGCCCCATATCCAATAATCCATCAGAAACCAACTTTTTAACTTCTACTTCTAACTGATTTAAACGCAATAAGTTACTGACTGCTGTTCGCGACTTTCCTATTACTTCAGCTATTTGTTGATGCGATAATTCGAATTTAGTTCTTAAACTCTCTAACGCATGCGCTTCTTCAACGGCATTTAAATTTTCACGTTGAATATTTTCAATCAAGGCCATTGCGATTGCGGCTTTGTCTTGTACACGCTTAACAACACAAGGAACCTGAGTTAACCCCGCTTGTTTGGCTGCGCGCCAACGCCTTTCACCTGCAATGATTTCATACTTATTGTTGTCAACTTGACGGACAACAATCGGTTGAATAATACCTTGAGAGCGAATGGACGCGCTCAATTCTGCTAGGGCGTCCTCATCCATCTCTGTTCGAGGCTGATAAACACCCGGCTGTAAACGCTCTACAGCTATATCCTGCATGTCTCCACTCGTAGATGTACTGACTGAATCAGACTCATGAGTTGGCGTATTTTTCTCTCTTGCTATCGCACTTGTCGATAACAGTGCATCCAATCCTTTACCTAGACCGCGCTTTGACATTTATCTTGTTCCTTAGAAATTTTTTATACTGTAACTTCTTCACGGCGCAATATCTCCCCCGCAAGGGCAAGATAAGCTTTAGCTCCAGCTGAATGTTTATCATAATACATTGCTGGTTTGCCATGACTTGGAGCTTCAGCTAAGCGTACATTTCTAGGAATCACCGTACGATAAACTTTAGTGCCAAAGTGTTGCTTCAATTGATCCGAAACCTCATTAGAAAGACGGTTTCTTGGGTCAAACATTGTTCGCAACAAGCCTTCTATTTTTAAATTTTCATTGACTACAGCCGCTAGCTTACTGATGGTATCCATCAAAGCGGTCAAGCCTTCTAGTGCAAAATACTCACACTGCATTGGCACTAATACGGAATCAGAAGCTGCCATAGCGTTGATCGTCAGCAAGTTAAGTGATGGTGGGCAATCAATAAAAATAAAGTCATATTGATCACGTACATTTGCGAGGGCATTTTTTAGCCTAACTTCTCGAGCAAACACTTCCATCAATTTAATTTCTGCTGCCGTTACATCACCGTTGGCTGCAATCAGGTCGTATCCACCTGTTTTTGAGTGAGTCACCACCTCTGCAAACGGAGTTTCTTCCACAAGTAGATCATAAGCTGTTGTTTCTACTTGGTACTTATCCACACCACTTGCCATAGTGGCGTTGCCTTGAGGATCGAGATCGATCACTAAAATACTGCGCTTAGTCGCTGCCATCGAAGCGGCTAAGTTAACGCAGGTTGTGGTTTTGCCTACACCACCTTTCTGATTGGCAATTGATATAATTTTTCCCACGCTCAAACTCTTCCCTAATCTTGGTCTTGTAAGATTACAAGATGTCGCTCACCATCGAGCTCAGGTACTATCAAAGGTTTGACGCTGATCACGTTGCACCAATCAGGAAGTTGCGCTACCTCTTCTTGTGAGACTTGGCCTTTCAGAGCCACAAACACGCCAGAATCCTCTTTAGTCAAATGACGACACCAATTCACCATGTCGGTCATTGAAGCAAATGCTCGACTTAAAACGGCATCAAACTTCTGTTCTGGTTGAAATTCTTCAACTCGACTAAGAACAGGAGTGACGTTCTCAATTTTAAGTTCATGCAACACTTGCTTGATAAAGCGAATGCGCTTTCCAAGACTGTCTAGAAGGAAAAACTCACAATCGGGGTTCATTATCGCCAAAGGAACACCAGGTAAACCTGGGCCAGTACCTACATCAATAAATCGTTGTCCCTCTAAATGAGGTGACACCACAATACTGTCCATAATATGTTTAATTAACATATCGCTAGGATTACGTACCGACGTTAAGTTGTAGGCTTTGTTCCATTTGTTCAATAGTTCCACATAGCCGACCAACTGATCAATCTGTTTTGGTGAAACTGACAATTCTGTTTTTGCAATAAGTAATTCTAATTGTTGATGTAAACTCATTTTGCAATTTCCTCGCCTTTCTTCAAAAGGCCTTGTTTTTTAAGACAAACTAGCAAAATAGAGATGGCTGCAGGTGTGATTCCTGAGATGCGAGAAGCGATACCAATCGTCTCTGGTTTCATATCCGTTAGCTTGGCAACCACTTCATTTGAAAGGCCAGAAACCTGAGAGTAGTCAAATTCGTAAGGGATTTGAGTATTTTCATGACGCATCGATTTAGCTATTTCATCTTGCTGACGCTGAATATAACCTTCGTATTTCACCTGAATTTCCACTTGCTCTGAGGCTTGTTGATCCTCAAGAGCAGGAGCAAACATATCCAACTCAGTCAGCTGTTGATAATTGAGCTCTGGTCTACGCAAAAGATCTTCACCGCTTGCCTCTCTGGTTAACGGCGTTTTCAGTAGCTTATTAAGCTCAGCCACGCCTTCAGATTTCGGGTTGACCCATATGCCTGCTAGTCGTTGACGTTCCGTGGCCATGCCTTCCATTTTTTGGTTAAAGCGCGCCCAACGTTGTTCAGAGATTAAGCCAAGTTCATGCGCTTTTTCGGTTAAACGAACATCGGCGTTGTCTTCGCGTAACAGCAATCGATATTCTGCACGTGAGGTAAACATACGATACGGTTCTTTGGTGCCCATAGTGGATAGATCATCAATCAATACCCCCATGTAAGCTTGATCGCGACGTGGTGACCAACCTTCTTTTTCTTGAGAGAACAAACTGGCGTTCAAACCCGCCATCAGGCCTTGCGCAGCGGCTTCTTCGTAACCGGTAGTACCGTTGATCTGACCGGCTAGGAAAAGTCCCTTAATAAATTTGGTTTCGTAAGTGTGTTTCAAATCTCGAGGATCAAAGAAATCATACTCAATCGCATAACCTGGGCGCACAATATGCGCATTTTCAAAACCTTTCATTGAGCGAACAATCTGTACTTGAACATCAAAAGGAAGGCTGGTTGAAATACCATTTGGGTACAGTTCGTGAGTGCTTAGTCCCTCTGGCTCAATAAAAATTTGGTGGCTGTTTTTATCGGCAAAACGCATCACCTTGTCTTCAATTGATGGACAATATCTAGGACCAATACCTTCGATAACCCCAGCATACATTGGGCTTCGGTCGAGGTTATTGCGAATCACTTCATGAGTCGATTCATTGGTATGGGTTATGTAACAAGGCACTTGAGGTGGCTGCTGATTACGATTACCAATGAAGGAGAAAACTGGAGTTGGATTGTCACCGTGCTGCACATCAAGCTGACTAAAATCAACACTACGAGCATCAATTCTTGGTGGAGTACCGGTTTTTAGTCGATCCACTCTAAATGGAAGATCACGCAATCGCTGCGCTAAAGCGATCGATGAAGGATCACCTGTACGACCACCAGACGCGCTTTCCATTCCGATATGGATCTTTCCGCCTAGGAAGGTACCAACGGTCAATACAACGGCTTTGGCTTCGAATTTAAGCCCCATTTGTGTGATAACACCCCTGACCTGATCATTCTCAACGATCAGATCATCGACCGACTGTTGAAACAAAGTTAAGTTAGGAGTGTTTTCTAATTCTGTACGAACAAACGCTTTGTACAATGCACGATCCGCTTGTGCTCTAGTCGCACGAACAGCTGGACCTTTGGAAGCGTTTAGAGTTCTAAATTGAATACCTGCATGATCAATGGCGCGTGCCATTAATCCACCCATAGCATCAACCTCTTTCACAAGGTGACCTTTACCAATACCGCCAATGGCCGGATTGCAAGACATCTGACCTAAAGTGTCAATATTGTGAGTCAACAACAGTGTCTTTTGGCCTGTTCTTGCTGCAGATAAGGCTGCTTCAGTACCAGCATGACCACCACCAACGATGATGACATCAAATTTTTCGTGATAAAACATGAGTTGACCTCGAATATTGCTATCGTGAAATGAGTGAACAAAAAGGAGGCGTATTCTACCTTCTTTCTGATCATTAGAAAATTGCTTTTAATGTTTTACACAATTTACCCGTTCTTAAATATATATAAGATCTTTATATAGATCTTTTATTAGATCTATTATTAAGCAAGCGATCTAGTGTGGATAAGTTAGATTTGATTAATAAGATCAATAGCTTTGAGAGGATCACTTTCTGTGATCTTGAGTGGATCTAACTCTGTATTAACTGGGATCAAAAATGCCACTTATGCACAGGGGGATAGATCACTATAAGTTGTTAATGGGATAACTATAGGTTAAACACTGGATACCTAGGTACTTATCCACAGAAAATAATTTTCTAACTGCTGTTTTTATGAACAAATATTAGGCAAAAAGAAAAGCCGTTGTGCTTTTCACTGCATCAACGGCTTAGATATAGAGAGGAAAGTGGAGAGTTAGAACAGGTGTTTGTGGTCTTCAAACCAATCTTCAATGGCTTCTTCAGGTACTGGATGACGCAATACATCTATCGTTAAGCACTCTGTTAACGCGGTAGCACCTATATCTTCTAGCAGTTCATGGCAATGCAGGCCAGCACCACAAAAGGTGTCGTAACTTGAGTCCCCAATAGCTATCACACTATAGTTTAGCGCTTGAGTATTCGGTGGTGTGTCTTGAAGCTGCGCGATAAAAGGCTGAATGTTCTCTGGGTAGTCGCCTGCTCCATGGGTAGAGGTAACAACGAGCCAAGTACCTTGAGGATCGATGTCATTGAGGTTTGGATGGTTGTGGATTTCAGTATCTTTGCCCAATTCCTGCAGTAAATCGCTAAGATGATCGGCAACATATTCTGCGCCACCTAATGTGCTACCAGTGATTAAATGAATTGTCGACATTGTTATTTACCTATACAGAATGATGAGAAAATTCTACCTAGAAGATCATCAGAGCTGAATTCGCCAGTGATCTCATTCAGGTGCTGTTGCGTAATTCTTAGCTCTTCTGCCAGGATCTCACCCGCCATAAAGCCCTCTAGCTGCTGTTGACCAATAGATAGGTGCTCTGCTGCCTTATCTAGTGAATCTAAGTGTCTGCGGCGTGCCATAAAGCCTCCCTCTGTGTTACCAGAGAAGCCCATACACTCTTTTAGATGAGTGCGCAGTGCATCAACACCGTCGCCTGTTTTCGCACTAAGACGAATGAGGGTCGGATCGTTGACATGACAGATACCTAAGCTTTCTTGGGTTTGATCAACTTTATTGCGGATTACTGTCATACCCATATTATCCGGTAATCGATCCACAAAATCAGGCCAGATATCTAACGGATTTGTCGCATCTGTAGTTGTGCCATCCACCATAAACAACACGCGGTCGGCTTGCTGGATTTCTTCCCAAGCACGCTCAATACCTATTTTTTCAACTTCGTCAGAGGCTTCACGTAAACCTGCGGTGTCTATGATATGCAGCGGCATACCATCAATGTGGATATGCTCACGAAGCACATCTCGCGTGGTACCGGCAATATCGGTCACAATGGCCGACTCTTTGCCTGATAACGCGTTCAGTAGGCTGGATTTACCTGCATTAGGACGGCCGGCAATCACGACCTTCATGCCTTCACGCATAATGGCGCCTTGGTTGGCTTCGGCACGTACGGCTTCGAGGTTGTTGATGATGGTTTGTAAGTCATTGCTGACTTTGCCATCGGCCAGAAAATCAATTTCTTCTTCTGGAAAATCGATAGCAGCTTCGACATAAATACGTAGGTGAATCAATGACTCTACTAAGGTCGTAATTCGTTTTGAAAACTCGCCTTGTAGCGACTGGAGCGCTGATTTAGCCGCCTCTTCGGAACTGGCATCAATAAGGTCGGCAATGGCTTCAGCTTGCGTTAAATCCATCTTGTCATTGAGGAAAGCGCGCTCTGAGAACTCACCAGGTCGAGCAGGGCGGATATTCGCAATGCTTAGGATGCGTTTGATCAGCATATCCATAACGACTGGGCCACCGTGGCCTTGCAGTTCTAAAACATCTTCGCCAGTAAAAGAGTGTGGATTAGGAAAATACAGTGCGATGCCCTGATCCAGTTGGCGACCTTCATCGTCAACGAAGGGGAGGTATTCCGCTCTTCTTGGCTGAAGCTCACGTCCTACCACTAGTTTAGCAACTTGCTTGGCTTGTGGGCCTGAAACTCGAATAATGCCGACTCCGCCACGTCCGGGCGCTGTGGCTTGAGCCACAATTGTATCATTAGTCATGTTGGTCTCAATTGGGATAATTAGGTAAATTGTATACTTAAACGACAACAAGTAAAAAAATAAAAAGGCGACCCTAAGGTCGCCTTCTCTTATTCATATTGGCTAGCTTAAGCTCTATTTAGAGTGTAAGCCTTTTTTCTCTAGACCTTTGTAGATCAACGTTTGCTGAATTAGCGTAACAACGTTTGATACCAACCAGTATAGAACTAGACCGGATGGGAACCATAGGAAGAAGAAAGTAAACATAACCGGCATAAAGGTCATGATCTTCTGCTGCAGTGGATCCGTTACAGTAGTTGGGCTCATTCTCTGAATCATAAACATACTTGCACCCATTAATAGAGGCAGGATGTAGTACGGGTCTTGAGCTGAAAGGTCAGTAATCCAACCAAAGAATGGAGAGTGACGTAGTTCAACAGACTCCATTAGTGCCCAGTATAGAGAGATGAAAATCGGCATTTGCAGAACAAGAGGTAGACAGCCACCCAGTGGGTTTACTTTCTCTTTCTTGTACAGCGCCATCATTTCTTGGCTCATACGTTGACGGTCATCACCAATACGCTCACGCATAGCGGCTAACTTAGGCTGTAGCATGCGCATTTTAGCCATAGAGGTGTACTGAGCTTTTGTTAGTGGGTACATAGCACCACGAACGATGAAAGTCAGAACCATGATTGCTAGACCCCAGTTAACTACTACGCCTTGAATCATAGATAGTAACCAGTGTAGTGGTTTCGCGATGAACCATAACCAACCGTAGTCAACTACTAGCTCAAGATGTGGTGCTACAGCTGCCATTTGGTTTTGCAGTTTAGGACCAACCCAAAGAGTTGACTTTATTTCACCAGTTTGACCTGTTGCGATAGTTTTGTTTGGAAGACGAACACCGATATCGCCTAGGTTACCCACTACACGAGTGTATAGGGTTGCACCTTGTGCATCACGAGGTACCCAAGCTGAAGCGAAGTAGTGCTCAAGCATTGCAACCCAACCTTGGCCTTCACTTAGGTTTTGTTGAAGGTTACGCTCTTCCATATTCTTGAAGCTGTACTTTTTGTAGCGAGTAGACTCTGTTGAGTATGCACCGCCACGGTAAGTTGGCATTGTTAAGCTGCCACCAGCATCTTGTAGGTTTTGACGTAGGTGTGCGTACATACCTACGGTAGCATTAGCACCAGAATTGTTCTCTACATCGTAAACAACATCGATAGCATAGCTACCACGTTTTAGAATGAAGGTTTTGGTGTAGTTAATGCCATTAGCAGAGAAAGTCATTGGGATGCGCAATTCATCTTGGCCATCAGCTAGCGTAAAGCTGTCTGAATTCACTTTGTAGTGAGGGCGAGATTTGCTGCTTAAATCGATACCTTGAGGACCAATTAGACCACTTTGCGCAATATACTGCTTGTTGCCTTCTTTGTGCAAAAGAACAAAACGTTCTTTTGAACCGAAATCTTTAGCATACTCATTTAGCTCAGCGGACACTACATCACCACCGACAGAATCGATAGATAGATTAAGTACGTCAGTTTTAACGGATACAATGCTTGCCGTATGGTGTGCTTCTGGAGCAGGATCTGCCATTTCATCCGTAAATGAAGGTGCTGGCAATGTACTATCAGTACTAGATTGTGCCTGGTTAGTCACAGGAGCTACTGGGGTTGTATGTGTTTGCCATTGTTTAAATAGCAAAAATGAAACCATAGCTAATGCGATAAACAGAATATTACGTTGAGAACCCATCGTTATTTATCTCTGTTTGTTGTGTTTTTAGGTGGTACAGGATCGTATCCGCCATCATTTAAAGGGTGGCATTTTAATAGACGTTTGCCCGATAACCAACACCCTTTTACAAATCCGTGACTTTTTAATGCCAAGATTGTGTATTCGGAGCAGGTTGGGGTAAAACGACAGCGTGGCCCGATGAACGGACTAATACCATATCGATATAGGTTAACGAGACCTATCGCTATCCACGTGAGGGGCGAGAAAGTCTTTGCCATAACTTATCGAAGAGTTTAAACATATCATCATTGCTTAATTCTTGGGCACTTTTCTTTGCGATAACAACGAAATCTTTGTTAGCAAGTTTGTGTTGATTAAGACGGAAACTTTCTCTTGCTATCCTCTTGAATCGATTACGACCTACAGCAGTTTTAATTTGCTTTTTAGGTACAGCCAATCCGAGTCGTGGATGAGAAAGAGAATTGTTACGAGCGATAATAGTAAAATGAGGGGAACCAGCTCTATGAGCTTTTTCGAAGACTTTTTGATAATGCTCGGGAGTTAACAGACGTAACTCCCGATTGAACGCGTACGTAGTCAAAATAATCGCGAATTATTTTGAAAGGCGCGCACGGCCTTTTGCACGACGTGCATTAATTACTTTACGACCGTTCTTAGTAGCCATACGAGCACGGAAACCGTGAGTACGTTTACGCTTTAGAACTGAAGGTTGAAAAGTGCGTTTAGACATGGTTATTACCTTTACTGATCAGTAGTTTTTAGGTTCTTGTTAAACCCGACGTGGGCTATATATCTCTCTTATATAAGAGGGATACCGACGTCTCTCAACAAAGAGGCGGAATTGTAATCACTGTATTCAAAATAGTCAATGATTGGTTTAACCCCAAGACAAGTTATCTTTATCTTAACGGTCTATAAATAGACAGTGACAAAGCTACCTGACTAGAAATTCCGGTCGACGGATTATACTTGTAAAAAATCAAAGCACAAGGATCTTATTTGATCCCAACTTTATTTAGGAACTTCTTCAAGCGAGGATCTTGTGGGTTACCAAAGATATCCCCAGGTTTTCCCTGCTCAATAATATGCCCATCAGCCATGAAGATCACTTTATCAGCCACTTCACGAGCAAATTGCATTTCATGGGTCACCACCAGCATTGTTTGGTGTTGAGCCGCTAATTTCTTCATTAAACTAAGTACTTCACCGACCCATTCAGGATCGAGTGCAGAGGTAGGCTCATCAAATAGTAACAGTTCTGGTTCAAACGCCATTGCGCGGCCAATACCTACGCGTTGCTGTTGACCACCGGAAAGGGCAGCTGGGTAACTATCGCCTTTATCTCCCAAACCAATGTCGTCCAAAATCTCTTGCGCTCTCTGTAGTGCTTGGTCTTTTTTCCAGCCACGGACAGTTATCAGCCCTTCAGCAATGTTCTGACGCGCTGTCATATGAGCAAATAGAGCGTAGTTTTGGAATACAAAGCCGGTTTTGCGTCGCAAGGCGAGTTCTTCAGCTTTAGTGTGCTTGGCGCAGTTTACATAGGTATCGTCTATGCTAATTTCGCCTTGCTCTGCAGATTCAAGGAAGTTAACACAACGTAGCAGGGTAGATTTACCTGTACCACTAGAGCCAATAATGACGATAATTTCGCCTTTTTCAATCTCTATATCAATGCCTTTCAGTATCTCACTGTCACCGAAACGTTTGTGTATATTCTTTAGCTTAATCATCTTTGATACGCCCTATTTAATCTATGTTCTGCCCAGATTTGCACTCGAGTTAGCACGATGACTACCAGCCAATAGATAAGTGCAACCGCTAGGAATGCTTCAAAGAATCGGAAACTTGAAGAGGCTTCCATTTGTGCTTTCGCCATAATTTCAGCCACACCGAGAGTGAAGGCTAATGACGTTGATTTAATCATATCGATGAAATAGTTCATCAAAGAAGGCAATGCTACTCGACTAGCTTGAGGCAAAATGACTCGCAGCATGGCTTGACGCGTAGTCATGCCGATTGAGCGACAAGCCTCCATTTGGCTGCGGTCAATGCCTATGATGGCGGCTCGAATACTTTCGGTCATATACACAGCAAAGTGCAAGGTTAAGCCGATGATGGTTGCAGTAAACGCGTCTATTCCTACTAATATCGGGAATATTTGTGGTAGCCCGTAATAAAGCAAGAATAGTTGAACCAACAATGGCGTAGCACGAAAGAAGCTAATATAGAGTTGGCTAAGCTGATCTAGCACAGGGATCTTAAACACTCGAATATTCGCCAGAATAAGAGCGAGGATTAGGGCAAAAATACCACCTAGTACCGCCATCTCTAGGGTAATGTGCAAATACTTAAATAGTATCGGCAATAACTCCAGCATGTAGTTTAAATCAAAGCCCATGTTTAAAACCTATGTTGTTCCGTTTTGTTGTGTAAAAAGCAAAGCCCACTATTTCATTAGAAATAGTGGGCTACAAGCCTAAAGCGATTCTGCTGAATCTATATAGCTACACTATTATTTAGTGACATCAGCATCGAACCATTTGTTTGAAATTTTAGCTAGTGTACCGTCTTTACGCATTGCAGTAAGGGTTTCATTAACCACTTTTTGCAATTTACGGCCTTTATCGTTTTTAACGAATGGCATAGCACTATCGATAGTTTCAAAAGGTTGGCCTGCTAATTGTAGCGGCAAACCGGTTTTCTTGATAAGTGATAGGGCAGACAAGCGGTCCATAACAAATGCATCAGCACGACCAAGAGCAACATCATGTTCAATACCAGTATCATACGTTTTGATGTTGATTGAGTTGTCTTTATTGTGATCACGCAAAATCTGTTCGAAGTTAGAACCTAAGTTCACCGCGACAGTTTTACCTGATAGATCATCGATGGTTTTAATGCTGTCATTACCTTTACGCACAGTAATTTGCACGCCATTCACTACATAAGCGTCAGAGAAAAGGTATTTAGCTTTACGTGCATCTGTTGGAGTAATTTGATTAGAAATAGTATCAATATGTCCTGTTTCTAGCATACCAAATAGGCCAGAGAAACTAGAGGTTACGTATTTTACATCGTAATCATTGCGACGAGCAATTTCGTCCCACATATCAACTTCAAACCCTTGTAGTTTATCTTTCTCTACAAAAGTAAACGGGTAATAGCGTCCAGACATGCCCACTTTTATTTCTGTTGCAGCGTGAGCTGCTTGTCCTAAGGTTGCAACTAGTGCAACCGCGTAAATTAGACCTTTTATCCAGTTTTTCATACTACTACTCCACGTGTTTATGCTGCGAATATTACAGTTTAGTGAGACTTAATCTAATACTTAAAAGTTATTAACAATAACACTTGGTTTTAGTTCTTTTTCCTGAAAAGGAATGTGAAAAAGCTTGGGGATAACCTAGGCTCTAGTAAACCAGTAAGGCTTTATAAGGATAATTCTGTGGGTAATCTTGTCGATCTTTGGTAAATCTCACGATTAATTGTGAATAACTTTGATCTTATACACTGGATCTTCGATCATTTGCTAGCGATCTTGATAATCTGGGGGTAAAATTACTCTCCTTAATTTTTAATCTACTCGTATTGTGGGGTCGATGTGTCATCTTCGCTTTGGACTCAATGTTTGCAGCAACTTCAAGAAGAGCTTCCTGCAACCGAATTCAGCATGTGGGTACGACCACTGCAAGCTGAGTTAAGCGGTAATACGCTTACTTTATTCGCCCCAAACCGATTTGTGTTGGATTGGGTACGCGATAAGTACATCAATAGCATCAATCGTCACCTGCAAGAATTTTGCGATAACGATATTCCTAGCCTTAGATTTGAGGTGGGAAGCAAGCCTGTTTCTGCTCCACCACCCGTGAAAAAGACCGCAGCCGACGTTGCCGCTGAATTTTCGGCACCGGCGCAACTTGCTAGACGCAGACCTGTACATAAAACCTGGGATAACGACAGTGACGTTTCTGATATCACTTACCGTTCTAACGTCAATGTTAAGCATCGCTTTAATAACTTTGTTGAAGGTAAATCAAACCAACTCGGTTTAGCAGCAGCTCGACAAGTGTCGGATAATCCTGGAGCCGCATACAATCCGCTGTTCTTATATGGTGGAACAGGTTTAGGTAAAACGCACTTATTGCACGCAGTAGGTAACGCCATTGTTGATAACAAACCAAACGCGAAAGTGGTGTATATGCACTCTGAGCGTTTTGTTCAGGATATGGTTAAGGCATTACAAAACAATGCCATTGAAGAATTTAAACGTTACTACCGCAGTGTAGATGCGCTATTAATCGATGATATTCAGTTCTTTGCCAATAAAGAGCGTTCTCAAGAAGAGTTTTTCCATACCTTTAATGCATTATTAGAAGGTAATCAGCAAATTATTCTTACTTCAGATCGTTATCCAAAAGAGATTAACGGCGTTGAAGATCGCTTAAAATCTCGTTTTGGCTGGGGACTGACGGTTGCTATCGAACCACCTGAACTAGAAACGCGCGTCGCAATCTTGATGAAGAAAGCTGAAGACCATCAAATTCATCTTGCTGATGAAGTGGCGTTCTTTATTGCTAAACGTCTGCGTTCTAACGTTCGTGAGTTAGAGGGTGCGTTGAACCGTGTCATTGCTAATGCTAATTTCACTGGCCGCCCGATTACTATCGATTTTGTTCGAGAAGCGCTACGTGACTTGTTAGCTCTGCAAGAGAAGCTAGTTACTATTGATAATATTCAAAAGACAGTCGCTGAATATTACAAAATTAAAGTCGCTGACCTATTGTCTAAGCGTCGTTCACGTTCTGTTGCTCGTCCACGTCAATTGGCGATGGCGCTAGCCAAAGAACTGACCAACCACAGCTTGCCAGAAATCGGTGATGCGTTTGGTGGGCGTGACCATACTACGGTGCTACATGCATGCCGTAAAATAGAGCAGCTTCGAGAAGAGAGTCACGATATTAAAGAAGACTACTCGAATCTAATCCGTACACTTTCATCGTAATAGGTTATTAATAGAATGAAATTCACTATTAATCGTCAGCATCTTATTAAGCCACTACAGCAAGTTTCTGGTGCGTTAGCGGGTCGTCCTGCTCTGCCTATTTTAGGTAACGTGCTACTTAAAGTGGATAATGGCATCTTATCGATGACCGCAACTGACCTTGAAGTTGAGCTGATCAGCCAAGTACAGCTAGAAAACGATTTTGAACCGGGGAGCGTGACTGTTCCTTCGCGTAAGTTCTTTGATATTTGTCGTGGTCTTCCTGACAATGCCGACATTTCGTTGTCATTAGATGCAGAGCGAGTCATTGTTCGCTCTGGTCGTAGTCGCTTTTCTTTAGCGACTTTGCCTGCTATCGATTTCCCTAATATCGAAGATTGGCAATCAGACATCGAATTAACCCTGACGCAAGGCCACCTGCGCTCTTTAATAGAGAAGACTCAGTTCTCTATGGCCAATCAGGATGTGCGTTATTACCTAAATGGTATGTTGTTTGATATTGATGGCAATACATTGCGCTCTGTCGCCACTGATGGTCACCGTATGGCGGTATCAGAAACCACATTAGTGGACAGCTATTCTCAGCAACAAGTGATTATCCCGCGTAAGGGTGTACTTGAGCTGATGAAAATTTTAGACCAACCTGATGAAGCGGTAAGCTTGTTGATTGGTTCTTCAAATATTCGAGTGAGCGTGGCGAATTTTGTCTTCACTTCGAAGCTCGTTGATGGTCGTTTCCCAGATTATCGCCGCGTAATGCCACAAAATACCACTAAAACAGTGATTGCTGAATGTGATGATTTGCGTCAAGCATTCTCGCGAGCGGCTATTTTATCGAATGAAAAATTCCGTGGGGTAAGGGTCAACCTTTCTAGCGGGACGATGCAAATTACCGCCAACAACCCTGAGCAAGAAGAAGCACAAGAGGTGGTTGATGTTGACTATCAAGGTGATGATTTAGAAATCGGCTTTAACGTAAGCTACGTGCTAGATGTACTAAATGCGGTACGTTGTGAAAAAGTGTCTATTTCTATGTCAGACGCAAATGCCAGTGCCTTGATTGAGAATGCTGAAGATTCAAGCGCTCAATACGTGGTAATGCCGATCCGTCTATAACGGTATGCCTCTTAGTCGTCTCATAATAAAACAGTTTAGAAATATAGAAGCCTGCGACATTAGTCCGTCGTCAGGCTTCAATTTTCTGATTGGTGCTAATGGAAGCGGAAAAACCAGTCTTCTTGAAGCTGTGTATCTTCTGGGTCATGGACGCTCTTTTAAAAGCTCCATCACTGGGCGAATTATTCAGCATCAATGTGATGAGCTATTCGTACACGGGAGATTGCAAAACTCTCAACAGTTTGAGCTTCCACTTGGTATTAATAAGCGTCGTGATGGTACAACAGAGGTTAAAATATCCGGTGAGTCTGGTCAGAAATTAGCGGAACTGGCTAAAGTATTGCCTTTGCAGCTTATTCATCCAGAGGGCTTTAATCTGCTGACAGACGGCCCTAAACATCGCCGTGCCTTTATTGATTGGGGTGTTTTTCACTGTGAACCTCAATTTTATGAGGCGTGGGGGCGGGTAAAGCGCCTGAATAAACAGCGAAACGCTCTGTTAAAGACAGCGACCAGCTATCGAGAGTTAAGTTACTGGGATCAAGAACTGGCTAAGCTTGCCGAAATGATTTCCAATTGGCGCGCTGAATACGTCGCACAACTTAAGGAAGTAGCCGAACCTTTGTGCCGTGATTTTTTGTCTGAATTTGATGTTTCGATCTCCTTCTATCAAGGTTGGGAGAGAGGAGCCGATTATGCACAATTATTAGAGAAAAATTTCGAGAGAGATCAGCACCTTGGCTATACTTTTAGTGGCCCAAATAAAGCTGACCTAAAAATCAGAGTAAACGGTACTCCAGTAGAAGATATCTTATCTCGTGGACAACTTAAATTATTAGTATGTGCGCTTAGAGTTGCACAAGGTCAACACCTAACAAAACTCACAGAAAAGCAGTGTATATATCTAATAGATGACTTTGCATCAGAGCTTGATAGTCAACGCAGAGCACGCTTAGCGGACTGTTTGAAGGAAACTGGAGCACAAGTATTTGTAAGCTCTATTACAGAAAGCCAAATTGCTGAAATGAACAGCGAAAATAGCAAGATGTTTCATGTGGAACGTGGCAAAATAGAGTTAGTAAAATAAGGGACTGACCGTATGCGTCGTCCCCTAATGTAGCAGTGCAAATTATACTAATTTGACCAAAAATAGAGATTTGAACAAATGAGGGCTACAAACCCCTCAAATTATAAATTTAAGTCCTAAAGCGCTACCTCAAGTGCTAGGGTGTTTTTAACCCCTTAGCGTAGTAGAACATATTCAATATAGATGGCTATTATCACGACTTGCTAGCTCACCATTTGGTTGAGAGCAATATGGATGATTAATAGGCCCAAATAGAGAGTAACTCATGGCAGAAAATTACGATTCATCGAGTATTAAAGTACTAAAAGGTCTAGATGCGGTTCGTAAGCGTCCAGGTATGTACATAGGTGATACAGACGACGGAACAGGTCTTCACCACATGGTATTCGAGGTAGTGGATAACTCTATAGATGAAGCGTTAGCAGGTCACTGTAACGATATCGTAGTAACTATTCATGACGACGATTCAGTTTCTGTTCGAGATGACGGTCGCGGTATTCCGACTGAATTGCACGAAGAAGAGCAAGTATCCGCAGCAGAGGTTATCATGACCGTTCTGCACGCCGGTGGTAAATTTGACGACAACTCTTATAAAGTGTCGGGCGGTCTTCACGGTGTAGGTGTTTCAGTTGTAAACGCACTGTCTAGAAAAGTTACCTTGACCATTCATCGTGGCGGTAAAATTCACACTCAAACCTATAAGCATGGTGAGCCTCAAGCGCCACTAAAAGCGATTGGTGATACAGATAAAACGGGTACTGAAATTCGTTTCTGGCCAAGTGAAGAAACTTTCACCAATATTGAGTTCTACTATGACATCTTAGCGAAACGACTGCGTGAACTGTCGTTCTTGAACTCAGGTGTGTCAATCAACTTAGTTGATGAGCGCGTAGAAGATAAATCTGATCACTTCATGTTTGAAGGTGGTATCAAAGCGTTCGTTGAACATCTAAACACCAATAAAACGCCAATTATCCAGAAAATTTTCTATTTTGATATCGAGCGTGAAGATGGCATTACTGTTGAAGTAGCAATGCAGTGGAACGATGGTTTCCAAGAGAACATCTACTGCTTTACTAACAACATTCCACAACGCGATGGCGGTACTCACTTAGCGGGTTTCCGTTCTGCACTAACGCGTACTTTGAATACCTTTATGGATAAAGAAGGTTTTTCTAAGAAAGCAAAAGCGGCAACCTCTGGTGATGATGCTCGTGAAGGTTTGACTGCGGTTGTTTCCGTTAAAGTTCCAGATCCTAAATTCTCAAGCCAAACTAAAGACAAGCTAGTTTCATCTGAAGTGAAATCAGCGGTTGAGTCTGCAATGGGTGAGAAGCTGTCTGAGTTCCTTGTTGAAAACCCAGGCGAAGCAAAAATTGTGTGTGGTAAAATCATTGATGCAGCGCGCGCTCGTGAAGCGGCTCGTAAAGCACGTGAAATGACTCGTCGTAAAGGCGCATTAGATTTAGCCGGTCTGCCAGGTAAACTTGCAGATTGCCAAGAAAAAGATCCAGCCCACTCTGAACTATACATAGTGGAAGGGGACTCAGCGGGCGGTAGTGCGAAGCAAGGCCGTAACCGTAAGAACCAAGCGATTCTTCCTCTTAAAGGTAAAATCCTAAACGTTGAGAAAGCACGTTTTGATAAAATGCTGTCTTCTCAAGAAGTGGCAACCTTAATTACGGCACTTGGCTGTGGTATTGGTCGTGACGAATACAACCCAGAAAAACTGCGTTACCACAACATCATCATCATGACCGATGCCGATGTGGATGGTTCTCACATCCGTACGCTACTACTGACCTTCTTCTACCGTCAAATGCCAGAGCTTATTGAGCGTGGCTACATCTACATTGCTCAGCCACCGCTTTACAAAGTGAAGAAAGGCAAACAAGAGCAATACATTAAAGATGAAGATGCAATGACTCAGTATCAAACCTCTTTAGCGTTAGATAATGCTGCATTGTTTGTGAACCCTGAAGCGCCAGCGCTTTCTGGTGAACCTCTAGAAGCATTGGTTACTCAGTTTAACCAAGCAACTAAATTGGTAGAGCGTATGGCTCGTCAATTACCAAAAGCCTTGGTTGAAGAGTTCATTTACGTTCCTCGCCTAACGGCTGAGCAGTGTCAAGACGAAGCGACTGTTACTGCTTGGGGTGAGCGTTTGATTGCTCAACTAAATACTAAAGAAGTGGGCGCAAGCCAGTACAGCTTAGAAGTTGAAAAACACCAAGAGCTGAACGTTTGTCTTCCGAAAGTCGTTGTGCGTACTCACGGTGTTCATTACGAATATCTAATTAGCTTAGAGCTACTAGCAACCAAAGAGTACGACAAGTTAGCGACGCTTTCTGATGCTCTTGATGGGCTATTAGAAGAAGGTGCTTTTGTGAAACGTGGCGAGCGCACTGCGCAAGTTTCGACTTTCCTAGAAGTGCTTGAATGGTTATCTAAAGAGTCACGTCGTGGTCTATCACTACAGCGTTACAAAGGTCTAGGTGAAATGAACCCTGATCAACTTTGGGAAACCACTATGGACCCTGATACTCGCCGTATGATGCAAGTTACTATTGATGATGCAGTAAGCGCAGATCTATTGTTTACCACACTAATGGGTGATCACGTAGAACCTCGTCGTCGCTTCATCGAAGATAATGCACTGAAAGTAGCTAACTTAGACGTGTAATTTATATGCGTCATTCTATTCGGCAACAAGCCTGATAGAGTGTGAGTTAAGCTATTGAATCATAAGCACTGCCTATTTTTAGGTGGTGCTTTTTTTTGCTTTGTTATTGGAAAAGAAATATAGGGTTTTAAATTTTTTTTAGAAAAAACCTTGAAACAGAGATTGTCTATCCTTATATCTAGTTATGAAGAAGATGCCTGATGGGTCTTCTGAACCGCTTTACTCGCTTCGCTCTTTTAGAGGAAGGACAGTAGAAAGCACACAACTTAACTTTGTTGAAACCATGTCCTTGATGGAATGGAAACAACACCCTTAATCCGCCACTCTGGGTTAAGGCTATTGCTAATGAATAGGATAGTATTATGAGAACTGTAGATTTCACTCCTTTGTACCGCAACGCTATTGGCTTCGATCGTCTATTAAACATGATGGAGTCTTCTTCTGCCAAAAATGCTTCTGCGGGATACCCTCCATACAACATCGAACAGCAAGATGAACACAACTACCGTATCACTATGGCGGTTGCTGGATTTGCTGATGATCAGCTAGATATTACGCAAAAAGAAAACGTACTGATTGTGCGTGGTGAACGCCAAGCAGAAGAAGGTAAAACCTACATTTACCAAGGTATTGCTGAGCGTGACTTTGAACGTAAATTCCAGTTGGCTGACTACGTAAAAGTGGTGGGTGCGACTATGGAAAATGGTTTATTGCACATTGATTTACAACGCGAAATCCCTGAAGCAATGCAACCTCGTAAAATTGCGATTAATGGTAGCAAACTCATTGATGGTAACACGGGTTCTGCACAGTAATGAGCAATAAAACAAAGTAGTGAAAGAGCGCCAAGGGCGCTCTTTTTTTTGTTTTATAGATAGGCTTTCTTTACTTCCTCAGCAATAATTTTTATGCCGTTTTGCATATCTTGATCATTTTGCACGTAGTTCATTCTTAAACATTGCTTGGAATGTTGCCATTCTTCTTCTTGTCCAAAAAAGAAATATTCTCCCGGAACAATCAGTACCCCACGAGCTTTCAGGCGTTTATACAATTCCATCGTCGTAATTGGCAATTCATCAAACCATAACCATAGGAATATTGCGCCTTCGGGTTTATGGATGCGGAATCTAGGATCGGTGATTTCTGATTGCAGTAGAGAAATGGCTTGCGCCGATTTTTGCTGATAGAAAGGTTTGATTACCTCATCGCTCAACCTTAATAGATCATTCGATTCAATCATATGCTGGGCAACCGTTGGTCCAATACTTCCCGGTGCTAAACCGATAATGCCGTTGATATTGGTGAGGGCTTGAGTGATCTCTTCATTGGCAATGACGATGCCACATCTTACGCCAGGTAATCCTAGTTTTGATAAGCTCATGCAAAGAATAGTGTTGTCGTTCCAGAAAGGGGTAGCATGCTCAAATACGATATTAGGAAAAGGTGTGCCGTAGGCGTTGTCTAAAATTAATGGAATATTGTGCTTTTTCGCCAGCTTATCTAGCTTATACACTTCTTCATCTGTGAGTAAATTGCCTGTTGGGTTGGTGGGTCTAGAGGCACAAATAGCGGCCACTGAGTCATCAATTTTGATTTGTGAAAAATCCACATGGTATTTAAATTGCTGATTTTCCAGCAACTCGATTTCAGGTCTATAAGATACGAAGATATCGTCCTGAATACCCGAATCGCAATACCCAATATATTCAGGTGCCAGTGGTAATAGGATTTTCTTGTGCGAACCGTCAGGCTGTTTTCCTGCTAGCAGGTTAAATAGATAGAAAAAGGCGCTTTGACTACCATTAGTTAAAGAGATATTTTTCTCACTAATATCCCAGCCGTAGGTTTCTTTTAGTAAGCCGGCCAGCCCGCTGACAAAAGAATCTTTACCTTGTGGTCCATCATAGTTAGCCATAGCGGCAACTAACTCACCGCTAGCGAGCATTTGGCGGGTAATATCAGAGAAATAATCCAACATTTCAGGTATTGCAGCAGGGTTTCCGCCACCTAGCATTAAAGCTCCAGGCGTGCGTAAGCCATCATTTAAATCACCCATTAGCTGAGTAATCCCTGAGTTTCGGTTAAATTTTTCTCCGAACGCTGAATAAGTATTTTCTGAAGACATATAAGGCCCTAATTCTTTCTAAATCAGTATAGGAAAGAGATCAACATTAGCCTAGTAGACGGGGAATACTCAATAGTTTAATGAGTATTTATAATAAAAAGCCCAGCCGGAGCTGGGCTTAATAAGATTATTTCTGCAGAAGAGAAATATCGGCAATTTGTAGGAATAAATTGCGCAGCTTGTTCAGTAGCGTTAAGCGGTTCTTTTTCAGAGCTTCGTCATCGGCCATAACCATAACGTTGTCAAAGAATGCATCAACAGGCTCACGTAAATCAGCCAGTTTACTTAATGCTTGCTGGTAGTCGCCAGTGGCGAAAGCAGGTTCAAGTGCTTCAGCCATGACTTCAACGTTTTCAGCCAGTGCTTTCTCTGCATCTTCTTGAAGAAGAGCAAGGTCGATTTCTTCAGCTAATTCGCCATCAAACTTAGCAAGGATATTACCTACACGTTTGTTCGCAGCAGCCAATGCAGTTGCCGCTTCTAGACCACGGAAGTGGGATACCGCTTTAACTCGTTGGTCAAAATCAGTAGGTTTAGTTGGGCGACGAGCCAACACCGCTTGGATAATATCAATGCTGAAGCCAGCATCTTGATACCAAGAACGGAAACGACCTAGCATGAAATCAAGTACGTCAGCTTCTACGTTTTGGTTAGTCAGTTTATCGCCTAACTGTGCTTTTGCTTCGTGGATCAGGTCAACAAGGTCTAGCTTGTAGCCATTTTCTACGATAATACGTAGCACACCTAGCGATGCACGACGTAGCGCAAATGGGTCAGAACCTTTTGGTGCTTGACCAATACCGAAGATACCAACAATAGTATCTAGCTTATCCGCCATGGCTACAGCAGAAGAAATACCCGTGCTTGGCAAATCATCCCCAGCAAAACGAGGCATGTATTGCTCGTAAAGTGCTAGAGCCACTTCTTTGTCTTCGCCGTCATGAGTCGCGTAGTGCATGCCCATAACACCTTGGGTATCGGTAAATTCGAATACCATAGAAGTCATTAGGTCACATTTAGCCAGTAGGCCAGCACGCGTGGTTTTTTCTACGTCAGCGTCGATTTGCTTAGCAATGTAACCAGCTAGAGCTGTGATGCGATCGGTTTTGTCTTTGATCGTACCCAGTTGTTTTTGGAAAACCGCTTGTTCTAGTTCAGGAAGACGATCGATCAAAGGACGTTTACGGTCGGTATTAAAGAAGAACTCCGCATCTGCTAGACGAGGACGAACCACTTTTTCGTTACCTTCGATAACTTGACGAGGGTCTTTAGATTCGATGTTAGAAACAAAGATAAAGTTAGGCAGTAGCTTTTTGTTTTCGTCATAAACAGGGAAGTATTTTTGGTCACCTTTCATGGTGTAAACCAAAGCTTCAGAAGGCACGTTTAAGAACTCTTCTTCAAACTTCGCTGTGAGTACCACTGGCCATTCAACCAAAGAGGTGACTTCTTCAACGAGATCGTCTTCTAGGTCAGCGATGCCGCCAACCGCCGCTGCGGCTTTTTTAGAATCGGCTAGGATAATTGCTTTACGAGCTTCGTAATCTGCCATTACTTTACCGCGCTCTTCTAACAGAGCAGGGTATTGATCGGCTGAATCGATAGTAAACTCTTGCTCACCCATGAAGCGGTGACCACGGATAGTACGACCTGATGCAACGCCAAGGATCTTACCTTCGATAAGCTCATCACCAAGCAGTACCGTCAGTGTTTTTACTGGGCGGATAAAGTGAATGTCTGAGTCGCCCCAACGCATTACTTTAGGGATAGGCAGTCCAGTTAGCGCTTTAGCCGCGATATCTAGAACCAATTCTTGAACTGGCTTGCCTTTTACTTCTTGTTTGAAAAGAAGCCATTCGCCTTTGTCTGTTTTAAGACGCTCAGCTTGCTCAACAGAAATACCGTTGCCGCGAGCCCAGCCTTGAGCCGCTTTAGTTGGGTTGCCGTCAGCGTCAAATGCCACCGAAATTGCAGGGCCACGTTTCTCAACCACTTTGTCTGCTTGACCTTCAGCCAGGCTAGTTACTTTAAGTGCTAAACGACGAGGTGCTGCGTACCATTTTACGCCTTCGTGAGAAAGCTCAGCCGCTTTAAGACCCGCTTCAAAGTTAGAAGCAAACGCTTCTGCTAGAGAACGAAGTGCTGTTGGTGGTAGCTCTTCGGTACCTAGTTCAATTAGAAAATTCTTCGCCATGATTATTTGTCCTCGTTCTTAGCTACAGGTCGACACATAGGGAAGCCAAGAGCTTCACGTGACGCGTAGTACGCCTCTGCAACTGCTTTAGTCAGATCGCGAATACGAAGGATATAACGTTGACGCTCTGTTACTGAGATAGCTTTACGTGCATCAAGTAGGTTGAATGCGTGACCGGCTTTAAGAATGCGTTCATAAGCAGGAAGCGGCAATGGCTTGTCTAGTGCCAGTAGCTCTTTACACTCTTTTTCACACTGCTCGAAGAAACCAAATAGGAAGTCCACATCAGCGTGTTCAAAGTTGTAAGTGGATTGCTCAACTTCGTTTTGGTGGAAAATATCACCGTAAGTAACTTTAGAGCCATCGGGTGCAACGTTCCAAGTTAGGTCGTAAACAGAGTCGACTTCTTGAATGTACATTGCTAGACGTTCGATACCGTAAGTGATTTCGCCAGTAACAGGCTTACACTCTAGGCCGCCAACTTGCTGGAAGTAAGTAAACTGAGTTACTTCCATGCCGTTTAGCCAAACTTCCCAACCAAGACCCCAAGCACCCAAAGTTGGGTTTTCCCAGTTGTCTTCTACGAAACGAATATCGTGAACCAATGGATCGATACCAAGCACTTCAAGAGAGCCAAGGTACAACTCTTGGATGTTATCCGGAGAAGGTTTAAGAGCGACTTGGAATTGATAGTAATGCTGCAGGCGGTTTGGGTTCTCACCGTAACGTCCGTCAGTTGGACGACGTGAAGGTTGAACGTATGCCGTTGACATTGGCTCTGGGCCAAGTGCACGCAGACACGTCATTGGGTGAGAGGTGCCAGCACCTACTTCCATATCTAGCGGTTGAACAATAGTACATCCGTTTTGAGCCCAATAATCCTGCAGCGCGAGGATCATTCCCTGGAAGGTTTTGATATCGTATTTATGCATAGTCGTTTCGCGCGATTCTTTTGTCTGAATATGAAATAACTTTGAATTATACCCAGATATTAAGATGGGGAGTAGTGAAAAAACCGTCAATTCACGTATCGAGAACAAGACAAATGCAAAATAGACCCTCTAGCTTTCATGGTTTGCAGAATATAGTGAAATCTATACCGCTCATTTTGTGGCAACGATTAATGGCAAAACAGAGAGTGAATAACTAAACTAAACTAAGCTAGCATCTTAGTTGCATAGCAATTGATTGATGTATAAAATCCACACCATCTTTGGGGAGTAGCTTACCGAGACTGCAAGTCCGGTTCGTCCGTCAACATAATTGATGCAAAATCATCATGGCGTTCGAGACTCTTTGTTTAGCAAGACCTTAGATAAGAATCGCTATCCTTGGTGGGAGAGTGACGCTTATCTATCGTTTGTTATCTCCCACCTAAAGAGAGTCTTTTGAGCGTTCTAGCCATTTCTATCACTACCGTTTCTTTAGCTGAAATTGGGGATAAAACCCAACTTTTAGCTCTTCTATTAGCCAGTCGATACCGTAAGCCTTTGCCTATCATAGCCGCTATATTTTTAGCGACCGTCGCTAATCATGCTGTGGCAGCTTGGTTGGGGGTATTGGTTTCCGACTTATTAAATCCTGATGTTCTGAAATGGGTTTTGGTCGTTAGCTTTGCTTTGATGGCATTGTGGATTTTGATTCCAGATAGGTTAGATGACAATGAGTCTATTTCTAATAAAGGCCCCTTTGTGGCGAGCTTTATTGCTTTCTTTGTCGCTGAAATAGGCGATAAAACCCAAATTGCCACCTCAATACTGGGCGCAAAGTTTCCTGATGCATTATGGATGGTGATATTAGGAACAACCGTTGGAATGTTATTAGCGAATGTGCCAGTGGTCATGATTGGCAAATTGTCTGCTGATCGATTGCCTTTGCTGCTTATCCGTAGAGTCACGGCTGCGCTTTTTATGCTGATGGCGGTAAGCGCAGCGATCTATTGATTGGATAAGCTTAAGATTGGATAGGCTTAAGCAAGCCCTTTTTTAATCAAATACTGAAATGGGGCGGTATCAGTTTTTTCTGCGATGAGCTGATGATCCATAAAACGGCAAAAGCTTGGAATATCACGCACAGTTGAAGGGTCATCGGCTTTTACGAGTAAGACTTCACCTTCTTGCATGGTGCGGATGGTTTTTCTTACCATCATTACAGGCTCTGGGCAGCGCAATCCTTCAGCCTCTAAAACTTGGCTGGCAACTTCTGGATTAAAAGACATGGTTTTCTCTCCCAAAAAATGAGACAGCGATCATACTTAAGTATAAAAAATATTCAATATTTACTTGGTGAACAACAGAGAGAGTAAACCACACTTTTAACTTGTACTTTACAGTGCGATAGCATTTCGCCTTATTTATCGGCTCTTTCTATTTTTATTATGGGTAAACACGATTTCAGGAAACTGATACTATGCGTAGTGAAGCTTTATCTGTACTGAGGTTAAATGGAACTAGAAGAAATTTATCGTCGCGATCTTAACTTATTAATTGCCTTGCGAGTGTTAGTCGAAGAAGGCAGCGTGAGTCGGGCGGCAATTAGACTTAATTTAAGCCAGTCGGCAATGAGTCGTGTATTAGGTCGTTTACGAGATTTACTCAACGACCCGCTATTTACTCGCAATGGACAAAACCTCATTGCGACAGAAAAAGCCTTACAGATTAATGAGCAGATTCAGTTCCCACTGGAAGCTATTCGAGAACTGCTGACACCAACGGATTTTGATCCGTCACAGTGCTCACAAAGATTTGTTGTCGCTACCACCGATTACGCTATGCAGACCATTTTGCCGTTTGCCTTATCTAAAATTTACGATTTAGCGCCTAATATCTCATTAGATTTTCAGCCATTGCAGCATGACAATATTTATCATCAGTTGACGGCTGAAAGAGTGGATATGGCTATCTGTCGGCCAGTGTCTGAAATAGAGCCTTTACGTAAAGAGGTGTTAGGAAAAGTAGGGGTCACTTGCCTAGTCTCTAAAAAGCACCCTCTAGCGGATAAGGTTTTAACGTTACAAGATTTTGTAACTCTGCCCCACGCAATGATCGCTATTAGTGATGGCGTGAAATCGTTAATCGATGAGAGTTTGTTAACACATGGCAAAATAAATTTAGTGTTACGTGCTTATCATTTAGAAGCGGCTCTTGCCATTGTTGACCGTTTGCCATTGGTGATTACTGTGCCAGCGGATATCGCTTATTTGGTGGCAGAGAGACATAATTTAGTGGTTAAAGCGCTACCATTTGAGTTTATAGCGTTTGATTATTCACTGATTTGGCATTCGAGGTGTGATAGCTCACCTGCGCAAAAATGGCTACGAGCGGTATTAAAAAATGAGTGCGGAAGATTAATAGAAAAGCGGGTAATGGATATGGGGTTAGAGTAAGCCAGCAGATTACTCCGCTGGCTCATAGATTGCTGCCCCCAGCAAACTAACTTACTTTAATTACGACACGACCGGTAATTTGACCATTAGTAATGTCGTTAGCTGCCTGAATCGCATCTTCTAGGTTAATCAGCTTAGTCGCTTGTTCGTAGAATGATGCAGGTAGCAATTCAACGAGACGTTCCCATGCTTGGATGCGTTTTTCTCTTGGACACATAACAGAGTCAACACCTTGCAGGCGAACATTACGCAAGATAAATGGCATTACTGTAGTAGGAAGATCGAAACCGCCAGCTAGACCACATGCAGCTACAACACCGTTGTAGTTAGTTTGAGTCAGAACCTTAGCCAGTACTTTGCTACCTACAGTATCTACTGCTGCAGCCCAAAGTTGGCGTTCTAGTGGTTTTGCTGGTTCTTCTAGTTCAGCACGCTCAACGATGCGTGATGCGCCTAAGCTTTTTAGAAGCTCGCCATTTTGTGATGAACGACCTGTCACTGCCGCTACTGAGTAACCTAGTTGGCTTAGTAGAGTGACAGCTACGCTACCTACACCACCACTTGCGCCTGTTACTAGTACTTCGCCGTCTTCAGGTTTTACGCCACCATCAACGATAGCTTGAACACAAAGCATTGCTGTAAAGCCCGCTGTACCTACACTCATTGCTTGTTGGCCAGAAAGACCGTCAACTAAAGGAACTAACCAGTCACCTTTAAGACGTGCTTTCTCAGACATACCACCCCAATGGTTTTCACCGACACCCCAGCCAGTAAGAACCACTTTGTCACCTGCTTGATAACGATCATCTTCAGATGTGGTTACGGTACCCACTAAGTCGATACCAGGAACCATAGGGAAGTTACGAATGATTTTGCCTTTACCTGTAATAGCAAGGCCATCTTTATAGTTTAGAGAAGTGTAGTCTACAGCGACCTCTACATTACCCTCTGGTAATAGTGATTCATCAATTTGCTCAATTGCTGCAAAAGTTTTTTTATCTTCTTGGTTTAGAACAAGTGCTTTGAACATCAGTTACTCCAAAGGGTTAATGTATTTGATTGCTAGTAAGTCTAGAGAACAATTTCGAATAAAAAAAATGATTTGTCATCATTTTAACTATGCATTAGATGCATTAATTGCTGAAAAGATATGATTTTGTAGCTAAAAAGCCACCTCAAGGGTAAGAGGTGGCTCATAAAAGGTAGGGTTATGGCCTTTCAAAAATAGTTGCTATACCTTGCCCTAAGCCAATGCACATGGTGGCTAGGCCATATTTGGCATCTTTGCTTTCCATCAAATTAATTAAAGTGGTGGAGATTCGTGTGCCAGAACAACCAAGAGGATGACCTAGAGCAATCGCGCCGCCATTTAAATTTACTTTTTTATCAATAACATCCAGTAAACCGAGATCTTTAGCGACTGGAAGTGCTTGAGCGGCAAAGGCTTCATTGAGTTCAATCACATCCATATCTTCGATAGTGAGTCCGGCGCGTTGCAATGCTTTTTTAGTGGCAGGCACTGGACCATACCCCATAGTCGCAGGATCGCATCCAGCAATTGCCATGGATTTTACTTTGGCACGTACACTTAACCCAAGTTGTTGCGCTTTTTCTTCGCTCATGATCAGCATAGCGGATGCACCATCTGAGAGGGCAGAAGAAGAGCCTGCGGTAACAGTGCCATTGGCTGGGTCAAACACCGGTCTTAATTGTGATAAACCTGCAACCGTGGTTTCAGGGCGAATCACCTCATCGTAGTCCAATGAAATAAGAGAGCCATCGGCAGCGTGAGCTTGGGTGGCATAGATTTCTGATTTGAATGCCCCGTCTAAAGTGGCTTTGTGAGCTCTGGCGTGGGAGCGGGCGGCAAACTCATCTTGTTGCTCTCTTGCGATGCCATGCAGTTTGCCAAGCATTTCTGCGGTTAGCCCCATCATGCCGGAAGCTTTTGCGACACTTTTTCCAAGCCCATCATGGAAGTCTACTCCGTGATTCATGGGGACGTGTCCCATATGTTCCACGCCGCCTACGATACATATATCAGCGTCACCGACCATAATTGAGCGGCTAGCATCGTGCAGAGCTTGCATTGACGAGCCACACAATCTATTCACTGTTACAGCGCCTACTTCAACGGGAAGGCCAGCTAATAAAGAGGCATTTCGAGCCACATTAAACCCTTGCTCTAAGGTTTGTTGTACGCAACCCCAGTAAATATCTTCAATTTGGCTCGCATTTACCGCTGGGTTTCTTTTTAACAAGCCTTTCATCAGGTGTGCCGAGAGATCTTCGGCGCGAGTATGACGAAAAGCACCGCCTTTAGATCGTCCCATGGGTGTGCGGATGCAATCAACAATTACGACATTTTTCATTTCTTATTCCTCTTATTGATTACAAGCTGGTGGATTGTTGGTTGGCATAAAAGTTATCGCCAGAGCTCGCCATGCTATACAGCAATTGCGGTGCTTTATAGAGAGCGCCGAGTGACTGATATTTTTCACATAGAGCAAGGTAATTATTGATGCCTAAGCTATCTAGATAACGGAACACTCCGCCTCTAAATGGAGGAAAGCCTAAGCCATAAACTAGCGCCATATCCGCTTCTTGTGGTGAGGCGATAATGTTTTCTTCAAGGCAGAGCACCACTTCATTGATCATTGGAATCATCATGCGTTGAATTAACTCTTCATCACTGAATGTTTGCTGCGGTGCTTTTAGTGCTTGTAAGCACTTTAGAACATCAGGGTTAAAGGTTTTCTTTGGTTTGCCTTTTCTATCCGGCTGATATTCGTAGAAGCCAGCGCCATTTTTTTGTCCGTAGCGTTTTTCTGCAAATAATAGGTCTATAGCATCGGTGCCTTGTTTAGCCATACGTTTAGGGAAACCTTCAGCCATTACTTTTTGCGCATGATGCGCAGTATCTAGCCCTACTACATCCAATAGATAAGCCGGTCCCATTGGCCAGCCAAATTGACGTTCCATGACTTTATCTATGTGCTGGAAATCAGCGCCATCATTGACTAATTGGCTAAATCCATTGAAGTAGGGGAATAAAACACGGTTTACAAAAAAGCCGGGACAATCATTGACCACTATCGGCGATTTACCCATCTTCGCGGCGTAAGCCACAACTCTATTGATGGTGTCTTCTGAGGTTTTTTCTCCGCGAATAATTTCGACTAAAGGCATGCGGTGCACAGGATTAAAGAAATGCATGCCACAGAAGTTTTCTGGTCTTTGTAAAGATTGCGCCAGTAGGTTGATAGGGATAGTACTGGTGTTGGAAGTAATAACGGCGTCAGGGCTAGTGTATTGCTCCACCTCAGCTAGTACGCTGGTTTTAACCTTCGGGTTTTCAACTACTGCTTCGATGATTACATCGGCTTGTTCAATACCAGCGTAGTGCAAACTTGGAGTAATAGAGGTGAGCACCTTAGCCACTTTATTAGGTTTGATACGCCCACGCTCTAACCGAGTATTCAGCAGTTTTGAAGCCTCTGTCAGTCCCAAATCAAGAGAAGGTTGAGCAATATCTTTCATCAATACAGGTACATCTTTTAATGCGGATTGATAAGCGATACCTCCGCCCATAATTCCCGCGCCAAGCACTCCGGCACGTAACGTGGGCTTGGTGGAGGCTTTAGCGGCTTTTTTCGCTAGTCCTTTTATGTATTGGTCATTAAGGAATAAGCCTACTAAAGATGTCGCTACTTCGGTTTGGGTTAGGGTGATAAAGTTTTCTCGCTCAATATCAAGAGCTTCATCTCGGGAAAAACCTGCGGCCTGTTCGATAGTTTTAACGGCCATCATAGGAGCAGGGTAGTGTGGACCTGCTTTTTGAGCGACCAATCCTTTGGCGGTAGTAAAGCTCATTATGGCTTCTAGCTTGGCAAGCTTTAATGGTGCCGTTTTATTATGGCGACGCTCTTGCCAATCAATAACGCCTTGATTGGCATCTTTTATCAGTGCAACCGCAGAGCTAAACAGTACATCAGTCTCTACTATGGCATCAATCAAGCCAATCTTAAGTAGTTTGTCTGCACGCTTTGAGCTTCCGGCCGTGATAATTTCCATTGCATTATCAGCACCGACTAAGCGGGGCAATCGCACTGTTCCACCAAAGCCGGGCATGATGCCAAGTTTTGTTTCTGGTAGACCGATATTGGCGGTTTTATCAGCCAAGCGAAAATCTGTGGCTAGAATTGCTTCACAACCGCCACCAAGCGCATGACCTTTGATAACAGAGATAGTGGGAACAGGCAGGTCTTCAAGATTATTGAAGATGGAGTTGGCAAATTGTAGCCATTGATCAAGTTCTTGTTTCGGTTTAGCAAATAGTCCAAGAAACTCAGTAATATCAGCGCCCACAATAAAGGCATCTTTGTCGCTTGTGACGATGACACCTTTAAGGTTTTCAATCTGTTGTGTTGCTTTAATCCCGGCATCTAATGCTGCAAGGGTTTTCAAATCGAGCTTATTAACTGAGTTATCCCCACAAAAGCATATTTCTACTATGCCATCTTGGTGTTCTTTGACCGTGAGGGTCTCTGCTTGATAGATCATCCGTGTTCTCCATAAATCGAGTCAGCCTAGTGGCGAGACAGTATCGTGGTATGACCAGTTAAGTTTGACTATGAAACACGCAAATATCAATACATTTATTTAACATTTCATCAACAACGTGTCGTGTGTGCCACTATTAATTGAAAGTGCTTCTCGTGATAAACTGTTTCAATTACCTCAAAATGCGCAGATCCAATGAACGTCTCTCCTTATTTAACACCGGCCAAATCAATGATTTTTGAAGAAGAAATCAAGAAGAGTCAGTTTATTACCTACTTAGCTCACACTCCGTCTATTGAAGCGGCCAAAGCATTTGTAGATGAAATAAAGGCGAAACATAATGACGCGAGACATAATTGCTGGGCGTTTGTTGCTGGTCGTCCTGAAGATTCAATGAAGTGGGGCTTTAGTGACGATGGCGAGCCGTCGGGCACCGCAGGGAAACCTATCCTCGCTCAATTAACCGGATCTGGCGTAGGGGAGATCACTGCCGTTGTAACCCGTTATTATGGAGGCATTCGTTTAGGTACGGGTGGCTTGGTAAAAGCGTATGGTGGTGGGGTGCAACAGGCGTTAAAGCTACTCGAAACCATCGAGAAGAAGATTACTACTCAATTAGTCGTAGAAGTAGACTACTCTCTCATATCATTAACTCAGTCTATTATGGCGCAGTATGGTGCAGTGGAAGTTGACGCTACTTATGATATTAGCGCTAAACTGACCGTGGAGATTGAAGTTCTGCATGAAAGTGACTTTATTCTGACTATGACTAATAAAACCGGGGCGAGAGCCTTAATTTCAAGGATGAGCTAACCCTAGTATGCAGTTTCGTTCCATTATTCGAATAGTAGGTCTGCTACTCGCACTCTTTAGTGTCTCTATGTTAGCGCCTGCGGGTGTGGCTCTCATCTATAGAGATGGTGCGGGTGTTCCCTTTGTCGTAACCTTTATCATCTTACTCATTTGTGGTTTTGTTTGTTGGTTCCCTAACCGTCGCCAAAAGCGAGATTTAAAAGCCCGAGATGGCTTTTTGATTGTTGTATTATTTTGGACGGTTATTGGCAGTGCAGGCTCATTACCTTTCCTGTTGGTGAATAGTGCTTCTGTCAGTGTCGCCGATGCCTTTTTTGAATCATTCTCTGCTTTGACTACAACAGGAGCTACAGTTCTTGTTGGTTTAGATGATTTGCCCAAAGCTATCCTCTTTTATAGACAGTTTCTACAATGGTTTGGCGGAATGGGGATCATTGTATTAGCGGTGGCTATTTTACCTATGCTTGGCATTGGTGGTATGCAGTTATATAGAGCCGAAATCCCGGGTCCAGTAAAAGACAGTAAAATGACCCCAAGGATAGCTGAGACCGCTAAAGCACTTTGGTACATCTACCTTAGTCTGACGGTTGCTTGTGCGATTGCCTTCTGGCTAGCAGGAATGACCTTCTTTGATGCAATAGGGCATAGCTTCTCTACTATTGCTATCGGTGGCTTCTCTACTCACGACGCTAGCATGGCGTATTTTGATAGCTATGCGATTAATATGATCACCGTCGTCTTCTTATTAATCTCCGCTTGTAACTACTCTTTGCACTTTGCTGCGTTTGCGTCTGGTGGGGTGCATCCTAAGTATTATTTAAAAGACCCAGAGTTTAGAGCCTTCATCTTTATTCAAGTCATGCTATTCCTGATCTGTTTTTTGGTGTTACTAAACCATCACAGCTATGACACCTATTACGAAGCGTTTGACCAAGCACTTTTCCAAAGTGTTTCTATTTCAACAACCGCAGGCTTTACCACCACCGGTTTTGCCCAGTGGCCTCTATTTCTACCTATGCTGTTATTGTTTTCATCTTTCATTGGGGGATGTGCAGGCTCTACCGGTGGAGGGATGAAAGTCATCAGAATACTGCTGCTTACATTGCAAGGCTTTAGAGAGTTAAAGCGATTGGTTCACCCACGAGCGGTGTTCACCATTAAGCTGGGCAGCAAAGCTCTGCCTTCTAAGGTTATTGATGCAGTATGGGGTTTCTTCTCAGCGTATGCCTTGGTCTTTGTCATATGTATGTTGGCATTGATAGCAACGGGTATGGATGAGCTCACCGCATTTTCTGCCGTCGCCTCAACCTTAAATAACCTCGGCCCTGGATTGGGTGAGGTATCACTGCATTACGGTGACATTAGCGATTCAGCAAAATGGGTGTTAGTTATCTCTATGTTGTTTGGTCGATTAGAGGTATTCACCTTATTAATTTTATTCACTCCAGCATTTTGGAAAAATTAGGGAAAGAACATTGAAAAAGGCGGCATTGCTGTATTCCACGAGTGACGGTCAAACCAAAAAGATTTTGGCCCACATAGAAAGTGAACTAGAAGGGTTTACTTGCGAATCATTTGATCTCGCTTCAGTGAACACTATCGACCTATTAGCTTTTGATCGCGTCGTTATCGGTGCATCTATTCGTTATGGGCATTTAAATAAGAAGCTTTACCAGTTTATCGAAAAGCACCTAGTGCAATTGCAACAGAGCAATGCAGCGTTCTTTTGTGTCAACTTAACCGCAAGAAAAGAAGAACAAGGTAAGGACACCCCAGAGGGAAGTGCGTATATCAAAACGTTTCTTAAGAAATCACCTTGGCAACCAAAGCTGATTGGCGTGTTTGCCGGAGCGCTCCTTTATCCTAGATATAACTTCTTAGACAAATTTATGATTCGTTTAATTATGTCTATGACTGGGGGAGAAACGGATACCACTAAAGAGGTTGAGTACACCAACTGGCAAAAGGTCTCTTTATTTAGCCAAAAAGTCGTAAAAATGGACGGAAATTAATCGTTTTTAAAGGCTGTTGTCGCAAAATTAACCGAACAGAATTTAATTATAAAAAAACCTTAAAAAACGCTTGCCAACGTGACGCAGGTCTCTATAATGCGCCCCACTGACACGGCAACAGCGACAACGCTTCGCAGTGATTCAGTCGGCAAATTAGCTGAGCCATTTGAGTTTAACTTCTCTTAGAAAATAAATTCAAAAAAGTG
>NZ_BAUJ01000047.1 GCF_000496695.1 Vibrio halioticoli NBRC 102217
CAGATTACAAGGGCACTACGCACACCGTGACCGATGCCAACGCAATAACGCAGGTAACGGCAGGTCAAACCGCAGGAACTTGGAATGCGCATATTCCAGCATCAGAGCTGAGCGCCGCCAATCTTCCAGATGGCTTTACGCCAACCTTTACCGTAACGGTTGTGGATGTCGCGGGTAACAGCGTTCAAAACACTTCTACACCAACAGTGGACAGTCAAGCTCAGGTAACAGTGGCACTTGATGATGGGGGGACTAAACACTCAACACATCACTTGGGTGATGGTTTTATCAATATTGCAGAGCAGCAGCAGGTTCATTTGCATGGCACGCTAGAGGCAGGAGCCACTCTTGATGATATAGTTATTTCTGATGGCACACATACGTACCATGTTGCGGCTTCTATGTTAAGTGGGGCAACACATTCAGGGGAAAATTACTCATTGATTGTGAATTTGTTAACGGATCTAGTCGATGGTAATGGTGCTCGGGTAGTGGTTGCCCATAGTCATATTAGCCCATTTACTGTAGGTGATAATACACTACTGAATGTAACTGCAACGGCTACAGACAAAACGGGTAATACAAGTAATTCAGTAATGACACATGCACACTTAGATACACTTGTGCATAAACCAGGTACGCCCGATCTAACCCATACATCAGACGGTAAAAACTCATCTCATCATGCTACTTCTGGACGAAGTGATCACGATTTAATTTCTCCAGATGGATCTCCAAGAGTGGCATTTAGAGCAGATAAGTTAGATAAAAGCCATGAAACGCTTCATGCATATGACGAGTTCAAAGGGCAGACCTATGAAGTTGGAGATAAAAATAGCCACACACTATCGCAAGTGCAACCAGGTCATTCGTATGATCAATTTAAAGCGGGTGCTTATCATTTTGATGAAGATGCTCATCTTGTAAATGGGGTTGGCCATATGGATGGGGAGCACGTTTATCATGCTGAAATCCATGATGATCATGGCAATGTGGGTAAAAGCGGAGATTTAACAGTCACTATTGATACTCATATTGATACGCCAACGTTGTCATTTACAAATACTAACGGTCATCAAGGTCATTCGCTTCGTCCTGAACTGCATATTTCAGGTATTAGTCGTTCAGATAATATGTGGAAGGTAGAGCTAATAGATGGCAAAACATCTTTAGGGACTGCGGTTAAAAATGAAAATAATATTTGGGGTCACATAGATGCATCGGGTCAATGGGAAAAAGGGTTACCTGCGGGATTTGTTCATCATACTGATGGTAGTTGGGGATATACTTTACAGCATGATTTAAAAGGTGATAAACACACTTATACGGTAAGCGTCACGGATGTGGCTGGGAACAATGCAATAAGTACCCTAGACTGGGTCAATGATGCACCAACAGCAACGGACTTTCATCGTAATGTGAATGAAGGGACACAATCTATATCATTGTTACTTCAAGACTTTGGTGACCCTAAAGATACAAATACTTCAGACGGTGATAGTGTTGCGAATGTGGTGCTTGAAAAAGCGACATATGGCAATGGTCATGTTGAGGTGTATAAGCATGGGAATTGGGTTGCAGCCAAAGATGGTGAGATCATACCTTTAACAGAGATAGGTACTAATTCTCCTAGAAATCATCATCAGCATGGACATCAAAATCATGTGCGATATGTCATTGATGATACTTTTGATAAAGCTCATGCAGTGGCCAAGATTGCTTATCATGTAACAGATTCCCATGGTGTAAATTCAAGTGGTCATCACGATGTTATTAATGTAATAGCAGGGGCATCTAAACCAGTATTTAATATTACGAATCATACATTATCAGCGTCGACAATGAGTACTCCAACAGAGTTATGTTACGACCTAGATTTAAGTGTCACTCACCCTGATACTGATGGTTCGGAAGATCTACATATTTTTGTGGATGGCCATCAGGGTATGAGCCTATTTGATAATAATGGTCATAAAATTGCCTTAATAGGTTCTGCAGGAAATACACACTGGGATATTGGCAACAATCCAACAACACATCAGCCATATACCAACGCAGAGCTTAAACAGTTTAGTCTTCGATTTAATGAGAACTATCAAGGGCTAAAATCAGTGCGATTGCATGCTACGACGACCGAGCATCAAGGCCAAGAACAAAGTCTCGCTAAAGAGTTTGATGTTAGTTTCGCAATACCGACTAAAGCAGGCTCGGGTATACACCTTGTCGAAGATGTTACGTTCGATAAAAGTAACGGTCATATGTTAACCGCGTCGGCTGATATCAACGGTGCAATAGCGCAGGGCGGAATTAACCCTAGCCATAGTCACTTAGCTTTCCAAGCGCAGATTATTCATGGACGTTATGGTGATCTTGAACTCCAAAAAGATGGTACTTGGGCATATCATGCCAACAATGATCAGCGTGCAGTTCAAGAGTTAAATGCGGATGTGAAGATTGATGAATTTATTTCTTCACATCAAGGTACAACGCACTCAACCTACCAGATAACAGAAGAGCTTTTACAATCAGGGCTTATTCATGAAGGTAAGAATGCCTTGGTTGAGCATTTTGAAGTTGTAAGTAACTCGGGTGTCAAAGTGCCAATTGATGTGCTTATTACGGGCAAGGATGAACCAGTAAATCCGACATTTAAAGATTAGGCTCTTATTTATGATAGTAGTACTGGTGGTAGTGATGCTAATAATGCAGATGGTAATAATGATTTTAAAGATACTACTAAGTACCGCCATGATAGCTATGCCTATGAGCATGATGGTCATACATATTGGCGTTTTGATTTAGGTCAATCAGTGCACTTACGCCACCATGTTGAAGGGGTGATATATCAGTTTACAGTGGAAAGCAAAAGTGGTTCTACAACCCCAGGAACACAAGTTGGTTATTTTGACGATCCTATATCTCATACTGGTTGGCATTCAATTCTTAAGACAGATGGTAGTGGTACTATTAGTGGTCTTCAAGATATAACACAAGGACAGATTGCACTTGGTTTGTTTGTACGTACTCCAAAGATAGGTACTGATCAATTCACATTTCATATTGAGGTGAACGCTTACGCGCCTGATGGACATACGCAGTTGACCCATCCACTATCTATTTATCTGAATAAAGATGCGAAAGATGATATGGCAAAAGGTGAGGTTAAAAACATTGGTAGTTATAGTGGATTACCAATCGTACACGACCAGAGCGACGAACCAGACGACGTCCCAACGGTCACCATCACAGCGCCAGAGCAATACGACGCGCCAGATGATATGCCAAGCGTCGCCACAACAACTCATGACCAACATGACGCTTCAACCCATAACGTAGCGGCAACGAGCAACCCATACCTAGATATGGTACAAGCACATGCACAACCTGCGCAGCAGCATCATGATACGTCTGCGGCGTCTCCTGCCCCTGTGGCAAGTAATACGCAAGGCGCAAGCGTATCAGACAGTGCGAGTCACTATCTGAATATGGTGGGTGTGGATGCGAAAGATGTGAAGATTGAGCATAACAAACATGGGGATGACCATCTTCATACCCACAAACATTTTGCGCACAATCCACTGGCGGATGATTTCCAAGATCCAAAACATGCTCAGCAACACGGGCATGATGCTTTTGCTAATCCACTTGAGGATAAGCATGATCATAAGGGTCATAAACATAATCATGATGTTAAGCATCACGATCTGGCGGATACAGGTAGCCACGATGGTAACCATAATGCCCATGATCAGATGGACAATCACTTAGTAGATCCAATTACTCATCATCACAACAGTTAGTTCTGAGTGTTAGGGTATGACAAACAAAAACCAGTCTGAAAAGGCTGGTTTTGTTATGGTCGCAATCTATAGATCGTCGCTGTAAGTATTATCACTTACTCTAACTTACCGTTAACCTCTTTCTAGGCGCATGCTCGGCAGCTCGCCTAGTTTGGCTAGGTAACTCGCCAAACATGCTGAAGTAATCTTCGCTTAATTTTCCCATGTGCCAAAAACCACACAAGCTAGCTGTCTGATAAATTTTTTGCTCAGGGTGCGAAATGAGCATTTTTCTAAAGGCATGCAGTCTAAGTGCAATGATGATAGTTTTTGGTGAGGCTTGAAATTTCTCTTTAAAACATCGATCTAGAGTGCGTAAACTGGTGTGGGTGATTGCGCAAATTTCGCTGAGGTTAATAGGGGAGTGAATATTTTCCAGTATATAATCGAGCGCACGTTTAATGACTTTATCTCTTGGAGTTTTACTCGTTCTTTGCTTAAAAATGGTTTTCGTTTCTAGCTGCAAAAGCAAGTCGTTGGTTAAATCTAACACGGTTTGGGTTTGCGCAAGGGGAGACTGACAGCTAAATGTTTCGCTAAGCATATGCGAAAATATTCGAGTTAACCCATCAATATATTGAGGCGTACAAAGGTGTATTTGGTGTGAGTTTAATAACAAATCACAATCAATTAATAGCTTACTTTTTTCAATATAACTCTCAACTACGCTTTTGTGCACCGAGAAAGTGTACGCTTCGAACCCAGCGGGGGAAATCACGTCAAAGCCATCACTACTGCTAAAAACCTCTAACGTGTCCAACTGGATTGGCGCGTTGTTCCAACAAATAGGCCCAGTGTGTTGGGTCATTATCCCAATATTTAAACACTCTGCAGGGGCGACGCCTCGTTGCCAAACTTGTTTATCAAACGAAATCTTTTGTAATACCGCTTGTGGCAACTGCAGTTGCGTTAAGTGAGTATGAAAAATGCCTTTTTCTAACTGAATAAAATCAAGCCCCCATGGCTTGAGAGATTCATTCAATAACTCAACGCTTGGAATGGCGATTGAGTGCAAAAGGGGCGTTGCTTGTGGTTGCATGTTCTCTCTAAAATTAAGTTGGCAGATTAATGATATTTCATTTCACATTCTAATATAGAATGTTAATACAAGTAATTGGTTTGTTAAGAAATAACATTCATTTTTACAATTAATCTGTGCAACAGTTAGCCGAGGGAATAAAAATGAAAATACAGGGAATGTTAACGTTGAGTTGCTTGTTGGCAGGCAGCACAGCGGTAATGGCGAAAGGGATTGTGTACGATGCGCAATTCGGGGTTTTAGAAGCGCAACACGGAGAAAAGTGGCAAGCACAAGATAAACAGATCGAGGCGAAACTGGCTGAAATCCGTGAGAAGAATGGCGGTAAACGTCCCAATATCATTTATATGCTGGTTGATGATTTGAGCTATGGCCAAATGGGCAACCGCAAAATGAACCATGTGATGGGGGTGAACACCGAAAACATCAACCAATTTGCCAACGAAAGTTTGTCGTTGGAGCGAATGTACACTGAGCCATCTTGTACACCAACACGCGCCGCTATGATGACAGGTCGTCATCCAATCCGCAGTGGTTCAAGTGAAGTAAAAGTGACTTTAGTTGGTGAAGGGTTATCAAAAGAAGAAGTGACCATTGCCGAGGTACTATCTGAAGCCGGTTACAGCACTGCGCACATTGGTAAATGGCACCAAGGAGACATAGAGCAGTCTTTCCCTCATAACCAAGGTTTTGATTTTGCCGCATTTCCTGCGCATCAACAGGTGCAGCTTTCGCTAATGACCAAAGAAGCATCAAAAGCGAATAATCTGTTTGGTTGGCATGATTCAATGCAAAACAACGATTTTATTATTGATGACACCTTCCGACCAAAAGGCATGCTTACTGGACTTGAAGCTCACAAAGGTCAAAAAGCCAGAGAAGTGCACATGCCGGCAGGACATGAATGGTCGCAAGCGGATTATCATGCCATGAACGTTCGCTATCAAGAGCAAGCGATAGATCAACTGCAACAACTTTCTAAAGCAGACAAACCTTTTTACTTGCAATACTGGCCACTGTATCCGCTGAACTTTGTGCATGACAATGAACAAAACGTATCTCGAAATGGCGGTTATATGGCGGAAAAACTTCAGCTACTAGATACGTGGTTTGGTGAGTTTTTAACTGAGTTAGATGCATTAGGCATTGCCGATAATACACTGGTTATCCTAATGGCTGATAACGGCTTAATGTACCATTATGGTGGTCCATCAGGGTTAAGTGAGCTGATTTATCGTGGTGGTAAAACCGATTTCCTAGAAGGTGGTATCCGTACCGATGCCTACTTTCGTTGGCCTGCTGCGATTCCATCTAACACTGCTGCCAGTGACATTATCCATGTGAGTGATTTATACACCACCATCGCCACGATTGCTCAAGCAACGGAGTATATTCCTCGTGACCGCGTCATTGACGGTATTAACCAGACCGCTCTTTTGCTAGAGGGCGAAAAAAATGGTCGCCGTGATTATGTGTATGTCTATCAAGGCCCGCGTTTAGCTGCGGTAGTGAAAGACCAATTCAAAATGCACATGCCAGCGCCGGGCATGCCGGGTGCGGCCGCGCCGGTATTTAATGTCTATCGCGACCCTCGTGAAGAAAACCCGCATATCGGTATGGCATTGTGGTCTGGGGCATCTTTCCAAGACATGATGAAACGTCACATGTTAACTATCGAAAAATACCCTCATTTACCGTTAGGCAAGGGTACGCCATATTCTGGCGTAGAAAACTTGCGACCTGAAACGAAGAAACTGGTTGCTGACTTTATGTCTTGGCAAAAATAATCACTCATGGCGCTGAGAGCAATCTCAGTGCCAATCACTACCAAGGGAAGTGTAATGAAAAAGAGTGCGTTTATATTAGCGATTATCAGCTTGCTGGTGGGGGCGTTTGGTGCAATTGCCCTTACCGAAGCTGGGCAAATGATAAATATGCCAAGGGAATGGGTATTTAGCTATTTTGAATATCGCGTTACGCTAAATGTCTTTATCGTGGCATTAGCAGTAGTGGCGATTTATCTACTCCTGAAAGGGTCATTGCTGGGTAAAAAATGGATTGGGTTATATGGTATAGCCATCGTTGCCTGTTTATTCGTTATCAATATTTTTGCGCCCGAGTTTTGGCTAAGAGCTCAGCAATATGGCGCGGAATTCATGTCTGTTGAGCAGGCCAATCAGAAGCTTAGTAATGATAGCGATGTCTTTGTGCTAGAGATCAATGGCGATGCACGTGCCTACCCAAGAGATTGGATGCAATTGCCCCATATCGTGGGTGATAAAATAGGCGGCCAAGAAACCGTGATGACCTATTGTGCGTTAAGTAATTTGCCAGTGGCGTTTAACCCTAAAATGAACGGTCAAGAAACGGATTTTAGAGTTATCGCGCAGGTTCATAACAACCTTATTTTCACCGACCGAAACAGCGGCGAGCTTATTCAACAGGTGACGGGCACGGCAGAATATAGCCAAACTCAGTTGCAGCAATACCCAGTGCAACGAATGACGTGGCAAGCATTTAAATCCTTGTATCCAAAGGGACAAGTCTTTAATTACAAGCCAAATGCGTTTGATCAGCTAACCCTCAAATTATTTGATACCGCATTGATCCCGCATTATGAAGGCGTAGCCATGTTTCCTACCCTGAATGAGCCCGATCCAAGGGTGAAATCAGGCGAGCAAGTATGGGGCGTAACCATTGATGGTAAATCCGTTGCCGTGACTCAAAGTCATTTTGATAAGCAGCAACAGTTTGTGGCTCATTTACCTGCGCAAGATGTTTTATTTGTGCAATACCCTGAATTTGACACCGTAGCGGCTTACCTAGTCGATGACAGTCGAAATTGGCAAGAGGTGAGTGTCGACCCATACGGGAAATATGATGGCGGGCAATTAACTCGCGCCAACTTATATTCTGGTATGCCATGGATGATTTGGAGCCACTGGTTCCCTGAATCTGAGATTTATCAATAGCAAATATAGGTGGGGCAACCCACCTTACTTAACGGTTGAACTCCCAATGCTAACCGCTGTTTTTCGTGTCTTTTTACTTCTATTCTTCTGCTATTCATCGATGTTATTTGCATCGGAATATGTTGGAAGCGATGTTTGCCAATCTTGCCATGTACAAGAGCATGAGCAATGGCAAACATCACAACATTTTGATGCTATGGCAGAGGCAAATAGCCAAACAGTAAAAGGCAACTTTGATAATCAGACCGTATTATTCAAAGGCGAGAAATATCATTTTAGTATTGAAGACGGTCAATATTGGGTGACATTAAAAGATCAACAAGGGCAATTTAATAAATATAAAGTGAGTTATACCTTTGCTATTTATCCCTTACAACAATATATGGTGGAGTTTGCCGATGGTCGGGTGCAATTAATTCCTTTTGCATGGGATACCCGCGATAAAAGTGACGGTGGACAGCGTTGGTTTCATTTATATCCTGAGTTTGATAAACCCAGCGATGACTTTTTTTGGTTAAACCATGGGCAAAATTGGAATTACATGTGTGCTGACTGCCATTCAACCAATTTGCAAAAAGGGTATGACTCAAAACTCAATCGTTACAATACCACTTGGTCAGAAATTAATGTTGGCTGTGAGGCGTGCCACGGGCCTTCTGCGCAACATATCAAAGACAACAAAGTCGCCACGCCCTATGACGTAACCGGTCGAGACATTAACAGCGACCCTGTTTGCGCGCAGTGCCATAGTCGTCGTATTCAACTTAATGAAGACGGTCTTCATCCGCAATTTTCACAGCGACACAAACTTAATTTAATCAGCTCAGACTTGTATTATCCCGACGGGCAAATTTTTGATGAAGACTATGTTTACGGCTCTTTTCTACAATCAAAAATGCATAAAGCAGGAGTAACCTGCAGTGATTGCCATAATCCGCACACCGCCAAGATAAAACTGCCTGAGCCTCAGCTTTGTCAACAATGCCATAGCGCAGAGCAATACAACGCCGAAAAACATGCACATCACCCAATAGGTCTAGAAACCGATAAATGCTCCAGTTGTCATATGGTTGAGCAAAATTACATGCAAGTGGATTGGCGAAAAGATCATAGCTTTCAAATCCCTAGACCCGAATTGTCGGATAAAACCGGCGCGCCGAATGCCTGTACTAACTGCCATCAAGATCAGAGTAATCAATGGGCAAGTGAACATCTTAACCAGTGGTTTGAGCGCGATGAAAAGTTAACGAATAGTCATTTTTCGTTAGCTTTTTCTGAAGCCGAAAGTGGCAACAATAGCACCAACCAAGCACTAGCTAATATTGCGTTAGATGAAGAGCAAGCGTCCATCATTCGAGCGTCAGCGCTGTCTAGAATGCAGTATTTTGCCGACCCTTATAGTCTCAATGCCATTAAAAAATTGTCCAATCATCCAAATCAATACATACGTCAAGGCGTGTTAGATGCCCTGATCCCTCAGCCTATCGCGCAACAAAAGTTGGTTTTAAAGCAGCTACTAAATGATCCTGTGTTACTGATTCGCAGTGAGGCCGCTGCGTCACTTATCTATCTTGATAGTAGCGAGCTCTCTAAAAATCCATTGCTCAATCAGGTGCTATCTGAATACCTCGAAATACAAGAATACCTCAGTGATCGCGGAGCAAATCGCAGCAATATCGGTGATGTGGCGTGGTTAAAAGGGAACTTAAAAGATGCTGAGCAACATTATTTGCAAGCGATAATCGTCGAGCCAAATTTTGTTGCCCCGTATTTAAAGCTCAATAATGTGTATCGCACGCAAAATAAACAGCAGCAAGCAACGTCCATATTAGCTCAAGGGTTAAAGCGTCAACCCAATAATGAACAATTATTATATCAATATGGGCTGGCGAATATTCGGCTACAAAAGCTAGATGCGGCAATTGCCTCATTTGAACAGTTATTAACGGTTGCGCCAAATAATGCTCAATATCAGTTTGTGACTGGTCTTGCTTATGAAAGCGTCAATCTAGAAAAAGCGATTCAACATATTGGCAATGCCTACCAAATTAGCCGAGACGTTAAATATATCGAAGCTTATTGCGCCGTTTTACAAAGAAATAACCAAGCACTACCCAATCAGTGTTTTTTACAATAATGAAAGGAGTTAACCATGAACAAGTATGTTCGTATTGTTAGTTTTGCGGTATGCAGTGTGGTCAGTACCAGCAGTATTGCCAACGAAAGTGATGATTGGCAATTCTCGCTGGCCCCCTTATTTGTTTGGGGATCAAACTTAAACGGTAATGCCGAAGCGGGATCTGGTTCATTACCTCTTGATCTTGATTTTAAAAACGATTTGCTAAGTAATTTAGATGCGGTGTTTACTTTCCATTTTGAAGCACAAAAGAAGGATCTGATACTGTTTGCTGAGTATCAAAATATGACCCTAACACCATCCTCTACGACTCCATTTGGCGGTACGGTTGATGTTACCTTTAAGAATCAAATGGGTGAACTTGGTGTTGGCTACGTTGTAGGAAAAATGGACAACACAAACTTTGAAGTATTGGCCGGCGTCAGGCGTTTAGAACAAGATATTTCAATGAACATTACCGGTGCGCCATTACCTTTCCCTACCAGTCTTAGCACAGGTGATACTTGGTACGATGGTTTTGTTGGCGGCCGTGTGAAAACCCAATTTGCGGATAAATGGCAGTTTGTGTTTAGAGGAGATGTGGGCGGCGGTGGCTCTGATTTTATTTGGAATACATCAGCAATCGTTGATTACCGCTTCATGGATTGGGGCTCTGCATTTTTTGGCTATCGCGCAATGGGCTATGATTTTGATAATGGTAAGGATGATTCCAATAAATATGCCATTGATGTGGTGATGCAAGGCCCATTAGCGGGCCTAAACATCCACTGGTAATCGTCGCTTATTGCACCATTATCGATGATTTTAGTTATGACATGCCGTTATTAATAGCGAATAGGGCATGTCATAACGGCATAAATTTATTGGAAACGAGATTTATTTAAAGCAGGGATGAAATATTTTAAATGGATTTATCAATGTATAAAACTATGAGCGTAATGTTACTTTTTCCTACCAGCATCATGGCAGGCGAAGTCGACAACTATTACGCGTGGGGGAAAACAATAAAAAACAGTGAGGCAGTGTTTAATGACTACCTTAATCAACATATTGAAAGTAGCTTGCAACAACTGAGCAATAAACAGCAATCACTCACTTGTGAGCAGGTTGCTCTAGTAGTCATGAAAGACCTTGGCGCAACACGTTATCCCTTAAAGCACCGAGGAGCGCTCAATACCGATATGGAGCTATGGGCGCAGCAAAGTGAATTAGTTGACCGCCAACCCGACGATAATACATCGTTAGACGAATATGCACAGCACAGTATCTATTCACCGGTAATGCGCACCGCTGGCGTTAAAACAGATTTAGATCATGTGGTGAATGTGGCAGGTGTCTATTTTGGCACGGATAAAATCAGTCATTTTTTAGGCTCTGGATATGAATATTATGCGCGTTATTTAAAGGCCATACAGAAAGATAGCCAAGAGTTTTCGCAAGCCAAATCGATTATTTGGGCAACCAAAATGGAAGGAGGCTTGCTCGGCATTAAAGTGGTCGGTGTGTACTCTTACGCAGATTTAGAAGCCAACTATCAAGGCTTTGAAATGGCGCGTGATTTGTGTCGACTGCAACATATTGAGAATGCTGGTGGCTGGTCCTTTAGTCAGCCTGTTGATATGCGAAAATACGTAAACCCCAATTGGGATGAATCATTTTATTTATCTACATACAGTGACAGCCGCGCTAAAAAAGTAAAACAGAACATGCAGTTACACGAAGGTGTGTGCGAAAATCGCCAGCAACTGTGGGTAAAACAGCAGCGCCAATTTTATTTGCAATGGGAAAGTGGCTATCCACCCTTTGATCAAGAAACCCTCAATAGCAGTTTCTCAACCTATTTGCTGACTTTAGCCCAACATTACGCCCATCAAGAATCCTATGAAAACGACTCAAGTTTAAAAGCGCACCTTAAAACACTCTCTCTGACTATGGAGGAGTTTAATTACTTTATTCGCGAGGCCAAGGTGCCGCAACAGCAAGGTTTTAGCCTGCAGGAGTTGTGCTCATGAGTCGTCAATTAATGGTGTTTGTTATCTCCTTGCTAACTCTGATGGGGTGTTCATCTTCTCGCTACGATTTAAAAGCGGGAGTAAGTGAAGATAGAGCCCTATGCGTCACGCGATTAACGCAGTGGCAAGATGAGCCAACTTTATATTATGACTCGCAATCTTGGCTAAAAAACGACTTACTAAAGTATAAAGGCGTAAACGAACAACTACTGACTGAAAGGCAATCACTGTTAGCGAGTATTAATGCGTATTATGAAAGTGGTGACGAGAAGCCGATTCCATCAAAACTGACTAATCAAATTAATGACATTATTGCCAAAGAAAGCCAACAGTCTGAAGTGTTGGAATCACTGGTCGCCGCGAATGAATGTTGGTATCAAGTCACTTTTAAGGAAAATAACCAGTTCACTTTTACCGCTTTTAGTCTGGAATTAGCCTCTATTTTAGCTTTATACGATGCCTACTTTAGCGCCGCCAATATTACTAACAATGATGTAGAAATTCGCCGTGCATTTAACCGAGAAGACAAAGGTTACGGCAAACAAGAAAACGCACTTGAAGCCTATGCGGCCTACGCCTTAGATCTATCCAATATTCAACGTATTCGCGAGCAAATTAACTATTTTAATCTCAATATTGAGGCTTATCGTCCGCAGATAATGGACAAAGATATTGAGTATTTATACCTTTCAATAGTGCAGAGTCCATCCTTTAAGGCATTGCCACGCTACACACCCGAAGAGCTCATAAGCCAACGCTCTCAACAGCGCCGTAACAGCATTCGTGATGGCGTAAACTCCACAAACAGTGCTGCGGTGAACGGATTGAGCCAATTCTTCGGCAATGTGACCGGATTATTTGAATCTAGAAAAGGCTATTTATACCAAAATGAACCAGTGGAACAATCCATTAAAAGCCAACTCAAAGCCGGCGACATTCTGCTAGAGAAAACACCGTTTCGCTTAACTGATAAAATGATCCCAGGCTATTGGGGACATGCCGCCATCTGGATTGGCACTGAACAAGACATCAAAGACTTAGGCATCTGGGATCATCCTGTTGTGAGTCAATATCACCAAGAAATCAAACAAGGAAAGTTAGTCGCCGAAGCTCTGCGCTCAGGAGTCGCACTCAACTCGCTACAACACTTCATGAACATTGATGATCTATTGGTGATCACTCCTACACACCGAAGTGATGAACTGCGCAGAACAACCATCATTACCACCTTGCGCCAAATTGGTAAGGAATACGACTTTAACTACGACATAGAAACAACCGACAAAATAGTGTGCTCGCAACTGGTTTATATTGCCTACGACGACATAGATTGGCCACACGAAAAGGTCATAGGGCGCTACACCATAAGCCCAGATAACATAGTGACAGAGGCACTGCAAAACGAAGATCTAGAGCCATCGATATTGTATTTAAATGGCAAAGAAGAGCGTGTTGATGTAGATAAAATCCGCCAGTTAAGCCGCGAACAAGCATGATCTATATAACGTAAAGTGTGTCTCATCGACTTATTTAAACCGATGAGAGCACAAGGCTATTGAGCGTTCAAATCAGCCAGACCCGCGATTGTAGAGTAATCATAATGAGTAAATGGCTGTTGTGGCATATAGCACACCTTTGTATTGCATAGCGTACTGAACGTTTCAAAGCACAGGCTCAGTCTATATTGGTTAGCTAATAAAGCAATTACGGCCTTTAAACCATGGTTCTGTTATGCACAGATAACAGGCCCTTTGGTGTTATTTGTGTATTGTTCAAATATTGCGTGGGCAATTTTTTTAGCGCCGTATTTTGATGGTTCAATCGGCGAAATTGGTGCGTAGTCATCGATATGATCACAAATCACTCTTAGATCCAACACTTGTAATTGGTGTTCGGCCGCTTCTCTTAAAATCACTTCATTAAATATTGCTAATGCCATTTTCTCAGCGATTGATAAGGTTGGAATATTATCGTAGATGGTACAAACAGTAAGCTCTGGGAATGTTTTCAGGGTGACACTGAGCATGTGTTTATATTGCTGACGAAAGTGCTCTCGCACGTCGTGTAAGGAAGAGAGCGCCTCCCCAATATTGTTAGAGGCAATACTCAGCAAACCGGATGCGTTATAACCCAGTAAATCATTGCCACCACAGGAGAGAAACGCATATTCTTTATTAACAGGGAATTTGGATTGTGCTCGTGCTATTTGGCCATCTACGCTAGACATTACATGTCCATCAACTGCCAGTAGGCTCACTTTTGTTTTGTTTGCATCATTACGTTGATGAGTCTCTTTGGATGCAATTATTGCCTCTAATTGCTCTGTAACAGATTCACCATGTTCAACATAAGGCGAATTATCAAAGATAGAATCACCGAGCAAAACTATGCGGTTAGGGAAATATTGTGCGTTGGTTTCATTAATTGCGTTATTCATAAATAGTCACCTGCTTTCGTATTGTGGGGTCACTTTACTTGGCAAACCATCAATGCGGAAGTGTCATAAAATGATACATGTACGGTTAATAAGCAGGGGGATTATATTTGGTCATCTTGACTTACCTATAATTCAGTATCCGAACTATGTCGGTGATAATTAAACCTAAATTATCGATAAGATAGTGCGTCTGTTTTAAAAGTGCTTTTGAAGACGCTAACTAGGCAAAGTGAAATATAGCGCTAAAATCACTCCAATACTCACGCACTTTCTTTCGTACATATTGCTATAAACGCCATACAAAACAAAACTTTGTACTATATTCAATGAACAAATTGTGTATTGCAGTTTTATCAAAGGGCGAGGTTGTATAGTGAACATAAGGTTACTGCTCAATGGGAAAAAAGCGTCTTTAGTGTCAGTACGAGAGGCCGTTTTCGCCATTAGAGACGAAGGTACAGATTTGGAAGTTCGTCCTACTTGGGAAGGGGGAGATATAGAACGTTTGGTTGCAGAAGCAGTAGAGCAGCAATGCGACCGTGTAATTGCAGGGGGTGGAGACGGAACCATTAATGAAGTAGTCAATGCGTTAATGAAAATACCGTACCCATTGCGTCCTGAACTTTCTGTGCTGCCATTAGGTACAGCCAATGATTTCGCGACGTCTTGTTTAATTCCCACTCAATCTGAATATGATGCACTTAAGCTGGCAATATTAGGTAAAAGCTATGCGGTAGATGTCATTAGGGCGGGTACTCACTATTTTATTAATATGGCGACGGGCGGATTTGGCGCTCAAGTGACAGCGACAACTCCTGTTGCTCTTAAAAACTTTCTAGGTGGAGGGGCTTATACGCTAACCGGTTTAGTGCAAGCTCTTAATTTTCAGCCTTTTGCAGGTCATGCCATTTTTGAAAATAAAAGTTTTGATAGCAATGTGATTGTGGGTGCGGTGTGTAACGGCAGACAAGCAGGGGGCGGGCAAGTGCTGTCTGCAGATTCGTTTATCAATGATGGAAAAATGGAAGTGATATCATTGAGTGAGTTTGCACCTAGCGATCTTTCTATCGTTTTACAAGAACTGGGTAACCCAAAGCCTGATGGTAAATATGTCCAAAAACATCAAGTGCAAAAGGTAACCTGGCATGCTGATGCCTTGATGCCGATTAACCTAGATGGTGAACCCATTAGCAGCAACAATATTGAGTTTGAGGTTTGCGCTTCACAGATCCAGATGGTGTTGCCAGAATCATGCCCGTTATTAAAAACGGAGTGAGCGTATCGGTAACGGATCATTCATTAACTTAAGCCTGAAATTTGCTTTTGATTTAGCTGGTCAATAGGTTCCTTTTCGCACTGCGCTCAGCTAACAAAAAGAAGAACAACGCAAACAGAATAAAGGTCGAAATAGTGTAGTAGTAAGCGTTATTACCAGCGCCCGATAAGCTAGCGGCAACGGTTGCTCCGGTAATTGAGCCTATGATGCCGATAAATGACATAAAAGAAGAGGCCGAGCCTTTATTTGTGTTTTGTTTGTTTAAGATAAATTGCGTTAAAGGCGGGTTGAGTATTCCGCGGAAAAAGCTAAACAACGCCATTGGCACAATAAATAATATTGGCGCACTTAAATGGGTAAATATAGTGACTTCGGAGGAAAGCTGATTGTGAACTTGTATATACCCTAAGAAAACAAACAGTGGGATCAGCGAAGATGAACAAAACATCATGCGATACACGGTTTTAGTGATGTCCTTCGTGATATAAGCAGAGAGGAAGTTGCCTAGCATTAGGCTCAACATGACAGGTATGTTGTACAGTACAAATTCTGCCTCAGACAACCCAAGGTTTGAGCACAGCATGGATACCCCTGCTGTAATCCACACCAAAAAAGCCGCGCCACTAAAAGCTGAACTGATAGAGATCAGTAAAAAGTCACGCTCACGGCTCATTTTAAAAATCGCCCAGATATTTTGACGTAAAGAGGGCGTACTGCCGTTTTCTGCAAGTTTGCGTGTTTCCGGCATATACCTGTGTAATAGAGCAAAAATAAACACCATAAACAAAGAGTTCGCCCAAAAAGTAAATTTCCATCCACCAATTTTCATTAATGCTAGGCCGATAACGGGGCCAACCATAGGTGCAAATATCACAATAGTGGCAGACAGGCCGAGTGCCTTGATGGCATCAACATTGGTATAGTATTCATTGATGGTAGCAAAGCCTGCGGCAAAAATGGCGCAAATGGAAAGCCCCGTCACTGCGCGCCAGAACAGAAACCATCCTACGCTTGGGGCAAAGGTGACCATAGAGTTGGCAACAATAAACAGTAGTGCACCGAGCAGTAAAGTAGGGCGGCGACCAAACCTATCTGAGAGGGGGCCAGCGATAAGCTGAAAGGCCATAGTCAGCCACAAAAAGGCCGAGACACCTAATTGGACTGTGCCATAGTCACCATCAGCAAAGCCAAAATAATGAGCAATATCAGGGATTGCAGGTAAAAAAGAGTCGTTACTCACAAATACTGTAAAAGTATAAAGTGAGGTGAGAACATAAAACTTACGCTGAAAAAAGCTTCGTATCATAAGGCATGGTGTCTATATATGGTTGAGTCAGACGAGATATGACGCTTTAATTTAAAAAGAGTGGTTCTTTTTACTCAAAGTGGTTAATCCGTGATGAAAATCACAATCGGTGATTTTGTGCGCCATATTAGCAATCCAATCCTCAAACACAAGGAAAGGCTATGTTGCATTTTTGTGAGGTGGTTTGATTTACTCCAAAGTCGGCACAGTTTAGGCATTTTAGGGGGGATATTTATGGATAATAAAACGAACAGCATACGCCCGGTATAGGCGTATGGTTTACCTCCGCTATCGTAAGTAAATACTTACTTGGGTCTAGTGCTGTAGTAGCAGATTAACGAAGATTTAAATCATTCATCGATAATGAAAAATGCTTGAATTTAAGCAAATTCTTTTTGTAGGTAAGCGATGATATCTGAAGATTCATACATCCATACTTCCTTACCTTGTGATGTGATTTTTAAGCAAGGCACTTTGATGTTGCCACCGCCGTTTTGTAACTCTTCACGTGCTTGAGGGTTATTTTTGGCATCTTTTAGCTCGATAGCGATTGATTGGCGTTTCATTTCACGTCGTACTTTGACACAAAAAGGGCAGGCTTCAAATTGATATAAGGTCAGATCTTTGGCTTTAGTATCAGCGTGTTGCTGTGCTTCGCTTGTGCGTTTGATTCCTTTTGGCGGGAAAAGGAAGTTAAGCAGTAAGATGATCTTACCTAAGAGAATACGGATGACTTTCATGATTAGGCTCAGTCTTTTAAATAATGAACATCATGCTGAATCATAAATTGATCATAGTCAATTTATCTCATAGGGTTTTGGCTCACATTTCAATTATTTATATAGGCTCTTTGAATGATAACTATTGAAGTCTATAAAAAATTTACAGTGTAAAGAGGTATTTGTTATGACTCTTCACACTTAAACCTATAGAGAGGCTGCTTTGTGGGTTATAAAGTTAGTCAGGCGAGCAGTGTAGCAAGGCGACAAAGCTATAAAGTTAAAGATTACTTTACGTGCTGACTGATGAATGAGCGCAAGGCACTTTTACTGGTTTTTGATAGCTTTTGCATAAATGCGAACTCAGGGTTGGCAATGCCTTTACTGCGCAATTCTTCTAACATCACCATCCATAGTCGTGCCGTCATTTCCGAATCCGCTAATGCACGGTGAAACACGCCATCATGTTCAATATTCTTATAACGAATCAAATCGCCGAGCTTATGTGTGGGGGCATTTTGATACAGGCGTCGCGCAATGAGCATCGAACAGGCAAATTGTCCAGAATACTGAATATCCAACAGTTCAAGTTCAGCATCTAAAAAGCGTTTATCAAAAGAAGCGTTGTGCGCCACCATATTGCTATCGCCGACAAATGTGGCAAATTCAGTCATAACCTCGGCGCAACTTGGCGCATTGCGCAACATGTTATTAGTGATGCCAGTGTAGCTTTCGATAAATGAACTAACGCGAAAGCCTGGATTCATTAACTGCTGAAAAGTATCGACTACTTTGCCGTCCATTAATTTAACTGCACCAATCTCAATGGCTCTATCGCCCATATTCGGTGAGAGGCCTGTGGTTTCAAAATCGAGAACAATAACGGAATTGGCAGAAGAAGACATAAACACTCTGAGAAATAGAATAAAAACGACGGCATTCTAACATGATAGTCAGTGAGTTTCTTGTCGCTATTACTTGGAAATTGACGCAACAATCAGTAGGGTATGAGCGTCTACTTATCCAAGGAAATCTCATGCACGGAAATACTTTTATCAATGATGGTTGTTGCTATCAAAATCATACTTTTGAAGTGCCACTTAGCTATAGCGATGCCAACTCTCAAACATTGTCACTTTTTGCCAGAGAAGTCCGTTTAAATGGTGACGAAAATAGCGCTAAACCTTGGCTGTTATTCTTTCAAGGCGGCCCCGGTTTTCCGTCCCCTAGACCCAATGGGCATTCGGGTTGGCTAAAAGTTGCATTACAGCGATATCGCGTATTGCTGCTAGATCAGCGCGGTACAGGCCACAGTAGCGTGATCACTCATCAAACTTTAGCTCATCTCAATAGCGAGCAACAGGCTGAGTATCTAGCGCATTTTCGTGCTGATAACATAGTTCGTGACGCTGAAACCATTCGTGAGAAGCTAGGCATCGACAAGTGGGCAACATTAGGCCAAAGCTTTGGTGGTTTTTGCACATTAACTTACCTTTCCCTGTTTCCAGACAGCTTATTACAATGTTATGTCACCGGCGGTATTCCCTCTATAGACAGAACAATTGATGATGTTTATGAAGCAACCTTCAAGCGCACAGCGCAAAAAAATAAAGCCTTCTTCAGACAGTTCCCACAAGCACAACCACTGTGCCAAAAGATTGCCGATCATCTGATTACGCATGAAGAATTCCTGCCAAATGGACAAAGATTTACCGCTGAACAATTTCAGCAGATTGGCATTAACTTTGGTGTGAGCGATACCTTTTTGCCAACTTACTATCTGTTAGAAAGCGCCTTTGTAGAGGTAAATGGCACGCAGGTACTGAGCTATGAGTTTTTAAATGCCATGCTCTCAGAGCAAGCATTTCAAACCAACCCTATCTATGCCATCTTGCACGAATCTATCTATTGCCAAGGTTTCGCTTCGCAGTGGAGTGCGCACCGAGTTAGACAAAATCACCCGCAATTTAATTACCAAGCAGGCCAAGCGTTTTATTTCACCGGCGAGATGACATTCCCGTGGATGTTTGAGCAATACAAAAACCTCAAGCCACTGCAAACAGCTGCAACTCTGTTAGCAGACAAAACAGATTGGCAACCACTATACGACGCCGAAGTCTTAACCAACAACAAAGTGCCATTAAGCTGCGCTGTGTATGCTGATGATATGTTTGTAGAAATGGCATTCAGCTGCGAAACATTAAATAGGATCCCTAACTCACAAGCATGGATCACCAACGAATACGAGCACAACGGCCTACGCCTAGATGGTGAACGAGTGTTAAGTAAGCTGTTTGCTATTGGCGATCAGACGTTGGCAACGTTGGTGTAATCAACACATTCTAGACAAATCCACAGAGTGATATATTGGTCACTCTGTAGACTTATTACATCGTAGAGACAGTACATTGAACAAAACAAAGATTTTTCTGCTTAGGCATGGTCAAACACAATGGAATGTTGAGGGGCGACTTCAAGGACAGAAAAATTCGCCATTGACTGAAATGGGTGTCAATCAATCTGTTGAGGCGAGTAAGTTATTAAATCAATATGAGATAGATAAAGCCTATATCAGTCCATTACAACGAGCCATTGATACTAGTGAAATACTATTAAAAGGGCGCGATGTTGAGGTCATTACGAGTGATCCTCTTAAGGAAATATATTTAGGTGAATGGGAAGGAAAACTAAGAGCGGAAGTGGAGTGTTCGGCTCCTGAACAATATCAATTGTTTTTAAACAGCTCTGAGCATTTTGAACTGCAAGGTGCTGAAACTTTTCAACAGCTTCAGACTAGGCTGGTGGCAGAGCTGGAAGCTATTTTTGCCAAAGAGAAGCATAAAAATATTATGGTGGTATCACACTGGATTGCCATAAAAACCATACTTGCTCACTATTCAGACATTCCATTAAGTCGTTTGAGTGAGATCTCTGACCCTGAAAATGCCACGTTAATTCAATTAGAAAAAGACGACAGTGGGGCAACTGTTGTGAAGTAATGGTTTATACACAAAAAGCGGGGCCATACTCGGCCCCACTGTATCAATATATAATCACATTAATTGCGCTGGTGGATATTAGATTAGAATCGTAGATCCAGATCGACGTAGTAATTGGTCTCTTGGCCTACTTTGGAAGTGGTAGTCACGTTTTCTGCATTGATATATTGGCCATCAAAGATGTTGTTCACGCCAAATTTCAATGTTGCGTCGTTAAGTACTCCTAGTGGCAGTCGTGATTCTTTTATGCGCCATATGCCAGAGATGTTCGCCTGGGTATATGAATCATTGACGTAAAAGTACTCGGTTGTTCCCCACATGAATGACTCTGGGTTTTGATCTGGCTCGAACCAGTGATTAACATCAGCGCCAAGTGTTAAGCCAACGTTTTGGAAGGTATAAGCGGCGGCAAGGCGCACTTTATCGGCAAACGGTGTGACTTTTTCTTTGGTTTCTTTGTCATAAAGATCAAGGTGTTCATAACTTGCTGACAAGCTGAGGTTTTGCAAATCATAGGTTGAAGTTAGCTCCACCCCTTTACGTTTTGCGTTATCAATATTGGTATATTGAGCGTACATGCTTTGATCTGGAGACTCCCCAAGTTCAGGTAGGGTTTCTAACGCAATCATGTCATTGATATTGGCATCAAAGTACATCAGCTTTAGGGCGAATCGGTCGTCTTGAGTAAAGAGGGCGTTATTGACATAAGAAATTCCCCCTTCAAATTCTTCAGATGTTTCTGGTTTTAGATCTGGGTTAGGTAAGTACCAATAGTGGATGTTTAATGGGCCTTCTGCGCCAGTTTCGTGCGGTGATGGTGCTCTAAACGCAACTGAGTAGCCACCTAACAAGTGCAGTCCAGTGGCAACCTCATAGCTGGCTGCTATACGGGGTGAAAATGCATCGCCAGTGAAATCAGCATCCGGGTTGTTTTCAACTTTACGGTTAAAGTAATCGTAACGAGCACCAGCAGTAAACTCCCAGTCGCCTACCTCTATCAAGTCCTGAATATAGATGCCCCAATCATTATATTCGCTTGGCATGGTATGGAATTGAGAGGCTACGCCGCCAGAAAGATATGACGCATCATCTTCACGATAGTGGTAATCAATACCCATTACCGCAGTATGGTAAACGCTGCCAGTGTAAAAGCGCGCCACGTTTTTGATCGATGCACCTGCACGAGATTCTTCGTTGGTGTAGTGGATGTTTCTATTGATGGCGCTATTGATGTAATCTCGAGCGTATTTTGACTGACTCACATAAGAGGCCACATCAAGATCGATAAGATCATTGTCAAACGGCGCGTAATTATAATTAATAGTAAAATCGGTTTGTGTTAGTTCTCCAACTACAGGAATAGTAGTATCAGGGTGATTTAACGTATTCCAAGCGGTTTCGACATCACTATGGAAATGGTATAAGCCAAATGCTAGACGCTGTTCTTCGGTAATATTCCAGCCCAGATTGGCGTAACCGGTTTTAGTTGACTCATCATTTCCGACTGTGTCGTAGAGATCTGTGCCACCATCCGCCAATTTAATATCACCGAAATTAGCTTGTTTACCATAAAGAACAAAGTCCAATTTGCCACTGTCATTTTGTCCTGCAATCGCTCCTCTATAGCTATGCATATTGTTAGACTCGTAGCGACCGCCGACCATTGCACCAAAGTTTTCGTCATTTTCTAGGTAGTCAGAGGCGTCTTTTAGTCTCATGCTGATAACGCCGCCAATAGCACCGCTACCGTATAAAATAGAAGATGACCCTTTCACTGTTTCGACCCGTTTTAATAGGTCAGTATCACTTCTGAAACTAGAGATTTGATTGGCAAATAACGCACTGGATCTCGGTACGCCATTTTGCATAATGATCACGCGATCGTCATCGTTAAAGCCACGAATATTGAATTGTTGCCCAATATTTCGGCCTAAATCGGAACCTGCATTAATACCAGGTACATTGCTCAAACTGTCCATCAGGTTGGCACTGGTGGCAAGTTCATCTTCGGTTACGATATCAACCGAACCAACATATTCTTGTTGCTCTGTATCAACTCGGTTTCCCACTACAACGACCGTTTCGTGTTCAACCTCTCCTTGGGGCTTATGGTTATCTGCGTATGCCACATTCGCAATTGCTGCGGCGATAACGACTGCCAGATATTTTTTGACCATGATTATTCTAACTCCTTGCAAAATAACAATAAATTTATGGTAATGAAAATCATTCTCAATATAATTACTATTTATGAAAGGTGCATCAAAATATAGATATTTTGTATGTGAAATTGGACTGGCTTCAAAGTTATTGATAGATTTTAGTGATGCTTGTTTGTAAGATATTGATTTACATGTATTTTAATTGTAAGGAGATAAGATTGTGTGTATGAATGCTTTTTTGTTTGAAGAGAAAAATAAGATGAGGATGCAATGTTAAATAGCGACAACTGCTTAGCTTGATGCAAGGCTTGTACAGTATTTCCGATATTTTGTTTTTAATAATGTACTGACAGGGTTAGCAAAATATTGCAAATGCTATTGGTAATCGTTATCATTAATAAGTTATCGAAAGCAAAGGTGCTGAATATGAACGCGAAGAAAGCACTAAAAAAGCTGAAAAAAAAATCACAGAAGAAAATTAAGAAGCAGGGGATAGAGCAACTTAAAAAACTCAAACTGGATGCGAGTAAAGTTAAGGCCAGTAATGAGGGACAGCTCTATTTCAGTGATGCTTTAAAACAGGATATTAACCAGGGGGTCAATCAAGTCATTGCTGATGTGGCTTATGAATTGGCAACACCTTTATTGCCGGTGTTATCTTGGTTTAATGACCATCAACACAATATTGATATTGTGGAAGCGCCTTTGCGAGAACAGCTCAAAAAGCCATCATCACTTAAAGATGCCACATCTTCTGCAAAACCAATCTCAGTAGAAAGCCCGCGCTCATCTTCAAAGCTACAATCACGCCCAGCAAAATCTATTTTGCATGTCGCGCTTAAATCACCACCGTGTAAACGATGTCCTGCTTTGCAAAACGGAATATGTAAGTGTGCGGCGAAGCGTTATAAGCTTTCGGCATAGAGTTGAACTTACAGGCTAGACTTTAAACTTGTAGGCTAGGTTTTTAACTTACAGAATAGATTTTTAACTTGCAGAGTGAGCGTCAAACTAGCGATGCAGTTTGGTAGGATGATTATTAGTGGGTTAGGACGTGCGCTATTTAAGCAAAGTTTAATATTGCTCTGCTAATAGACGGTCCAACTAAGCGACTTAATGCGATGCCTGCAATGCTCTTAGCCAATGTTTTAGTACCTGATATCGCTGCATTTTCAATAAACGAAGGTTTATGCGTACTTTGCATCCAGTTATGACTTTCTAGAATTTCAATCAAGCTCTCACAATCAAGCTCTTTGTCATCAAAATGGATAGCTACTGACCCCGCATGTTTGCGGTAGGTTATTTTATTAATTGCATCAATTTCTTCTAATTGCTCTAAAAGGTTCATCACTGTTTTTGGATGATTTCTAATATAGTCAGATCTTACTCTAACTCTTTGATTTGTTTTGTGAATATAAGTATTCATAGTAATCGCACACCAAATGATAATCATTTACATTAGCGATACTACCACTCCCCATTAATTAGTGCAAAAAAACCGATTCAACTTGTAATTGAGAGCACAATTAGGGACACTAAATTCAAACAGATATTGTATGACTTTTGATGTAACAATATGTGTCATTTGTTTGAAATCATGGGTTAAAGGTTATGAATCAATATGTTTCAAGAGTATTGAAATTAAGAAAATGGGTTAAAATTAGCCACCATATACCTGGTCGGGTACGACTTAAATATAAGCTTGGTATTATTGCGCAACTTAGCGCTTTTAAAAGCCAAGATATTGAACAATCACTTCAGTCAGTACCTGCATTTAAGAATTATCAGCTCAACCCTAAAACAGGAAGTATTCTCATTGAGTATGATCCAATCGCGATTGAGCCTAATTGGATAGAATCATTATTTTCCGATAACGAATCCGATGTAGAAGCAGCCTGTCACAAAATTGCTGAGCGCGTAAATAACAGCGGAGATTGTTAATGGAAGATAAACAGCCCCCTTCTGATCCGTATGAAGCGTATTTTCATGCGATGTTAGAAATGCAAAAAGAAATGGCAAAGTCTTATGTTGCTATGCAGCAACAATTGGGCGGAAATATGCCACCAATGATGCCACCAATGATGCCACCAATGATGTCACCTTATATGGCTTCACAATATCCACCCAATATGATGCCACATCAATATTATGGCCATCCGCAGATGCCAGTACAGCCGCACCAACAACAGCCGTATCAGCATCAGCAACCTCAGGCACAACAACAGCCGCAACAAGCTCCAGAATCCTCAGACAACCATGACGCTCTTTTTGCGCAAGCACAGGTCATGTTGGATGATGCTTTAGGTGAAGATGCGGGTACGTTTAAAGAAATATTAGGAACTTTTGGTATGAGTGATAAAGAATTTTGGAAAGGCGCAATGATTGGCGCAGCAGCCGCTATGTTACTTGGCAATGAAAACGTTCGAGGCAAACTAATGGGTCTCGTTTCTGGTGCTGGTGGCATGCTTAAAACTGGCACAGAAGGCGTAAAAGATACTGCGGTAAATACAGCATCATCAGTAAAAGAAAACATCAGTACTGGCAGTGAAATCTTTAGAGATACAGTGAGTGCCGGTAAACAAGGTTTCCAACAGTCTGTAGAGAAGCATAAAGCTGAAACAGAAGTAAAAGAAGAACCAGCAGAAACTAAAGAGCAATAAGCCTATGAGTAACTCAACAAATCGATTGAGTTCGGCGAATAGAGCTATGTTGGTCGGTGCTATCGCAGGTGGTGGTGGCACCATTGTTCATCAGTGGAACCAATATAAAGACGGTTCTCTCTCAACCAATGAATTGGTAGGGAACGCAGCCAAAACCGCTCTTAAAACCGGGATTGCTTCTGGCGCTACAACCTATGTCGCAGAAAAAATGGCAGGACGTCCTGCACTTTCTATGTTGACTATCTTGAGCGTTGGAGCTGCGGGTTTGTATTTATTAGATCAATCATCAGGATCAAAAGATGGCAATTAATCCATTTGCAAGTAGTGCTCCAACAGATAATGCGCAGCAACCACAAACTGCACAAAACGAGACTACTCAATATCAGAATCAAAACACCAAAACACATTTTGCTATGGGTCTAGCCGCAGGTGCTGCGGTTGCTTATTTACTGACAAATAAGAAATTCAAGCAAGGCGTTGTGACTACAGGTGAGAAAGCTTGGTCAAGCGTGCGTGGCGAAGTAGAAGAGTTAAAAGAGCGTTTGGAAGATACCCAAGCTGAACTTGAGTACTACCGTAACCTGCATAAGGGTGAAGAATGAACCCCATTAAATTAAAGCATCACGTCCCCGGACGAATTCGCTTTAGGGTTCCTAAACTAAGACACTATTCTGATATAGGTTCTTGGATTAAAACCAGTTTAATGGCTATTCAAGGAATCTCACTGGTTCGTGTTAATGAGGTTGCCTGCTCTATTGTCATCGAGTATGAAACAGATATTCTCGATTACAGTATCGTTGAGCAGCGTTTATCTCAGCTAGATTTTTCGCAAGCAACAACTGAAGAAAGCGAACATGAGTTCACCCGTGGTGATATAGCAATGAATGTCATTGGTACTATATCTGCCGCACTATTACCTCAAAAATGGGGCGGAGTGACAACTGCAACTTTGATTGCACCGACTTTGCTAGAAGGTGTGAAAGAGTTAAAAGACAAGAAAGTATCGGTTGAAGTTTTAGATGCTATCGCTGTTGGGCTTTCGGCTTGGCGTGGTGACTACAAAACGGCAATGATGACCCAAAGCTTAATCAGCCTTGGTGAATATATGGAGCAGAAAACCAGTCGTAATAGCGATGAGCTATTGGCTGATTTAATGCGCCCTAAAGATACTATTGTTTGGCTCGTGAAAGACGGAGTTAGGACGCAAGTTAACTCAAATACGTTGCAAGAAGGCGATGTAATTGAACTAGCGCCTGGCGTGCTCATTCCTATTGACGGTACTGTAGTTAAAGGCGCAGCCTTAATTAACCAGTCTTCATTGACCGGTGAAAACGTGCCAGTACGTCGAGAAGAAGATGCGAAAGTTTACTCCGGCACTTTAGTTACTGAAGGCACCATTCTTGTTCGTGTCGATAAAGTGGGCAGTGAAGCGACTACCGCGCAAATTGCGAAACTTATTTATGACTCTTTGAGCGAGAAAAGTGAAATTCAGCGTGTGACGCAAGATATGGCGGATCGCCGCGTTAAAATTACCTTAGGTATTGGTGCAGCAGTGTTTGCCCTTACTCAAGATATTAACCGCGTGGCCTCGGTATTCTTGGTGGATTACTCATGCGCCTTGAAACTCAGTACGCCAGTGACCTTTAAATCAATAATGTATCGTGCGGCTCAGCAAGGTATTTTATTTAAAGGCGGTAGCGCTATTGAGAAGTTGATTGGCATAGATACGTGTGTCTTCGACAAAACAGGTACTTTAACGCATGGCGATATGGAAGTGACTGATGTCATTCCTTTATGTTGCCAAAAAAATGCGCGTGATTTACTGGCAATAGCAGCTTCGGTTGAAGAGCACAGCAATCATCCATTGTCACAAGCTGTGGTTAATGCGGCTAAACACAATGAACTGCCGCACATTGAGCACGGTGAAGTTGAATATGTTATTGCACATGGTTTAAAAACCACTTTGAATGACAATCAACTAGTAATGGGAAGCCGTCACTTCCTTGAATCGCATGAAAATGTTGATTTTAGTCGCGCTGAAGACGTTATTCAGCAATATGAAGCGGAAGGTCGCCACTTAATTTACATCTCTAACGAAGGTAGATTAATCGGCATGATCGGGCTTCGTGATCATTTACGTGAAGATGCGCTACAGACACTGACTGATTTGCGTAAACTTGGCATCAATGAGCTAATAATGATCACCGGTGACAGTGCTTACAAAGCACAGATTTTAGCCGATGAATTGCAGCTAGATCGAATGTACGCACAAACCGTGCCTTCAAAAAAATCTTCGATCATTGAATCGTTGCAACAAGAAGGTAAAAAGGTCATGTTTATTGGTGATGGTGTGAACGATGCACCTGCCTTAACCGCGGCTGATGTGGGTGTGGCCATGTGCCGAGGCACTGAGCTGGCAAGGCAAGTGGCAGATGTGGTGTTGCTGAAAGACGGATTATATGGCGTGGTCGAAGCGAGAGAGTTAGCGAATATCGCCATGCGAGTCATTCATTCCAACATTAAGCTGGCGGAGTACATTAACAGCGGCATCATGCTTGCAGCTGCGTTGGGCTACTTAAACCCGACAATGAGTGCGTTACTACACAATGGTACAACACTCTCTATTTTAGGGCGCTCTGCCGCATTACGTCGTTACTAAAGCGATAGTGTAATAAAGGTAAAAGTTTGACGAGCTTTTGCCTTTATTTTGTTTCTTCATAGCAGTTCTTTTCTGCTTATTCATTTCCGCTTATCAATTTTAGCTAGAAAATAGTATTTCGTTCTATTAGGCGTAGTGAAAAAGATAAGGTATGGTTAGGTTTTTTTAGCCATATTAATCCTTTATGCCCTCTGAACATTCTTTATTTAATACTTTGCAATCAATAGGTTTTTCCCTTCCTGAAGGGCAGGGCGGTATTGCGGCTCAGCAAACGCAAATACAAGCACAACTCAATCAATTGAGTGAAGCACTCTCACCTTTATTTGAGCGCGCTAAGGCAAAATACCCTGAGCATACTGATCAGCAATTGTTGCTCGGTTTATTTACTCTGCACCATGAAAAACAGCTGCAGCAATTGCGCACACAACAGCCAAGTTTATTAGCGATGCAAAAAGTCATTGATGATTCTCTTGATAAACACCACGCACAGGCTTTTAAGTCTCCGTTAATCGCTGAAATTTGGCTCGTTATGCATTTGTGGCTGTTTGTACAAGGGCAATCAAACATCGACTATTCGTTAGCGTACGATTATGCCAATGAAACCGCCGAACTGCTGAACCCATTTTCATCCTCATCATCCAGTGAATTACGCAGTGAATGGCTTAAATCGTTTTATGCGGGTAAAGAAACAGTCAACCAACAAAACAGCGGGATATGTTATTGGATTAAGCGTCTATTAAGAAAAAGTAACCAGTGATGATGAACTCTGTTAGCTAATGGTTTTCAGTAAATGAAAACTGGTGTTTTTTCAGGTCACGCAAACGTTTGCTCTTTACTTATCATAAAATTTCTTTAAGATTTCCGCCCATATCAGATTGTCTTTTTATCCCTCCAGAGGACCATATGCTGTCGGACATTGAAATCTCACGATCTACCCCCTTACGCCCCATTTCAGATGTCGCAACCGCAATAGGGTTGCACAGCGACGAGATTCAAACTCACGGTCAACATAAAGCAAAAATTAGTCTCAAAGCTTTAAAACGTCTTGAAAACAAAAAGACGGGTAAATTGATCGTTGTGACTGCCATTACCCCAACGCCATTGGGCGAGGGTAAAACGGTGACTGCCATTGGACTTGCGCAAGGTTTATTCAAAGTCGGCCAGTCAGTAATGACCTGTATTCGTCAACCTTCTATGGGGCCGGTATTTGGCGTCAAAGGTGGTGCAGCAGGTGGCGGTTATTCTCAAGTCGCGCCTATGGAAGAGCTAAACTTGCACCTGACTGGCGATATTCACGCTGTTACGGTTGCGCACAACCTAGCGTCTGCGGCTATTGATGCCCGTATTTATCACGAGCAGCGCAAAGGCTATGACGATTTTGAAGCTCGCACAGGCCTTAGCGCACTGCGCATTGATACTGACTCTATCGTTTGGAAACGCGTCATTGACCACAACGATCGCGCACTGCGTAAAGTGACAGTAGGTATTAATGATGAAGGCAAAACCATTAACGGCTATGAGCGTGAAGATGGTTTTGATATTTCAGCTGCTTCAGAGCTAATGGCGGTACTGGCACTGGCGAGCGATCTTAAAGATCTGCGTCAGCGCATTGGTAAGATTGTGATCGGTTACAACCTTGAAGGTAAAGCGGTGACAACTGAAGACCTTGGTGTTGCCGGAGCAATGACAGTGAGTATGCGTGAGGCGATTGAGCCAACGATGATGCAGACTCTAGAAGGCATTCCAACACTGATTCACGCCGGACCATTTGCCAATATTGCGCACGGTAACTCTTCAATCATTGCGGATAATATTGCCACCAAACTGGCTGACTTTACCGTTACTGAAGGCGGTTTTGGTTCGGACATGGGCTTTGAAAAAGCCTGTAATATCAAAGCGCAAGCCTCTGATAAAGCGCCTGATTGTGCGGTGATTGTCGCCACTTTGCGCGGATTAAAAGCAAACTCTGGATTATACAGCTTAAAACCGGGTCAACCGATCCCTGATAGCATGTATGAAAAAGACAGTGCTGCATTAGAAGCTGGTTTTGCGAACTTAAAATGGCATATTGAAAACGTGACTAAGTATGGCGTTCCTGCGGTAGTTGCGATTAACCGTTTTCCGCAAGATACCGATGAAGAGTTGCTACAGCTGAAGAGCATGGTTGAAGCACTGCCGTACTCGGTGGAAGTCGCCGTCTGTGAAGCCTTTGCGAAAGGTGGCGCTGGCGCAGTTGAGCTTGCCAATAAAGTGGTTGAGCAGTGCCATAACACTCCGGCGCAATTTACTCCTTTGTATCGCATGAATCAGCCTCTTGAAGAGAAAATCATGGCGGTGAGTGAAATTGGCTACGGAGCGGCGTCTGTTACCTTGAGTGACAAAGCGCAATCGCAACTGGCTCAATATAAAGCCTTAGGCTTTGATAACTTAGCTATCTGCATGGCAAAAACGCCTATGTCCATTTCAACCGATGGTTCAGTGAAAGGCGCACCGTCACAGTTTGACGTGCCGATTCGTGAGCTGCGACTTTGCGCCGGTGCAGGCTTTATTTACGCACTGTGTGGCAATGTAATGACCATGCCGGGGCTTCCTGATAAGCCAGCCTTTATGAATCTTGATATTGATGAAGACGGTAATATCACAGGCTTAAGCTAACTTTTCAGCGTTGGCTTATCGCAAATATTAAAAAGGCATACTCTATACAGGTATGCCTTTTCTATTTGGTTTTTACTAAGTGATTGACTCGTTACTCACAGGGCGGCGCAAGATGAATCATTGCCAAGCCACCTAATGAGGTTTCTCGGTATTTCTTGTTCATGTCTTTACCGGTCTGATACATGGTGTCGATGACATCATCTAGCGAGATCAAACACTTACTAGAACGTCTTAATGCCATACGTGAGGCGTTAATCGCTTTCATTGCGCCCATAGCGTTACGCTCAATACACGGTACTTGTACTAGCCCGCCAATCGGATCGCAAGTCATGCCTAAAGAGTGTTCCATAGCAATTTCTGCCGCAATACAAATTTGCTCATTACTGCCACCGCGAAGTGCGGTTAATCCAGCCGCCGCCATGGAAGATGACACTCCCACTTCACCCTGACAACCCACTTCTGCGCCAGAAATAGAAGCATTGGTTTTGTACAAAATACCAATCGCGCCAGACACAGCCATAAAATCTTTAAGCTGTTTAGTGTCGAGCTGTTTGATAAAGCGATGGTAATACATCAATACCGCAGGAATAACCCCAGCCGCACCGTTAGTCGGTGAGGTGACCACTTGACCGCCAGCGGCGTTTTCTTCACTCACGGCAAAAGCAAATAGGTTGATCCAATCAAGGATTTCCATTGGGTCATTTTCCACCAGAACATTGGCTTCTAGCTTTTTCAATAAGTTAGGCGCGCGGCGCGTGACGTTTAATCCGCCTTCCAAAATACCTTCGGTCTCAAAACCGCGCTCCATGCACAGACGCATCACTTTCCAAATTTGGTCGGCTTTGGCATCAATTGCCGACATGTCTTGGAATACTTGTTCATTGCGTAGAATCATACCGCCAAGGCTGAGGCCGTTTTTCTCAGCTTGTGCCAGCATTTGTTCGGCGCTATTAAAAGGGAATGGCACGTCTACATCAGAGGATTTTTTGCCTTGTTGCAGCTCTTTTTCGGTGGCAATGAATCCGCCGCCAATGGAATAGTAAGTTTCAAAACCAATGCGAGAGTGTTGATCATCAAATGCTGAAATAGTCATGCCATTTTCATGTAATGGCAGATTGTTGCTGTGAAATAAAATATCTTTATCGTAATCGAAGTCAATCACATGGTGATTGGCGATGTTGAGCTTTCCATCTTCAATCGCACTGCGCATTTGCGCATTGGCGCTAGCAATCTTGATGGTATCGGGACGATTTCCCAACAAACCTAAAATAGAAGCGCGGTCGGTGTGGTGACCTTTACCCGTTAATGACAGCGAGCCGTATAAATCAATTTGAATGCGCGCTACTTGTGCCACATTTTGCTGAATAAGTTGCGTAAAGTAATAGCCCGCAAGCATTGGGCCGTTAGTATGCGAACTAGAAGGACCGACACCTATTTTGTAGATATCAAAAATTGAGTACATAATCTTTACCTATTACAACATTATGGCTAATCGCCAATTAGGAATAACAAAACACAGTGCGAAAGACGTTGTCGCATGACAACATGCTGATTATAGGTTCGCGAGTCTGTGTCTCTGTTGTTTGATGAAGTCCTTTTACTGCGGAATATAGTGTTCCTATTGAGCGTCGAGTGCCGCTTCAATACTAAGCAAACGAGGCCAGACAAACTAGGATGCCGACTCCTTTCAGTATGGCTGATATCAATGCTTATATCACTAAGTATACTGCCAAATGTCATGCTTTCCTTTTTCTATCAATGATAAAGTGACAGAAGTTAATATTTTTATTTAAGGTTTGAGAAGATGCTCTATTGTCCGGCGTGTGGGGCGCAACGTTTAGCGGTTCACGGTAACCAGTTTATTTGCAGTGATTGTGACTTCACTTTCTTTCAAAATATGGCTGCCGCGGTGATGGCGGCGGTGATAAAACAAGACTCACAACAGCAAACTCAGCTGTTAGTTGCCACTCGCTCACGTGACCCTGGTAAAGGGTTATGGGATTTACCGGGTGGATTTGTTGATCCAGATGAAAGCGCGGAGTTTGCATTGCACAGAGAGTTAAAAGAAGAAATTGGTGCAGAGCTCGCCTCGGCGCAATACTTAACGTCTTTTCCCAATACTTACCCTTATAAAAACGTCACCTATAAAACCTGCGATATGGTGTTTATCGTGACATTGGCCGACGGCGCCGAGGTTGTGGCTAATGATGATGTCGAAAGCTTGCAGTGGTTGCCGTTAGCAGAGATGGATCTGTCTCAGTTTGCGTTTGAATCGACCAAGCGGGCGGTGTCGGCGGTGCAAGATAAATTGCTTGCCAGTGAAAGGGCGCAATAACCCATAACTCAAGTTATTCAATTACGTCATTGAAAGGGATGCGCTAAATCTTGCCTTAAAGCAAGTAGCGCATCCTTTTTTATGAGCAATATCAGTATTCGCAATAACAGCGATCTACTGCCACATTACCAAAACCGCCGCGCAGGCGACCAACACTAGCGCGAAAATATCCTTTCTTGGAATGCTTTCTTTGAGATAAAAGTACGACACAAGCATAGTGAAGAAAATCTCCACTTGTCCCAATGTTTTTACGTAAGGCACTGTTTGTAACGACATGGCGCTAAACCAACCAAAAGAGCCTATAAAACTGGCTAAGCTGGTCATGATCACAAGTTTAGGTTTGCTAAACATCTGTTTGAGTGTATTACGATCTTTTATGAGTAAGTAGCCTGTCAGCAAAAGGGTTTGGAGAAAGATAACAATGAACAGCACCCATGCTGCGCGGTGTGGAAATGGCAAGCTTAGACTTAAACTTGCCTCTCTTATCCATAATGAAGTCAGCGCAAATGCGGTGCTACAGGCTAAACCTAACGCCGCTGTATTGAGCGAAATACCCCGAAATCCTTTCGGGCAACTGAGGATCAAAACTGCGATACCGCCTAGCAAAACCCCCACCCATCCTAAAAAGGTCAAGCTAGTGCCAAAAAACAGCACCCCTAAAAATGCCGCCACTGGCGCTTCTGATTTCGCCAGTCCCGCGCCAATCGCAAAGTTGTTTTGTTTAAACAGCACTACCATTAACGCGGTGGCGACAATTTGCATGATGGCTGCAGCAATCAGAAAAAACCACGAATAACCGGTAAAGGTTGGCATAGCCGCGGGTTGCCATTGATAGAGGGCGATTAAATACAATAAGGCGAGGGGGCTAGCCCATAGAAAGCGTGCCAGTGTAACGCCACTGACATTTAGGGTTTTACTTAATTGGTTTTGAAAAGCGTTGCGCCATGATTGGCTAAAAGCAGCCAAAAAGGTGAAAAAGATCCAGCTCACGTTCGTCCTTAGAATGAGTCTTTAATAGAGTGAACCATCCTACAGATACAAGGCGTTAAACCATAGGCTTTTATCCATTCCTCCTTGTTTGTATGTGGTAATCTTGTGTGCAGTAACCTTGTGCACGTTAATTTTTTATATAGAGCTTGGTGTAGCCATCTACTGACAGCCACACCAAGCAGACTTAACTCATTTAAAACATGAAGTTATATAGATAACCCGCGCCCATTGCCATCCCTAAAATTACCACTAAGAATGCCGCAATTAATGGGTTCTTAAATATAGATTTAAGCAAAATAACCTCGGTTAAACTGGCGCCTGCACTGCCTATAATCAATGCCATTACTGACCCTAGCGCCATGCCTTTTTGCACCAATGCCGCACTTAAAGGAATCACGGCTTCTGCGCGAATATAAAGGGGAATACCAATAATGGCGGCAATAGGAATGGCGTACCACACTTTGTCACCAGCGTATTTTGCAATTAGGTCGGTTGGGATGAAGCCATAAATGAATGAACCAATTAAAATGCCGATCAACAAGTAAGGAAGTACTTGCTTAAAGTCTTTCCAAGTGGATGCCCAAATACGAACCCAGCGGCTTGGTTCTGTTTTTTGTAGTGAAATTGTGCCATCACAGTTGGTGTTTAATTGCAGTGTTGGTTCTGGTTGTTGTGTTTTATTTGCATTTGCCTTGCCTGAAGTACAGCAAGAAGTACTCGCTATCTTAGGTTCATTAGGTTCATTAGGTTCACCACAACTTTCACTACTGCTCTCAGCACAGGTATTTGTTGCAGAGCAAGAGCCTTGCACACTGTCTGCTTGGTAAGCTTCTTGGCGTACATACTTTTCAAAACCCAACTGTTCCAGTACATAACCAGAGACTACGGACACTAACATAGCAATGGCAAAATAAAATATCGCCACTTTAAAGCCAAAGGTGACTACAAATAAGCCAATAATGACGGGGTTAAGTAACGGGCTGGCGAATAGGAATACCAGCATAGGCCCAAACCCTGCGCGAGCTCTTAGCAAACCTTTTAAGAAGGGAATGGTTGAGCAAGAACAAAACGGCGTTATCGAGCCTAAAAGTGCGGCAACAAAGTATCCACGTCCATTTTTTGAGCTAAGGATCGATTGGATCTTTTGCGGTGTAATGAATTCTTGTAGTACTCCTACCAAATAACTAATGGCAAGAAATAAAACGGTCAGTTCTGCGGCTAAAAATAGGAACATGTGTCCTGCTTCTTGCGCCATGCTTAATAATTGGTTGTTCATTGTGTTGCTCTCTATATTTCGACAATATTGGAATTATAGAAATGTTAGTCGCTATTACAAGCTTTAATTTCCATAAAAATCGAAATATAAGCTAATAAATTGAATTACAAGAAGATTTTATTTTGATTCTCTGAGGCAATATTCGTCTAGGCAACATTCGTCTTGTAGGAAATCGATAACCTGTTGCAGATTTTCGTACTGAGCAATGCAAAATAAGGTGCGACCTTCACGTCTTTGAGAAAGCAATCCGGCAGAAGATAAGTTGGAAATATGATGAGAGAGCGTGGAGCTAGGGATATTCAATTGTTGCTGAATATCGCCAACAGGCACACCTTGATGACCGGCTTTTACCGCCAATTTATAAATACTGAGACGTGTGGGATGACCAAGTTCTTTTAGTGCTTTGGCGACGTGTTCTAGTTGCATGCTTCTCTCCTGATAATAATTCCATGCTAGTGGAAGTATCTAGGTGAAGCAAGCATGCATTGCCTTATAGAGCCCAGTTTAATGCTGGCCAGCCATTGATGTGCGCGGCTACGGCAAGTTGCGGGCAAGGGTTGACCACAAATGTGCTATCGGCACGCAAACACATGGGCTTATCGTTAATAGAATCGGAGTAAAACACGATGTGATGCTCTTTAAAGCTAGGGTGCTGTTCTAGCCATTGCTCTAGGCAGGTGACTTTCCCGCACGCATTGATGATATTAATTACCTCTTTGCGCACCTCGGATGCACGCTTATATGAAGCAAGCCGAGCGTTAAAAACCTCACTATTAAAAACCTTTTTTATCTTCACTTTGCCTGCAGCAAAATATGGCGTCATTAGTACCTTAATTGTGGTCTTTACACTGGTAGTGTGTGATTTTGGTGTGCCGAAAGTGATTGGCGGTAGCTACAACGTGTTGGCAACCGATATCTTCAAACAAGTTGTTGGCCAGCAAAATTTTGCCATGGGTGCCGTTACCAGTATTTTGCTACTACTGCCTGCGGTATTTGCATTCGCGGTGGATCGTTGGGTGCAAAAGAAGCAAAAGAACTTATTTGATACACGCTCTGTGGCCTACGAACCAAAGCCTCATGCGTTACGTGACGGACTGTGTTTGCTGTATTGCATCACCATTAGTGTTGCAGTGTTGGCTGTTTTAGGAATGGCGGTGTACGGCTCTTTAGTCACTTTCTGGCCGTGGAATAAGGCGCTGACTTTAAGTAATTATAACTTTAGCGAACTGAGCACTTATGGCTGGAACCCTTATTATAACTCTCTGACTTTGGCGGGTTGGGCTGCAATTATTGGTACGGTGATTATCTTCATTGGTGTCTATTGTATTGAAAAAGGACGCGGTTTGCGCCTTTACGCCAAGCAATGCAAATGGTCAGTGTTATTCCTATGGCCGTACCAGGAATGGTGCTGGGCTTGGGTTACATCTTTTACTTTAATGATGCGAATAACCCATTAAACTTTTTGTATAGCACCATGGCATTTTTGGTGGTGAATACGGTGGTTCACTATTATACCGTTGGGCATATGACCGCGATTACAGCATTGAAACAAATTCCTGCTGAAATTGAATCAACCGCAGCATCGGTTAAATTACCGCAATATAAATTGTTTTTTAAGGTGACACTTCCAGTTTGTTTACCTGCGGTATTAGATATTGCTATATACTTATTTATCAACGCTTTAACCACGACCTCGGCGGTAGTATTCTTATATTCTACCGACACCATCCCAGCGTCTGTTTCAGTGTTAAATATGGACGATACCGGCCAAACGGGTGCAGCAGCGGCAATGGCAGTAATGATCATGATTTCAGCCGCAGTGGCAAAGCTAGTACATATTGGCTTGGATAAGTTACTAGGAAAGAAAACACAAGCCTGGCGAAAACGATAAAAGGAAAATCAGTGCAGTACGTAAAAATTAAAGACGTTATCGTAGAACAAATTGAGTCAGGACAACTTAGCCCAAGACAAAAATTGCCCGCTGAGCGAAAGCTTGCTGAGCTTTTTGATACGACTCGCGTGACGTTGCGCGAGGCATTATCGCTGCTTGAAGCAGAGGGCAGAATATACAGAGAAGATCGTCGAGGTTGGTTTATTTCTCCTGCGCCATTGCGCTACGACCCAACGCTTGCGCTTAATTTTGCCGATATGGCGAAATTACAAAACCGTGAGCCATTGACGGAATTGATCAGTGCCAAAAGCGTGCTGGCAGATAAACATGTGTCGGCATTGCTAGGTTTACCGGCATTTTCTGATGTATTTCAAGTAGAGCGTGTGCGCTATTTAGAGCAGCGTCCGGTTGTGTTTGTGAAGAACTATGTGATCCCGGCGCTAACACCAACCTTGCTTGACTGTGATTTATCATCGTCTTTGACTGATATTTATCGTGAGCAGTTTGGCGTGCGTTACTCAGAGATCCGTTATCGGGTGAGTACAACCTCATTGTTTGGCAACGTGGCACAAAAACTCAGAGCCACAGCGGGAACGCCTGCGATGTTAGTGCAGCGTCTTAACTACGATAAGCACGCTGGTTTGATTGATTGTGATTTAGAATATTGGCGACATGATGCGATCTGCATTGAGTCGGCATCTAAGCTATTAGATTAATATTGTTGAAATAATCGCTGGCTTTTAAAGACCCGTAGGCTTCCAAGCGGAAGCCTTTTTTACGCCTATACCATGGCGATTCGACTAAAAATTATACAACTGTAGGTGCAACATGTCTGTAGAAACACACCCATGTTTTTGGATTACTGAAGCAAAGCAACAACCTGACTGGCAAGAATCTGAATCTCTGCATCAAGATATTGACGCGGATGTTTGCATTGTTGGCGGCGGATACACCGGACTTTGGACATCGATTCTTATTAAGCAACAATCGCCACAAACCAAAGTTGTGGTGCTAGAGAAGAGTTTTTGTGGCGCAGGTGCATCTGGCGTCAATGGCGGTTGTATGCTGACTTGGGCGGCTAAATATTCTTCAATGTGTAAGATGTTTGGTGAAGAGCGAGCAAAGTTTTTAGTCTTAGAGTCTGAGCAAGTGATTTATGAGATTGAAGCGTTTTGTAAAGAGCATGGCATAGACGCAGGCCTTAGAAGACACGGCACTTATTACACTGCCACAAACTCAGCCCAATGTGGCGCACTAGATTCGACATTAGAGAAACTCGATAAAGAAGACCTTAATAGTTGGCAGAAAGTATCCACCGAGCAACTCAATCAAAATACGGGCTCTGCTCGTAATATAGAAGGACACTTCTCGCAAGCGGCCGGTAGTGTTCAGCCTGCATTACTGGCAAGAGGGCTTCGCCGCGTGGCACTGTCTTTAGGCGTCGAAATCTATGAAAATAGCGAAATGACACGTATCGAATATGGTGAACCTGCGACTGTGTATAGCCATGAAGGCTCAGTAAAAGCAGGCAAGGTGGTATTGGCGCTTAATGCTTGGATGGTGGATAAATTTAAGCAGTTCAAAAACAGCATAGTAGTGGTGTCGTCAGACATGGTGATTACCAAGCCTTTGGGCAGTCAACTTGCGCAGTCGGGTCTCTCTGATGGAGTAACAGTTGTTGATTCTAGAATTTTTGTGCATTACTACCGAGATACCGTGGATGGACGTTTAATGCTTGGCAAAGGGGGCAACCGTTTCTCTTTTAATAACCAAGTTGAACCTATGTTCAATTGTCAAAGCCATTATTTTGAGCTGTTACAAGGTGCTTTTGATCGACTGTTTCCTAATTTAGGTCGTGAACAGATTGAGTTTAATTGGACCGGAGGCTCTGATCGCTCAACAACGGGCTTTCCATTCTTTGGCAATATCAAAAATCAGTCGAATATATTCTATGGTTTAGGTTACTCCGGTAATGGCGTCGCCCAGACTCGTATCGGCGGCAAAATCTTGTCCGCCATGGCATTGGGGATTAAAAACGAGTACGCAAATTGCGCTTTAACGGGCGGTCCTAGAGGTCATTTCCCACCTGAGCCAATGCGTTGGATGGGCGCGATGATGGTGCGAGATGCAGTTCGACGTAAAGAAAGTGCGGAAGATGACGGCCGTTCGCCACTTATTGTTGACCGATGGCTTGCGAAACTAGCGGGGCCAGCAGGAAAGGCTGATAAATAACCTTCTTAGTTTAATTAATTTTCTCAATCTGCGCATCTTAATAAATTGAAATTCATACATTTCTAATTTCACTCTCGCCCCATATTTACAGAGGTGAGAGTGCTTCTTCGCTTAAATAACTTGCCAAATTGCCAATCCTACCCTTGTTACTCATGCCACAGTAGAGACTGTAAGTGATGAGCCTGAGCCGACACATCTACACCAACCGTGACCTCGCATACTGGTTTTCCATCGATAACTGGCATTTTTATATCTACCCGAACAAAAAATCATTAAAACATTAAGAAGCTAAACTTCGTATAAATATGAAAGTAATAGGAATGTTTGTGTCATGTGCTTTTATCGGAATCTAACTTTGTAAAACTGAAACCACTGAGAGTAACGATTAAAATGGTGTGTCGGATGTGTAAATGCAAATAATAGAAGACACCCCATATAATTAACAATGAGTGATGCTCGATGAAATATATTGGATGTTTTTAACTGTGTATGATGCAACTTACTCACTAGGCTTAATCATAATCTTATGATTTTCGAGCGAATATTTATCAAATTAGTAGTAATGAACCATACTTTAACTAAGCGCAAAAAGTGACGGTAAAATTAATGGCAGATTTAGGCAAAAACAAAAAAGCGACAGAAGTATCAAAGAGTGACGCTAAGATTAAACGTGTAAGGAAAACACGTCGTCTAGTTATTCCGCAAACCTACTTCGCGCGTAATAATTCTATGGCTCTTATTTTGCCGTCATATCACGTGGTTGATGCTGGGCATCACAGTGAACATAGTGTTTCAGATCGTATCCATCATTCTGAGTATGTGGAGCATTCCCAACCTCAAAGCTATGAACAAGCAGAAGTAAAAGGTAAGCAGTCGGTCAATCCTCAGCCAACGACTCAACCTGCCATGGTGACTGATGAATTTTTGCCAAAGCATCAAACTGAAAATACCGGTGGTCACCATTACCATTACATCGATCATTATGGGAACTTCGTGACACCATTAACTGGTGTACTTAGTTACGGACAGTTTACTACGGCGGCGGTGACGACTACTGATTCGCACTCAAACACAAATACTTCTACACAGCCTAACACTTCTTATTTGACGCCTCCTGTCATTGGCGTTCCAGAGTCAGGTACTGTTAAAGAAGATACTGCGTTAGTTACCCATGGAACTATTGACGCTCATAGTGCACAAAAAGGCACTGGGCTTACTTTTACGCCTGATAACGTACATGGTCAATATGGCGAATTTGCTTTAGATAAAGACAGCGGTGAATGGAGCTATACCTTAGATAATAGCCATCACCAAAATCTTGCACTTGGTGAGACACATACAGAAACGTTACATGTGACCATTACCAATACTGCGGGTGTTTCTGTTTACCAAGATATTACAGTTACCGTACAAGGTACTAATGATACCCCTGTAATCACTAGCCAAACACAACACGGCGCAACTAAAGAAGATGGAACTTTATTTGTTCAGGGGCAAGTAACGGCAACTGACGTCGACCATGGCGCTGTATTGACTTATACCCCTGATAATTTGCAGGGGCACTATGGTGTATTTAGTTTAAATTCGAGTACAGGTAAGTGGCATTACACGTTAGATAATAATGCGCATCAAGCACTTGCACAGGGCGAGTCTCATACAGAAACTTTGTTGGTCACTGTCACTGATGATAAAGGTGCGATGAATACTCAACAAGTTATTGTTACTGTTGAAGGCACGAACGATAAACCAGTGTTACATTCAGATGTACACACTGGTGACGTTAATGAAGATGGAACGTTATTTGTCCGAGGTCAAGTTTTAGCAACCGACGTTGATCACAACAATAAACTGACTTATACCTCTGGAAATCATCATGAGAACTATGGGAGTTTTACCTTAAATCCAGATTCTGGAACATGGACCTATACGCTCGATAATGCACATCATCAAGCACTTGCGCAGGGCGAAGTACATACTGAATCTATGTTGGTTACGGTAACGGATGATAAAGGGGCTACTGTCACAGAAAATATTCAGGTGACAATTACGGGGACTAACGATAAGCCGGTCATCACCAGTAATGCTCAGGCCGCTACAGTCAAAGAAGATGACGTGCTGTTTGTTGACGGTCAAGTGACTGCAACGGATGTGGACCACCATGCAGTATTGACGTACACCCCCGATAGCTTGAAAGGTACGTACGGTACCTTTGTCTTAAATCAAAGCTCAGGAAAATGGCATTACACCTTAGATAACAACGCCCATCAAGCGCTTGCGGAAGGTGAATCTCACGTTGAAACTATGCTAGTTACGGTCACTGACGATCAAGGTGCTACCACCACTCAACAAGTGAGCGTGACAGTTGAGGGAACTAATGATAAGCCGGTACTACATGCGGACACACACACAGGCAGCGTCAATGAAGACGGTACTTTGTTTGCTCGTGGTCAGGTATTGGCAACAGATGTCGACCATAACTCTAAACTGACCTACACCGCAGGCAGTGAGCACGGTACTTATGGTGATTTCACCTTAAATACTGACTCAGGCACTTGGACATATACATTAGATAACCAACACCACCAAGATTTGGCCGCAGGTGAAACGCACACCGAATCTATGCTCGTCACCGTTACCGATGACAAAGGCGCAACAGTTACTGAAACGGTACAAATTACGGTCACCGGGACTAACGATAAGCCCGTCATCACCAGTAACGCTCAAGCCGCCACAGTCAAAGAAGACGAT
>NZ_BAUJ01000046.1 GCF_000496695.1 Vibrio halioticoli NBRC 102217
CGATTGGTATAATTAAACGTGTCATGAACGGCTATGTCATCTGCTAACGATGAACGATTACTTATATCCGTGAACTGGATTAAAAATGATCCTGTGAAAAATATAGTTAAGGTGTAAATAACTATCTCAAAGAAATTAAATTGAATAACGAATCAACGAGTAACTTGTCTAATCTAGAGCAACTATTCACGCTATTGCCCGTAAAAAGCATCACTTTCTAGCCCCAGATTGAAACTCAAATACTAGGTAGTGAAGCAATGCAAAGCTTAGAGTTTGCGTTAAAAGATGTCGTGCCAATAATCAAATTGATTAATTCTAGTCACTACAACCATTAATGATAACCAAAACACTACAGTGCCCTAACATCATGGATTAATTACTGATTACAAAAGAAAATTTAAAAATGACTATGCTTTAAACCTGACAAACCTCTAACTTGCCAGTTACCAAGCATAAGGTTAATTTTCATAAACTAAACCTCATCAATCACGAAAATACCTCAAATGGCAAACTTTGAAACGCACCTTAAAGCCGGTGTCGCCGTCACAGGCATTGCTGCCGCAACCCTAGTGGCAAAAGGTGACATCACTATTCAGACCGCACTATGGTTATGGTTTGTTGGCTCAATAGGTAGCCTATACCCCGATATTGACTCAGATAGCTCTACCTCTCTTGAAGTCATTTATGGCGCCATGTCCATAGCCCTGTGCTTTGGAGCCATGCATTACGTCGTAGGTGTTGCTCATACCCCAACCGGATTACTGCGCTTACTGCTCATCCCGTTAGCCATCTACCTATTTTTACATCAAGTGCTATTACGAATTTTCAAGAAGATCACCGCCCACCGCGGCGCCTGCCACTCAATTATTTTCGGCATAGCAAATACGTTAGTTTTGGTTAACGTCACTTTCTATCTTGCAGGACACTTAGTAATAAAGCCTGCTATGACAGCATGGCTCACAGGCTTTTTCTTCTTGATTGGATTTTTATTGCATCTCTTAATGGATGAGATAAACAGTGTGGAATTTAGCCGATTTAAACTTAAAAACTCTTTCGGCACAGCGCTTAAACTGCTTCCCGAAAATCATATCCTATTAAGCGTTAGCTTGGTGGCAATCTGTGTTGCTGGATATTGGTATTCGCCAAACATGACGGACTTCATACATGTTTTAAGCCACTGGGGTCATTTTAAATTCTATTAAACGTGAAAAAGCCTGAGTGATTTCTCACTCAGGCTCCTTGTTAGCGTTATTTGTAGACCTGTTTAAACCAACGCCAAAGAATCCAAAATCCCTTGCCCGCTATGAATGCCACCCTCATTTTCACTCGCGGGTTTGCTACGAATTAAGTAGCCTGCATAACCCTTGTGTTCAGTGACGGGTTCACCTTGGTAGTGGGCGGTAAATAAGCCAATTTCACTCACTAGGTCGCTAACTAGGCTCTGCTTGCCATCACGAACGGCAATCGTTGGCGTGTCGCGCTCGTGTGGATATAGACGCTGCATCAGTGCCCAAGCGTCGTACTCTTCTGGCTTTAAATTTGCCAGTGTTGCACTAATATCTTCGCCAAATACGCAGTGACCACCGCCTTCGCCTTGGTTTTTTAACACCCATGCTTGTTTTTCTGCCGAGGTGTTAAACCAATCAATGGTTTGTGTCGAAATAGGCTTCATATCAGCAAGAACACTCTTCACAAGTGCCGCTTCTTGTTCGGTCAATCCCCAACGAGCGTACTCTTGCGCGGGCATGGTAGTCAGTAGCATCTGCATCGATTTACTGGTCGCCAGTTGCTGACTGATGGTGGCGTTCATTGCTACGTAATGTTTTTCGATAAACAAACGGGTTTGGCTTAGCGTATGACAGCAGATATCTTCGTGAAGCTCGGGCGCCCAATAGTCGGTATATTGGTAACCAGCTCGCAGATATACCGTATCAATAGCGCCGACATTTTCGAGTAGTAAACGCTGATCTTTTCCGCTAGAAAGTTGGTTATTGAGCTGCTCAAAGGTGCGGCGCACTGTGCGAATACCTAAGTTTTGCAGTGCAACTTCCAATAAGTGCTGGTCATAAACGTTATCTTCGTCTTTTTGTACCACCATCAAAAATGTCGGCTTTTGCGTCGCACTGTCTTCGCCCAATGAGGCAAAATGAGCGTTCACTTTTTTGGTTGCGACAGCAATGCCGTGCGCCAGTTGCTGCATACCGTGATTTTCAGCGGGAAGTGCGCTTTCATCTTCTAACCAGTGACGATATACCGAGTTCCACTGATTATTAATATAACTATGCAGTTCAGCCGCTCTTTGCCCAAATGGCCCCATTCCTGCTGCTATACCATTAAATTCAATCACTTTTGCACCGTGCTTGCGATCATCCATAAAGTCGGTGCGCATCAACAGCAACGGCTGACGAGCAGGATTTAGTGACTGGCTTGCATCGCCATGTGCTTGTTGATGCAATTCCATTAAACGGCCAAAAAACGGATCGGCTTTTGCCATATCAGTCAGTGATTGTTGTAAAAATGGATGGTCTTCCGACACATTACTGATCAATTTGGCAATTAAAGGGGTTACTGCCAATAAATGCTCATAAATCGGCTTTTGCACGCTCATCGGTGCAATACTAAACGGCACATGTCTTGCCGTATTGTCTGTTTGACGAAACGCCACGCCGTGCATTATTTCCCACTCTAAAAGATCGTCGATGATCTCTTGAGGCAATAAAGCATTCGAGCTTTGAGTCTGTGAATGTGTATCCAATGTGTCACTATTCGCAGTGCGATTATTTATTGCCTGCTCATTTTTTGTGTAATCATTCATACTGTATAGCTCATTTAATAATCTGTTACGCCACGCTTTCAGCTGTTAGGCCAAGCGTGCTGTTTTGATGTTCTTGTTCTTCTTGCGCTTTTTGCGCAAGGTATAAATCGCGATAGTCGCCCTGCTGCTCGATAAGGGTTTGGTGAGTGCCACTTTGCACGACTTTACCTTTATCCATCACCAATATTTGAGCGGCGTTTTTAATGGTCGATAAACGGTGCGCAACAGTAATAACAGTCCTGCCATCTTGAATATTTTCCAATGCTTGTTTGACCGTTTCTTCTGATTCTGAGTCAATATTGGCCGTGGCTTCATCCAATAAAAATATCTTAGGATCGTGCGAAATAGCGCGAGCCAATGCTAATAGTTGGCGCTCACCAACGGACAGCGACGCACCACCATTAGCAATAATGTGCTCAAACCCGTCCGGCAATCGCTCAATAAAACGATCTGCTTTCACTGTCTGCGCGGCGCGAATGGCTTGCTGGCTATGGTTGTTAATATCGGCATCCAGCGGTTTTTCTTTATCACTTAATGAGAGATCGATATTGTCAGCAATAGTGCCACTGAAAATAGTTGGGTCTTGAGAAACTAGACCAAACAACTGACGCAATTGCCACTCAGGTAACGCCTGTAAAGGTTGCCCACCAATTAAGATCTCCCCTTCTTTTTGCTGATAAAAACGCATCAAAAGGTTAATCACCGAGCTTTTACCGCTACCGGTATGTCCAACAATGGCGGTAAACTTGCCGCCTTTTGCGGTGAAACTAACGTTTTTTAGAACGGGCTTGCCCTCTTCGTACTCCATGGTCACATTACGAAACTCTATGTCGTGAGCGGCGTCAATGTTCACTTCTGGTAGGTTATGCTCTAAATCTGCTTTATCATCAAGCAGTTCAAAAATGCGTTTTGAAGATACGGTTGCCACTTGCAACTTACGCAGCTCCATCGATAGCTGTCGGAACGGGTCAAAAAAGCGTTCGATGTAATTCAAAAACGCATATAACGTACCAATTTCAACCACGGTCGATAACGAAGCACCCGCAAACCACGCCACAATGCCAGCAGCAGTTAAGGTTGCAATTAAGCGAGTCAACGGCAGTAGCATTAAGCTATCAATGGCAACGGATTTGGTGCGGAAGTTAAACCAAGTTTGGTTTTCTTTCTCAAACTTAGCTTGAAAGGCTTTTTGCTGACGAAATGCCTGAATTAACGCCATTCCCTCTAAAGATTCGTTAATTTGACCATTGATGTTGCTCACTTGCACGCGAATGCCATCAAACACTGTCATAGATATTTTTCGATACAAGTGCATCGTCATCAGCAAAATGGGAATCAGCACTAAGCTAATCAACATTAAGTGCCAATCAAGAAGCGCTATCGCAATAAAAATAGCCACAATGCGCAATGCGCCTTGGATCACCGTTGGGATAGTCGATACATACATATTACGTAGCGATTCCGTGTCGTTGGTGATGTATGACACTAGCTTACCCGTTGGCAATTTATCAAAGGTCGCAATAGGAAAATTCAATACGTGATGAAACAGCTTAGTGCGCACATCTTTAACCACCAGCAGTGCGCCGTGTTTAAAGGTTATGGCCTGTAAATAGCCAAACACTGCGGCAAAAATATAAAACAGCAGAACTAAACCGGTTAGCAGCAGCAGTTGTTGCCATTCAAACTGCCCTGGTACTATCACCTCATCCAAGATAACTTTTGCCAGCCATGGAATTGCCATTTCGGCACATACCGATAACGCCAACATAGCAAAGGCAAACCCAAAACGAGCTTTGTGTGGTAATGAAAAAGCCAGTAGTCTGCGATAAAGGCTAGCGTTCGCTTGAGAATTATTCATGAGATGCTCCCTCTAGACCTGATTTTTCTGCGCTAACCGCCTTGCCCAATTGGCTTTGACGCTGATACACCGTTGAGTACCAACCTTGATTAGCAACTAGCTCATGATGTGAGCCGCGCTCTTCAATTTGACCGTCTTTCAGCACCAAAATATGATCGGCTTCGATAAGGTTAGTCAGGCGTTGTGTCACCAATAACACGGTTTTATGAGAATAATGTGCTTTTAAGTTTTTACGCACTTGCACTTCGGTCTTCATATCCAGCGCACTGTAGGGGTCGTCTAATAGCAGTACATCGGCTCCAGATAATAAGGCTCTAGCAAGGGTTAGACGCTGCTTTTGACCACCGGATAAATTGCTACCACCCTCTCGTAAAGGCGTAGCAAAACCTTCAGGCATTGCCTCTATCTCTTGTTTAATGCCCGCCATATCTGCGGCATGTTCTATTTCAGATTGAGTCGCAGTAGGGTTTGCCAAAGCGATATTTTCAGCAATGCTTCCAGAGAATAAATGTGGTTTTTGCGGCACCCACGCTAATTTGCTACGCAAAGAGTCAAAAGTGAGCTTTTGTGTTGGCATTCCTGCCACGTGAATCACCGAGTCGTTTTCAAGCTGAAACTGACGCAATGCCAAATGTATAAGGGTGCTTTTACCACTGCCCGTAGGGCCAGTAATTCCCACTAGACCACCTGATGGTAAATCAAATTTGATCTGCTCAAGGGCGTTACGGTTGGCATTTTGGTAAGTAAAAGAGGCAATATCAAAGCTCATACTTGAATCGGTTGTATTGCTAGGTAACGTTTTGTCCCCTTCCTGTACTTCGATATTTTCCGCAAACAGTTTCTCTAAGCGTGACCACGAGGTGCTGCCCCGTTGGAACACATTAAACTGCCAACCAAACTGCAAAAATGGGCCAAGTAATTGCCCTAAATACAAAGTAAAGGTGGTAAATAAACCGACGGTAATACTGCCTTGCTGTATTAACCATGCTCCGTAACCTAATGAAATAACGAATGATAATCCGTACACCAACTGAATTGTCGGGCCAAATGCGGAATCGACTTTCGCCACGGCTAAGTTAGTTTCTACCGTATCGTCTAAGCTGTCGGCAAAGCGTTGCTCTTGGCGCGCACTAATGCCGTGCGAGCGTACCGCACGTATGCCCGATACCGTTTCTCTTGTCTCTTCGGTTAAATCTGAAAATGCCGATTGCGCTTTACCAAACGCCTTGTGCAACGTGATGCCGTAACGTCGAGTAATCAGCACTAATAAAGGAAAAGGCAGTAAAGCAATTGCGGTTAGTTGACCACTCACTACAAAGATCATGCCTAAGATGACCGTAATACCAGCAATAAAAGAATCCACTAAGGTCATGATGCCCATGCCTAAGGTTTCTTCTACCGCATTCAGATCATTAGTGGCATGCGCCATCAAATCCCCAGTACTGCGACGAGAATAAAAGGCCGGTGATAGCAAAGAGAACTTATGAAATAGCTCGCTACGTATAATGCGCGTAATGGCGATAGATGAGCCGTATAGTTTACTCTGCCAAACAAATCGCAGGCCATACATAGCTGCGCCCGACACCACAATCCCTAAAATGTGGATAATCAGGGTTCGTGTATCTAAAGTATCGGCGCTAATGCCATCGATAATTCGGCCAATAAGCCAAGAAGGAAGCAAATTGACTAATGCGACTAACTGCAATGCCGCAAACGCTATCAAATATTGTCGGCGAAATCGTTTCAGATAGCCTTTTAATTTCCAAAGAATTTTCATAATTACCCAATTTCTTCTATCACTAAATTTAGCCGCAACCTGCTTACTCTAGACGAATAAACCTTACTTTAGGGAAGAAATCGCATTCTCCTTCCGCCTTTTGCAAGTAAACATTTAAATCACTCACATAAGACGCAACCAAAGAAGAAAAGACGAAAATTTTTTAAAAAATATTACGAAAAGGCAGAATTTTCTAAGAAATGCTCGATTACTTGTGCTTTTTCCCCCAAAGGAAAGCGCAGATGAGACTAACCAACCCACCCGCTAAAAACAACCAAGCTAAAGGAATAAATGCAAATGATTCAAGTAAACGACCGTCGTCAGCTACCGTTGAGTCGCCCAGCCAAAAAGCCATCGCACTGAACAAGGATAAACAAAGCAGTGTTAACCCTAACCAATATGTTTTGAGTAATTTCATAAAAGCATCGAGAATTTGCAGAGGAATATAGGTATTTTGACCCGACTAAAGCAAAATTAGTTCACGCTTTTTGCCGATATTTTTAGTGCTAATAATGACGAGGTTTATCGATAACTAAAGCGGGATGATTAAACGAATAATGGCAAAATAAAGAACTTATTAGCCAAGCCCCTACACTCATTTACTGTCCATTTTAAAAGCGTTAGGGCTCTATCAACTTGTACTATTTGATAAATCTATTTTCCATGTAAAGTCTTGTTCTACTTGAGCTTATAACGACAGCTTATTGCTCTTTAGCTTTACGCTCAGCAGCTTTACGTTTGTTGCGTTCAGCTTGGTGTTGTACAAAAACTTCTAGCTCTTTCTCGCCCCAAGCTTGTGCTTCGGCTTCAGTTGCAAAACCCATTTCGCGCTTAGAAACCGTCGTTCTGCGTGATGAGATTTGACGTACGATTTCACCGCACCAACCGTTACGTTTTTCAACAGTGCGTACAGTAAATTTTTTATGATCAGACATAGTTGTTTCCCTAAAAAAGCTTCAATGCAACACACTCAGGCACGGTTGCACACCTTGCCAAACTGCATTTTAGACATAAGCTTTATTGGTTAAAAAAGTGACAGATAGCATTCATTAATAACCCTATCTATTAGTAGGGCGTCATTAAAACATAGTCGCCTATCTTTTTGTAATCTTTTATCACTTGGTTGCTTATTTTGGTTCTCGTAAACTCTATGAGATGATATTGCCGAAATAACAACGCTTTTTGCATGCGATACTGTTGTGGCACGCACCCTGACAAAACTAGAGATCCTATTTGATGAATATTGAAACCATTTGGGCAGAATACCAAACAAGCCTAAAAGCCTTTCTGCATAAAAACATCAGTAACCCTGACGATGTAGATGATCTCTTGCAAGAAATCTTAATCAAAACCTATCGCAGTTTGAATACTGTAAAAGATCTCACCAAGATCAAGCCTTGGCTGTTTCAGATTGCGCAGCGTAGCATCATCGATTTTTATCGTGCACAAAGCAAAAATCAGCCTTTAGAAAATGAAGACTTATGGCACGAGCAGCCTAATCAGCAGTTGTATGATCAACTTGCTGAGTGCGTATTACCCTTTATCAATGCATTAGATGAAGACGACAAACAACTACTGAATGCGATTGAAATTGAAGGCATTTCACAAAAGGATTATGCCGAGCAACACGGCATAAAATACTCCACCCTAAAGTCTAGGGTAAAGAAAAGTCGCAACACGTTACACGCCGCCTTTAAGCAGTGCTGTGATTTTGAGATGGATACAAAAGGTAATCTGGTTGATTATCACAAGAAATATAAAGAGTGTAAGCCACAGTAAAATCAAGGCATTTAGGCTCTTCGAATAGAATGAAAAGCCTAAAAAAGAAACTACCTTGCTTGATTCAAAAAAATGGACACCATTAGCGTTTCATCAATCAGTCCATCGGCAAGTAATTTTGTCGCGCCCATCGTGCAGCAATGTTCTGGCAGTTTTGAATCGAGGTAGCTTAAAGCTGACTCCCACTCATCTAATGTAATGTTTAATCCACCGCTCAGCACCATCAAAGCAGTGTCGGCTTTGATATCACCACTATTGCCACTGCCACTGCCACTGTCACTGCCACTTGCAAAATGTCCTAGCGCATTATCAATGGCATTGAACACCCGAAATTTTCCTTTCGCGATTCCTTGAAAGAAATATCCTTTTCCCATGTTGCAGAACACAGAGTAGATATCGGCATAATCAATACAAACAAACCCCTTCAGCTCGATACTTTCTAGTATTCGATTGATGAAATTACCTTGCTGATGCTGACTCTCGATGCAAAGTGCGCTATCGACCTGACCAAGCCAACACTGCCTTGTAGCTTCATTGTCAGCGACTACCACAGTAAAATACGCCTTGCCCTGCTGCAATTGACTTTGCAAATGACGCACCTCACTTTGATCCATTCCGTCATCGACAATCACAATCAGATCAAACGGGGCTAAACACGCACCACTCACCTGCTTGGCAGAGGCAAAGCAAGTACGCCCGATGGCTGATAATAAAGCCACTGATAACACATGCGGCCGATTAGATATAATCAAGAAATCAGCATACTGTTCACTGTATGCCACGGGTAAAAGCCGTGGATCTTGAATTACTGTCTCAGTTGCAGTCAGTGCCCCACTCTCTATGCTCATTATCACTAAATCCCTTTTGGCTTGAGTAAGTTGCTCACTTTCTTCTCCACGCCACTAAAAATGGCATAGATTTTTATATCATCTTGAGGAACATCACTGATCACCGTGCCGATAATAATGGGGATTTCTGATTCAATCTTCTCAGTAAGCAACTCACCGGCGAGATGGATTTCATCCAGCCTTAATGAATGGTCAGCGGTAATGTTAATCAGCACCGCTTTAGCTTTTTCTAAATCATAATCTTCCAATAAAGGATTGATCAGCGCGGTTTCTACTGCCTGTTTAATTCGATATTCGCCCACGCCTTGCCCATAACCGATCACAGTGGCACCCGCACCGCTGATAACGGTTCTCACATCAGCAAAATCTAGGTTGATGTAGCCCGTTGTCGAAATTAGAGAGTAAATGCCCAGCAGTGAACGCTTGAGAACCTGATTGGAAGATTCAAACGCTTCAATCAAGGTGCTACTTTTGGGCATAGTGTGCAGCAGTTTTTGGTTAGAAACTGTCACGCACGAATCTGATGTGGCGTTAATTTTTGTTATCGCCTCTTGGGCAAAAAATTGCTTTTTCTTGCCTTCAAAGCCAAAGGGCGTGGTGACTATGGTGACGCAAAGACACTCCTCTTCACTGAGCATTTTCGTCAACACGGGGATAACGCCGGTTGCTGTGCCACCGCCAAGTCCACCAGCGATAAAGATCATGTCATAGCCAGTAAGGTGCTGCTTTATCTCATCAAATGAAGCATGAGCGGCTTTTTCACCCACACTAGGAATCGCCCCAGCACTGCGTCCATCCGTTACCTGCTGACCAATCGCCATACGAGTGACTCGCTCATCACTTTCTAGGCCTCGTGAGTCGGTATCAAAGACAAACAGATCGACATTGTCATCCAACTCTTTTTTGATGTAGTTAATCGTATTGTGACCACAGCATCCTACGCCAACGACAGCGATTCGATGCAAATGCTCAGGTAAAAACATGTAAGTTTCCTTCTATATTCAGATAGAGGAAAAGCATAACTTACATAGCGACGTAGAGTGTCGCTAATCCATATACACATACAAATCATAGGGATAATTATTTGAAAGTGAGATCTAACAGCAGATGAATACTAGAAAAGAGGTTCTAAAGAGAAGATTTGGAGCCACATGGCTGTTGTCTAATACCTCTCACTAAGCAATTTCTGGTAAGCTCTTCTGCATCCATCGCTCAGTTTGCTTTTTTACACTCCGCACCGTAATTAAGGGATGAGCATTATTACCTCAGGATCGTTACATGTCTCAATCCGGCTCTTCTACCACTATCGAAATCATCGATAACTTTGTGGCGCCAGAGTGCAAAGCCCTTGTAGAAATCATCTATCAAGACCGCGATATTTTATTGATTAATAAACCCAGTGGCTTGCTGAGTTTGTCGGGTAAAAACCCGCTAAATTGGGATTCGGTGCATTATCGTTTAGTGAACGGTCAAATTGGGGGCGATGGACAACAGGCAACGCCTGCATTTGCCGAGGCAAAACTGCCACATCGACTCGATTTAGGCACCTCTGGCATTATGGTGGTAGGGCTAAATCGCGAGGCATCAAAAAGCCTCAATCAACAGTTTCAAGCCCGCACAGTTCAAAAATGTTACCTAGCAATGCTATCTGGCTGGGTTGAGGCCGATAGTGGACAAATCTGTGCGGCGATTGCCAAAGATAAAACCTTATTCCCTCGGGTAAAAATCTGTCACGAAACGGGCAAGAGTGCGACAAGTGATTATCAGGTTATACAACGTTTAGATAATCCAGCCAGAACTTTAGTGCAGTACAGCCCTGTTACTGGGCGGACTCATCAATTACGTATCCATAGCCTTGAATTTGGTCACCCTATTATCGGTTGCGATCTTTATAACAATTGCGAGCAAGACAACGCTCATCAAAGTCAGCGCTTAATGCTGCATGCCAGCGATATTTATTTTACCCATCCCACTACGGGCGAAGCTATGCACGGGCATAGCCCAAACCCTTTTTAGATAAAGTGGGGATTTAAGGTTCTGGCTCCAAATGGCGAATATCAAGACCAAAAAGAAACCCCATTCCAAGCCAAGAACCTTAAATTTGCGAGCCATAAACTGGCTATCTAAGCTATTGAATACTCAGCAATCGACCTCGTTCTAGATCTTGCTGCGCCGTTTCTGGGTCAATGTTTTCATTGTGATGCCCATGAGAATGACCATGATCGTGGGAATGACTGTGATGATCATCATGATGATGGTGGTGCGCTTCATTGTGCATTGATTTTTGCGCCAACTTATCTGTATCTAAAAAGCTATCGGTTAACTCAGCGCAGTAAGTCTGATCCCAGATCTGCCTTCCTTGCTCATCGCTCATTATCTCTTCGGCTTTTTGGCCTAATCTATCCATATAAAACAGCCCAAGCTCTTCTCCCGATACCTGCGCATACTCGATGAGGTTTTCAAACACAGGCTCTTGCTCGGCATCAGACAAATAGCCATTTTTATAGCAAACGGTTAATCCAATGATGTCATTGCCAAGCTGTTCGAGCTTTGGATTAAAAAAGTTGTGACTGTGATTGTGCCCATCAGCCAATGCAAATGTAGGGGCAAGTAATGAACAGATGATAATGAAAGGTTTGACTGCTTTTTTCATAGGATTAACGATATTTTTCATGGGATTAGCCTTTGCTATTTAATTGGTATTAGATGGGGAATCTAATCGGATTCCCCGAACTCACTCCCTTGTAATCTTCCTAAATGATGAAACCTTGCTAGTCGATAACGATTCGCTGTGGTGGCAAGGTATAAGTCATCTTGTTTTGTTTCCATTCACCTTTGGCTTCTAATGCTTGCGCCAATGCCTGCGCCTCTTTACAAACATTCACCGGCTTGCCATCGGCCCAATATGCAGGCCCTGAGGTATAACCGCACATGACAGAAAATGTATTTTGTCCATTTTTCGTGGTGTATTGGGTTTGGATTACCCCGCCTTGCCCATGAGTCACTTTTAGCGAACCAGCATCAGCAACATGAATGTCATCGGTTGGATTAGGCTTTTCATACGTTGAATATGTGCCCCCTTCTGACATGTATTGGTTGTCGTACATGGTGTAACCTTCTTTCTCGGAAGGTAGCGTAAGCTCGTAGTTTGGGTCTATTGGCGCTAAACGTTGTTGGTTGTCAGTCGCACCCGGGTGATAGTCATGTGCATTGGATTGATTGCTGGCAAGAGCCGTTCCTGAAACTAAGGTCAAAACCACAGCGGCGATTAAAGATTTCTTCATAATGAACTCCAAATAATGAGTAAATAACAGTGAACAAATAAAATGGTTTAAAATGAATACTCGGTAAGAGGGTGCTCATACACCCTCTGCGTGCTCCAATTATTCTTTATCTGCGCCCTCAGTTGGCTGCGTTGGCCGTGTTACAGATTTACGGTCTAAACCATGGTGCTCTCGCACTCTATCTACATACTCTTGCTTGGTGTTCATGCCTTCTTTCATTGACTCAGGAACAGACTCTGCCGGTATAATAATGTCTGAGTCCACAGGCCATTCGGTCATAAGTTCAGGCATATACCCTTCTGGATAGTACAGTTTTGGATCAATTTCTAAGTCACGAATTTCCTGCTCTTGAATGTCTTCACGACGATTCTTTGGCAATGGGATTCGGAAATCTTGACCGTCTGCCAAATCAAACTGTGGCGCTCTGGCATTCGGGAAGTTCGGCAAAATACCTTCACGTACCCAGGCATTGTCTTTGGTCATGTTCACAACAATCCCATCTGGCGCGCCAAAGTGGTAAGGGCCTTTCCAGTGATGGCGCACTTCGGCAACCGTTTCTTCGTTTAGATACGGGTCAAATGTCATGTGCGTGGTCATAAATAGACGAGGCTGCACTTCATTTGCAACATAACCTGCGGCATAAGCGGGTGTATGGTGCGTATCAACGGTATAGCGAGCTAAAAATGGTGGTACGCCCTGAATGATGGATGACACGCCAAAGGTCTCGGTTTGCAACTCAGTAATAAAGAGATCCGCGCCTTTTGCGTATTTCAAATCCAGCTCTGTAGGTCTGCCATCACCTGTCCAAACAAAGCTCAATACACGGCCGTCATCTTGAGTCCAATTTAAGCGATAACCCGATGCGCCATCTTTAGCGTGACTTCTGCGCCAGTGAATCACCTGCACATTATCTTGATCATAAATCACGCCGCCATCGTCACGAAAATCAAATTCATGCACCACGATGTCGTTGCCAGCAGGGAATACATCAAATGCATCCGTGTGCCAGTTCAACATTTGCTGCATACCTTCAATCATATGGCGCGTGCCATACTCAGGAGATGCGCCACTTGGCCCGTACACATTGAGCGGTTTTTCCCAGCGCCCATTCCAGCCGCCAAACTGATACAGATAAGGCAAAGAACCATAGTGGTCGACGTGCAAGTGAGTAATGAAGATATGATCCAGCTCGTTCAGTGCCACGCCGGCTGCAACATAGTTTGCAATAGAGGCTTCACCCAAATCGAAGACAAAATTTGAACCATTGCCTAGCTCAACATAAATAGAAGTATTGGCTTGTCCTGGACGAATCATTGGCGATGTACCCATGAAGGTGACTCGCATTTCATCTGGCTGAACTTCTTCGGTGCGAGGGAACCAGTTTGCTCCTGATACCATGTGATCGCCATACGGAGCGATCCCTTCAAACATCAGGCCTTCTTTCCAACCGGTATTGGTTTCTTTTCGATAATCACCGGTGTTTACGCCGCCCATAAGAACAGCAAGAACATCTTCTTCTGACGAGTAGAGTTTGCCTTCTGGTTGTTCAGCAAGATATTCTTCAAGCGTTTGACCGTCGTGGTATTCAAACTTTTCAAGATTTTTAATTTCTGAATGCGTTTTTTTAGTGTTGTATTGCAGCATTGGGTCATTCGCAAACGCCGTGGTTGATACGACCATCGCCGTTGCAATCAAAGATAATTTCGCAAAAGTTCTCATAGTGTTACCTATCGGTTTGAGTAATAAGTTTGTGAAATGAAGTTCCCTCCTCACTCCGATGTGGCAAATCTTATATCCAAACCTGACCGCGATAAATTAGCCAAACTTTGCTTCAAACCTCACTTTGATTTATGTATTACGGCATATCGCTTGTATCACTGCCACAATAATCAATCGCTATCGTTAGGATCTTTAGCCTTGAAGTGACAGGCACAAAAAAACCACCAAGTGGTGGCTTTTGCAAGGTCGTAAAATAAATCGAAAGTAGAGAGGTTATGCGTCATCAAAGACGAAAGTCATTGCTCATATCCCACCGCTGATCATCCAGCTCAATGTGTTGTAAGCCGTCTTCATTAAACACCATAGTGAGTGAGGGATCGGGCGAATCGAGGAATACTTCATAAGCATAATCATCAAACTCTGATTCTAAGGAAATGTCCGAGTCATGAGCGAATGAAGAGGATGAAAAAGCAATAAATGCGATTGTGCTAATCGTCTTGTTCACTGTTTTATTTATGGTCATATGAGTTTCCTCGTTTGTTTGAATACCCCTATATTCACCTACTAATTGCCGCATAACTATAAAGGTGACTTTAGTTCTAACCTCACCTCGGTTTATGTATTGTCGTGCTCTATGGGTTAATTTAACGGTTGATACCCTCGCCCAGTCATGCAGTTACGCATCACTTGTTCTCTTTCTTGTTGGTTCTTTTGCTCAGCGGCATTTTTCGATCCCCGACCTGACAATATTCCCATCGTCGTTCCTATTGCCGCGCCCTTTTTTGCTGCCTCAGAGCCTGAATTTCCAGAAATAGCACCCGCTGCAGCACCTGCCGCCGCGCCTCTTGCACCACGTTTTACGCCTTGCTCTACAGCGCCACTTCCTTGGTGGTTGCCAACATCATTAATCAGCGCCTCACATTGTCTTAAATCGCTGGCAAACTCATGCTCATCGTATTGTTGTTGGTCAAAAATTAAATTGTGGGACATCGCAGGAAATGCAGTCAATATGCTGAAAAATAGCAACATATAGGATGGTTTAACAGGGAATGGAAAGCGTGAAAAATTCATGAACTGTCCTCTGGCTAAGGGCAACTCCATTTGCCAATACATTGATAGACTAATAAAGATTAGAACTGGTAAGAGATACCTAGGGTTAAGATATTGTCGTTGTCGATTGGCCCACCGAAGCTATCACCGCTAGTCCTCACTTCACCTTCATTGGTGTTGAAGTAGGTGTACTTTATATAAGGCGTGAAGTCATTGATGGTTTTAGAAAACACGACTTCGTGTTCATTGGTACGATAGTCGTCTTGAGAGAAAAACGCTTGGTTGTTTTCATGGGTGTAACCTGAACCATCTCTATTCTCATGCGTATATTGATAAGCCAAATTAAAGCCACCCCAATTTAAATTGGTACCCGCTATGAATTTATTAGTATTGATCCCCGTATCACTGAGATTTTCTAGCACTTGCCCAGAGCGGTTATAACCTACGCCGGTAAACAGACTAATATTGTCATTTAGATCGTAATTGATAATACCTTCAATGAGCACTTCTTCGCCCGTTTCCCACTTACCCAGTTCGGTATAAACATTAAAATCAACATTGTCCGTTAAGCTAAAGTTATGCCCATAACCTGCAGCAAGCCAGCCTTGATCGTCAAAACCAATATAAACACTGCCGTTTTCAGACACCGCAATATTGGCGCCCGCTTCAGTGGCATACTCTCCATTATCAGCCGCATTAGAGGCGACATTTTGTTCTAGATAAACAGACGTTGAATTGGCAAAGGCAGTTGCAGTAAATGAAGTGGCGCAAATAAGTGCTAAAGCTCGTAATTTCATGATGTTCTCCACGTGTATTAAGTTGAATACACGGATTATCCTGAAAGCATGAACTTGAATATATAAACTGAAGTTAAGACAAAACCTCACCTCAATTTATGTTAGCCATTACGCTAGGTTAGCGTCACCGGTGATTGCTTTACGCAAAGCTTCTCTTTTGGCTTTATGGAAAGGGTCGTTGAGATAACGGCGATGATAAATCATATTAAATTTGATTTTGTTCAGAGGGATGGGGATCTCATGGATGCGCAATCGCATATCCTGAGCAAACTCTTCGGCTATAGCGCGTGATGACGAGGCAATAAAATCAGAACGCGACGCGATAGTCAGCATGCTAGTAATCGATCCTGTTTCGATTTTTACTTTTCTTGCCGTAATAGGCTTGTCGCTTAAAAATTCAATGGTACTTAGCTTATTTCTTCGCACTCGAAGGGCAATATGTTGCTCTTGATAATACTGCTCTAACGATATTTGTTCGGTGATTCTTGGGTGATCCATCCGAGTAAGGCACACTGCATCCTCGGCATGGAACTCTTCAACAATTAAGCTCTGTTGCTTGCTCGACATACCATCAATTACTAAATCCACTTTTTGCGTGTACAAGTCATCAATGATGCTCTCTTCATCCAGCGGTGTTTCACCAATAGTGATATTGTCGATATGCGCCACTTTAAACAGCACCGCTTCACTGCAATAAATATTCAGATGCTCTTGCTGACCTTCAACCGTTTCTAACACGGACATTGGCGATTCAATTTTATTAGCCAAAGTCACCGCCGCACCCGTTGGCACAATGCCACGCCCTTCACGCACAAACAGTGCTTTGCCAACCACCAGTTCAAGGCGTTTTAAAGCCGCACTCACCGCCGGCTGTGACAGGTCGAGCTCTTCCGACGCTAAAGTAATTGATTTGTGTTTATAGACTGACAGAAAAGTCGTAAATAAGTTTAAGTCCATGTTTAACCGCTCTTAATTCCCTTAGATCTAACCTATGCAAAGAGCTGAATATTGGCAAGTATTAATTGTGGAAGATACTGATTTGGCGTTGAGGCTTTGGTTCCGCTTATCTAGCTATCTAAGCGATAACTTACCCTTGGTTAAAAAGCTGTGCGACTGTGTTCATTGGCAGGAACATACGAATACTTCCATTATGTTCACACAACACTTGAAAACCAAACTTGGTATAGAACGCTTGCGCTGAGTCAGTAAGGCAATCCACGACAATGGCGTATGCCCGCATATGGTGGTTAACTTGCCATAGGTACTTTAGAGCACGGATTAGACTGACTTTACCTAACCCAGAGCCATGAAACTCCTTATGCACTCCTAGCTGAGCCAAAAGAAAAACAGGAATGGGATATCGAGGCAGTTTCTTGGCATGTTGCGCTGGCAATGTTTCTCGGCTAATAGAACTAGGCGCTACAGTGTAAAAAGCACAAATTGCATATTTTTGATTTAGCAGTGGTTGAGAGCTAGGTAGAACCATAGTTCGGCTAATACCTGCTTGCATGTGTTTTACTGCTTGAGTCCTGATAAATGTATTTAGTTCTCGCTCACCGCAATCAAATGAAGTGCGATCATGCTTGGATTTATTAAGTTCTACGAACTCATTACCCCAACTCACTTAATGCCGCTCTCATCAGTGAACCTAACCGCTTCAAGTAACGCCTGATTTGGCGTATTGGCCTTCTCGCAAGCGACCATAAATTCATCAAACACACTATCCTTAACTACGATACTTTCATGCTGCTCAATTACCTGAGTAGCATCTTCATCCATAAGCCTAACAACATATTCAGTTAAACTTTTTAGACCAAGTAACGCCGATGCTTTTTCAGCTCTAGCCTTGATCTCTTCATCAAGACGAATATCTAAACGTGCAGATGCCATAACCTCTCCTATGTACGGATACTTGCCGTAATAATCTGGATTATAGTATAAATAAACAGCACCTTCAATTTGTACGGATGTTTTACGGAATCTAAAGTAACAAGACAAGTGCACGTTGTAGTGCTCCACTGTTACTCTTCTATAAGACCTTACTTTTTCAGTTCAGATGTAATCGCACCAACTGTTCGACAGTGAATTGCAGCTAATACCTTAACTTGTTTACCAGATGAAAACTGTGCAGCTAACTCAACACCTTGCTCGTCTGTCCAAGGCAATACCTTCCAACTTCTAGCAAACAACAATACCAATAAAGAAAAACGGGGCAGACCCCTCATTTTGCACATTAGTACAAAACAGCGACCTACCCCGTCAAATAGTGAGTTATATAACCGTATTATTTAAATACGATGTTAGAACCAACCATCTCTTCAGTCAGTACCGTTAGGTTAGATGCACCCACCGAACCAACAGCTTTAACTAGACCTTGCTCATCTCGCTCCATTGCTGGTTTGTCAGTTGAGATGCCTTTTGGTAAAGGATCTAGCCCTTCGATTTGGCCGTAGAAGATGTTGTTCTTGAATTTAGAACCTACCATCTTAAATTTCTCACCTTCAAACTGTCTAAATGCGTTTGTGCCAGGCTCAGCTGCAATAGATAGGTTGTTTTCAAATACAGTGTCAACCGCTGGGAAGATTGTCTCAGCGCGAGTGTTGTCTGTTAGGCTCACACGGTGGATAGCGTTACTACCAAAAATACCTTGTGTGTTGTTCACTAAGGTGTTGTTTTTCACTACAACATCTTTTGGCGTCCACTGCTTCTGTAGAGTTTTACCCACAGAGTCTTTGCTTAGCACTTCGCCATTAGCCACATCGATGATGCCAGTATTTAGCACAAGACCGCCACGATACGTGCCCTTGCCTAAAGTACCTTCAATGTAGTTGTTTTCAATCAGGTGATTTTCATCATAAATACGGATACCACCAGAGTTGACTGTCTTACCCGGCAAGATAACATTGTTCGTTACAACGTTATTGTGACCGTGGCGCAGTGAAATCATAGAAGTACTATTGCGGATAGTATTGCTGTCAAACGTAACGCCGCTCGCCTTAATAGAGATTAGCTCGATTTCGCCTGAACCTTTTTTACCGACATAACCACTGATGTTGTCAAAGTAGTTGTTCTTAACCACACTTTGAGAGTCAAACAATGAGTTGTGGCTATCGCCTACACGGATTGCTTGGCGGTCATTACGGTTTGTTCTAACCATTTTCGGATTAGAGTTTTCAATCAACTCGATATCCAAAGCAGTCAAATCTTTGAAGATATTACCTTCAATCAAAGTCTTTTCTAACTTAGCTGAAGTTTGAACAACAAGCATTGCACCACGCTTGTACTTACCTTCAAAAGTGTTGTTAGTAATTTTGTTGTTTTCACCGCCAACAGTTACCCAACGGATGTTAGGGTATTTGCCTTTCGCGTCTGGCACGTAAGGATAATCGTTGAACTTGTAGATTACAGAGTTATTCAGTGTGTTGTTTTTGCCGAAAATACCGAACACACCCATGATGTTTGCATCATGGCTTACTGTGCTAAGTGTCGCGCCGCCATCTGTAAATACCAAGCTTTCAATTAGGTTGTTATCACCTTTGATGATGAACTGAGTTGAGCCATTAAAAATAACGCTACCCGCAACTTCAGGTTTAATAGTGACGTTGTTAGCCGTTAGCGTAACGCTACCCAAATCACGGTAGTGACCGGCTTTAATGCTGATCACGTCACCATCTTTAGCGTTTACGATGCTTTCACGAAGCTCTAAAACTTGCTGCATTGACGCGATGCTAACGCCTTGATCTACCATCACCAAAGTCGGCTTTGTTACCAACTCAGTTTGACCTTGGTTAGCGGCACAACCCGCTAGTAGTAAAGAACCTGCGATTAATAAAATGGGTGTCTTTTTCATGACTATCTCTTTTGTAGGGATTTATTCTGAGGCGAACATTAGCAACAACAATCACACTCAAGCAATTGCATAGAGCCATTATTGCTATCAAAGACCGCTCTTTTTCGTCATTTTGTCGACTAGGTCATGTATTTTAATACTACAAGTAAGTCGGCGGTAATTTGGTCTTGAAAAATGGAGTGAATGTCAGTAGATAACCCGCGAATACTTGGATAAAAAATAGGCTATAGGTTGATATGAATTGCGACTAAGGACAGATTTTTAATGCTTAGGTATGCTGATTTGTCTGATCATTATGAGGATAAAGCTGTGGCATCGAGTGCAGGGTAGTTAGTGACTTTTAACTAACCTCAAGGTTTGATTTTGTAAAATTACTACTGTGTGATGAACCTTTATTCGATAAAAGATCATACGGGATTATTTCTGAATTAGTTCAGAGTCCTGCGGTAACATGCCTTTGGACAATAAACGAGTTTAAGGATCTCAACTATCCGAATACCTGTAAACAAAAACAGCTACACAAAGTCCGAATTGGAGAGCCTAGAAATTTTCTAGGGTTTTCAGAACTTACCACCACTTAAATGACCCACACTTTCCCAGACTCTGGAATGCTCAATAACTTCTAGAAATTCTTTGCCGCTAAATCCATTTTTGTACAATGAGAATACTTCGGAAACAAAGTTCACAGGTTCACCAGATGCTAGTGACGACAAGACTGTTTGTTCTTGGTTACACAAGAAGTAAGCATTGTCTGCTAATGCGATTAGAAGCTCCTCTACTGTAACCTTCATAAAACCAGAAAAATATTCATGGTCAAATTCAATGGATGTATCAGCGATCAAACCAACGACGCTCGGAGTATCGATAGCTAACGATAAGGTTTTCCGAAGCTGCTCATCAACTTGGAGCTCCATTGTTATTGCTTCAACTTTCTTCCTCACTTGTATACCGGCTTTGCGTAAAGTTCTATCTCGATGATAAAAGATTTCAGACGTAGTCGTTCTGCGATACGTTGATTTTACTTCGATAACAATCACGATATTGTCTATTGCACAAATTAAATCTATTTCCCCAGCTTTGGCTCCCCAACGGCTTTTCGGGGTATAGTTTTTTAAAACTGAGAACCCTTTGAGCTTGAATTCATCACCCAGCTGATTTTCGATTCTTGTTGTTTCATCCTTCAATGAACTACGTTGATTTGCAAATCGGCGTAGATTATTTACAGCATTAACAGAACTTTCTTGAACTGACATTAACCAAGGAAGTTGAACGCAATGGATACCGATTTTAAAGATGGGTTTTTCGGTAAGTTGTGGAAGAGCTTTAGTCGGAGAGGCTTTCAAGAGTGCGCTGTACTTTTTAAAGTCAAGGCACCAGAAATCCAAAATTGCTTTAGCCGTATTGATATTACCATTTGGAAAATCGTCCGATACCGTCCAGCCTACAATGTTGTTAATCTTGTCTTTCCAGAGCGACCATGTAATTGGGAATCGATTTTGTCCTATCGCTAGTCCTTTTATAGCAACTATGCCAATGGCTTTCTGCCAATCACCTACCTCTGCAAACTCTCGTTCAAATGCTTGGATATACTCCTTTATGTAAAAAGATACCATTAACTCTCTAGACAATAGAGCCTGAAATAGATTTACGTTAAGTCCTGAATTAGTGGTAACGAATGATTCCAATCCGTACACCTTTTGAAGTTCGAGCCGGCTTGCTATTGCTTTTATGTAAGCGAATTGGTTACTTTCATGGTTCTCACTTGTTCCAATTTGCTTTAATGCCATACCAGAACTTATGAACTCATCTACTGCTAAGTTAAACCAGTAGCCCCGTAGCATTTTTTGCCGATATCCATTTTGCTCCCATGTATCGTCTAAACGACTATCTAGACGCTTCAATGTTAGGCACTTGTTATGGACCGAAAAATGAAGTGAATCATTGAAGCAAAATGGATGAACACTCTGAGATATAAATTCATCGAGTTCTACTTGAGCTTGTACTAGTTGACTAAAAATGTGTAGAAAAGCATCTGCTCTAGAACTGTCTTCATCAGACGGAAAAACTAGCGGGGCATGATATCTTTTTAAAGATTGTGAAATCTTAATATCGTTTAAGGTAAAACTTTCATTGGATACATGTCTCAATTTCCATTGTACTAATCTTGTCAACGCCCTTAACTGGGAATCAGCACTTATAGCCCCACCATCAAGCGAAATAGCCGGTTTCTTCAAGTGTTTAAATGAGTAAGCAGCAGAAAAAGACATGAACTCAAACAAGGTTAAAAATTTTAACGGTTCACTGTATTCCTTTACTAAATCTAGCCTATCTTTATGTGCTGATTGAAACGCTTGACAGGTTGTGATGAGTTCTTCTAGCGCATTTGGGTTTTGATTCGCTATTGCCCTAATCTCGTTCCATTTCACATGCTCGTTTTTTAGAACTAGTTGAGAACGACGAATTGCAGTACGAATAGTCGCCGGCGATTCTGCAAGAATTTTAGTTATTAAGTGAAGGTTTTCGGCGATATCTTGTTCGAAGTAACGGGCTAACGCGAGTATGAAAATATCAGTTTTATATGTTGCTAACGGAATTTCATCAACAAACTTTGAGTTCCAAAAGGATTCATCTCGGTTTAGTTGGGGCTTCGCTCCCCTTTTCTTAGAAGGTTTCCTGTAAAGGTATACTTCAATCACATGCTTGTATGGACAATAACTATGATGTTCCTCCTTTAAAGTTAAGAAAAGTTCATCATAATAATTAGGTTCACGATCTAACATCAAGGATTCCATTCACTACATAGTGTTATTCGGTGTCACCTAATCTAAACCATTGAACAGTTAAGGGGAATAGAGATTGCCCTCTACTCCTCAAACACACTTATTATATAAGCAGAATTATAGAATAATACTACCAACCTTCGTCCCTGTCGGATCTAACTTAAACGCGTTTTTGGACAAAAACGTGTCAGTGACTTTCCTAAATTAGCAAATTACGGATTAACTCAGGTATTGAAAACTTTGTTATGCAAAACGCAAGACGCGACCCCATTGGTTGCGGTAGCTAACCTAACTTCTCCTAAACGCTTTGTTTGTCAAACTAATCGCAACCCTTCAAACAATAAGCCAAACGAGTGTATTTAATGTGTGCAATAGACGCTACAATAAATAAAGCTATTTGGAGAGCACCTATCAAATAATTATGGTCTTGAGTAAGAGCTAATACATAGATAGTAACGCTGACTGAAGACATGATCGTTGTTCGAGCCATAAAGCCATCTAAGCCCACTTCGTTCAACCTCCCCTTATAATCTCTTATAGCACTCCTCACATTAAATGCAGCACTAGAGTAAATCATTGCACTAGCTATCGACCAATCTCCAGTTAGGATTAGCTCCTCGAACTTACCTGTTAGGACTTTAACGACTATCAGCAGAATGAAGGGCGTCGCTATAAATGAATAGGATGTGATCGCCGATTTAAGATCATTCGGGCAGTTCATTTTGAGTTCCAGTGTAACGAATAATGTCTATGACCAGTTTGATCTGCGCATTTCTAATCTTATCTTCCCCATCGATAGATACAACATCATACTCAGAGTGTACTAACAGCGAATCTTTAGCTGCAGGGTTTACTTCATTGTTCTGGTACTGTTCTAGCCATTTCTTGTGAGTAATTTCAGCACTATAACGCTTACCAGTTTTCTCACTGATAAACTCCCATTTAGCTGTCCCCAAATTACAAGGTCTAAAGACTCTCACGACTTCTAATCCATCATGGTGACCTTTTATACTTGAATACATTTGCTTCAAGTCCCCAGTAAAGCGAAAGTTGGGATCGAAAGGAACGACATTGTTACGATCTTCATGTTCTTCACTAATAGTCAGCTTTTCATTAGGCATTAGCTTTTTGTTGGCTTCAGACCATTTATCCATAGTCATAGCAACCTCACGCTCATCAAAGTGAGGCTCTAACCTAACCTTATTGTGATGACCACAAGTAGTCGCTTTGGCAATCAGACGCACTTTCTCTCTAGCTAATACCTTACTAACCTGTTCCTTCTCAGTAAACTCACCCGTTAACTCACGAAGCAACGAATTAGGTTGAGTCCATTCATCCACACAAATCATCAAACGAGCCAAGATAGAGCCATGCACTACCTCTTTCATCTCCAATTCAAAATCAGCCTCATAGCCAATTGACTGAATGATTAACTGCCCCATTTCCTGATAAGTAGAGATAAAGTTTCCCATTGCATGGAACACTTCAGCAGGGTTCTTCCTATTAGGATTGTACTTAAGGTGAAACTCAATGATTCTTGGGTTCATTTGCCTAGCCTATTATTGGTGTACATTGTTCAAACAAAGGAATACTACACTAAATACTTATTTTGGAACCCTAACCCTCCCACAATACTGTTATTTAGCATTCATCATTATGATCTAATCAGTGTTACCCTTATTTGATTACATCATTGATTTATCTAGGGTTATTTTAAATGCCAGAAATACAAATCAAGCACCACAGTTGGCTCGAAGAGTTCACTTTCGAAAACTGCCTTTTAAACCGTCATGACTATGGTCAGTTCATTGCAGATTACATTACAGAAGAAAATGAGGGGTTCGTACTAAACCTGAATGGAGCTTGGGGGAGCGGTAAAACACAGTTCCTTAAGCGCTTATACACCCTGTTAAACAACCAAAACCACCCAACAATCTATATTGACGCTTGGGAAAGCGACTTCACGAAAGAGCCACTGACTGTTGTAAGTAGTGAGCTACTTTCCCAGCTAGAAAAGTATTCAGCCATTACTGGTTCTGACTTCGATGCAGTCAAATCATTACTAGGTAAGTTCATTAAAGGTACAGCAATAGCTGCAAGCGGTTATGTGTCCAAGAAACTATTAGATGACAGTGCAACTGGTGTTGAAGCTGTTAAGACACTATTCGAAAAGACTGACGCTGACTACATTTCTTCAATCCAAAAAGGATACACGGAACAAATTGACGCAATAAAAGAAATAAGAACAAAGCTATCTCTACTCGCTGAAATTCTCAAACAAAACCATGGCCAAGAGCTGCCGATTGTTGTTTTAGTAGATGAGCTTGATAGATGCAGACCTGATTACGCTATTGAAATGCTAGAAGTGATTAAACACTTCTTTGATACTAAGCACTTTGTTTTCATCATAGCTACCGATACTGAACAGTTATGCTGCTCAATCAAGGCTATTTATGGCGATGATTTCGATTCTGAAAAGTACCTCAAACGCTTCTTCCATCGGAAGGCTCAGTTACCTATGCCTGATCTAAAGCATTACCTCAACGCAATGGGTTTAAATGAGAAGATAGATAGCTTTACGAATCTAATTTTGATCCCGAGTTTAAATGGCATTGATGTCGACATTCATGTACACATTGAACTTGTATCTAAGGCTTACAACCTCGACGTAAGATCCGTAGACCAACTCACAGCCAAGTTTTTTGCATGCCTCAGAACCGCAAACAACTCACCTAAACAACAAGTGATTAACACCTTTACCCTACTTATTGCTCTTGTAGAGTTTGATAGAAATGCAGATGAATACAAAAACCGAAAACAAGACAATAAACAAAGGAATAATTTTATCGGATGTAATGTCGTCACTTTATTTGACTACCACCAAAACAGCGGTAAGGTCGTCAACAAAAAGCTATTTGATCTGTGCCTAGAATCCAGTTCTAAACTATATAAAGAAATTGAAGATAGATGGCATAAGGAAGTTTTTCAAATTGAGCCGATGTATCCAGAAGATGTTTATCACTACACTAGGAACAACGATACAATTAACTACGCATTAACCAATGTCGAAAGTAGTTTACTAAATTCACTACGAGCTTATGCGTATGAACCTCGCGATGGCACACCTAAATACTGGTTTTGGGATGATTACACGAGAGTAGTTGAGCTTGCAGGCAACATTGAATAATGAAGAGAAGGAATGATCCACACCAGCAGTTTTGGACACTGAGTTCAGTCACTAACGAGGTGAACTATGAAAATCAAGAAAAAACGTATTATCCACTCCCCTTGAATTTCAAGCAGAAGCACTAAAGCTAGCAGGGAAAGTGGGGAGTAACTGCGGCAGCGAGGCAACTGTCGTTACACGAGTCCCTGATCTATGGCTGGTGTAAGGCAGCTAAGAGCGACACCAGCAACCATCAATAGGGTCAGATCTTTCCTTTTGCCTCAATTAGTTTTAGTAAGGCGAAACCCCATTAACAGGATGTGAATGGTAAAGCACTAAGTAGAAATGGGGCAAAAACATATTTCAACTTGGCCCCTAAGTTACACTCCAAAAACAGTGCAAAATCAGCACCTTCACACCTAAATCTCTACCACGTCCCACCCCAGATAATGATAGAATTCCCACATTAGAATCACCGTTCAACTAGGTATTATCAACAATGTTTATCCATCGCGTTAACGACATCGACTGGCTGGTGATTACAGCTTTTGAAGAACTGAAAACTCTATTTATCGAAGATGCGGGGACGATCCCCTCTTGCTTCTCTACCACCAGTGAGTTGAGCTTGATTGATCAAGCTAAGCGCCGTTATGGGTATTTACCTGCACTTAACGGCGTAATCACTGATACGGGTACTTTTCAAAGTCGAAATAATGAAGAAGATTTGAACCCACAGCTTGCCTGCTTGGTTGAGGGGCGTGGTCGGGTGTTTATTTATCACGGTGGCTTTGTGGCTTTTGTGGATGATGAGCAAACCTTTATTACTCGATTGGATTGAAGATGATTCTGTAAATTGAAATCTGCGCATTAAATGAGGTTGTATCCTTACAGCCAATCTAACCGGATTTTGTTTCTAAATGAGGTTTTATTTTAAACCATGTGATTACTGAGGACACAAAACACACCTACACACGTATCAATCTAAACCATTGTTTTACAAGAAACTGTCCAACAATCTGACGCGTCATTTATCTGCAGTAAATCTATATTTTCAGTTTTACGCTTTCCATATATGCAAATATAGACATAGACTTAGCCCCATATAACCGATTGCGTAACATCTTGTAGAGGGGAAATGATTATGTATAAGTGTCTATTGCTAGCCGCAGTATCGCTTGGACTTACCGCTTGTGATGGAGGAACGGATTCTAACATTAAGGCTCCAACGCTCAAGCCCGGTGAAATAAAAGCAATAAACGCATTAGCCAGTGGCGTAAACCGAGATTACGACTGGAAAGCAACTTCTAGTAGTGAGAACAAGGCTGACGCTGATGATATTGTGTCTGCTGTTAAATTCAGTATGGATAAACCATTCAACATTGATCGCGTTGAAGCCGACTTCACTACAGAAACGCATAAGATTTTCACGTATGAGTGGCACACATTTGAACCAATCGGCGACGATAAATACTCAAAAGAGGATGAAACCCATACACTAGAGGTTGGTATCCCCGGTTTAGCGACCGCACAAGGCAAGCTTAAAGATTTGCTAAGTAAAGAAAACCTATCTCAAGAAGATCAAATTAAAAAAGCCGTATACAAGAATTTTGCACTACCTATGGCACTAGGAGCGAATGAATTTGGTGCATACAGAAGCTTCAACAAATTAACCAGTGAACCTATACCTGATAACAACGGCCAGCCCCTTTGTTCGCCTCTCCCTAGTGGAGATTTAGGCATGTCATGCACTATACCGGCGCAGCTTAGCGTGTTTAATGAGAAAACGACGATAACGCTCGAACAACAAACAGGCGAAGAAGGTAAGCCTTTTTATTACAAAACCAATAGCGGTGATGTATACGAAGCCTATAAATTTATACAGATTATTGAAGTACATGGTACTGACTCAGATGAGATGTTCTCTGCTGATGTACTGATCCATCCCGGCATCGGTATCATTTCTATGGAGCTACCCGTCATTAAAGACAGTAATGACAATGGAATACAAACCACCCAAACGAAATGGGAATGGTTTAACGATAATCCAAACGTTCTCGAGCAAGACATGTACTAAACGAAGGGCAGCCACGCATGGCTGCCCTTTTGCTATCTCACTTATTTCGGCTAAAAGAAGTCGATAGATTCACATCCCGTCTGTAACAACATCCTCTTGCAGAGTTTCTCTGTCGCCTGTGCAATGTCTTCTTCTCAAGCAATGTCTTCTTCTCAATAGTGCAGAAATAATGGTGGCAGGTATTGCGTTTTGCATAAAATAGACCTTTAAATGCAAAATGAAAGACCTGACCCCGTGGACATGACCCCGTGAACTGCCCCTCAAAACCCTAGTTGTGTTCATAGTAAGAAAAAATTGCAATTAAAAGGTCGCTTAAGCAATTTAGTCACTAAACTTAACTATATGAAAAACATACCAATACTCTATTCTTTACAACATTGCCCCTATGCTATGAGAGCAAGAATAGCTCTTATCAAAGCTCGGCAAATGGTGTTCATCCGAGCAATTAAACTCAACAACAAGCCGCAGGAAATGCTAATCGCTTCCCCTAAAGGGAGTGTGCCTGTGTTGGTTTTACAACAAGAAGAGACAAACCACCCCCTCATCTTAGAGGAGAGCCTAGATATTATGCTCTGGGCGTTGCAACAAGATGATCCCGATGACCTATTACATCAAGAAGACCCGCAGGCATTACCTTTGATGCTCTCTTTCATTGCCGATTTTGAACACAATTTTATCCCTTTATTGGAGTCGTACAGCTGCGCTAAACGCTACCATGACGACAACCTGAATGAATGCCGTCAAGCTTGCGAACACTATTTGCATTCTCTTGAGGAAAGACTCTGCAACCACACTTATTTGTTCTCAGAAAACGAAAGTCTAGTGGATATTGCATTATTCCCTTTCATGCGTAAATTCGCCAAAGTTGAAAAACAGAATTTCCGTCAAAGCCCCTACCCTAAGCTGCGAAATTGGCTAAATGGTTATCTGCAAGGCGCGCTCTTTTCTAAGGTTATGAAACAACACAAACTCTGGATAGAGTGTCGAAAAGACGGTTATTTGTAGTGAAATATCGCCATATAAAGTCGAAATAACATCAAGATGGCCTTTGCACTGTTTCGAGGGAATATAAAATTTAACCCCAGGCGAGAACTAATCACCCAATATAAAGAAACAGGATTGAATTGGCGCAATTAAACCGTTCCCTATTGCGGTAACCTAATCACGTGATTATAAAGCTGTCGATTTTAACGGTTGCTGTAGAAAAAGTGTGATCTTGTATCAATCATTAAACAAGATTCGAAATTGCAGTGATTTGTTAACGACAACGGCATTGAAAAGAAGAGATAACTTAAACGCGATCGAGGAATGCAAAATGTTTGATAAGAGAATTTAAGAACATCTTTAAGTATGACGCTTACCGATCGCCTGTGAAGTTGCTTGCGTTTTATGTCGCTAATGAGTAGTTTGCCGTTGTCTCCGAGTTTAAGTTCGTTGTTTTCTACTATGACGGCCTCGCTGCAGTTGAATTGCAAGGTTGTTGAGAAAAGGGATTTACGTAGAGCTATTTCACTTATCGTGAAAACTAATGAGTTAAATATTTACGCAGCTGAGTGAGTCAATGCTTTTGCAGTGTAAAACTGCATAGTTTCGCATCAAAAGCGTTGTTGAGGCGCCATTACTTTATGTGCATTTGAATTACAGATTCAGTATCTTTAATCAAATTGGGCGCCTCCCTTTATTTCAGTGTGAAGTGGCCAAGCTCAAACAATTAGTAAACTTCGTCTTGATGCCAGCAAGTGACTTTTTGTACTATTTGACCCGGTTTGTCGTAGTAGTCCATTGCAATTCTGACGCCGTAGCTACTTGCGTTCCTAGTTGCAATAATAATTGAGTGTATTTTACGGTGTTTTGCAGTGTTGCAGACAGCATACGCAAAGTCTTTAGCTGCACCCTCGCTGACTTCTTTATCGGATGTTAGTGGCTTAACTTCATTTTCGTATAGTATCTGATCGCCGTCGAGATGAACGCTCGCTTTTATGAACTCGTAACCAAGGCCTTTGGTGCCTTCAACGTTTTTTCGGTACCCCTTGGTTGCAGCCTCGTCATCGTAACGTGTCCATGTATATGAATTTCTTGGTAGTGCACAGCCTGCTAAAGTTATAGCGGTCAAGAAAAGTAAAGCCACACTATTGATTTTCATCTTTTATTGCCCTTGTTTAAGTGTGTGCACTCATGCTACTCCCTCCAGAAAACTTGTGTTTATTGGTATCATAGTTTGCAAATTCAGCACAAAATTATTGATTTCGAACAGCTGGAGTTCTGGTATTGGCTCTGACTAGCTAAAACCCTTTCTTTGATTATCAAGTGCTCTATAGATGGAACTTAAAAGTAAATTAACATCGGAGTATTTGCAGTTGTCTTTATGTATTACCTGAGTATCCCGTGTTTCGGGGTTTATTAGCTGCTTAGGAAGGTGGTGGTAGAATGAAATGGCTCTTTATTTGGTTCCAGCTGTATTGGTTGGTTTTATTTCAATTCGATTTAATATGATGCTTGCAACAAGATATGGTTTTAACGACATAGGCAGAATTGGGTGGGGGCCAGCCACATCCCGGCACACAAGTCATTCGCTGCGGCTGCTTCCTTCCGGATCTGACCGAGTTCACGAACTATTGTTGCGAGAGGACCAACCCCCATAGAGCGACTTCAACAAATGCTTTTGCTAAAGAAGTGCTTGGATTATTCATCATCCTTAGACTTTATACAAGTGCTTTTTATGGCTTTTCTAATAACTTAGCGCTAAGCGTTGAAACTTTAATCGCTGAACTCTTCGTTTATGCGCAAGATGTAATCAGTCATCCAAATTGCGGCTAATATTAATAACCAAACCAATAGTACGATTCCTTGTACATTACCGCTTGGCATTGCCACGAGCGATGCAAAAGCCGCTGTCGGCAGTGTCCAGCATTGCAGCTTTAGAAGTTTGGATTTGCTTATTGCCATGTTTTCCATTGACGCCATAATACCCACTATGGTGAGTGAGATAAGTGCGGCGTGAGCCATACCTGCCATCAGTAGTGGCAATACCAGAAACAAAGCCCACCAGCCATGCTTAGAGGATGTCTTCCATGACACCGCCGCTAGCCAAATCATTGAGACACTGGCGATCTGTAGTAAGGTAAAAATAGGTTCGCCACTTAATATGCCTTGCATCTGCGAATAAATAATCCCAGATTGCATAAACACAAAGAAACTAAATACACTCCATCGTGCATTGCTCGTGCATCGCTTAGAAAATGCTACCATTAACAGCGGGAACAAGATCCACATGGAAATAGAAAGCGCAGTGGGCTGATAGGCAAGCGTAGAACCAAATAGGCACAGTCCGACTAGCAGAAAAATACCCGAAGCGCGTGAGCGCGACATAATCCAAAGTGCGGGAATAGCGAGAGCCAAAACAGGGACATTGCCTTGGCTTACATCAATGGATTGCGCACATATTATCGCCAATAATGTGGTGATAAAGAACTGAACTGTAGAAAACATCATATTCGCCTCCTTGCGATTACTGTTTTTATTCCTCAATTTATTTAACAGTCACCTACAATTATGCATCATTTTAAACACAATGTCTTTGCTTTAATTAATCAAATTCCTTTAGGTATGGTAAGTACCTACGGAGATATAGCTAAATTTTCAGGCTTTCCAGGCTACGCGAGACAGGTAGGCGCTATTTTAGGCAATTTACCTGAAGACTCAGCCTTGCCATGGCATAGGGTCATCAATAGTAAAGGTGAGATTTCTTTAAAAGGGGCGGATTTACAACGTCAACAATCACGGTTGATGGAGGAAGGTATTGTGTTTACTCCCGCAGGAAAAGTGAAATTAAAGGAGTTTCGCTGGCAGCCATAACCAAAAGCGTAAGTAGCATCACTTTTTATTGGATGTTACTTATATGTTGCATTTAATGCTTTGCAATACTTCTGCAAAGTAAGGCTCCTACCGTTCATTGCCCTTTATTTCGCTTCCTCGACTGCATTTAATCACGATACGTATTGAGACCCGCTTATTTTTCATAACACTGTCGCCGTAATAATTCTTTCGAGTTCATCACAATTAGCACTTGTCTAAACGGGCGTTAACGAGTATTTTCGATTGGAATTAACTCGGAGGTCAGATGAGTAAACCACTTAATAAACTATTGACACTTTTACAGTTAGAGCAACTGGAACTGGGATTGTTCCGCGGTGAAAGTGAACACCTTGGATTACCTCAGGTATATGGCGGCCAAGTGTTAGGGCAAGCACTTTCTGCGTCCCGTTACACCGTTCCTAATGATAGAAGTGTGCACTCATTTCATAGCTACTTTTTACGTCCGGGCGATCCTGAAAAAGCGATCATTTATGATGTTGAACATCTACGTGACGGTAGAACCTTTAGCACTCGCCGAGTAAAAGCAATTCAAAATGGACGCCCTATTTTCTATCTCACCGCGTCTTATCACGGCGATCAGCCTGGGTTTGAACATCAAAATACTATGCCTGAAATTCCAGGACCTGAGAACTTTGCCTCTGAAACAGAGCTTGCTCAACAAATTGCGCAGTTTTTACCAGAGCAGATCCAAAAAGTCTTTTGTGGTGAGAAACCGATTGAAGTACGTCCAGTAAAAGTGGTTAACCCACTTAAACCGCACAAAGAAGAGCCAAAACAGTACCTATGGATCAAAGCCAACGGTCAACTGCCTGATGATCAACTGATCCATCAATATCTGTTGGCGTATGCCTCTGATTGGGGGTTTTTGGTTACGGCGCTACATCCACATCAGGTCAGTTTGCTAACGCCTAAGTTTCAGGTTGCCACCATAGATCATTCTATGTGGTTCCACCGTCCATTTAAAATGGATGACTGGTTGTTGTATGTAATAGATAGCCCAACGGCGAGCAACTCTCGCGGATTGGTGCGTGGTGAGCTGTATAACCGCGCTGGCCATCTAGTGGCAAGCGCAGTTCAAGAAGGTGTGATGCGCCAAAGCTAAAAATGAGAATGGGAACGCGATTCAGCTTGGCTACCAAAGCTTGCGTTTGGCGTTCCTGCAAAGCAGTTCATTACCCAGGGGAAGCTATCTGTCACATAATAACCGTATTGACCATTAACAGTCATACCATTGCACTCATCTAAATCGCCTGTGTCGGCAACAAATTCATAATCGCCACGAAACTGACCGTCGTAATTATCGCTAATCACTAGCCCTACTCCAGCGATAGGGGCTGCATATCCATTGCTATTCACACGCGTGCCTTGTTTTAGCTGATAGCTAGAACGCGCCGCTCTGATCTCGCCAGTTCCGGGATCGGTAAAGCAGCGTCCATAAAGAGGAAAACCGTCTGCGGCAAAGCCAATGACCGGAGAGCCCTGTTCCCCTTCGCAATCTTGAGAAAACAATGCCATGGGATTTCCATGATAGTGATATTGCCCATTAGGTTGTACATGAGCATGATGCTCATCGGTACCAAAATGATTAAGCGGTGACATTGGATCATATCGCCAAGGATTATCGATTTGTTCTTGTCCGCAGCCCACTCTTTCATCGGCAACGTTATAACAAGCCGCCGCTAACAGATCGACTTTAACACCATTGAGCAAAATCGCTTCCGAAGTAGCCAAGCTTAATCCGGTCGGCGTGGCGTTTTTGCTAGGAAAGGCAGCAAATGAATATTCACTGCTCACGGCTTCTACATCCGTGGCAAAAGAAGCACTTTGATCATTGAAATCGTGATTAGGAATACTGTTTGAAGTGAGCGAACACTCACTTTCTTGCGACTTAATAGTGACATTTCCAGAAAAAAGCATGTCTCGCTGAATATCGTTAGCCGATGAAACATACAAACCTACATAATCATCACAGCTTGTCGATTGATTACTTAACAGTGCATCGGAAATATCGATGCTGCTCTCCTCATCCCCCTTCACAGGTAATGACGCCTCATCGCCAGAAGAATCGTTACAAGCAGATAACATTAATGCCGTTGTTACGACGGTTAAAATCCTTTTCATTATCACATCCTTTTTTAATCAAGAATGAAATTATTGCGAGTTATTGCCAATTTTACTTGCACCTTTACCCAATTTTACATTGCGAAATTTGAATGCCATCGAGAAATTATTTTATATAACAAACAATTGTTAACACTTAATTCTGTGATAGTTAGTTACTTGGTGAAATAAATTAATTAACAATCAAGACACAACATGTAACACTAACTTAGCAGTTTATCTTTTTATAACTCACACCTTTTAAACCACGGACGTAAAGGCAGTATATGATTTATTTACAATTTGGTCTTTATCTCGCAGCAATGCTAGGTATTGGCTACTATTCCATGAAGAAAACACACAATAACCAAGACTTTATTATTGGTGGACGCACTCTTGGCCCAGTGACATCAGCGGTCAGTGCCGGTGCTTCTGATATGAGTGGCTGGTTATTGTTAGGCTTACCTGGCGCTGTATTCGCAAGCGGGCTAGTTGAAGGCGTTTGGATTGGCGTCGGTTTAACCTTAGGTGCTTACCTGAACTGGCTGATTGTTGCGCCACGCCTGCGCGTTGCAACCGAAGCAAGCAATACGGTCACTCTACCTAGCTTCTTATCTAAACGATTTGAAGATAATACCGGTTTAATCAAAACGGTTTCTACTATTGTTATCCTTTTCTTCTTCACTTTATATGTCGCATCAGGACTAAAAGGCGGCACATTACTCTTTGCGCACAGCTTTGGCACAACAGAAGAAGTTGCTCTGTATGTCACCGCATTTGTGGTGATTTCTTATACCTTCCTTGGCGGATACATGGCGGTGTGTTGGACTGACTTAGTGCAAGGTATTCTTATGTTAGCTGCACTGGCATTTTGTATGCTACTTGGCTATTCAGCCATCGCAGAATCAAATGTGGTGATCAGCGAAGTGAAACCAGAAGCCTTTAAGTTCTCAACAGGCTTTATCACTGCCGCATCATTATTAGCATGGGGATTAGGCTATTTTGGTCAGCCACATATTCTGGCGCGCTTTGTCGGTATCGATAAAGTTGAAAACATCGCTAAAGCACGTCGCATTGGCATCTCATGGATGGTACTCACTTTAGTGTTGTCTATCTCCATTGCCTTAATAGGTATTGGTTACGATGCGATTCATCCATTAGAGACTGTTTCTGGCGTAGATGGCAATAAAGAACGCATCTTCCTCGCATTAACCGATGCTCTGTTCCACCCTGTATTTGCTGGCTTTATTTTAGCCGCAGTATTGGCAGCTGTGATGTCCACAGCCGATTCTCAACTGTTGGTTCTCACCTCTTCACTTACTGAAGACATTGGTTTTATCAGCAAACTTGATGAAAACAAAAAAGCGTGGATCAGCCGTTTAGGTGTGGTTGGTTTTGCGGTATTTGCACTGATTATTGCCTCAAACGACGATGGCTCTATCTTGTCGATGGTAGGTTATGCATGGGGTGGATTCGGCGCAGCCTTTGGTCCATTGATGATCTTGTCGCTATGCTGGAAAGGCACCACCAAAGCCGGCGCAGTGACAGGCATGATTGTGGGTGCAGTCAGTATCTTTGTGGTGAAGAATTACATTTCTATTGAAGGTGAATACTTCTATGAATTACTACCTGCGTTTATTTTGTCGTTCATCTCAATTGTGGCGGTCAGTAAAGTGACTAAAGCTCCATCGCAAAATACGCTTACTCAACTGCAAATCTAGTTAAATAATGATGGATAAAGGCGAGGCAAATGCCTCGCCTTTTTTATGTTATTCATACACCCTCTAAAGGTAATTCGGTGGTGTATTTGATGGATTCCATAGCAAAGGTAGATGTTACATTGGAAATACCCGGCACCACATTGACCAACGTTTTATAAAAGGCATCAAAACTTTGCATGTCTTTGACCAGCACCTTTAACATGTAATCGTAATCCCCTGCCATTCGATAGAATTCCATCACCTGTTCTAGTTCTGAAACTTTATCGACAAACATTTGATACCACTCATGGGAATGGTCACTGGTTTTAATCAACACAAAAGAGGTAAACGCCAAACCCAGCTTTTCCGGATCTAACAACGCTACTCGGCCTTGAATGACCCCCGCCTCTTCTAATCGTTTTAAGCGCTTCCAACAAGGTGTGGTGGTCAAATTTACCGCTTCTGATAAATCACTTAATGATAAGGTGGCATCTTTTTGCAGCAAGGCGAGTAATTTCTTGTCTGTTTTATCAATATTCATTTCACAAAACCTTACTATTGTAGAAAAATTTTCTCTATTTTAGTCCATTAAGCACATCATTAGGTAAGCTTTTCTCTACATTTAAGGCTAAATTATATGCATACCGTCAATGATATGTAGGAAGCCGAAGATGAACACTGAAGATACTTGCACTCGTAGCTGGACCAACCGTGCGATCCAAATTATTGAATCTGATTATCAGCGTTCAGCTGATACACATCTTATCAAGTTAGACGTTGAAGCTTTTCCGGGTATTGATATTTATCTTAAAGATGAAAGCACCCATCCAACCGGTTCGTTAAAACATCGCTTAGCACGCTCTTTGTTTCTTTATGCACTATGTAATGGCCACATAGGTCCTAAAACACCAATCATTGAATCATCTTCAGGTAGCACTGCGGTGTCGGAAGCGTATTTTGCTCGACTATTGGGTTTGCCTTTCATTGCGGTAATGCCAAAAAGTACGGCGAAGAAAAAAATACAACAAATTGAGTTTTACGGCGGCACAGCACACTTAGTTGATCACTCTGATGAAATTTACGCAGAATCTCACCGTTTAGCGCAAGAGTTAAATGGTCACTATATGGATCAGTTTACCTACGCAGAGCGCGCTACAGACTGGCGTGGCAACAACAACATCGCCAACTCTATTTTTGAGCAAATGAAATTAGAGCAACATCCTGTTCCTACGTGGATAGTGATGAGCCCAGGCACCGGCGGCACGTCTGCAACGATTGGTCGTTTCATTCGCTATCAGCGCTGTAATACACAACTGTGTGTTGTTGACCCTACTCACTCGGTATTTTACGACTACTACCACAATAAGGACGCGACAATTACCTTAAACCGTGGCAGTAACATCGAAGGTATTGGCAGGCCAAGAGTAGAGCCTAGCTTCATTCCGGGCGTAGTCGATGAAATGATTAAAGTGCCAGATGCGCACGCTATCGCTACCATGCAATGGCTACACAACAAACTAGGCAGAAAAGTAGGCCCTTCTACTGGGACTAATTTATACGGCGTATTTCAGTTGGCTCGCAGAATGCGTGACCAAGGAGAAACAGGCTCTATCGTTACCTTGTTGTGTGATAGTGGCGAGCGATACTTAGATACTTACTACAACCCACAATGGATCGCTCAAACTATTGGTGATGTACAAGCGAGCTACGACCATTTACAAACGTTGATGGCATAGCAACGCTTTAACTATAGTAGTTTGTTCAAGCATAATTGTTTGTTAAAAAATCACTATTTGTTCAAGAACAGTACCCAGATCACTATTTGCAGTAATACTGTTAATTTAAAGATGGCGTCTTCTAATAAGAAGACGCCATCTTTATAAATTAAAAGCTCTAATTAAATGCATATTATAATTAATAAATTGTTATCGATTGAAATAATATATATTAACTTCATTAGTAATCCTAATTTGTGCAACCAAGAGCTAACTGTATTTATATTTGATATTCTTAAAAAACTTACAACACTGACGTTATTTAATATTATTGAATCATTGACAATATAATCATTAACAAGAACACCCATTCTCTTATTAGCCATCTTTTATTGATATTTTAGCTGCCCACTTAGATTCACACTAAAAAATAAGCACCGATAAAGCTCACACCTAACCCATTGAAAATAAAAGACCCCATCGTACATAACGTGACCTGACACAAGTAACACCTGCCAAAAAGACATAGATCACATGTCTTTATCAACGCACCCATATCATTATTTTGTGACGAAAATAAACTATTTTCGAAACAGAATGGCTTTTCATGCAATATTTATTATTAAGTTGCGCTCTGTGTTGCATATATTGATTCAAATAATAGTTATTCATTTGATAATGATAATTTTGAATACATAATCAAAATGTCTTTCGAACACTTACATTTAAAAGTTACTTGAGATTTACCTTTTATTTTCCTTTTAAAGAATAAGTAAAGTCAGGATAAAAATAAGAACATTCTCTAATTTATCTTGATGTTCGAACTGACATCCCCCAATTGAAAATGCTTTTATTTTATTAAGGTTAGCGTTTATGTTTAACAAATCATTTTTATCTTTATCCATTATAGGCTCCATATTTGCTGCACCATCATTTGCAGCTGCCCCTGGTGAACCCGTTTTATCGTGGGGTGATCACACATACGCAATGGTTGAGGTTGATCCAGAAGCTGTTGCCTACGAAAAAGTCGTTAAGGCTGTACATACTGAGCTAGACATTGAAGTCACTTGGGATGTATGGGCCGGCGATCCTGCTGATACGGCTCGTGTACTTCTTGACGGTAACGTAGTGTGGGAAGGCGACGCTTCTGCAAACAAAGCTGTCTTTAAGATGAACAAAGGCGGTCTTTATGACATGGCTATTGAGCTTGAAAACGCAGACGGTGTAAGCCGCTCGAAAACAACTCTATTGACCATTGCAGATACTGACGGCAGCCACATTGAACCTCTAGAAACAGTTTGGACTGAAAACAATAAGCCATACGAAAACACGACAGACAAGATTGTCGGTACTTACGTGGTTGAGTGGGCGGTCTACGGTCGTGATTACCCTATCGACAAAGCGCCAATACCAAACTTAAACCGTATGATTTACGGCTTTGTGCCAATTTGTGGTGGTCATGGCCTTAACGATTCGGTCAAAACTATCGAAGGTTCGTTTGAAGCGCTACAAAATGCCTGTGCTGGCCGCGATGACTTTAAAGTTGCGATTCATGACCCATGGGCAGCGGTACAAATACCTCTAAAAGGTTCAGAAGAGTGGTCTGCGCCATACAAAGGCAACTTTGCGCAAATGATGGCGGCTAAGAAAGCCAACCCAGATCTACGAATCCTACCTTCTATCGGTGGCTGGACCCTATCTGACCCATTCTTCTTCATGCATGATGATGAAATCCGTCATACATTTGTTGAATCGGTACGTGAATATCTAGAAACATGGAAATTCTTCGATGGTGTTGATATCGATTATGAATTCCCTGGTGGCGGAGGTGCAAACCCTAACCTAGGTAACAAAGATATCGATGGCCAAACTTACGTAACCTTGATGAAAGACTTACGTGAAATGCTAGACGAGTTGGGCGAGAAAAACGGCCGTCATTACGAGCTAGGTTCAGCAATCAACATTGGCCATGACAAGCTGGCTGTTGTTGACTACGGTGAAGCGTCTAAATACTTAGACCATATCTTCCTAATGTCTTACGACTACTATGGTGCATGGAACAACAATATTCTAAACCACCAAACAGCGTTGCATAAGTCGAGCGTCAATACCGTTCCTGATGAGTCGGAGTACTACACTTCTCGCGGCGTAGAGATCCTGCTTGAGCAAGGTGTTCCTATCGAGAAAATGGTTATCGGTGCAGCGGCATTCGGTCGTGGCTGGTCTGGCGTACACGGTTTTACCGACGGCAATCCATTTACCGGTAATGCAACAGGTCCTATCAACGGTACTTGGGAAAATGGTGTTCTAGATTACCGTGATATTGCTGATAACCACGGTCCTGAGCAGGGCTTTGTATACGGCTATGATGAGGCAGCAGAAGCACCATACCTATTCAAGGAATCAACCGGTGAGTTAATCACCTATGACAATGCTCGTTCTATTAAAGCGAAAGCACAGTACGCATTATCAACTGGCATGGCGGGTATTTTCCATTGGGAAATGGATGGCGATAACGGCGACCTAGTTAATGCAATGCATGAAGGTTTAGGTCACGGTGATTCTATCACGGATCCTGAACAACCAAACCGTGCACCTATCGCACGTGCTGGTGTTGATAAGACAGTAACGGGCCCTACTTCAGTCACTCTTGATGGTTCTTTATCATCAGATCCTGAAGGTGAAGCTCTTACCTTTAGCTGGCAACAAACTGGCGGCAACGCGGTGACTATTATTAATAACACCAGCGCTAAGCCAACTGTGGATGTCCCTTTCACAGAAGCTGATGTGTCTTACACCTTCACATTAACCGTTGCTGATCCAGATGGCGCATCGTCTTCTGATAGCGTTGTGATTACCAACACAGCTGAAGTAACAAACCAACCACCAACAATTGCTATTACCCCAACTGTTTACGTTGATGAAAATGCACAGTTCACTCTGCTAGCAAATGCATCTGACGCAGATGGTGACTCACTGGCATACACTTGGAACGTACCTTCTGATTTCGTTATTATTGATGGCGGACATGAGAACAGCATCGTACTAACCGCTCCTGAAGTGACGGCTGATACGCAGTTCTCTATTGATGTTACAGTCACTGATGGCGAAGAGTCAGCAAGTGCTACAACACGTGTTCACGTTGCAAACATCGAAGAAGACAACGGTGGCGGTGACGGTGATACTGATGGCGGTGAAGGCGACGGCGGCGACTCTGGTGATGGCGATACCGATGGCGGCAACCAATGTTCATCAACTGATCCAGCAGCACCAAACTACCCTGCATGGGAAGCAGGTAACACCTACACTAACGAAACAGTGAGCCACAAAGGCCTTGTTTACAAAGCTAAATGGTGGACTCAAGCAGAACCAAGTGCAACGGCTGAAGGCTGGGAACTGATTTCAGAAATCGAACTACCATGGTCTGCAGCTATTGCATACGCAGGTACAGAGCAAACTAACCACAACGGTTCGCGCTGGCAGGCTAAATGGTGGACACAAGGTGATGAACCTGGTGTTGAAGATGTATGGGTTAACCTAGGCTCTTCTACTTGTAAATACTAACCGATAGTTAGGCTTTATTAAGTAACGCGTCTTTTCAAAGTCCCTCAGTATTGCTGAGGGACTTTTTTATTGCGCTGCCGTAATGTCTTGAAAGAGCATCGGCAAATAACACTATAAGTTTTTACTTCTTATGCTTTGCTTCAAAAGCGGCCAGTTGCTCTGGTGTTGCTGGCAGTTGATGATTTTGCTTCCACTCATCGTACGCCATGCCATAAACACGCAAACGAGCATCATCAATATCCAGATCTAGCCCCTTATCTTGTGCTTCAGCGGTGTACCACTTGCTAAAGCAATTGCGGCAAAACCCCGCCAAAATCATTAAATCAATATTTTGCACATCTTTGTTATTGTCTAAATGCGCCAGCAAACGACGAAAGACTGCAGCGTCTAGTTGGTCTTGCTCTTGTTGTGATAATTGTAGGTGCTTAGCTTGAGTCAATGTCCCTCTCCTTGTTAATTGCGTCACTATCTAGCGTTTTAAGCCATGTTTTTAATAATAATCAATAGCTTCATGTAATATTATTGTTACTCTTAATGAGATAAACACTTAATCAATCGTTTCGTGTTTACCTGCTTTTGGTATCAATATTGTTAATACTAACACGTAATAAAGGATGACAATGAACAAGCTTCGCCACTTTAGCTTACTTTCTACTGCTCTGCTTTCCTTGTCAGCGGCAGCCGCGGGCAACAACTCTTTTTATCTTGGTGTTGGTGATGTTGGCTTCTCCCCGGAGGGAGATTCAACAGACACTTTTGCTAGCCCTAGTTTTATTATTGGAGGGGGTCAATCCTTTAACGAACACCTCAGTATGGAAGGATTTTTCCGTTATTCAGAGTCTTCAGACGATGCTAAAACCTTTGAAATCAACTATTACGAATTAGGCTTATCTCTTATCGCGACTACCGGGGAGCTCGGTGATACCCCCCTTGAGATCTTTGGCCGCACCAGTGCCATCGCCACCCATATTAAAGGCCACGATATTAGTTCAGGCTCTAGAGTCGATGTGGGTGATACCACAGGCTCGATATTTACCGTTGGTGCAGGCTTGCAATGGAATATCAACGCCGATTACTGGCTTCGTGCTGAATACATTTATGGGTACGCGACGTCTGGAGTCGGCCGCTATGATGCAGACTATGATGGACTGCAAATGAGTATTGGTTTAGATTTTTAAGATAGCCCGCTCATAATCTAGGTATATCAATGATGGTCATTCAGTCTGATAGCATCACACCTAATATCATCGAACCTAATCCTATAGAAACGAATACTATTGAGCTTAACTATAAAGGCGCGCTAGATTGGCAATACATGCTAGATTTTTATCAGCGGCGCGCCATTTCGCATCTAGAGCGAATAGATAACCTCCAATACACGCGACATGCACAAATAGACAAGATGCCGATATGGTTTCGGCTATCAAAAAATCACCCTCAGTCCCTCACTTTAGAGTATCAATTAAGTAGTGATTCGCAGCTTAACCCACTAATTAATGCAGTGCGCAGAATGTTTGATCTCGACTCAGACTTAGAGGCTATACAAAAGCACCTGCACGCCCTATCACCCACATTAATCAAACGCGCCGGCATTCGCATTCCCGGGGTATGGAGCACTTGGGAAGCCGGCGTACGCGCCGTGCTAGGACAGCAAATATCAGTGACAGCGGCAATTAATCATTTAAATCACTTCACCAAACAATTAACCAACCACCAGCACTTTCCTAGCCCGCAACAGGTCGCTACAGCCGATCTTTCCTTCTTAAAAATGCCCCAGCGACGTAAAGAAACACTCAACAGACTGGCAGAATTTATTATTGAATCCCCGCAAGCACACCCAAGCCAATGGCTAGCCATCAAAGGTATCGGCCCATGGACAATTCAATACGCGCAATTAAGAGGTCTATCAGAAAAGAACTGCTTTTTAAGCAATGATTTAGTGGTTAAAAAAGCGCTGGCTAAGTTTCCCCACCTCACCGCTGACAATGTTAGCCCTTATGGAAGTTACGCGACTTTTCATTTGTGGAATCAATAACCTATTCTTCAAAAAAAATGCCATTCACTCTGAACTGG
>NZ_BAUJ01000045.1 GCF_000496695.1 Vibrio halioticoli NBRC 102217
TTTGATTTAAATAATTTACGATGAGGTCGGTCACTTGTGGATCGCTACGTAAACTATCATGGGTAATATTAACCGCCACAAAATCTTGCATCCCTGCCAGTTGTGTTGACTCTACCGACACTAAACCATCATTTGAATTATCAAACATGTACTTCAATATGGGGTAACTGTCTGTGCCTGCAATCACGCCAAAGGCGTAGTTAGGATCGGGTAATGAGTTGGGTAAACTCTCTGAATGGGTAGTTAAAGAGGCCGCAGTACCTCCCGCTAACGGCAATAACCATAAGCTTGAGAAAAAGTCGGCCACATCACTGCCTTTATTGGGTGTGCCGACAAATACCACTTCCCCAAAATGCGGAGAATGGGTGATACTGTTTTTCTGCGCCAAATAGTGACGTATCACCAATCCGCCAAGAGAATGGCCGACAAAGTGCACTTTACTGCCGTCGACTTGTGAGAGTTCGCGATTGAACTTATGAATGCATTGATCTATTTGCGCACTACTTTCATGCAAGGTTTTATCTATCGCTTGACCTAACGTTGGGTAATCCACCACACACACTTGATATCCGCTGTGCGCCACTCTTTCGGACATTTCTTCCATAGAGGCAGCACTACGCGCAAGGCCGTGCACTATGATAACTTGCTGTTTTTGATGTAATGCGTAGTTACTGTCTTTAATCGGTACTTCTGAGCGACTGCAACCAAATAATACTGCAATGAAAACAACCACTAAACTTGTTTTGCTCGTTCTTAGCGCTATGGTTTTTTGTTTAGCTTTTACTATTGTATCCCGCATAGATCACCACTGCTTCTCGATAACTTCATAATAACAAAACAACGCAATCCACTCACTTGAATTAAATCAATAAATACAATTCATCACAAAAACATACCTATTTTATTTGCCTTACGTTTTAGCAAACTTCGTTGTACAAAATCACAGCAGGTTAATCGATCAACATTGGAATAATAGTTTTAACCACAAAACTTAATTTATGCTACTTATTCATATGAGCTTAAGTATAATTCTGCTCCTTTCAAGCGACTTAACTCGAATTAGCGTTTTACCTGCTTTTTTACGACGTTTAGGTCAATCATTTTGACAATATTGATAACATTGTCGATTAACTGGTTTAAATAAAACATGAATAAAACAAATTCAGTGGGCTTAGTTGGCTTAATTGCCATCGTTTTTGGTTCAATGATTGGTAGTGGGATATTCAGCATTCCACAAAATATGGCAGAGCAAGCCTCTATTGGCGCGGTATCTCTGGCGTGGTTGATTACCGGTATTGGCATGCTATTACTAGTGCAAACCTTTCGTATTCTTGCTGAACATAAACCGAACTTAAACTCAGGTATCTTTACCTACGCACGTGAAGGCTTTGGCGAATACATTGGCTTCCAATCGGCGTGGGGCTATTGGTTGATGAGCTGTATGGGTAACGTGGCTCTGACAGTCATGATCAACGACTCACTGGGTTTGTTCTTCCCTGTTTTGTTAGAACACGGTATTGAAACGGTTATTCTTTGTTCTGCTCTATTGTGGGGAATGAATACCATTGCCCTACGCGGCGCGGCAAGCTCTTCATTTATCAACGTTATCTCAACAGTAGGTAAGCTGATTGGTTTAGCGGTGATCATTGGTATCATTCTTTACAGCTTTGAACCCGAAAAACTCTCTATTGATGTATGGGGACAACAGCAACACCTTGGCTCAGTCATGGGACAAATTCAGAGCACTATGATGGTGACGCTGTGGTGTTTTGTTGGTATCGAAGGTGCGGTGGTACTGTCTGGTCGTGCCAGAAATAAATCAGACGTAGGTAAAGCAACTCTGATTGGCTTTTTAGTGGCCATTAGCATGTACACGTTAATTGCCGTGTTGTCGTTTGGTATATTGCCGCAACAAGAGCTAGCACAACTGCCAAACCCTTCAACAGCTTCACTACTTGAAGTAGCTATTGGCCCATTTGGTCGCATCCTAGTAAACATCTGTGTGTTAGTTTCGGTATTTGGCGCACTGATTGCGTGGACTATGCTAGTTGCCGAAGTGCCGTACGAAGCAGGAAAAGCGGGTGAGTTTCCGAAATTCTTTAGTCGTACTAACAAAAATGACGCGCCGAAAAACGCACTGAGCGTCTCCACGATTTTCATGCAATTGTGTGTGCTATTGGTGGTGATGTTTGAAAATGTATACCTAGCGGCAATCAATATTGCATCGGTAATGGTATTACCTTGCTACCTACTGAGCTGCTTATACTTATTAAAACTGTCTTGGAATTACCACGAAGTTAACCTTGCAAAACGCAACTATGGTCACGTTCTATTAGCGGCTGTTGCAGCGCTATTTTGCGCATGGTTGATTACCGCTGCAGGTCTTGAATACCAATTAATGGCAACCATTTTATATACCATCGGCATTCCATTTTTCAGATATACCCATGCTGCGCGCCTAAAAGCGGGAGAGAAAGTATATTCTGCGATGGATAAGTGGATTGAGCGTATTTTGATTGTGTTAGCGCTTGTATCAATCTATCTGATGGTGACAGGTCATCTGCACGCGTAACCAGTGATTGATACCAATCG
>NZ_BAUJ01000044.1 GCF_000496695.1 Vibrio halioticoli NBRC 102217
GATAAGTAGTTATTCTACAATCAAAAATTCTAACGCCGTTATCGAGTATTTTAACAAGCTAGAATGACCAGTTATTTAGTACGATTGGTATACTCCTTCCATTGCAGTCAATAACTAAAAAAACCAATGCATAAAAAAGGGCTGGATGATCACTCATCCAACCCTTTTATTCATTTCCGCTTAGCGTGAAATTATACTAGCTCAGCTTGTAGCCAAGGCCAGCCTTGTTTCTTACGGCTTAGCGTATTTTCCATCATAAGAACGCCGTTATCGGCGTGCTTGTCTAGCTTAGCGGCCCACTCACCTTTGTATAGAAGACGAGTTGTTGCGGTAGTGATGTCTGTTAGCATTACTGCGGCAAAGGCTAGGCTATCTTCTTCACAGCGACGCACTAAGTCTTGTTCTAGTGCTTCAATTTGACCGTCTACTTGCTCTAAAGTCGCCAGTTCGATTTGACCAACAACCACATCACGACCGTTGAATGGGTACGCTTTAAGATCTTTCTCAACTAGTTGTGCTGGAGTTAGACCTTCAATGTCTGTTTTCGCAATCAATAGCGCTTTGATGAATGCATCTACATCGTCAACACCGGCAATTTTTGCAAGCTCTTGAACCGCATCTTTATCTTTTTGCGTACATGTTGGAGAAGCGAAACCGACGGTGTCAGACAAAATAGCCGACATCATAAGTTTTGCGATTGCAGGAGTAATTTCAGCACCTTCAATTTTGAACATGTTGAAAAGAACAGTACAAGAACAACCTACAGGCCAGATCCACGCTTCAAGTGGGTTTACTGTCATCACGTCACCAAGACGGTGGTGATCAACAATGCCCAAAATTTCAGCGTCGTTTACATCGTCAGGTGCTTGAGCTAAATCACTGTAATCAACTAGCCAGATTTTTTCACCTGCAACTGAATCACGAAACTCTGGTTGCTCAACGCCAGCAACTTCAAGAATGTGTGCTGTCTCACGGTTGATTTCTCCTTGACGAATTGGCTTAGCGTCTAGGCCACGAGCCTTAAGAAGTTCGGTAGCAGCCAATGCTGAACAAATACTATCGCTATCTGGGTTTTTATGACCAACAACTAAAATCATTACTGTTCCTATAATGTTATCCAATGTTACGCCTAGGATTAGACGTTAAAGTTGGAACATTATACCCAATCGATTGCAAGTTTCTAGATGTGTAATGCCCTTCTTCCGACATCATTTCATCCGTTAGGTCTGTGAAATTGACGAAAAACCTTCGTTTTATCTATACTTTTCCTAGTACATAAAACTGGGAAGTTTCAAACTCTGTTACGCGACACTCAAACCGGATTCAATTGACCTAGTTTTGACACTATACCCTGATAAAAACTATCAATTTTAGTTGAGTCGGTGTATCTTTTGCTCGCTAAAATATATGTTCCTAACAAGTTGAATTGCATGTTTAATTTCGCCAATTTTTACCAATTAATCGCTCAAGACACCCGCCTACAGCCGTGGCTAGAAACTCTACCTAAGCAACTTGCCGACTGGCAAAGTGCCGAACATGGCGACTTTGATCGTTGGTTACGAGCGCTTAATAAGATCCCTGCCTTAACGCCTGACAATATCGAACTTAAGTATGAAGTGAATGTTTCTAACACTCAGCCTCTTATTGATGGCGAGAAAAAGAAGCTAGAAAACCTACTTAAAACCTTCCACCCATGGCGTAAAGGCCCATTTACGTTGCACGACATTCACATTGATACGGAATGGCGCTCGGATTGGAAATGGGATCGATTGCTACCGCACATTACCCCTCTTGAAAACCGCTCAGTATTAGATGTTGGCTGTGGCAACGGCTATCACATGTGGCGTATGTTAGGTGCAGGGGCGAGATTATGTGTTGGTATTGACCCATCTCATCTTTTCTTAGTGCAGTTTGAAGCGGTACGTAAGCTGATGAACGATGATCAACGTATTCATCTTCTCCCGTTAGGCATAGAACAACTACCTGAACTAAAAGCGTTTGATACTGTCTTTAGTATGGGCGTGTTATATCACCGACGCTCTCCTCTTGATCATATTCTGCAATTGAAAAATCAACTGTTACCTGGCGGTGAGTTGATTCTTGAAACCTTAGTCATTGAAGGGGACGAGAACGCTGTGTTGGTACCTGCTGATCGCTACGCACAAATGCGCAACGTGTATTTCTTCCCATCGGCAAAAGCGCTGAAAGTGTGGATGGAAAAATGTGGTCTGGTTGACGTCAGAATTGTGGATGAAAACACCACTTCTGTTGGTGAGCAAAGAACCACGCAATGGATGACACATAATTCATTGCCAGAGTATTTGGACCCAGAAGACCCTAGCAAAACCATCGAAGGGTACCCTGCTCCACGACGCGCCATACTTATTGCTAAAAATCCTAGTTAAAACATTGAAAGTTCAAGATGTTTTTTCCTTAGACTGACGAAAATTTGCAATAAGTGTTCTACACTTAACTTTATGAATCTAGGCGATTTTCGCCAGAGACTGAACCAATAACAAATATGAATAGGTTTTCGATGCTCAAGCATTTTATCGCGTTATCCGGAATCGTGCTTTTATCTGGATGTGTTCCGTCAAAAGCAACGCAACAAGAGACACAACAATATAGAACGGAATCTATGCAAGCCGTTAAGTCATCAGAAGAGAACTTATCAAAGCAAATCGGTGATGTGAGTACGTCAATCGATCAACAAAATGCCCAGATAGAAAAGCTACAACAGCAAATTTTAGTCATGTCTACTCGTGTCAATAATTTAGCCAAGCACAATGCAAGAGCACTACTTGAATTTCAGTCCCAATCTCAAACTAAGAAAGAGCCAGAAAAACCTAAGCAATTACCGCCTAATGATAATTTAGTGGTGTTAGGTTCTATCGAAACGGTGCATTTCAAAGAAATTAATAAGTCATTTGAGGCTCGCATCGATACAGGTGCTGCCACATCATCATTAAATGCCACGGATATTCATAAGTTTGAACGTGATGGTAAAAAATGGGTGAAATTTAATATCTCAGAAGAGACCTCTACCGATAAACCTGCCGAAGGAACGGATGAAACAGCACAAAAAGAACCAATTATTGTTGAGGCTCCCTTTATTCGTTGGGCAAAAGTTCGTCAATCAAATGCTACCGAGTCACACAGACGACCTGTAGTTGAGCTGTGGATTAGCCTAGGAGATGTAAGACAAAAAGCGCAATTTACATTAACCGACCGCTCGCACATGAGCCATCCTGTGCTTTTGGGACGCGAGTTTATCAAAGACATTGCTTTAGTGGACGTCAGTAAAGTATTTATTCAAACAGAAAAACTGCAGTGACATATTAGGTCGCAAATATAATAAGGATTGTTATGACTTCAAGAGTGCCGTTTTACATATTTATCGCCCTGCTCGTAGTGGCCGGTGCCGCGCTATCAATTATGCGACACACCGCCTATGGTGTTCCTTGGACACCGGGAGAAAGTCGCGAACTTTGGGATATTGAAGCTCGAGTTGAATTGGTTGCCCAGGGCGAGCCAGTTACCGTGTCACTAGCTGCACCCGGAACTCAAAATGGTTTCACGTTAGTCGATGAATCAGCATCTTCACCTGGCTATGGTGTGGCGTATGTAGATTCTGACATTGGCCGCCGCGCTGAATGGACTATCCGTTATGCCGATGGACCGCAAACCATTTACTACAAAGCTCAATTTTTAGTCGACCCGCAAGCGAAAGTAAAAGCCGTTCCGCCGGAAGGTCCAATTGAAGCACCTACCTTTGATGGCCCCCAGCAAGCTGCCGCGCAAGCCATTGTTGACGAAGCAACCAAGCGCAGTGCTAACGATGAAACCTTAGCTCGTGAGGTGATTCGTAAACTCAATGATCCAAACAGTCAAAATGCCGCATTACTGCTTAATCAGTTTACTAAGCAAGAAGCATTAGCGGCCCTACTCTCTTTTGCCGAGGTGCAAAATAAAACCGTTGGGGTTGTGCATTTAGAAGACGGACGTCGTCGCCAATCTATCAACCCTATGGTGGAAGTATGGAACGGTGACAACTGGATCTTGTTTAATGCCGATACTGGCGCACAAGAAAAGAGCGAAAACACACTGATTTGGGATCAATCCAACGTCTCACTACTTGACGTTACCGGTGGTCGTAATAGCCAAGTGTTGTTCTCTATGATTGCGCAAGATATTACCCCAAGAGCGGCGACCGCCAGCAAAGTGAATGCTGACGATCTGCTGAACTTCTCTATTCATAGCCTACCTCTAGAAGAGCAATCGATGTTTAAAACCATCATGCTTATCCCTATTGGCGCGCTGATTGTGGTATTCCTGCGTATTATTATCGGCTTGAAAACCTCCGGTACTTTCATGCCCGTACTGATTGCGGTTGCCTTTGTGCAAACACAGCTTTTGACCGGTATTGTCGGCTTCTTGCTGATTGTCGGCACAGGTTTGGTGATTCGAAGCTATCTCTCCAAGCTCAACTTGCTGTTAGTGGCACGGATATCCGCGGTTATCATTACCGTAATTTTGATTATTTCTGTATTTACCATAGTGGCGTTTAACATTGGCCTAGTGGAAGGACTTTCTATTACCTTCTTCCCTATGATCATTCTTTCTTGGACTATCGAACGTATGTCGATTCTTTGGGAAGAGGAAGGTGCTAAAGAAGTGGTATTGCAAGGTGGCGGTTCACTGTTAACGGCGGTATTGGTTTATCTTGCGATGACCAACAGCTACATCCAACACCTGACCTTTAACTTTATTGGTATGCAGCTGATTATCCTGTCTATCATTTTGATGTTGGGTAACTACACAGGCTACCGTTTAACTGAGTTGCGCCGCTTCAAACCACTGGCGGAGGACTAAATTATGTTTGGTCAATTTACTTCGCCATTTAAGATTCGTGCAAAAGGGATTATGGGCATGAACCAACGTAACCACAGTTACATTGGTAAATATAATGACCGCAGTAAATTCCCTTTGGTGGACGACAAACTTAAAACCAAAAAGATCGCTGAGATCCACGGTGCTACGACTCCTGCTCTGATTGGCGTTATTGGCCAACAAGCGCAAGTAAAACGCATCCATAAAATGGTTAAAGACTGGCCGGGCTTTTGTATCAAGCCCGCGCAAGGCAGTGGTGGTAAAGGCATTCTGGTGATTATTTCGCACAAAGATGGCGTTTATACTAAACCCTCTGGCGATACCGTGAATGAACAAGATGTGGAACGTCATATCAGTAACACTCTGGCAGGCCTATTCTCCCTTGGCGGGAAAAACGACGTGGCCGTGGTTGAGAACTTAATTAAGTTTGATGACTGCTTTGAAGGCTACAGCTATGAAGGTGTGCCTGACGTACGTATTATTGTATTTAAGGGCTACCCTGTAATGGCAATGATGCGCTTATCTACCTCTAACTCCGACGGTAAAGCCAACTTACACCAAGGTGCGGTAGGTGTTGGGGTAGATATTGCCACTGGTCGAGCAGTAAGAGCGGTGCAGTACGATTTACCCGTGACCCACCACCCTGACACGGGTAAAGATCTGATGCAGTTACAAGTGCCGCACTGGGAGCGTTTGCTCACGTTAGCGTCGAGCGCTTGGGAGATGACTGGACTGGGTTATATGGGTACAGATATGGTACTTGATCGTGAAGAAGGTCCAATGGTACTTGAACTTAACGCACGTCCCGGGCTTGCTATTCAAATAGCCAACGGCACGGGTCTGCTGCCTAGATTACAGCACATAGAGAACCTTGGGGTGCCGTTAGAGTATCCAAAACCGGCAGAGCGCGTTGCTTATGCAGCCAAACAGTTTGCGGCTAAATTTGACTAACGCGATATAAACACGTTCTGTAATAATCACTTTCTTAAATAATAAAGCTCTCTAATTTAGAGAGCTTTATTTTTAATGGCGTTTTTAACCACATTTTTAACCAAGCAAAGTCTTATCGGCCTAACGCTTCTTTATAGTGTACGCGACACACTGACACGTATTTATCATTGCCACCGATAGCCACCTGATCGCCCTCGGCAATCGGATTACCGGCTTCATCAGTGCGAATCACCATGTTGGCTTTACGTCCGCAATGACAAATGGTTTTAAGCTCAACTAATTTATCCGCCCACGCTAATAAATGACGGCTACCTTCAAATAGCTCACCCAAAAAGTCGGTGCGCAGACCGTAGCACAATACAGGGATATTCAGCTTATCTACGATTTCTGTAAGCTGGTAAACCTGCTCTTTTGACAAGAACTGACATTCATCGACCAATACGCAGTGATGCTGTGTGTGTTCATTTAACTCGCTCATCTCTTTGAAAAGATCGGTCTCTTTATCAAAAAGGTGCGCATCCGCTTGCAAGCCAATTCTAGAAGTCACTTTTCCTTTACCGTAGCGATTATCTAAGGCTGCGGTAAAGATCAACGGAGTCATGCCTCTTTCTTGATAGTTAAAAGAGGATTGTAACAATGTGGTGGATTTACCCGCATTCATTGCCGAGTAATAAAAGTACATTTGAGCCACGTAAAAGCCTTTCTTGTTCTTTTGATTTATTAAAAAGGGCCGATTAAATATCAGCCCTATTGTTAGTGTTCGTCACTGTCTATGCAGTTACTAATACCAAGCAAGTCAGTATTATTTACGACGCCACGTTGTTCCTTGTGGACCATCTTCTAGAACTATACCCTTCTCGTTTAGCTTATCACGAGCAAGGTCAGCATTCGCCCAATCTTTAGAGGCGCGAGAGTCGTTACGTAGTTTGATTAACGCTTCGATTTCTGCCACTTCGTCGTCAGCTTGTCCACCTTGTAAGAAGGCTTCTGGCTCTTGGTGCAAAATACCAATCACATCCGCAAGCTCACGCATCAGTGCGCCAAGTTGGCTGGCTTTCTCAATCTCGGCACCTTTAAGGCGGTTAACTTCACGAGCCATATCAAACAATACTGCGTACGCTTCTGGCGTATTAAAATCATCGTTCATCGCGGTTGAGAAGCGAGACACGTACTCTTCGCCACCAGCAGGAGTCGCGCTTAGGTCAAGACCACGCAATGAAGTGTATAAACGCTCTAATGACGCGCGTGCTTGGTTAAGGTTCTCTTCGCTGTAGTTCAACTGACTACGGTAGTGACCTGACATTAAGAAGTAACGTACTGTCTCAGCATCGTAATGACCTAGTACATCACGAATCGTAAAGAAGTTACCCAAAGATTTAGACATCTTCTCTTGATCAACCATCACCATGCCACTGTGCATCCAAGTATTCACATACTGAGTGCCGTGTGCACAGCAAGATTGTGCGATTTCGTTTTCATGGTGAGGGAATTGTAAATCTGAACCGCCACCGTGGATATCGAAGTGATCGCCCAAAATAGAAGAGTTCATTGCTGAACATTCAATGTGCCAGCCCGGACGGCCTGCGCCCCATGGAGATTCCCAAGTTGGTTCACCCGGCTTAGACATTTTCCACAAAACAAAGTCTAGAGGACTGCGTTTTGCCATTTCGATGTTAACGCGTGCGCCCGCTTGAAGCTGCTCTAGATCTTGTTTAGAAAGCTTGCCGTATTCGTCATACTTGCTCACTTCAAACATCACATCGCCATTGCTAGCCACATACGCAAAACCACGTTCAATGAGCTTTTCAACCAAAGCGATAATTTCGTCGATAAATTCTGTGGCGCGAGGCTCAACATCTGGGCGCTTCATGTTCAGCGAATCAAAGTCTGCGTGCATTTCTGCAATCAAGCGCTCGGTCAAAGACTCACAGCTCTCGCCGTTTACCGCTGCGCGCTTAATGATTTTATCGTCAATATCGGTGATATTGCGTACAAAAGTCAGATCGTAACCAAGATATCTCAAGTAGCGCGATACAACATCAAAAGAGACAAATGTACGTCCATGACCAATATGGCATAAGTCGTAGATAGTTACGCCACACACATACATGCCTACTTTTCCAGCAGTGATGGGTTTAAATTCTTCTTTTTGACGCGTCAGCGTATTGTATATCTTCAGCATTTCTTCAGCTTTAACTTCTGGTGGGGATAATGTGGTTAGTATACCAACACATAACGCCTTAAGTAACATAAAACTCGGTTAGCAGTTGATTGTGCTGAGAGTTTGGTTAGAATTTGATTCGATTTCTCTACTAAATAAACGTTAAGGACGCTCTTATGATCACCCTTCACACCAATCACGGTGATATTACACTAGAACTGAACCACGAACTTGCACCTATTACTGCTGAGAACTTCGTTCAGTATTGTAAAGACGGTTTCTACGACAACACTTTGTTCCACCGTGTTATCGATGGCTTTATGATCCAAGGCGGCGGCATGACTTCTGGCTTACGTGAGAAACAAACTCGCGCAACTATCCAGAACGAAGCAAACAATGGCCTTAGCAACGCTGTTGGCACAATTGCGATGGCACGTACGATGGAACCACATTCTGCTAGCTCTCAATTCTTTATCAACATCAATAACAACACTTTCTTGGATTTTAAATCAGAAGACATGAACGGTTGGGGTTACTGTGTATTTGGTAAAGTGACTGAAGGCATGGATGTAGTAAACAAAATTAAAGGCGTGAGCACTGGTAGCATGGGTATGCACCAAGACGTTCCTTTGGAAGAAGTTATCATTACTGGTACTACAATTACTGAGTAATGCTTTTAAACCGCGCTAAGCTTGCTTAGTGCGGTTTTTATCAACAAGGAATTCACGCCGCATGCGCACACTGTTTATCTCTGATCTGCACCTCACTCCCTCGCACGCTGAAATGACAGAGGCTTTTATTCGCTTTATGCGTGAAGATGCCCCTGGCGCGGACGCTCTGTATATTTTGGGCGATTTATTTGAGTTTTGGGTGGGTGATGATGATGACTCCCCATTAAATCATACTGTGATAAACGAAATCAGAAGATTGGTCGAATCTGGTACACCATGCTTTTTCACTCAAGGTAACCGAGACTTTCTAGTGGGCAAACTGTTCCAACAAAAAAGCGGTGCAACCTTGCTAGGTGATGAAACCTTAATCGATTTATACGGAACCCCTACCCTACTATTGCACGGCGATACCCTTTGTACTGACGATGTAAAATATCAAAAGTTTCGCCAGAAGGTACATATGAAGTGGCTACAATGGGTGTATAACCATATTCCGTTGAGTCTACGTCGTAAATTGGTCAAGAAAGTACAAAACAACGCCAATGACGAAAAGAAAACCAAGTCTTATGACATTATGGATGTCAACCAAGCAGCGGTTATGGATGCAATGCAACGTCATAACGCACAATTAATGATTCATGGGCACACTCATCGTCCCAATATTCATCACTTAGATGATAATAATCGTCGACGCATTGTACTAGGCGACTGGTATACCCAAGCCTCAATTCTTGAAATTAGCGCCGAAAACACCCGTTTATATAATTGCCCATTATGATCTGATAATAAATTTGCCAAGCAGTCGACATTTTTTAATATAGACTATTCACTCTATTTATATTAGGTTTATTCTTTAATGTAATCTTTTATTATCGAAGACGTTTTTGTGTACAGTTCTTATATAGCTCGACAACCTATTTTTAATAGCAGCGGTGTTCCTGTTGCCTATGAATTACTTTACCGAAACAGTCTTATAAATGCCTGTCCCAAAGTCGATGGCGATTACGCTACTCGTTCGATTTTAACCGACCTTTTACTGGATAAAACTCATAAATTACTCGATGGTATCTGCGGTTATATCAATTTTTCCCATCAAAGCATTATCGCTAAACTGCCTTTGTGTCTACCAAAAGGCAACTTTGTCATTGAGGTCTTAGAAGGCGATAACCCAAGTATTGAACTGCTTGATGCCATCAAAGAGTTGGGTGAACAAGGGTACACACTTGCTCTGGATGATTTTATTCCATCCAAAGCTTGGGAACCTATTCTCCCTTTTATCTCAATTATTAAGTTTGATATAAACCTATATGCAATTGAGGATGCAAAATCATTTATACAGCAATATAAAGATCTTGGTATTCAATTTGTTGCAGAAAAAATAGAATATTTTTCACAATATCAACAAGCGCTCAACGCTGGGTTTCATTTATTCCAAGGCTATTATTTATCTAGACCACAGATTCTTAAAAAACAAATACTTAGCGAAAAATATCCCGTACAATTTCATGCTGTTTATAAAACACTAAGACATGATAATATTGCTTTAATTAACAGCTTGGATCTATCAAACTTCTATGCCGCGAATGACATAACCCAATCACCTTCACATCAATTTATCTCTCTATAACCAAGAGAGCGAAGAATAAAACATCTAAGCAGTGTTATAATCAACATCAATTTACGACTTAATACTTTGACCTATGACCTCTATTGCCACTGCTTTGTGTCGCTGCCACAGCAATAAAACTTACCAAGATTGCTGTCAGCCTATTCATATCAACCCCAAAAGCGCTTCAATGCCAGAGCAGTTGATGCGCGCGCGCTATTGTGCACATGAATTAAACTTGGTGGAGTTTGTTATTCAAACCTATCATCCGAGTTGTAATGCTGACAGTGACGCTGATGCCATAGCGCAATCTGTTCAAGGGGATTGGTCAAAGCTTGAAGTTGTCAGTAGTGAAGCTGGAAGCAACGACAACGAAGGTTTCGTTACCTTTAATGCTTATTTTACTGAAGATAAACGTCGATACAGCTTTACTGAAAAGTCGCGTTTTGTAAGAGAAGATGGACAATGGTTCTACATTGATGGCGAAATGTACGATTATCCTTTAGCGGTTAAAAAAACCGTCGTCGGTCGTAACGATCCTTGCACATGTGGTAGTGGTAAGAAATTTAAGAAGTGCTGCGGTGCTTGAGTCTTCTATTGTTTAGACAATAAAAAACCATTTCACCAATACAGATTGAGAAATGGTTTTTGTCGTTGGACTTAGAGCTAGACTTATTTGTGACGTTCTTTTAATTTGTTGACCACGTCATTGAGTGACAAGCCTTGATCTTGCAATAGCACTAACAAATGGTAGATAAGATCAGCCGATTCACACACTAATTCCGCCTTATCGCCCGACGTCGCCGCAAGCGCGACTTCAACACCCTCTTCGCCCACTTTCTGCGATATACGCTTGGTGCCACGGGCATACAAGCTAGCGGTGTAGGAAGAGTCTGGATCGGCATGTTTACGCTCACCCAATAGGGTTTCAAGTTGATGAAGCCAAACCATTTGCGACTCTTCTTGAGAATCCGTATCCCAACAAGTGGTCGTTCCTTTGTGGCATGTAGGCCCTACCGGATTCACTTTCACCAGCAAGGTATCGTTGTCGCAGTCTAACGACATATTTTTAAGCTTCAATACGTTGCCAGAGGTTTCACCTTTGGTCCATAAGCATTGCTTAGTGCGAGAAAAGAAAGTCACAAGACCTGTTTCTCCCGTTTTCTGTAGCGACTCTGGGCTCATGTAACCCATCATGAGTACTTGGCTAGAGGTAAAGTCCTGAACAATCGCCGGCACTAAACCATCAACTTTGTCCCAGTCAATACGTTCAGCCAACGTTGTTAACTCACTTAATGTTAAACTCATATTCTTACCTCTACTGCTTGGGTTTTCAGGTATTGCTTCAGTTCACCGATATTGATGATCTGTTTATGAAATACAGATGCTGCCAATGCACCATCTACGTTGGTTTTATTAAAGGCTTCAGCAAAGTGCTCCATTGCACCTGCGCCGCCAGAGGCAATCAAAGGCACCTTACACACTTCGCGTACCATGTTTAATTGAGTAATATCATAGCCGTTACGAACGCCATCTTGGTTCATCATGTTAAGCACGATTTCACCTGCGCCGCGACGTTGTACTTCTTGTACCCAGTCTTTGGTTTCCCACTGAGTCGCTTTAGTGCGCACTTCATCACCGGTAAACTGATAAACCTGATATTTACCTGTCTCTTTATCAAAGAAGGAGTCAATGCCCACGACGATACATTGCACGCCAAATTTATCGGCTAGATGGGTAATAAGCTCTGGATTTGCTAATGCTGGGGAGTTAATTGATACTTTATCAGCACCAAATTCTAAAATGCGCGAAGCGTCTTCTGCTGATTTAATGCCACCAGCCACACAGAATGGAATATCGATAACTTCAGCTACTCGAGCAACCCAGCTTTTATCGACCACTCGGCCATCGCTAGACGCGGTAATATCATAAAAGACTAATTCGTCGGCACCTTCTTCCGCATATCGCTGCGCTAAAGGAACGATATCACCAATGATTTCATGGTTTCGAAACTGAACACCTTTTACGACTTGCCCATCACGGACATCCAAACAAGGAATTATTCTCTTAGCTAACATCTAACAAGCCACCATTAAGTCTTTGAAATAACATTTGTTAATTCCATTTAAATTTCTTATAGCCTTCAAAAATCAACAATAAATCAGCATGAGAAAAAGTCAGTCACAAAAGGTGTTTGTCTTGCTATCAAAAAAGCTGAATATCAATGAATTTTTATGCACGGCTAAATCGTTAAATCATAAAGACAATGTACACATTTTTGGTATACATAAAAAGACTAAAAGCAAAGTTTATCCCCATAATACCGGTATGAATGTAAGGTTTATAAGATTACCAACGAGTGCATGAAGCCAAGTGCTATCAACCTTATGTGTAATTTAAGTCGCCTAATAGTCATTATCTATCATATAAATGGAATATGAGTTCTAAAGCTATTGCAGTTAACTATAACCAAGCTCACAATTATACTTAGCTTAGGTAACGTACACTGACTAAGACCCATTATCGGCAGTCAATTGTTCAAACTCCTGCGCCAATAAGCTGTTTATTCAACAAATACACCAATGAAGCCCGAAACAACATCGCAATCAAAACACGATAACCGCCTGTTTTGTACGAGTAAGAAAAGAGTGTCCATGTTCAGCAAAAATAATCAATACATTAAAAAGAACGTCAAAATGGCTTGGCCAATCGCCATTAACGCCTTGTTGATGCAAGGCATGTTGATGATTGATACCTTACTCATTTCGCCACTCGGTGAAGGAGCACTGGCTTCTATGGGTATCGCCAGTACTATCGTGGCGTTAATGCTAGGGATGCAAAACGCACTGGCCAATGGTTCACAAAATGTATTGTCGCGCGCGGTAGGTTCGGGTAAAAACGAGCTCATCTCTAAATCATTCTTATCTGGGATGATGATTAACCTCTCTTTCGCTTTGGTCTTTTTCCTTTTAATTACGCTCTTTAAATGGCCAATCATTAAACTGCTGAGCCATAACGTGGATCTGTATGATGATATTGACGCTTATCTGTCAATTATCAAATACACTCTACTGCTAACAGGGGTATCTCAGGTATCGATTGCGCTCTTTAACGCGATGGGCAAAACCAAAATGCCTCTTATCAGTTACCTTTTCACCATGCCAATTAACGCCGTTGCGTCTTATTATCTTATTCACGGCATTGGCAGTTTTTCCGGTATTGGCATTGCAGGTGCCGCTCTTGGCTCTGTCGTTGCACTCGGACTACGAATGTTGTTTCTTTTGCTGTGCCTTAAATATCAAAAAACAGCGCACCTTTCGCTTACACAAGCAGTGCAAGGCATACGCAGCAATGTCGTTCTGCACTTTAAAGAAATCTTCCCTATTGCCGCCAACATGGTAGTGCTGACCATGGGGATGGCGCTCTATAACGCGTTATACGCGCAATTGCCCACAGAATCGTATGCCGCAGTGGTCATGATCACGCCTTGGCTTACCGCTTTAGCGCAATTTGTTGTCGCTTGGGCCGTCTCCTCTGCCATTACTATTTCCCAAGCTATCGGGTCTAACAACTTAGAGACCTTAGATTCAGACGTTGCACTCAGCATTCGTGTCACCGTTGGCGTCTCAATGATCATTGCCTGTGCCTCATTTATATTGAGCTTAGTGGTTGAAAAGATTTACCCCGGACATTCACAAGTCACCTATGACGCCCTAAAAAGCATCGCACCGCTGTACATCCTAATGCCACTGATTCAAGGCTACGTCACCGTACATGGACAAGTGTTACGCGCATTAGGCAAAACCACAGCCGTCTTTAACATCAATTTTGTTACCCGTTGGGTCATTGCCCTACCCTTATTTGCGTTTGTCGTCTTAGTATTAAAAGCATCCATTTTTTGGATCTACGCCGTCACTGTCCTAGAGCAAATATTGAAAATACCGTCTATGCGCAGATTGGCTAAGAAATTCTTGGCTGAGTTTGATAGTAAGAAGGCGAAGGAGTTGATGTATTAGAGAGTGGTATTTAGAGACTGATATTTAGGGGCAGGTATTTAGGGACTAGGTATAGATACGCCTAGTTAATTAGGCGTATTCAAATCAACTCTCACACAACGAACCGAAAACATATAATCCTTCGAGCTTGTTGCACGGCGAATTTCACTTTTGTGTGTATTCCACCAAGAGTATGCGAGGGTACGTATGATGCCTTGCTTGTCGGTGGCGCTGCTTGCGGTCCAAAATTCGGTATAGGCGCCTTGAGTAATATAAAACCCGTGTAACTTTACCCCTGCTGGGCGGGCTGAGAAATGACGTTTATTGACCAAGGATGGGACAAACTTATTAAATACGCCTTGAGGCTGCGCTTCTTTTAATTGCAAGCCTATATGTTGCTTTGCGCCGCGCCAGCCTTGTTGGTCAAGTTGTTCTTCTGGCATACCCATAGTGCGTTCTAACACTTTCCAATCATCATCAGTGGCGACACGCCAACCTTTAGGGCATAACTTGCGAGCGTCCGTCACATCATGCCAGCTGTATAAACGGCCATATTTAGCTAGGTTGGCTAGATCATCTTTTGGAATAAACCCCGTATTAACGGATGAACCATCTTGAAATTGAGTGCTTCTTAGATTCTCTGCCAACCACTCTTGATCACCAATTTTAACAGTGCGGTAAATGTTACCCTCTGCATCTTGAACGGTATTTTGAGTTTGGATTAAATCTGAATCGGTGTTGTTCGCAAATGATGATGTCGCAAGAACCATACTGACCCCTATAGATAAAATGAACGTTTTCACAGTGGTAATGCCATTAACAGTATGTGGATACTTTAGCGTTCAAACGAGGGCTAATCTAGGCGAGATGATCTTTAAAAGATGCCTATTTGTATCTTATTGACCAATATTGAGATCTAATTGAAAATTTTTGATGATCTGTTTATTAAGGCAACTACGCAAGAACTGATTCATCGGCTGCATATCATTACTTGCATAGAAGTCTAACATTAAAGTGTTAAATTCCTGCTGACGTTTAGCAGGAACATTTATGATAGGAAAACCTACTGATAGTAAAATTCCATTCATCATAAAACGACCTGTTCGTTTATTCACATCCCAGAAAAACTGAGCTCGTGCCATCTGTAGAAAAGCAGTAATGGCTCGATCATAAATATCACTACAAGCATCAACTAAAGTTTGTACTTCTGTCCATTTTTCATTGAGATCTTGTGGTGCTGGAGGTTCATAATCAGACCCCGTGATTGATACATAACCAGAACGAAACTTGCCCCGTTCTAATGCTTCTTCTTCACCTGCAATATTATGTAGTAGCAATGCAGTTTCTTTTGAAAAGAGAAATTCCGATGAATCGACGAGCTCAAAAATACGCTCCCAAGTTTTCGCTTGGTTGAGCGCCATATTTTGATCACTGATACGATGTCCACCAACCGTTATACCATCAAGGATTGTTTGAACCTCAGGTAGCGTCATGGCAACACCTTCTAGGTTCACAGCATCATAAACCAAAGCTGGCACATCACGTTTGGCTAACTGTTTAGCTAGAGGAATATTCGGCTTCATGCCCCATTTAGTTTCAGTGAACATATTTATTTTTCCGCTCATGTAATACACGCGAATTATACACCGTTTAGTTCGTATCAGAACAGTTCAAATTTAGGGCATTAAATACGAAGGCACGTTTGTAATTCTTTACCTCGATATAAAAGCCCTTGAATCAAAGTAATCCCTATCTTTACCATTGCATTACTATCAAATAAATTGCACATGCAATTAAAGAACGTAATATTAAAGTTCAGTCCGTTAACACCGCAGGCATAAACCGATTCCATGAGCAAAATATCCACCTACTTAATACCTATCATTATCACCTCTCTCACCGCCTGTGGCTCTAACAACGATGTGCCTTATCACTATCAAAGCGCCGACACATTGAGTCCTTACCAACAAGCGAGCTTTGAGCAGTATGTATTAGAGACTCAACAATGGATGAAGCTTGAACGAAATTTTATTACCGATGACATAGACAAAGAAATCGCCTTGAACTCGCCACAAGAATATCGCCCTAGCAAACCCAATGGTGAGGCCATCCTTTTGGTACACGGTTTAGGTGATTCGCCCTACTCTTTTTCTGATATTGCGCAGCGATTAAGTGACAAAGGGTATTTAGTTAGAACTGTGCTGCTTCCTGGGCATGGCTCTAAAGTGGGCGATCTTAAACTGGTATCGGCGGATATATGGCAACAAAGCGTGGAGCACCAAATCGCCCTGCTTAAACAACAATCAGAGAATATTTGGCTTGGCGGTTATTCTACTGGGGCAAATATAGTCACGCACTATGCGTTAACAGACAGCGCCATCAAGGGGTTAATTTTGTACTCGCCTGCCTTTAACGGCAGTTCAGATCTGCTGCCTATGGCAAAATACGCACAATATGTGATTGAGTGGGCCGACCAAGATCCTGAAACCAATTATCTGCGTTACGATTCATTGCCGATGACGGCGGCCGCTAGCTATTATGAGACAACTCAGCGCGTACAACATGCACTAAAATCGAATCCTAAATACTCAAAGCCTGTATTTATGTTAATCAGTGAAGGCGATACGGTGGTGGATAAATACTTTGCGGTGGAACAATTTGCGAACCGATTTGATAACCCCAATTCACAGCTAATTTGGCTAGGCAGTAACCCTCCCCTAAAAGCACGTACTACCGCTTACAACATGAATTTACCCGAACAACGCATTAGCGAGGGATCGCACATGGCCGGTTTGTTCTCACCAAGTAATCCCGAATATGGCGTTAATGGCAAAAATCGGCTGTGTAATAATGGACAAGGGGCGGAGCTCGAGTTGCAATGCCTAGATGGCGCGACTGTATGGTATTCGTCTTATGGTTATGTAGAAGAAGGCAAGATACACGCGCGTCTTACTTACAACCCCTACTTTGAGCAAAGCTTAGCGAGCATGCAGCAAGTGTTATTAAGTGATTAATCGAGTCTGCTCGTTTAATCACTTGCCATCATTCATGAGAGCTTACCGCGCCATAAATATCGATAGTAAAGCCTCTATTCGCAGCGTATTTCTTTGGCGTGGTGCCAATTTGGTTTTTTAGATAGCGGATTAAATGTGGCTGATCGCTAAAGCCAAATTCAAACGCGATATCGACCCAATCAATGTCGGCCGGCGATTTCTGATAAAGATGTTCTAGCATCAACTCCAGTTTGGTCATCGCCTGATACTGTTTTAATGTCAGCCCTGTGACTCGTCTAAAACTGCGCTCAATGGTCCGTTGTGAACAAAATAACTGACTGGCGAGTTCCGAGATAGAGACATGTTGCAACTCATCGCATACCTTGCTTACCAGTTTGCTGTGCTGATCGCTTTGCGAACGTGCTAGCCACGGCTGTAAGTAACGCTCTAACATCGCAACACATTGTGTTTTATCACTTCTTGCCAGCGCATACATTAGTCTTTGATCTTCTTCGCTCATAGACAACAAATCATTCACTGAGAGTTCGATGACTTGGTCAAGTGCGGTGAAATGTTCATTATTTTCAGAGAGTGCATATGGCGCGCCAGTGCGCAACTTAACTCCTAAATGAGTAAATGCTTTGCAATGATCAAGCTCGAAAGTGCTTTGATGAGCGCACAGAAAGTGACTCCCTTGACCAGAGATAGCGCCTTCATCACTGCTATACGAATACGAGTTAGGCGTGATAATCAAATGCGCGCAAGGATCAGGGTTTAATTTGGGAAAGCTACTGTCAGTATCCGTGGCTTTTTCTATAAACCAATAACACTCCACAAGCTCACTGCAGGTATCGGTGGCGGGGATTATCCAATGAAGCATGGGTTCCTTAATCTCATGACTGTGAAAAAAGCCAATTACGCTGATAGTAGCAGATTAACAAGCCATGATGCCTATTACGTTAAATAAGCATCATGACGTACAGGCGAATTACAGCGTTTCAAACTGCACTTGTAGCAAGCGGTGCTTGCTCACTAAACCTGCTTTTTCAATCGCGCGTTGTGCGCCGATGTTTGTTTTTTCGGTAGAGCACATTGGTATTAACTGCTCAGCTACAGCATTGGCAATTAAAGCCTTAATTACCTTAGTGGCAATTCCTTGTCCTCTGTGATGGGTGGAAACAATCATACCTAAGTCAGCATATTGAGTCTGAAATTCATCAAACTTGCGACGCTCTCCCGTTGCCACTAACTCACCGTCTTGCCAATAACCAAATAGCTCTTGTCTTGTAATCAAATTGCCGTAATAACTCGTTAACCACTCTTTTGGCGCGCCAATCGCTTGCGCGGCAAAATCGACATACAGGCTCAAGTGATCACCAGTGGCTAATGTCAGTTCAATACCTGCCCCTTCGCTATTCACGCTTTGTTTGACGCCACAGTACAGCAAAGTATTGACCGAACTAGAAGCCGCATTATCTAAAGACAAAGAGAGGAAGCTAGGATCGCACGTGCAGACAAACGCACCACCGACTTCGCCAATCACTTTACTGTCTTGCTGCGCAATTAAGGTAAACAAATCCGATGCTGATGTACTTGCCTGAGGAGAGAGAAAATATTGCAATAAATAGCCATCGCTATTTACACAGCAAAAGCCCACCAGCACATCGCTTTCATAAAAAGCGTAGTGCTGCGACATTGGCACAAAGCCAAAGTGCCACATGCCATCAAGTGGGGCGTGAGTTTGCGCAAAGTACTCCGCTTTTAAGGAATGCAGAGTGTCAAGGGTGTCTAGTTTTACTATATTTAACATCGTATAAGCCATATCTAAAAATTACGCGCAGATCGCTCAATGTGAGTGATCTTTCGCTAAGTTGGCTTGATCCTAAGTAAAAAATGCAGCACAAGATTGAACAAAAACGACAACTTGCTTCTTGTTGTCTTTATTCTGGTTCTGGCTCTTGCCCATAAAACAAAAAACCACCTAACTGATAAAGCTAAGTGGTTTCATTAATTAAGCTAGTAAGCTAAAAGCGAGTTACTCTGCGCTTTCCCAGCAGGCAAATGCCTCTTCGGCAGTAAACTTACCATCAAGTAACGCTCGGCCGACAATCACGCCGCGTACGCCTGTGTTTTTCAGGGCGCGGATGTCATCCAAACTGCCGATGCCACCGGATGATTGAAAGTGTACTTGTGGGTACAGCTTACAAAGATCTACGTATAAATCGACGTTTGAACCTGTCAGTGTGCCGTCTTTTGAAATGTCGGTACACAATACGTGCTTTAAGCCTACGGTTAAGAAGTCTTCAATCAAAGCTTCAATAGTCACGCCCGAATCTTCTTGCCAACCGGATACAGCGACTTTGCGCGTGCCTGCTTCATCAATATTGACATCAAGCGCCAGTACGATGTGTTCTGGGCCGTATTTTTCCATCCACGCTTTGACAAGCTCAGGTTGTTTTACGGCTGTAGAACCTACGACAACTCGCTCAGCGCCTGCCTCAAGCAGATCAATAACGTCTTGCTCTGAACGTACGCCGCCGCCAATTTGAATGTTAGCCGGCGTGCTTTTTAGCAGTTTGGCAATCAAGTCTAGTTGACGTGCGTTAGTGTCTTTTGCGCCAGTTAAATCCACTAGGTGCAACCAATTGGCTCCTGCTTGATGATACAAATTAAATTGCTCAGCTGGGTTTACCTTGTATTCAGTTACCTGACCGTAATCGCCTTGATACAGCCTAACCACCTGACCTTCAATTAAATCTAATGCTGGAATAATCACTTCAAATCCCTAAAGTCGTTATAGTTCGAGCATTACAGCTCTAAAAAGTTTTTAATCAATTGCGAGCCTGCTTTGGAAGAACGCTCTGGGTGAAATTGTACCCCATAGTAGTTGCCACTTTGCACCGCAGCACTAAAACGGCTGCCGTAGTCACAACTGGCGATGGTGTAATCCCCTTCCGGCATAGCAAAACTGTGCACAAAGTAGAAGTATTCGCCTGACTCAATACCTTTAAATAGAGGGTGTCCCTCTTTGGCAGAGACGGTATTCCAACCCATATGTGGCAGTGGGTTTTCTTTACTGTCTAATTTGCGAACTTCGCCGTCACATAAGCCAAGACAAGGGACAATTTCATCCGCTTTTTGCCCTTTCTCTTCTGACAGCTTACCTAACAGTTGCATGCCTAAACAAATGCCAAGCATAGGTTTTTCAACCTGCTTAACCAGTTCTATCAGGTTGCGCTCTTGCAAGTTACGCATCGCTTCACTGGCTGTGCCAACGCCTGGCAAAAATAGCTTATCTGCGGCTAATACAATGGCAGGATCTTTTGATACTGCAACATCATACCCTAGACGTTCGATAGCAAAACGTACCGACGAGACGTTTGCACATCCCGTATCTATGATAACTGCGGTTTGTGATTGATTTTCCACGCCAACTCCTTACAACATTCCCTTGCTACTTGGTAGCTCAGTGCCTTCAACCTTAATCGCTTGGCGCAATGTGCGGCCAAACGCTTTAAATAGGCTCTCAATAATGTGGTGATCATTTTCGCCTACTGACGAAAGGTGCAGTGTGCATGCCATACCATCCGCTAGAGAGCGGAAGAAGTGCCCTGCCATTTCGGTGGAGAATCCGCCGACTTCATCGCGGCTAAATTTGGCATCAAATTTTAAATAAGCACGACCTGAAAGATCTAAACTGCACTGCGCTAAACACTCATCCATTGGCAAGGTAAAGCCAAAGCGACCAATACCGCGCTTGTCACCCAATGCTTCTTTGATAGCTTGACCTAACGCCAGCGCCGTATCTTCTACCGTGTGGTGATCATCAATGTGCAAGTCGCCATCAACGCTCAGTTGTAATTGGAAACCGCCGTGAGTGGCAATTTGATCTAGCATGTGATCAAAAAAGCCCAAACCCGTTTCGATTTTATTTCCACCAACTTCATCAAGATTCACCGCAACACGAATATCGGTTTCTTTGGTGGTACGAACCACTTCTGAAACGCGAGGATTCATAGTCAATGACTTAACAATTGCCGGCCAGTTCATGGTTTGTGGATTGTACTGAATGCCTTTAATCGCCATATTTTCGGCCAATTGCAGATCCGTTTCACGATCGCCAATCACCGCTGAGGTTTTAAAGTCCACTTTGCCTTGTTGCAAGTACTCTTTCACCAACCCCAGTTTAGGTTTGCGGCAAGTACAGTTGTCTTCGTTAAAGTGAGGACAAATCAGCACCTCGTCAAAACGCACGCCTTGTGATTCAAAAATATGCATCATCAAATCATGGGGAGCGTCGAAGTCTGCTTGCGGATAACTGTCAGTACCTAAACCATCTTGGTTAGTCACCATTACTAGGCGGTAGCCTGCATCTTGCAGTGATAACAAGCTAGGGATAACCAAAGGTTCAAACTTTAGTTTGTCTAAACGGTCTACTTGGAAATCGACAGGTGGTTCGACAATTAACGTGCCATCACGGTCGATAAATAAAATCTTTTGCGGTGTGCTCATTGTTCTTCCTTATTATTTTAATCTGGCGTCCTACGCGGCAAATTGAGCCAATTGGGTTTTGATAAAATCTAACGTTTTTTCACACTCCTCACGACTGCCAATGCTAATACGCACGCAATCTTGAATAGGTGAATTACGTAAAATAATGCCTGCATCCCAAGCAGCTTTAAACAAAGCATCGCCATCAGGGAAACGGATTAATAGATAATTTCCAAAGCCTGAATAGACAGTAACGTTGGCGATTTTGCTCAGCTCACTTTGAAGGTGAGTACGATTTTCGTTCAAAGTCGCAATTTGGCTCGCCGCTCGCTCAAGACCCTCTTTCGACAATGCCAAGCAGGCAATATCAGCAACCGGTACAGGCACAGGGTAAGGCGCAATCACTTTTAGCAATACATTAATGAGTGCTTCGTTGGCTAAAGTAAAACCGCAACGAAGCCCTGCCAATGCAAATGCTTTTGACATAGTGCGCAAAATCGCAAGGTGCGGGTAATCTTTTAGCAAGTCAACCGTAGACGCTTCTGGACAGAAGTCGATATAAGCTTCATCCATGACCACTATCGCTTTATCTTGAGTCATCTCAAGCAGCGCGATAATGTCATCACGATTGATTAAATTCCCCGTTGGGTTGTTTGGAGAACAAACAAACACCAACTTCACCTTATCTAGGCTACGTTCAATGGCGGGTAAATCCAGTTGCCACTCATCGGTCAATGGAACGACTTTACGCTCCACACCGATAGTTTCTGCACTAATGGCGTACATGCCATAGGTTGGCGGGCAATACACGATAGCGTCTTCACCCGGCTCACAAAATGCACGTACCAGAAGTTCAATACCTTCGTCTGCCCCGCGCGAGGTTAACACCTGCTCAGGCGTAACGCCTGCATAGGCGGCGTAGGCATTGATAAGCTGTGGTGGCTGACAATCGCTATAACGGTTTAGACTGGATGCTTCTAATGTATAGGTATTATCAAAAGGTGATTCATTGGCGTTTAGCCATACATCACCTGAGCCACCAATGCGGCGTGCAGATAAGTAAGGGGTTAAAGCCTGAACCTGTTTACGAGCTAACTTTTCCATGTCTACTTCTTTCCTACTTTGCCGCTAACAGTTTTTCCACGCGAATGGTGACCGCACGTTTGTGCGCATCAAGACCTTCGGCTTCCGCCATAGTCACAACCGTTGGCGCTAGCGTTTTCAGGCCATCTTGAGTCAGCTCTTGTACTGTCATGCGCTTGCTAAAATCAGCAAGGCCTAAGCTTGAGTAGGTGCGAGTGTAGCCATAAGTCGGTAATACGTGGTTAGTCCCTGACGCATAATCACCGGCGGATTCTGGAGACCAGTCACCTAAGAAGATGGAACCTGCGTTATCCAAAAGTGGCAATAACTCTCTTGGGTTTCGCGTTTGCACGATCAAGTGCTCAGGGCCGTAGAAGTTGGAAATCGCTACCGCTTGAGTCAATGATTCTGCGATGACAATTAAACTTGATGCTAAGGCTTGTTCGGCAATCTCTTTACGAGAAAGCTCAGCCAGTTGACGCTGTATTGCATCGGTCACTTTGTCTGCTAATAGCACAGAGGTGGTGACTAAAATCGATTGAGAATCTGGGCCATGCTCTGCTTGGCTAAGTAAATCCGCAGCAACAAAATCAGCATCGGCGGTTTCATCGGCAATCACCATAACTTCTGATGGTCCTGCTGGCATATCAATGCCGGCGCCACGGAAGTCATTGCTTACTTGGCGTTTAGCTTCGGTCACGTAGGCATTGCCTGGGCCAAAGATTTTATCCACTTTAACCACAGTTTCTGTTCCGTACGCCATTGCCGCAATCGCTTGACCGCCGCCTAAGTTGTACACCTCATCGATGTTACACAGCTTAGCTACATACAAGATTTCATCTGCAATTGGCGGTGGTGAACACAACACCACTTTATTACAACCCGCAATTTGTGCCGGCACACCTAGCATTAGCACTGTTGAAGGCAATGGTGCACTTCCGCCAGGGATGTATAAGCCCACAGTATTGATCGCGCGAGTCACAAGCTCACACACTACGCCCGGCTGAGTTTCTACTGTCAAAGGTGGCAGTTTTTGCGCTTGGTGGAATGCGCCAATGTTTTTGTACGCTTGATTAAGCGCCGCTTTCATTTTCTCAGGCAGACGCGCTGCCGCCGCATCAATTTCTTCATTGCTTACACGAATACTCTCAGGACGAACGCCATCAAATTTTTCAGTAAGATCCAGTAGCGCTTTATCGCCTTCTGTTTTTACGCTCTCAACAACCGCTGTAACTGCGGCTGTAATATTTGCACCCTCGGTGATTGCAGGGCGTTGCAGTACGGCGTTTTGCTGTTCTGCGCTTAGTGATTCCCAGGTAACGGTTCTCATCACTTACTCCATCATTTTTTCAATAGGTAACACAAGGATTGAACTTGCACCCAATTCTTTTAGCTGTTCCATGGTTTCCCAGAACAGATTTTCTGAGCTTACCAAGTGGATAGCAGCTTTCGTTTTATCCGTTGAAAGAGGTAATACTGTTGGGTCTTCTGCGCCAGGCAGTAGAGCGGTGACCTCTTCCAAACGGTCAAGCGGTGCGTGCAGCATAATGTATTTTGATTCTTTAGCTTGCTGAACGCCTTGCATGCGAGTGAGTAACTTGTCGATAAGGTCAAGTTTATCTTGGTCAAACTCACCATCGCGTTGAATAAGAGTGGCTTTAGAGCGGAAGATAACTTCGGCTTCTTTAAGGCCGTTGGCTTCCAGTGTTGCACCAGTAGAAACAAGATCGGCAATACCATCAGCTAAACCTGCGCGCGGAGCCACTTCTACAGAGCCGGTTAGCATACAAGTGCTAAAGTCGATGCCCTGCTCGTCCATGTAGGCTTTTAATAAGTGCGGGTAGCTCGTGGCAATGCGTTTGCCAGCTAAATCTTGCGGGCCTGCATAGTTCAGCTCTTTGTCTACCGCAATAGAAAGACGGCAAGTACCAAAATCTAAACGGCGTAGCGATTTAAATCCGTATGGCTGGCCTTTTGCTTTACGATCCAGACGAACTTCTTCTAGTTCGTTCTCACCGATAAAGCCTAAATCAACCACACCATCCATGATAAGACCAGGGATATCATCGTCACGAACTAACAATAAGTCGATTGGAGTATTTAAAGAATGAGCAACCAGACGCTCGCCCATGATATTAAACTTAACACCACTCTTCTTCAGTAATTCCTGACATTCTTTGCTTAGTCGGCCTTTCTTCTGAATGGCAATTCTTAGACGTTGTGTTTGCATGGCAAATTCCCTGTACTGATGCTTAAAATTAATAATCGATAAAATGAAAAAAACCCTTGGGGCTAAGCTCCCAAGGGTTTAAATCTGTAATGCTTGATTTAACCACCGAGAGCTGTATCTCCCGGGTACGCGCAACTCACCCGAAAGATTAAGGTAGGTGATGGTGATGATGATTGTTCATATCTAATGTGCGCATAATTTAAGGCTTTCTTTCAATTGGTGTACAAACACACTAACCAAGCCGAATAAACTTTGCAACAGTTAAATTATGAAAAAATTGTTTTATTTGGAAATTTATTCGCTTGTTAATGATGCACAGTAAATTTTTTGCACCGTTATGGGTTGTTATCACCATTTTGTTGCCTGATTGTCGGCCATTAGTGCATCTGCACCACAATCAAAATGAAGTAAAAACCAAAACATAGCGTTTGGGAGAGAGCGCTTATTCAGTTGTCAGCCCCTAACAACGCAAAAAAGGGAGCTAAGCTCCCTTTCAAGTATTAATTAAATTAAGCGACTAACTTATGCTTTTCCGAATGTGAGTTTTGAGCGTGACAAAATTGAAAGCGCAAAACACACAGCAACAAATGCCACACTTGCTGCAGCGAACGAAATGACAATTGATTCTGTCATGCCTAACGTAATAAAGCCGACACAAGAAATTAGCGCCACAGATAAAGCATATGGTAACTGCGTTGATACGTGGTCAATATGATTACAACGTGCGCCTGTTGATGACAATATCGTGGTGTCAGAAATAGGAGAACAATGGTCACCAAATACCGAGCCTGCTAATACTGCGCCAAGCATAGGTAACATCAAACCTAAGTCCGTTGCCCCTGCCATATCGCCGGCAATCGGCAACATAATACCGAAAGTGCCCCACGAAGTGCCGGTTGAAAATGCCATTACACCAGCAAGCAAGAATAGAATAACCGGCAACAACGCTGCATTAATATTTGCTTGTTGAGCAAGCGAAGACAGGTAAGAACCGGTTTTCATGTCTCCGATAACACTACCAATAGACCATGCAAAAATTAGGATCAAAATTGCGCCAAACATGGATTTAATACCAATCCATAATGTGCGACCAATTTCGACGGCTGGAAGACGCTGTCTCAATACTGTGATTAATGCTACCGCAAAGCCAACAACACCACCGTAAATCAGAGAACTGCCCACATCGGTATTTTCAAACGCGCCCAATACGGTAAATTGTTGCCCACTATCAGACAACGCAACACCACCGGTGTACATCATGGCGACAATGGTTGCGACTGTTAAGGTCACGATCGGCAAAATAAGATCCGCCACAGAGCCTTTAGAACTTTGCTCAATATCCAGTTCATCATCCGCCGCGGATGCGTTTTCATCATCCACATCAAAACCACGACCTTGTGAGGCTTTTATTTCATGATGACGCATTGCGCCGACATCAATTTTGAACCACGCCACCGCAAATACCATTAATAAAGCAAATACCGCGTAAAAGTTCATTGGAATTAGGCGAACATAAGCACCAAAGGCAGAATATTCGGTCATGTTATGACTCACTAATATACCGCCGATAATGGTCATTATATATGCGCCCCAACTAGAGGCAGGCATTAACACACACATAGGTGCCGCAGTAGAATCTAAAATATAAGCAAGTTTAGCGCGAGATACATAGAAACGGTCCGTCACAGGACGAGCCACAGCTCCCACGGCTAAACTGTTAAAGTAATCATCAATAAAGATGAATACGCCAAGAAAAGCCGCTAATAATTTAGAACCGCGCTTACTTTTTACTTTAACTTGAGCCCACTGAGCAAACGCTCTAGTACCGCCAGAGAGAGTCAATAAAGCGGTAATCATACCCAGTAATAATAAGAAACCGACAATACTCATATTCCATGAGTTAATACTGCCGTCTTCGACAAATACGCTATAAACGGTATTAAAAATGTAAGTTGATGCTCCAGTGAAAGAGTAATCAGCTAAAAGGAAACCGCCCAGAACGATACCCGTACCTAAAGAAAGGAGTACACGACGGGTAATAATCGCTAATCCCAATGCCAATAAAGGTGGCACTAGAGAGATAGGAGATGATGCAAAATCCAATAAATTCATGATCTTCTTATTTATATATTTGGTAAGAGATCTACTGTAGCGAGGTATTCGACTTGATGTTGAATAAGCAATCTACTCAAAGGCAGATTCCCACAATAGCGCTCCATAGTTTAACAACACAATAGACTATGGCAGTGTTACTTCTTTCGAAAATAACCCCAACAAATGATCCTGATTAAATCATTCATTTCGGCAGTTACTCCTTTCGTTAACAATTACAACGGAATCACCCTATTGCCAACTACTGATAATAACTGCGCCTCAATCCTAGAAAACACCTTTCAACAATTCGATATGCCACTAGGTGTTCTAAGAGCGGAGCATTTTACTAACATAAAATAGAAAAGCAACAGAAAGCCAAGTCCTCCTACTAAATAGCAAGTTGCTCGAATCTATAATGAAAACTAATCGTTTATGATGGCACTCGACCGAAATGATTTTTTATCAATACATATCAAACAGTTACACAAAAAAGAGATTGCTCGACTGAGACGCTAATTAGCGTCTTTTATACAAAAACAGTTACAATTTGAATTATTTAATATAAGTAATACTTTATAAATTACATTTAATTTTGAATATAATTTACGAATTAACTTTATTAATTTTGAAAATTTATTTATTTTATATTTAACTATGAGCAAAGCTCTTATATAATCGAATTATTGTGTAGCACACCAGTGCACGTTACTATGTCAACTTTAGTTGATGATATTAATCTGATGGGACCAAAATATGTCTGAAATTACAAAAACACTCCTTAATATCCGTAGCCTTCGCGCTTTCTCTCGTGAGCTAACACTAGAGCAACTAGAAGAAGCTCTTGATAAATTAACTACGGTTGTTGAAGAACGCCGTGATAATGAAGCTGAAGAACGCGCAGCACGTGAAGAAAAAGAAAGAAAACTGGCTGAATACGCACAGCAACTAATTAGCGAAGGTATCGATATCGAAGACCTAGTAGCGGCTGTTGCAGGTGATAACTCATCTAAATCAAATAAAGCAAAAGCGAAGCGTGCACCTCGCCCAGCTAAATACGAATACATCAACGAAGCCGGTGAGCAAAAAACATGGACTGGTCAAGGCCGTACTCCATCAGCGATCCAAACTGAACTTGATAACGGTAAATCTCTAGATGAGTTCTTGATCAAAGCATAATAATTATTGCTAACAAGATTTATCATTAGATGCAAAAAAGCTCCTTATAAGGAGCTTTTTTATTGCCTGCAATTTATTACAAAATAATGACAACACCTGTTAATTTTAGATATTGTTTCGTTTATAACACAATAAACGTTATGTTATAACGTTTGTTGTGTTATCGAAATAATGCAGTATGTTTTGTATAACCATATTAATTTAAAGGTTATTACATCTACCTTTCCCAATATACTTCTTCAAGGCTGTCTTCTCTTTCAGGTAAGCCTCTAGATAAGCGTGGAGAATGTTGAGTTAATACTTCATAACTCACTCTATTTGCATATTTACACACTTGAGAGAAGGAAGAGTAAGTTAAATATTCATTTACGTGTTTACTAGAATTAGGAATATTCGACTTGTGGAATCGGTTGGCGGATAAATCATGTAGCAGTGCCGATAAAGCAGCGTCCCCTGCCCCATTGGTATTTTTGATCTTCTCTGGGCCGCCCATATACGGTGAGATATGCGAATAGACTTTAAAAGGTTCGGCGCATTCTGACTTTAATGCCGGACGGCTAAACTCATAGCGATTAAACTCAGCAATCGTACCAGGAAGCAAAGGTAAAGACGTTTCACGCTTAGCCGACTCTTCGGTATAACCGGCCATAAACAGCCCAATAGGGCCTGCTGTGCACAGCACCAAATCCGCCCAATCTAAGACTTTATCTGCGGCCAGTAATGGATCGCTAAGCCCAGTTAACGCTTCAGCTTCTTCTTCATTCATTGCCACTACAGAAACATGCTCTGCAATAAAATCTACCCAAAACTGTGGATCATCTTGAATGACAAACTTAGTGCCTAAGGTTAGCACTACCGGCACCTTGTGCTTCTTGGCATATTCTACCGCCTTCATCGTTGCCTCAGGCATAGGGTCGCCCTCTTTACAACGTACAAGGTAAGAGGTTAAGACTAATGCAGCAGCATCGGAAAAGACCTCTTCTGGGATACTTTTAGCCTGCAACTGGTTCATCTGCCCTTCACTAATGGCAAAAGTACGCTCGCCGTTTTCAGAGATCAGGGTAAAGCAGCGTCCAATCGCGCCCTCCACCCCTTGTAAATGGTTAAGATCCATTCGGCACGACGTATCACAAAGATAACGGAACCCATAGCTGCCAATTTTAATGTCCGAGCTCATCACGCCCAATAAAATCGATTTATCGTCCGCTAATACTGAATAGTTGTGTAGCGTGTTACCTATGGTGCCACCTGCGTATTCGTTAGTGATCAACTGCTGCTGCTTCAATTCAGAATACAGAGCTTCCGCCACCTCATCGCTGACAACTAATGAATGACCTTTACTTAAATTAAACTTATCAATGAAGTCATCAGAAATTTTAGCTTCGATATCCACTAGAGTTTGATCGATCCCCACCACGTGAGTGCAATTAACACTGCTTTTGGCGTGGGTTTTCGGGACTAAAGGATCAAGCGTGTTGACAGGAAAATAGTGTTTAGACTTACGTTGGCCGGGAAATTTCATTTAAATTCTGTATTAGAAAGTAGATTTTTAAATTGTAGACCCTAGAAATGTGAGCTTCAACACAGTAAAACAACGCAAACGTTTAGCTCAATTTTAAATGCACTGACTGTGCAAATTTTACGCAAAAAAAAGAACCAAGGTATCTTTCAACACCTTGGTTCTGCATCTATCTAATTGAAAACGCTATTCGCTTTTTGCTTTCGGCTTTTTACGTTTGTCAGTGATTTCCCACTTACCGTCAATAAATAAACCTGTCCAACCAGAAGGCTTACCATCGATTTCAGAACGGATATAGTTTTCTTTACTCTTACGACTAAAGCGAACCACCGTTGGACGACCATCAGGATCTTCTGTTGGTGCATCCGCTAAGTATTGGAACTTAGGAGAAAGGCGATCTTTAAAACGCGCTAATTCTTCCACTAATGGCGCTCGTGTTTCACGAGATTTAGGGAAGTTACTGGCTGCCATAAATAGACCAGAAGCACCGTCACGCAATACAAAGTACGCATCAGACTGTGTACAAGGTAGCTCAGGCAGATGCACAGGATCTTCTTTTGGTGGAGCAACTTCGCCGTTACGTAAAATCTTACGCGTGTTCTTACATGTTTCGCTGGTGCAATCCATGTATTTACCGAAACGGCCGTTTTTCAACACCATGTCAGCGCCACACTTGTCACACTCAACAACAGGACCGTCGTACCCTTTCACTTTGAATTCACCATACTCTACGGTATAGCCTTCACAGTTAGGGTTATTACCACACACGTGTAGCTTGCGCTTATCGTCAATTAAGTACGCGTCCATTGCTGTTTCACAAATTGGACAACGACGTTTAGCACGCAGTGCTGCTGTTTCAGGATCGTCTTCTAAGACGTTAATAATACCGTCTTCGTCACCAAGGTTAATGGTTGTTTTACAACGTTCTTTTGGTGGCAATGCGTAACCAGAACAGCCTAGGAATACCCCTGTTGATGCCGTTCTAATACCCATAGGTCTTGAACACGTTGGGCACTCAATGTCTGTTTCAACGATGTGGTTTTGTTCCATACCGCCTTGGTCAGAATCCAGCTCTGCTTTTTCAAGTTCAGAGGAGAAATCTTTAAAGAAGCGATCGAGCACTTGTGTCCAAGTCGCTTCACCTTCGGCGATTTGGTCCAGTTTTTGTTCCATACGCGCGGTAAAATCGTAGTTCATCAGATCGACAAAACTTTTGTCTAGACGATCCGATACGATTTCACCCATTTTCTCAGCGTAAAAACGACGCTGTTCTACTTTCACATACCCACGGTCTTGGATAGTCGAAATGATAGACGCATACGTTGATGGACGGCCGATACCGCGTTTTTCTAACTCTTTAACCAAAGCCGCTTCTGTAAAGCGAGCGGTTGGTTTAGTGAAGTGTTGTTTTGGCTCAAGCTCTTTAAGAGACAGCTTATCGCCCAATTTCACTTCTGGAAGGATCTGATCTTCATTTTTGCCCATTGGACGCTGTACGCGAGTCCAACCGTCAAATTTCAGAATACGACCTTTCGCTTTAAGGGTAAATTCCGCGGCTTTAACACTGATAGTGGTTGAATCGTATTGCGCAGGCGTCATTTGACATGCAACGAACTGATTCCAAATTAAGGCATACAGTTTGTGTGCGTCGTTATCAACGCCGACTAAATCTTCTGATTTCACATCAACGCTTGAAGGACGAATCGCTTCGTGCGCCTCTTGCGCGCCTTCTTTACTACCGTAAACCAATGGTTTTTCAGGTAAATACTTATCACCGTACTCGCTACCGATGAAGCTACGTAGGTTCTCTACCGCTTCACTGCTCAAGTTCGTTGAGTCAGTACGCATGTAAGTGATGTAACCACCTTCATACAAGCGCTGCGCTAGCATCATGGTTTTCTTAACGCCGTAGCCTAAACGCGTACTTGCTGCCTGTTGTAAGGTAGAAGTGATGTAAGGGGCTGAAGGTTTGCTGCGTGTAGGGCGATCTTCGCGCTTACACACCTCGTACTCGGCTTTTTCCAACAAATTCAGGGCAGAGGTCGTGTCTGCTTCATTCGTCGGTTTAAAGGCCTCACCGTTGCGTTGTGCAACGATCAGACGAAAATCGTCGGCTTTATCCGTTAGCGTATTGGCATGTACGTCCCAAAACTCTTCCGGTACAAACGCTTTGATCTCACGTTCACGTTCAACCACCAGCTTAGTGGCAACCGACTGTACGCGACCTGCAGAAAGACCACGAGCCACTTTTTTCCACAGTAGTGGAGAAACCATAAAGCCCACCACGCGATCCATAAAACGACGCGCTTGTTGAGCGTTTACGCCGTCTATATTCAGTTCGCCTGGTGCTTCAAATGCTTGTTGAATGGCATTTTTAGTAATTTCGTTAAATACCACTCGCTTGTATCGCTGTTCATCGCCGCCGATGATCTCACGAAGGTGCCATGCGATAGCTTCTCCTTCGCGGTCCAAATCGGTTGCGAGATAAACGTAGTCAGCGTCTTTAGCCAGTTTTTGTAATTCGGCAACGACTTTCTCTTTGCCCGGTAGGATTTGGTAATTGGCTTCCCAACCGTGGTATGGGTCAATACCCATCTTTTTAATCAGTGATTTTTTGGCTTTTTCTTTTTTAATGCGTTCTTTTTCTTCCGCACTTAACCCTTTGGTGGAGATAGGCGTAGCCTTTTTACCGCTCGACTGACCAGCGGTAGGTAGATCACGTACGTGACCAACACTAGATTTAACAATGAAGTCTTTACCAAGGTATTTATTAATTGTTTTTGCCTTAGCAGGTGACTCCACTATAACGAGAGACTTACCCATAACTGAACGTTTTGTCCTATATTTTGGTTCGCAAAAAGTGCGAATTCGAATTTTGATTCTTTTTTTACTATTGAGCGATAATTTTTCAAAATCAACCCATTTTTTCTCTTTTACGGCTAATTGTGTGCAAATTAGGCAATATCACGAAGGTAAACCATAGACTGTTTTAGATAAATGTGCTTTTGTTTTGCTTAATTATCGGGGTACACTGAGCGCGAATATTGATTAGAACAACAGGTACCAAAATGAGTGATAAAAAACCTATTTCAGAGTTTGAACTATTACTGATTGCAAACAATCTCATCCAAGAACATGACGACTATATAGAAGGAATGCGCGCCACTTCGGTAGTCGAAAAAGACGACGTACTTATTTTTAAGGGCGACTATTTTTTAGATGACAAAGGTTTGCCAACGCAGAATACTACAGCCGTTTTCAATATGTTCAAATACTTAGCTCATCATTTATCAAAAGAATTCACTGTAAAATAATGTTTTCAAGAGCTCCGCACGGGGCTCTTTCAATACTCTCTTTCAATTTCTATCTGGTCTGCAACAATATAAAGCACGGAACATAAGGTTACATGGATATCTAACCGAGCTAGTATTGCATATAATGATCTACTTCACGTTTTTAGCATCTACAAACAAGGTAATACTGTGAGTTTAAAAAAATTTATACCCACCAATGGCACAATCATTCTGAGTACTGTCGGCATTATTTTAGCCGCTTCTATTTACTATCACTTTGGAATGCTTGACAACTCTAAGCCTCATTTTAAAGCCGTTCCTTTACCTGATTTTGCTGCTATTACTGATGTTCATCAGAAGAAAAGTGAATTTTTTAAATTCATAAAACCTTATGTTCAACAGAAAAATGCCTTCGTTAAACATCAACGTGAAATACTTATTTCGTTACAAAATAAATTAGCTAAGCAACAGGAATTATCCTCTTCTGAGCGCGATACAGTGACTCAATTGGCAAAACAATACCGTGTAGAAGTCAAAGACTTCACTTTAAACGAGATTGATACCTTACTGGTTCACGTTGATGAAGTGCCAGAACAATTAGTGCTTATTCAAGCAGCTAATGAAAGTGGTTGGGGGACTTCTCGCTTTGCTAAACAAGCCAATAACTTCTTCGGTCAATGGTGTTTCACGAAAGGCTGTGGCGTAGTTCCTAGCCAACGTAAAAAAGGCATGACTCACGAAGTGGCAACCTTTGACTCTGTCGGTGACTCAGTTGCGGCCTACGTTGACAATCTAAACACTAACCAAGCTTACCGCAGCTTCCGTGAGCTAAGAGCCAACATTCGCGCTCAGCATAAAACGCCAACCGCCGAACAACTTATTTACGGTCTAGGCAGCTACTCAGAGCGTTCAGATGGCTACATTAAAGATATTTTAACTATGCTTCGCCATAATAAATCTATCTTAGAAGAAGATCTGCAGAAGTAATTCTCTGTTATACCGCACATACAAAAACGGGTTCCTAATTAGGAACCCGTTTTTATTTCTGCTTTGGCTAGCAAAGATTACTCGCTAATCAAGCCTTGTAGCTTATCGAAGTAATCTGGGAAGGTCTTCGATGTACATTTAGGGTCATTAATCGTCACTGATGTACCAAAGGCAACGAGCGAGAAACACATTGCCATGCGGTGATCATCGTAAGTATCGATTGCCGCATGATTAAGCTGCGCTGGCGGCGTGATGATAATGTAATCTTCACCTTCTTCCACAATGCCACCCACTTTACGCAGTTCAGTCGCCATCGCCGCTAAACGGTCGGTCTCTTTTACGCGCCAGTTGTAAACGTTACGAATCGCCGTAGTACCTTCGGCAAACAAAGCGGCAACCGCAATCGTCATCGCTGCGTCAGGGATGTGGTTAAAGTCTAAATCTACCGCTTTAAGATCGCCTTTGCGCGCGATAATGTAGTCACTGCCCCACTCAATACCTGCGCCCATAGCTTGTAGCGCGTCAGCAAATTGAATGTCGCCTTGGATACTGTCTTTGCCAATACCCGTTACCTTAATAGAGCCACCGCCAATTGCCGCAGCCGCTAGGAAATAAGAAGCCGAAGAGGCATCGCCTTCTACAAGGAAGTCACCCGGCGCAACATAGCTTTGGCCAGTGCGTACGATGAACTTTTGGTAATCGTAGTTTTCTACGCTCACACCAAACTGCTGCATGATGTGCAAAGTGATATCTATGTACGGTTTAGAAACTAGGTCGCCTTCAATGTTGATTGTAATATCACCATCGGCTAGCGGAGCACTCATTAGAAATGCGGTCAAGAATTGGCTTGAGATTGAACCATCAATAGACACTTCACCTGATTTAAGTCCAGTACCTTGGATCTTAAGCGGTGGAAAGCCTTCGTTTTCAAGATAAGTAACGTCAGCGCCAGATTCGCGCAAAGCAGTCACTAAGTGTCCAATAGGACGCTCTTTCATGCGAGGTTCGCCAGTCAAGATAAAGTCACCTTGGCTTGCGCAAAGCGCCGCAGCTAAAGGACGCATTGCCGTACCAGCATTACCTAAAAACAGTTCCAGAGCTTCTGGGGCGTTAAATTTACCCCCAAGACCTTCTACTTCACAGCTGGTCTTATCTTCAGATAGACGATAAGTCACACCCAACTGTTTTAGTGCATTCAACATATGACGGATGTCGTCACTGTCGAGTAAATTAGTAAGGCGTGTTGTACCACGAGCTAAAGCGGCAAGTAATAAAGCGCGGTTAGAGACGCTTTTAGAACCGGGCAAATTTACTTCGCCATCTACTTTAGAAATTTGTTGCAGAGTTAAGCTTTCCATTGACGGTTTTCCTTGAAAGCAATTTGATGCTAAATCATGATTTCATTATTCATTTCAGGTTATCGAAATTGCAGACAGAAAAACAGGCTCAATTGCACTAAATCTTATAATTTTATTTTATTGATGCAAATCTACCCGTACACCATTGTCAAAATACAAAATTCGCACCGTATCTCCATTCGAAAACAACATATTTCTATCAATGTCTTGAATGACATCAATTAAGCGGTTGTCATCGGTTTTAATTAACAGTTCAACCAACTTATGTTCCACTTTATAAGTTTGATGGCCAAAGTGTTGAACGGCGCCCGCGCCCGCCACGGCGCCAACAGCGGTAGCCACTTCTCGGCCCGTACCATCACCAAACTGGTTACCGACGACCCCACCCACTACGGCGCCAAGTAAGGTTTGCCATCCCTTAGCTTTTGATTCTACGATCTGCTGCTGAGAAATGTAACGAACAGTCTCAACATGGCCGTAAACCACTTCATTTACTGGGCGGGCTGTATTTCTTTGATACGCCGCTTGTGTTACTAATGGGAACAACAGTAAAAACGTAATGAATAGTCTCATTGTCTAATGACCTTATATCTTCCAGAACTCAATAATAACGATACGCACTTTCCTGATCCCAGTTTAGCATTGACTGAGCCAAATGGTTTACTCGCACTGGGCGGTGATTTGTCAGTGAAAAGGCTATGCAGTGCTTATCGACAGGGTATCTTTCCATGGTATAGCTATGGTGAACCCATTCTATGGTGGAGTCCATCACCAAGAGCGGTATTTATCCCTGAGACCTTTAAGCCGGCAAAAAGTTTAGTTAAATTTCAGCGCAAACACGGTTACACGGTCACTTTAAACCATGCAACAGAGCAATTAATTGCCCTTTGCGCCAGTTCTCGCCCGATTGAAGAAACGTGGATTACCGATGAAATGATCCAAGCCTATCAAGTGTTAGCGCAAGCCGGACACTGTCATTCGGTCGAGGTTTGGGATCAACAACAGTTGATCGGCGGTTTGTATGGTGTATCGGTTGGGCAAGTGTTTTGTGGCGAATCTATGGTCAGCACTAAACCCAATGCCTCAAAGATTGCCTTATGGCACTTTTGCCAACACTTTTTACAGCAAGGTGGCAAACTCATTGACTGCCAAATCATGAACCCACATTTGGCTTCATTAGGCGCAATTGAAATACCCAGAACTGAATTTCAAGACTATCTTTTAAGTAATAGAGACTTAACCATGAGTGACACCTGTTACGCCGCACAAAGTCTACAATTGAGTTAAACCAACCTACCCTGCTTTTTCGCTTCGCACTAAGGGAGCTATTTAATCGATGAATCCTGAGTTACAACAAATTAAAGTCGGTTTTACACAAAATCATCCATGCAGTTATTTAAAAGATCAGCAAGAGCGTGTGGCGATCATTCTTGAAGATGAATTACATACATCAGAGGGATATGAATTACTGCTGGCAAATGGGTTTAGACGCAGTGGCGAGATGATTTATCGTCCGCACTGTGAAAGCTGCAATAAATGCGTTGCGATACGCATTGATGTTGAGCATTTTGCACTTTCCAAAAGTCAAAAACGATTGCTCAACAAAGCTAAGCAATACACATGCAAAGTCAGCACTGAAATTGACCCAAACTGGTTTACTTTGTATGCAAAATATATAGAGGCACGTCATTTTGAAGGCACTATGTACCCGCCAAAGGAAGCAGAATTTAGTAAATTCATCAATTCAACGACCATTCCTTGTACGTTTTTGCAAATCTATTATCAAGAGCAGTTAATCTCTGTGGCCGTGACCGATCAAGTCAGCAGTGCCAACAGTGCTTTCTATACCTTTTATGACCCTGAGCACCCGTTATCATTGGGCACACTCTCTGTTTTGTATCAAATCCAACACACCCATTCGCAAGGGAAAAAATGGCTTTATTTGGGCTATCAAATTGATGAATGCCCAGCGATGAACTACAAAGTCCGATTTGATTCGCATCAAAAGCTAGTAAATCACCGGTGGCAAGGGTAGAATATCGCCCAATGTTAATAGGTAGCTAAGTGAGCTACCCAAACTACCCTTATTCTGATCGAGGATTAAATGGCTAAAGAAGACGTAATTGAGATGCAAGGCACGGTTCTAGACACTCTGCCAAACACTATGTTCCGTGTAGAACTAGAAAATGGTCACGTTGTGACTGCTCACATCTCTGGTAAGATGCGCAAAAACTACATCCGTATCCTAACTGGCGATAAAGTGACTGTAGAGATGACTCCATACGACCTAAGCAAAGGCCGCATCGTCTTCCGTGCTCGTTAATATCTCTATTAACAAAGCATAAAAAAACGGAGCTTCTGCTCCGTTTTTTTATGCTTGTACAATGAGAATAAAGTAAGCGAACTCTAAGACTTAGAGCTCGCTATTCCAATTAATGATGCAGTGCCTCTTCTTCGGCATTGGCATAATTGAATTTTAGTTCATCATCAACCAAATCCACTGCCACTGAACCACCGTTGATCAAGCGACCAAACAACAACTCATTGGCTAATGGTTTCTTCAGCTTGTCTTGAATCACACGGGACATAGGTCGTGCGCCCATCGCCTTATCGTAACCTTTAACGGCTAACCAATGACGAGCGTTATCAGTCACCTCTAGAGAGACCCCTCTTACATCCAATTGCGCTTGCAGTTCCACAATGAACTTATCAACCACTTGCTGAATGACCACTTCATCTAGGCTATTAAACCAAATGATGTTGTCTAAACGATTTCGAAACTCTGGGGTAAATACCCTTTTGATAATCGCCATCGCATCAGGCGCATGATCTTGCTCAATCAAACCAATAGATTGTTTCTCAGTTTCAACCACACCGGCATTGGTGGTCATGACTAAGATAATATTTCTAAAGTCGGCTTTTCTGCCGTTGTTATCGGTTAAGGTGCCGTTATCCATCACCTGCAATAGCAAATTAAAGATATCAGGGTGCGCTTTCTCGATTTCATCCAACAGCACCACTGAGTGTGGCTGTTTAATTACCGCGTCCGTCAGCAATCCACCTTGGTCATAACCCACATAACCCGGAGGCGCGCCAATTAATCGGCTGATTGAATGACGCTCACCGTATTCCGACATATCAAAGCGTAATAGCTCAATACCCATCAGCTTAGCTAGCTGTGCGGTCACTTCCGTCTTACCTACCCCTGTAGGGCCAGCAAATAGGAAAGAACCCACAGGTTTGTTTTCAGCGCCTAATCCAGCGCGAGAAAGCTTGATAGATTCGGTAAGCACATCAATGGCTTCATCTTGGCCAAACACCAGCATTTTCATCTTGCTGTCGAGATTTTGTAAAATGTCTTTATCTGATGAAGATATAGATTTTTCCGGAATACGCGCCATTTTAGCGACCATGGCTTCGATATCACCAACGCCTACGGTTTTCTTACGACGACTGCTTGGAACTAAGCGGCTTTTTGCCCCGGCTTCATCGATGACATCAATGGCTTTATCTGGCAAATGACGTTCATTGATGTATTTCGCTGACAATTCTACTGCCGCGCGAAGGGCTTTATTGGTGTAGCGCACTTCATGGTGCTCTTCGTATTTAGATTTCAGCCCCATTAAGATTTTGGTGGTGTCATCTAAAGACGGTTCGACCACATCAATTTTTTGGAAACGACGTGACAGTGCACGTTCTTTCTCAAAAATGGTGCTGTATTCTTGATAGGTGGTTGAACCAATACAGCGCAACTTACCGCTGCTTAGTAGAGGCTTAATCAAGTTTGCGGCATCGACTTGACCACCTGATGCAGCCCCCGCACCAATAATGGTGTGGATCTCATCAATAAATAAGATGGCGTCATCTTCTTTTTCTAGCTGTTTAAGAATGTTCTTAAATCGCTTCTCAAAATCGCCTCGGTATTTAGTACCGGCTAGCAATGAACCGATATCTAGAGAATAAATAACCGAGTTGGCAATCACTTCAGGAACGTCGCCTTCGACGATTCTCCAGGCTAGACCTTCTGCAATTGCGGTTTTACCTACACCAGCCTCGCCCACCAGCAATGGGTTATTCTTACGGCGACGACACAACACTTGCACGGTACGCTCTAGCTCTTGATCGCGCCCAATAAGCGGGTCGATATTGCCGTTACGTGCCACGATGTTTAGGTTGGTCGCAAAATTTTCCAGTTGGTCTTCTTGAGCCACTTCTTCGGTCGTTTCTGTACTGCCGAATAACTCAGAAGAATCATCTTTGGCAGTTTTAGTAATGCCATGCGAGATGAAATTGACGATGTCTAAACGACTAATGTCATTTTTTTTCAGGAGGTAGGCGGCGTGAGATTCTTGCTCACTAAAAATAGCCACCAGCACATTCGCACCAGAGACTTCGTTACGCCCAGACGACTGCACATGAAAAACTGCACGTTGAAGTACGCGCTGGAAGCTCAAAGTAGGCTGCGTTTCTCGAGTGGCATCATCCACCGCAATTAACGGTGTGGTTTGTTCGATAAACACATCCAATTCTTGGCGAATGGTATCTAGGATCGCTCCACAGGCTTTTAAAGCCTCTTTCGCAGACTGGTTGTCTAGAAGCGCCAACAGCAGATGCTCTACCGTCATAAACTCGTGACGTTTATCTCGCGCTTGAGAAAAAGCGCCATTTAAACTTGTTTCTAGTTCCTTGTTTAGCATACAGGCCTCCCTAAAACTTCAAAAACAACCACTTAATCAATGTTGATAGCAATGTGGTTATGCTCTTTCCATAGTGCATAGCAAAGGATGTTGTTGCTCTTCAGAATACGATGTAACCTGAGCAACCTTTGTTTCTGCAACTTCAGCTGTGTACGTGCCACAACGTGCTTTCCCCTCATAATGCACCTGAAGCATGGTTTGCGCAGCTTTGTCGGCATCCATACCAAAAAAGCGCTCAAGGATCTCAATCACGAAATCCATCGGGGTATAATCATCGTTATTTAAAATAACGTGATACATAGGTGGTGGTTTTACCTCGGTTTTTTCTCTCTCCAGCAAGTCAAAACCCGGAGTCACCCAATCAGAAAATTCAGTCATTTTTACATCTTTTGTAGAAAAAACACTCATTCGGGTAGCAAAAAATTCTTTATGCTACTTAAGAGACTAATAGAGCAATTGTATCCCTGCAAATAAAACATTGCTATCAGTATCGAACAGCGAATTATTAACCAATATTTCTAACAAAAACGATCTGATCATCTCTGTGCTTGCTCATAGTTTGACCGAAACACACATATCCGTTAATTGCCATTGTTTAACTGGCAACGAATGGTTATCATTCTATTAACGAATCTTCATGAATAATTTGACGATGGGGATTCTTTGTCTACATTATTTTATTGTTCCAGTACAAATTTTGAGAGGATCGGCTGATTCACTCTCTTAACTAAACTGACTGAAACGAGAAAAAGTGAGACTACGATTACTATTATCGTACACAGCGCACAACACGTAACAAATGCATAAGGATGTAAAGCATGGCAACAGGTACTGTTAAGTGGTTCAACAACGCCAAGGGATTTGGTTTTATTTGCCCAGAAGGTGAAGACGGCGATATTTTTGCCCACTATTCTACGATTCAAATGGATGGATATAGAACGTTAAAAGCGGGTCAAACTGTCAACTATGAAGTAGAAAAAGGCCCTAAAGGTTCTCATGCTAGCGCTGTAGTACCAATAGAAACTGATTCAGCCAAATAACCACAGTTTCAAACGATAAATAAAGAGGCACTTGGCCTCTTTTTTGTCGTTTAAAATCATATTAGGGATAATCATTAGCTATTGTACATTTTTTCAAAATTCTTCTGATTCCATCCCACCATGATTTGATCGCCAATTTTTAAGACTGGAATCGAGCGTGCACCCATAGCTTGCAACTCCTTACGTCCCCGTTGCATTTTGGCATTGGTTAAACGGTACTTATACCCCTTAGAGTCTAAGTATCGCTGCGCGTCTTTACAGTGAGGGCATTTATCCGCTACGTATAAAACTAGTCTTTTCATTGTGCTGTTCAAGTGAGAGTGATTTTTGCTGATTATGAAAGATAAGCAAGGTAATCGCAAACTCAATCCGCACCCTTGTGTGTTTTTCAAGTGGCAAATCATCAATGACATTTTTTGAAATCAATTAGTTACAATATGCAAATTCATCTATACATTGAGAGGTCACTTTTGATTTTTACATTTAATTTGAAAGTGAATTGCAAAAAATGCTGTTTATTCGAAAAGTGTATTCAAATAATCTAGCATTAACTTGAACGACATCGCTTGTAGACAGCGATCGCGCTGCTCTCCTCAATGAATAAGGATTTACCATGACTCACGCTATCATTACTGATTTAGCAAACCGATATACCGCTAAGCGTTACGATGCAACGAAACGTATTCCTCAAGAAGACTTAGATGTGATTTATGAAGCAATTCGTCTGTCTGCTTCTTCTATCAACTCTCAGCCTTGGAAATTCATTGTTATCGAAAGCGATGCCGCAAAGCAGCGTATGCACGACACTTTTGCTAATAAATTCCAATTTAACCAGCCTCATATCAAATCGGCTTCGCATATCGTTTTATTTGCGCACAATCCTCATTACACAAGAGACGATTACGCAAAAGTTGTTGATAAAGGCATTGAAGACGGACGTACTCCTAAAGAGCAACGTGAAGCAGCCTTTGGTGGATTTGCCTTTGTCGATCTAAACACAGATGAAACGGGCGATAACTCTAAGTGGACCAAATCTCAAACTTATCTTGCCCTTGGTAACACTTTGCATGTACTAGCACGCCTTGGTATTGACTCTACCACTATGGAAGGCATTGATAGCGAGCTGATTGGTGACATCTTTAAAGAAGAATTAGATGGCTACGAATGTAACGTTGCTTTAGCAATGGGTTACCACCATAAAGAAGAAGACTACAACGCAAGCTTGCCAAAATCTCGCTTAGCGCTAGAAGACGTACTGAAAGTTCTGTAAGCCCTAGCTCAGACTAACGCTTATTTACGGCTCGCTATTAATAGCGGGCCGTTTTATTCTATGAGCCACCCTTTTATTATACCAATCACACT
>NZ_BAUJ01000043.1 GCF_000496695.1 Vibrio halioticoli NBRC 102217
TTGTAGAATAACGACTTATCAAAAAATTCTGCCTTGTTCTCGAGCACTTTTCCTGCGCTAGATCTGATCACTTACTTAGTGTGATTGGTATTATTTGTGAAAAAACAAATAACGAGGCGTAGTATAAACTACTTGGGTTAGATTTTGTAATCTAGAGAAGAAAAAGCTATGTAATCCCATAGATTGGGATAGGTTTTTGGCTTTTTTCAGCCATTTTAAATACAAAAAAAGGAGCCATAGGCTCCTTTTCATTCAAACTGCTTAGCGCAGTCGCTTAATTAGCGACGTAGGCCTAGACGTTTGATTAGGTCTTGGTAGCGAGCTAGGTTTTTACCTTTAAGGTAATCTAGAAGCTTACGACGACGAGAAACCATACGTAGAAGACCACGACGGCTGTGGTGATCGTGTTTGTGGTTAGCAAAGTGACCTTGAAGGTGGTTGATAGAAGCTGTAAGTAGAGCTACTTGAACTTCTGGTGAACCTGTATCGCCTTCAGCTTGTGCGTATTCTGCAACGATTGCTGCTTTAGTTTCTGCATTCAGAGACATAATTCTCTCCTGATAAGAGTAAGTTTAAAAGTTGTAGCGCCAATCTCTGATTCAGCCGCTACGCGAAGCGCGAATTATACGGATAAGATATCCGTAAAGCAAGAGCCAAGTTAATGAAAGCTCAACGTCTACTTTATCCTTGGTATCAATTCAGCTCTTCGTCTCTAAAGACCACTAAACGCTTAGGAGCAATGCGGCCATCATCATCGATGTCGGCAATGCCGATAAAGGTTCTTTCTTCACCCGAAGTCATGCGTACAATACCTTCGGTTGGCGCGCCAAACACCTGCACAGGCTGACCATGCTGAACCATATCGGTCAACTCAGGAAGCAAGTTCACTTCCGGTAAGTCTTCTACCGCGGTATCCATTGGGAGTAACAACTCATCGAGCAATTCTTTAGGTGCGATCTCTTCGGCATTGGCTTTATCGAGCAACTCTTGCAGTTGTTCTAATGTCACCATTTTTTCGTACGGGTATTTTGCGACGCCAGTACGACGAAGATAGCTCACATGCGCTCCACAACCGAGCATTTCGCCAAGATCATCAACGATTGTACGAATATAAGTACCTTTAGAACAGTGTACTTCTAATTCTACTTCGTCACCCTCAAAACGGATAAGCTCAATCTCAAACACAGTAATGCGACGAGATTCACGCGGTACTTCCACACCTGCGCGAGCGTATTCGTATAAAGGTTTGCCTTGATATTTTAAGGCAGAGAACATGGATGGCACTTGATCGGTTGTGCCACGGAAAGAGGCGATAGCGTCAAGGATTTGCTCTTTGGTCACCGCAACAGGGCGAGTCTCAACCACTTCACCGTCTGAATCAGAGGTGTTGGTACGCAGACCCAGTTTTGCGATGGTGCGATAGCGTTTATCAGAATCTAATAAAAACTGCGAAAACTTGGTCGCTTCACCTAAACAAATAGGCAGCATACCGGTTGCTAGAGGATCAAGCGCACCAGTATGACCTGCTTTTTCAGCAAAAAAGATACGCTTTACTCGTTGCAATGCGCTATTAGAAGAGATGCCCGTAGGCTTATCCAGCAGAACGACGCCGTTGACTGGACGACCTTTACGACGTCTTGCCATTACTCTTCGTCCTCGCGACCTGACTGTGCTTTTTTCTGCTCATCTTTAGACACAACTTCACTGACAAGGTTAGACATGCGCATACCTTCAACAAGCGTGTTGTCATACACAAAGCGAACTTCTGGAGTTAGGCGAAGGCGAATGCGCTTACCTAGCATCATGCGGATTTCAACTTCGTGCTCTTTAAGCGCTTCTAGGCTAGATTCAGGAGTTTGATCGCCCACACAGAAGAAGGTTACAAATACTTTTGCAACGGCTAAATCACGAGACACTTCCACATCAGAAATGGTCACCATTCCGATACGAGAATCACGAACTTCACGCTGTAGTAGAACAGCCAGTTCTTTTTGCAGTTGTTGCGACACACGTTGTGTGCGGCTAAATTCTTTTGACATTTCTTTTCTCACTTTAGAAAAAATAATGAGGGGCATAAGCCCCTCATGGTGTATTCAACAACCATCACCTTCAAAGCTAGATTCGAAGGTGATTTTAGTCAACATGTTGATTAGTCTAGCGTACGCTGGATTTCAACAATTTCGAATACTTCGATTTGGTCACCAACGCGAACATCATTGTAGTTCTTAACGCCGATACCACATTCGTAGCCATTCTTAACTTCTTGTACGTCATCTTTGAAGCGGCGTAGAGATTCTAGCTCGCCTTCGTAGATTACAACGTTTTCACGAAGTACGCGGATTGGGTTGCTACGCTTAATCACGCCTTCAGTAACCATACAACCTGCGATAGCGCCAAGTTTAGGAGACTTAAATACGTCACGAACTTCAGCAAGACCAATGATCTCTTGCTTGAATTCAGGAGCAAGCATACCGCCCATCGCTTGTTTCACTTCGTCAATCAATTGGTAAATGATTGAGTAGTAACGAAGGTCTAGGTTTTCATTCTCGATAGCGCGACGTGCAGAGGCATCAGCACGAACGTTAAAGCCAAGAATGATAGCGTTAGATGCTGCTGCAAGTACTGCGTCAGTTTCAGTGATACCACCTACGCCTGAACCTACGATGTTAACTTTAACTTCGTCAGTAGACAGTTTACGTAGTGAATCAGCGATAGCTTCAACAGAACCCTGTACGCCAGCTTTAAGCACAACGTTAAGCTCAGCAACTTCACCAGCTGTCATGTTAGAGAACATGTTCTCTAGTTTAGATTTCTGCTGACGAGCCAGTTTAACTTCACGGAATTTACCTTGACGGTAGTTCGCAACTTCACGCGCTTTACGCTCATCACGTACTACTGTTGCTTCATCACCTGACGCTGGAACACCAGATAGACCGATGATTTCTACAGGGATAGAAGGACCCGCTTCTGTGATTTCTTTACCGTTTTCATCGCGCATTGCACGAACACGGCCGTATTCTTGACCACAAAGAAGGATATCACCTTTGTGAAGAGTACCAGAACGAACCAGAACAGTTGCAACAGGACCACGACCTTTATCAAGGCGAGATTCAACAACGACACCAGATGCCATACCTTCTGCTACCGCTGTAAGTTCAAGAACTTCAGATTGTAGGAGGATAGTTTCTAGTAGACCGTCAATGTTAGTACCTTGTTTCGCAGAGATGTGAACAAACATGTTCTCACCGCCCCACTCTTCAGGGATAACATCGTATTGAGCTAGCTCATTCTTAACGTTGTCTGGGTTTGCACCCTCTTTATCGATCTTGTTCACAGCAACAATCAATGGTACGCCAGCGGCTTTCGCGTGCTGGATAGCTTCGATTGTTTGTGGCATTACGCCATCGTCTGCCGCTACGACTAGTACTACGATATCTGTCGCTTGAGCACCACGAGCACGCATTGCGGTAAACGCGGCGTGTCCAGGAGTATCAAGGAAAGTGATCATACCGTTGTCAGTTTCAACGTGGTAAGCACCGATATGCTGAGTAATACCACCCGCTTCAGCGTCAGCAACGTGCGCTTTACGAATGTAATCCAGTGTTGATGTTTTACCGTGGTCAACGTGACCCATGATAGTCACAACAGGAGCACGAGGCACAGCTTCATGTGAGCTATCACGATCAGACAGTACCGCTTCTTCAAGTTCGTTCTCTTTACGAAGAACCACTTTGTGGCCCATTTCTTCTGCAACTAGAGCTGCAGTTTCTTGGTCGATAACTTGGTTGATGGTTGCCATTGCACCCATCTTCATCATTACTTTGATAACTTCAGTTGCTTTCACTGACATTTTGCTTGCCAGTTCAGAAACAACAACCGTTTCGCCGATAACAACGTCTGCTTTAGCAACAGTGGCTGTTTTATCAAAGCCTTGCTGCATAGAAGTAGGTTTAGCTAGCTTGCCTTTACGACCACGACCGCGTTGGTTACGACCACCGCGAGCGTTTGCATTAGCGTTAGCATCAGCTGGTTTTTTCTTCTTCTTCTTGCGAGCACCACCATCTGCACGACGGTCAGCAGCATCTTCAGCTTCACGAGCGTAAGTTGAAGTTGTTACGTGATAATCTGTGGTTTCAGTTTTCTTGCTTTGTTCTTCTTTTGCCCAACGTTCTGCATTTTCTTCTGCAAGCTTACGAGCTTCTTCAAGAAGTTTTTCCGCTTCTTGTTCTGCTTTACGTTTGGCTTCTTCTTCTTGGCGACGTTTTAAGTCAGCCGCATCTTTCGCTGCTTGATCTTTCACTTTACGCTCTTCAGAGTCTGGTTGTGGAGCTTCTTTTGATTCAGCTTTTGCTTTAGCAGCAGCTTCACGCTTGGCAGCTTCTTCAGCTTCGCGTTTTGCTTTTGCTTCCGCTTCACGTTGTGCTTTTTCTTCAGCATCACGTTTCGCTTTTTCTTCCGCTTCCTGTTTCGCTGCAGCTTCTGCTTCTAGGCGTGCCTTTTCCTCAGCTTCAAGACGAGCTTGCTCTTCAACAGAGCTACGTTTCACGTAGGTACGCTTTTTACGTACTTCTACGGTTACATCCTTGCTCTTACCGCCGCCTGCTGCAACACTTAGTGTGCTACGTTTCTTACGTTGTAAAGTTAGGCGGGTTGGTTCAGACTCGCCAGACGTATCACCATGTTCTTTTTTCAGGTGTGACAACAATGTCTGCTTTTCTTCGTCAGATACATTGTCGTTAGGGTTCTTTTTAAAACCCGCATCTGTTAATTGTTCAATTAAGCGCTCAACCGGCGTACCAATTTCTTCACTCAGGGCTTTAACTGTAAGTTTTGTCATGCCGCTACCTCCGTGCCGGATTATTCTTCGTCACCGAACCAACAAATGTTACGTGCAGCCATGATAAGTTCACCAGCACGTTCTTCTGTTAAATCGTCGATTCCTTCAATATCATCTGTGCCTTGGTCAGCAAGATCTTCTAGCGTCACAACACCTTTAGCCGCTAGTTTGAACGCCATTTCGCGCTCTAAGCCTTCTAATGCTAATAAATCATCAGCTGGCTGTAAGCCTTCAAATGTCTCTTCTTGCGCTAGGGCAAGAGTAGTAAGTGCATTTTTAGCTCGACTACGTAATTCTTCAACTAGGTCTTCATCAAGGCCATCAATTTCTAACAACTCGTTCATTGGCACGTATGCCACTTCTTCAAGAGTAGAGAAGCCTTCTTCTACTAGCATTTCTGCAAAATCTTGCTCTAGATCTAGATGCTTTTTGAAGCTTTCAATTGCTTCAGTTGATTCTGCTTCGTGCTTTTTCTGTAGATCTTCTACAGTCATTACGTTCAGCTCCCAACCTGTCAGTTGTGATGCTAAACGTACGTTTTGACCACTACGGCCAATAGCTTGCGCTAGGTTATCAGCTTCAACAGCGATATCCATAGAGTGCGTATCTTCATCAACGATGATAGATGCTACATCAGCAGGAGCCATTGCGTTGATAACAAATTGTGCAGGGTTATCATCGTACAGGATGATATCAATACGCTCGTTACCTAACTCGCCAGAGACAGCTTGTACACGTGCGCCACGCATACCTACACATGCACCTACAGGGTCGATGCGGCGATCGTTTGTTTTCACTGCGATTTTCGCACGAGAACCAGGATCGCGAGCTGCTGCTTTAAGCTCAATGATATCTTCAGCGATTTCTGGCACTTCGATGCGGAATAGCTCAGTTAGCATTTCAGGCTTAGAGCGAGTAATGAATAGCTGGAAACCACGCGCTTCAGGGCGAACAGAATAAAGAAGGCCACGTACACGGTCACCCGGACGGAAGTTCTCACGAGGAAGCTGGTCATCACGAAGAATAACACCTTCAGCGTTATTACCCAGATCTAAAACCACTGTTTCACGATTTACTTTCTTAACAACACCAGTGATTAGCTCACCTTCGTTGTCAATAAACTGCTCAACGATTTGCTCACGCTCTGCTTCGCGAACTTTCTGTACGATAACTTGTTTGGCAGTTTGTACAGTAATACGGTCAAATTTAACCGAATCGATTTCGTCTTCAACGAAACCGCCTATATCTAGAGTTTCATCGTCAAACTGTGCCGCTTCAATTGACATTTCCAATGTTGGATTTTCAACTTCAGCAACCACTTCCCAACGACGGAAAGTTTCGAAGTCACCGCTCTTGCGATCGATTTCAACACGTACTTCGATTTCCATCTCGTACTTTTTCTTTGTTGCAGTTGCAAGGGCAATTTCTAGCGCTTCAAAAATACGCTCACGAGGAACAGCTTTTTCGTTTGAAACCGCTTCAACTACAGCTAAAATTTCTTTATTCATTCTTATAGCCTCTTTAAATAGACTTAAAACTTAGGGATCAGATTGGCTTTTGAGATGTTGCTAATAGCAAACTCGTTGTCTTGGTTGTCAGTCTCAACAGTGACTAACTCACCATCAACACCTTTGATAACGCCTTTCCATTTGCGGCGATTCTCAATACCCATCTTCAATACAATACTGACCTCTTGGCCCACAAACTGCTCATAGTGTGCGGCTTTGAAAAGCGGTCGCTCAAGTCCTGGTGAAGACACTTCAAGGTTATAAGCAACAGAAATTGGATCTTCTACATCCATTACTGCACTCACTTGGTGGCTTACTTCAGCACAATCGTCAACATTAATACCGTTCTCACTGTCGATAAAAATGCGTAATGTCGAATATTCGCCCGCGCGAATAAACTCAAGTCCAACTAACTCATAACCTAAAGCCTCTACTGGCGCTTCAAGCATCTCAGTTAGTTGTCTTTCTAAACCAGTCATTATTCAACCACTCCAGAAACAAAAAAAGGGCATAAAGCCCATTTCATTTACCAAGCACACATCCGCAGTGATAAACCGCAGATAACAAAAAACCCCGATAGTGTCGGGGTTTTATGCTGCTGGACCCTGATATCACTAAGCTAAGGAAAGCTTAGCTCATAACCGAAAAAATTCAGTTATGATGTTTGAAATTCAGACTCACTCACTGGCGTTTAACATCGAATTAAATCGATAAGAATACCAGTGGCAAATTGGTTGCGGGGGCTGGATTTGAACCAACGACCTTCGGGTTATGAGCCCGACGAGCTACCAAGCTGCTCCACCCCGCGTCCGACTATCGAACATTATACGTTCAATAGATTGATTTTCAAACAATATATGGTGCCGAGAGAGGGACTCGAACCCTCACACCAAAGGCACCAGCACCTCATGCTGGCGTGTCTACCAATTTCACCATCTCGGCAAATAAGCATTACAACTTATTCAGGAATTTCTTCACCCTTTTGGGTTGGAACTTCCTTCACTACGTCGTCAGTTTTCTGAATGGTTTGACCTTCTGCAGGTGCAACCCATTGTGAATCGGCTTTATGTGTAGACATACGACCAAGAATCAGACAAACAACGATAAAAATAAATGCAAAAAATGCAGTCATTCGGGTTAAAAAGTTACCAGAGCCGCCAGCACCAAATACTGTATTTGATGCACCTGCACCGAATGAGGCTCCCATATCTGCGCCTTTACCTTGTTGAATCAGAACTAGGCCAATCACACCAAGCGCAGCCAACAGGTAAATCACAAGTAGAGTTGTTTCAAACATCTTTCCACCTATGTTCCAAATTGTTGAGCCAGCGCGTCATAATCGTGATTTTCATTAGATTACAACAAAGCTAGCGCGCCCTTTATAGGGCGGACGCAATAGTAGCGAAACCTTGTAGCGGTGACAAGCAAAAATTACACCAACCACCGCTAAGTGTTCACTTATCGAACACTGGTTTTACCACAATTACTTCTGTGCAGATTCAACAGAATTGGATTTATTATTAATAAAGCTATCTAAAATAACCATTGCGGCGCCAATACAAATTGCACTGTCTGCTAGGTTAAATGCTGGCCAATGGTAATTACCAACAAAGAAATCAAGATAGTCCACGACAAAGCCATGAATAACACGGTCGAACACATTACCTAGTGCACCACCAATAATGAGGGCATAAGCAATGTTGTTCCACTTTTCAGTTTTCGGCAGTTTGCGCATCCAAAAAGTCAACATACCGCATACTGCAATTGCAATACCAGTAAAGAGCCATCGTTGCCAACCGCTTTGATCACCAAGGAAGCTAAACGCTGCACCGTAGTTATGTACATAGAGCAAGTTAAAGAAAGGCAAAACCTCAATACGGTTTGCCCAGCCATACCCCATGCTGTTCATGACCACTAATTTTATTGCTATATCAACAATAAAAATTAGGGCCGCTAGCCATAGCCAGCGTAACCCAGTCTGCTTGAACAGATTCATATTAGGCAAACTTACGAACCTCGCCTTCGCCTTCTACGTTAGACACACAACGACCGCAGATAGTTTCATGGCCTTCAATAGTGCCTACATCTGCAGTGTGGTGCCAACAACGGTCACATTTTTCTAGCTCAGTTGCGTTAACTTGAACATACAAACCGTCAATTTCAGTCTCGTGAGCTGTGGCTGGTTTCTCTGATAGAGCCACCACGTCCGCGCGAGAAGTCAGCATAATGAAACGCAGCTCATCACCCAGTTTATTTAGCTTAGCTGCTAGAGCATCATCAGCATAAAGCGTCACTTCAGCTTGTAGTGCACCACCGATTAACTTCTCTTTACGAGCTTCTTCAAGCAGTTTGTTCACTGAAGCACGAACATGCTGAATTTCACTCCAGAATTCGTTATTCAGTTCTTCGCCTTCAGCTAGGCCAAACAGACCATCGAACCATTCACCAGTAAAGACGAAAGTATCGCGTTTACCCGGCATTTGGTTCCAGATTTCATCAGCGGTGAAAGACATGATAGGTGCCATCCAACGAACCAGACCTTCTACGATGTAGTAAAGCGCAGTTTGACAGCTGCGTTGAGCATGGCTGCCCTGCTTCGCTGTGTACTGACGATCTTTAATCACGTCTAAGTAGAAAGAACCCATTTCGATTGAACAGAATTGCATTAAGCGCTGAGTAACCGCATGCGTGTTGTACTCTTCGTATGCTTTCACAATTTCTTGTTGCGCTTCTTGTGCACGACCTACAGCCCAGCGATCCAATGCCACCATTTCGTCAGCAGGCACTAAATCAGTTTCTGGGTTGAAGCCGTTTAGGTTTGCTAGGAAGAAACGAGCGGTGTTACGAATACGACGGTATGCGTCAGCACTGCGTTTTAGGATTTCATCCGATACGGCAACTTCGCCAGTGTAATCGGTAGAAGATACCCATAGACGCAAGATGTCAGCACCCAGCTTATTAGTCACGTCTTTAGGCGCCACTACGTTACCGATAGACTTGGACATTTTACGGCCTTGTCCATCGACTACGAAGCCGTGTGTAAGTACTTGCTTGTACGGTGCTTTATCTTTCATTGCAATGGATGAGATAAGCGATGATTGGAACCAGCCACGGTGTTGGTCAGAACCTTCTAGGTACAGATCAGCACTTGCGCCGTGGAACTCTTCACGAGCATCAACAACCGAGTAGTGCGTTACACCAGAATCAAACCATACATCAAGTGTATCGAGTGTTTTCTCGTAGTTAGCCGCGTCTTCTTCGCCTAGTAGCTCAGCTGCATCAACATCCCACCATGCTTGAATGCCTTTTTCTTCAACTAGCTTAGCAACTTTTTCAATGATCTCTTGAGTATTAGGGTGCAGCTCAGCTGTCTCTTTGTGTACAAACAAAGTGATTGGCACGCCCCAAGTACGTTGACGAGAGATACACCACTCAGGGCGACCTTCAACCATACCTTCAATGCGGCTTTGACCCCACTCAGGCATCCACTCAACACCTTTAATTGCTTGCAATGCATTAGCACGCAGACCTGCTTGATCCATAGAGATAAACCACTGTGGAGTCGCGCGGAAAATAATCGGTGTTTTGTGACGCCAGCAATGTGGGTAGCTGTGCTCATAAGCGTGATGGTGTAATAGAGCGCCTTTTTCTTTTAGCGTTTCTACCACTACATCATTAGCTTTAAATACATGTTGACCTGCAAACAGTTCAGTATCAGGTAGATACACACCATTAGAACCTACTGGGTTAGCAATTTCTAAGTCGTATTTTTGGCCTACCACGAAATCTTCTTGACCGTGACCAGGTGCGGTGTGAACGATACCAGTACCAGACTCAGTGGTTACGTGGTCGCCCAATACAGCCGGTACAGTAAAGTCATAGAACGGATGTTGGAAGTTAAGCAGTTCTAAATCGGCACCTGTCGCGAAGCCAAGGTTGTGGTAGTTTTCAACGCCAACACGATCCATCACTTCTTTTGCAAGATCAGAGGCAAGGATCAAACGTTGTGGTTGCTCACCTTCAATTTGAACAAGAACATACTCTAGATCATCACGTAAACAAACCGCGCGGTTTGCTGGCAGTGTCCAAGGAGTTGTTGTCCAGATAACTACTGAGATATCACCTTCACCAGCGTTGTCGCCAGTCAGTGAGAATTTGCTCAATACCGCAGCTTCGTCAGCCGCTTTAAATTTCACATCAATTGATGGTGAAACTTTGTTTTTGTATTCAACTTCTGCTTCCGCCAATGCACTTCCACAGTCAGTACACCAGTGAACAGGTTTAAAGCCTTTTAGTAGGTGGCCTTTATCAGCAATTTTGCCTAGTGCACGAATGATGTTGGCTTCTGTACCAAAATCCATTGTGCGATAAGGTTTGTCCCACTCGCCCATAATACCAAGACGCTTGAAGCTCTCTTTTTGACCTTCAACTTGACCGGCAGCGTATTTACGACACTCTTCACGGAATTCAGCCGCAGAGATCTTATGACCCGGCTTGCCTTTTTTCTTCTCAACCATCAATTCGATTGGAAGACCGTGACAATCCCAACCAGGGATATACGGCGCGTCATAGCCAGAAAGGGTCTTAGATTTAATAATAATGTCTTTAAGAATCTTATTTAGCGCGTGACCAATGTGGATGTCACCATTTGCGTATGGAGGGCCATCGTGCAAAACAAAAGGCTTGTTGCCTTTTTTAGCTTCACGGATAGCACCGTAAAGATCTTCTTTATACCAACGCTTAAGCATTTCTGGTTCACGGTTCGCCAGATTACCGCGCATTGGAAACCCTGTTTCTGGGAGGTTCAGGGTATCTTTATAGTCAGTCATCGATTCTTATTTCCGTAATATTGGGCGAAGTTAGATATTTTGGTAAACATACACTTGTCGTACTTTCTATTACGCGGTTAAACGCAACATCCGTAGTTAAGTCAATGATTCCCTGTGCTGCTGCAACCACACCCGAGCTGCCTCAGCATCTAATTCTATTTGAGTTTTAAGTGCTTCGAAGGAAGGAAACTTCACTTCTTCTCGCAACTTGTGTAATAAGCAAACTTCTAATTGTTTGCCGTATAAATCTTTTGCTAGTTCAAAAAAATGAACTTCAAGTTGTTGTCGTACGCCGTTTACCGTAGGTCTTTGACCGACATTGGCGACGCCACCAACCATTTTTCCATCAATGTTAGCTTCAACGACATAAACGCCAGAGACTGGTGACACAGCTCGTTTTAATGGGATGTTAGCGGTAGGAAAACCTATGGTTCTTCCTAGCTTACGACCGTGTGAAACACGTCCACTAATACTGTAATGTCGCCCTAGCATGGATTTGGCTTGTGTTAGTTCGTCTTGCCCTAAAGCCTCACGAATTGCTGTGCTACTGACCCTTTCAGTGTTCAAACAGAAACTTTCAGTACTCACAACCTCAAATCCATACTCTTTTCCTGCTTGTTGCAGCATAGAAAAGTCACCTTGTCGCTTACGTCCAAAGCGAAAGTCATCACCGACCACGAGAAACTTAACACCAAGCTTATCCACCAGCAGATCTTTAATAAACTGCTCCGGTGGAAGCCCCGCAAAGCGTTGACTAAAATTCACACAAAGAAGACGTTCAAGATTGAGCTTACTCAACTGCACATATTTATCGCGCAAACGAGTCAGCCTAGCCGGCGCCTTGCTTTGCAAGAATAGCTCTAAAGGCTGTGGTTCAAAAGTCATCACCACAGCCGGAAGACCAAGCGCTTCAGCTTTTTGTTGTACTTGCTTCAAGACCGTCTGATGCCCTAGATGGACACCATCAAAGTTACCTATGGTCAAGACACATCCCTGATGTTCGGGACGTATGTTATGGCTACCTCGGATAAGATGCATGTAACGCGTTAAAACCTAACCTTCTTAGTCTACAGGGTCTAAAATCCCTAAACTGGCAAATTATATACCGAAAACTCTTACATATGCTAGCAACGCGAAGAGTAGATTTATTTTGCATTCTTTTACATGTTGGCTTTCAAGTGTTTAAGACGTATTCCAAGCACCAATGCGGTGATTAAATACGCTAATGCACCGACACCAATCATACTAACCAACTCAATCACTCTTTGCGTTAAAGACATTGCCAGCCAAGCATCTATCGGTTTGAGTAGATAGCTGATCGCCAACACCATAGCGATACCCGCCAAGGCCACTTTCACTATATAGACCACAGTTTGACGAGTGAGTCGATACACTTGTGCTTTATGCAGACCGCGATATAACAGCCCCATATTAATAAGAGCAGACAGCGCCGTCGCCATTGCTAAACCGACATAACCGTAATGCCATGCAAAAATAACGTTAAACACCATATTGGTGGTCATTGCGATAATGCCGTAGCGCACAGGAGTTTTGGTATCTTGACGAGAGTAATAACCCGGAGCCAGTACCTTAATCAACATGAAGTTCAATAAGCCAGAAGCGTAAGCAATCAAAGAGTATGACGATTGCAATACTTCATGAATGCCAAACTCACCGCGCATAAAGAGCACCATCAACATAGGTTTTGCCAGCACGATTAAGCCAAGCATGGCCGGTAGCCCAAGCAATAACACCATACGAATGCCCCAATCCATAGTGGCGGCAAAACCTTGGCTGTGAGCATCAACGTGCTTGCGTGACAGAGCCGGCAAGATAACTGTAGCAATAGCAATGCCAAACAAGCCTAGAGGGAATTCCAGTAATCTATCCGAATAATAAAGCCAACTGATAGAACCGGTTTGCAAGAAACTGGCAATAAAGGTATCTAATAACAGGTTTATTTGACTGACCGATACCCCAAATAATGCAGGGATCATTAAAGTGCGGATTCTGACTACACCAGGATCTCGCCATCCCCATTTAGGCTTAACCAATACTCCTTCTTTAATTAAGAAAGGTAACTGGAAGAAGAACTGCACTAAACCACCCAGAAAAACACCGATGGCTAAACCAATTTCTGGATTGGCTAAACGTGGCGCGATCATAGTAGCGGCAAAAATGATCATCACATTCAAAAATACAGGCGTAAAAGACGAAACCGCAAACTTGCCTAAAGTATTTAATATGGAACCTGACAGTGCCACAAAGGTAATGAACCAAAGATAAGGAAAAGTGATTTTTAGCATCAGGCTGGCCATTTCAAACTTTTCAGCCGACGGACCACCCCTTAACCAATCTAAAAACCAACCTGTACCAAAAATGGCCGTCACTACACCAGAGCCCAAGATACCGCACACAGTCACTATGCTGACGATAACCCCTAAAGTACCGGATACTTTGGCGATGAGTTGTCGAGTTTCATCCATATCACCTTTGGAGTGATATTCGGTAAGTACAGGAACGAAGGCTTGTGAAAATGCCCCTTCGGCAAATAAACGTCTTAAAAAATTAGGGATCTTGTTGGCAAAGAAAAACACATCAGCACTTGCTCCCGCCCCCATAAGGTTGGCAACAACAACGTCCCGAACCAACCCCAACACACGAGAAACTAATGTCATGGCGCTTACAATAGCACCTGACTTGAGAAGGCCTTTACTCACTTTTATTCCTTAATTATATAAAACTATGTCTTTAGCGTGCGCTTAGCAAAGGCACAGCCTATCAGAATCAGACTCTAACACATCGACTCTAACACATTGATAAAAGCAGTTTACTTGAAGTAACTTAGGTTGAGTGTAGATCTACTATCAAAATGCTGTTAGAATCCCCGCCATCTTAACCGTGTTAACCTATCTAAACAAAATTACATTGTTTTAGATGAGTTTTCGCACAAATCAATTGACTTTCGGTTATCAAAAAGGCATTCTCCACGACCTTATATTGTTACCGAACAAGTTTTGGGAGTTAGACCCTTGGCAAACAGTAAATCTGCTAAGAAGCGCGCTATCCAGGCTGAGAAACGTCGTCAGCACAATGCTAGCCGTCGTTCTATGATGCGCACTTACATGAAAAAAACTATCGCAGCTATCGAAGCTGGTGATAAAGAAGCTGCAACTGCTGAACTAGCAGCTGTTGCACCGATCCTAGATCGCGCAGCGACTAAAGGCCTTATTCATAAGAATAAAGCTGCACGTCATAAAGCACGCTTCTCTGCTGCAATCAAAGCTCTTTAATTAGAACTTCGATTCAGAAATAAAAAACCGGCTTCTGCCGGTTTTTTTGTCTCTTTTTTTTGAGCTTGTCAAAAACACCCCTCCTCACTATCTCTAGTGACTCTGGTTATTCAGAACAATACATCTCATGCAGTAGATGAATCATACGTTTTACTTCAGTACTGCTTAACGAGTAATACACTGTTTGTGCTTCTTTACGTGTTGCCACCAAGCCATCGCGTCTTAGCCACGCTAAATGTTGAGATAATGCAGACTGGCTAAGATCTAATTGTTGGCACAACTCCCCTACAGACAACTCTCTATCGTGCAGCATACACAAAATAAAAAGACGTCTCTCATTCGCCATCGCTTTTAACAGCAACACAGCTTTGGGAGAATTTTTTTCCATTGCTTTCAAATTCATAAGATATTTGTAGTCATACATTTTAGCGAATAGATAAAGCCTACGCCTGACAAAAGCAAAGTTAAACCTCTACTCTTGAAATTAATGAAAAATTTTAGAAAAATCAGCATCACAGACACTTTTTACTGCAGGATGCTGAATCATTCTCTCTGCAAATATGACGTAGTACTCTTCTTTTAATGCTTCAATTTCGGCGATGCGATGAAATAAAGGCACTCCGGACGGATTACCTTTATATGGATAACGAGTTGGAGCAATGAATACCGTTTCTGGATGCGTTTCAGCAAACGCTTTCATTAAAGCAAAGTCATCAAATTCGCCCAATATGCTCGGTTGAAAGCCTTGTCTATCACACCATTCGGTCACTTTTCGGCCCATAGAAGTTCTTGAACCGGGGATAAGTAAGCGATATTTTTCCAAATTTGGCCAAAATTCGGCTTCATCTAGCGGAGTTGCTGAACAAAAGCTCATGCCACACTCACCCAATTTTTTACTGTATAAGCCTGCGTTTTGTGAGGAATCGATTGGACAATCAGAGAGAATCATATCCAGCTTGTGTTGTGATAACTGCTCTAACAGCATTTCGTGAGTTGATTCGTAACATCTAAGGTGGATGTTGCCATCCTCAGGCACCGTTGTGGAAAGAATTTGACTGACTAGGCTTTTTGACAGGGCGTCAGCTACCCCCACTTCAAACAACAAGTTCGCTCTTTGACTATAATTAACGATATCGAGCATTTCATAACTCAAGTCATACATTCTATCTGCATACTTAAACACTAACTGGCCCAACTCGGTTGGCTCAATACTCCTACCATTACGTTTCGTTAACTTGCCATTAAGACGTTGCTCTAATGCTTTTATTTGCCCAGTAACAGTTTGCGGAGTCAAAAATAGCGCATCAGCGGCTTTAGTCAGCGAGCCTTGTTTGCAGACCATCCAAAAATAATAAAGATGATTGTAATTGAGATGCGACATATTCGATCCTTTATCTACATTAAATAATTAAGGGTAAAGAGCATTAAATTTCGATAATACCGAAGTAAAATTAAAGCAAGATGACAATCTTGTCACATTAATATTTGGGTCAGATCAATATTTAGCACTAAAGTTGTTGAAAGACATGTTATTACACCATTTAAAAATAAAATAAAATACATTAAAAACAACAACTTAAAAGCAAAACGCACTTACGCAAACGCTTGCGTGAACACAAATACAAAAAAGTGTTTTTTTACTGAACTGTAATATAACTGAAATATAAGTTATCTAAACTCGCCAACAGTTGATTAAAAGCCTAGATAAAGGCTCGGAGAAAACAAATGAACAACCAAGCATCTTCAATCTCAACAACAGCAGTAGGTAAAACCCGCTGGTTACGTTGGGCTAACTTGGCTTTCATGCTGTACCTACTTCTTGTATCTGTTTCTATGGTTGGCAGTGGCTTTAAAATGGCTTCTGGCGAACATGCTAAGACACTATTTGATTTTGCCTCGCACCCTGTTGCAGGTTTAATGATTGGCCTTGTCGCTACCGCTCTTATTCAATCTTCGAGTACAGTAACTTCGATCATTGTTGGTCTAGTTGCCGGCGGACTGCCTGTAGGGATTGCAATCCCTATGGTTATGGGTGCGAATATCGGCACCACAGTCACCAACACTCTAGTCAGTCTTGGCCATCTACGCTGTAAAGAAGAATTCAAACGTGCATTTGCCAGTGCCACGGTTCATGATTTCTTCAACTTACTCGCGGTTCTTATCTTCTTACCACTTGAAATGATGTTTGGTATCTTCGGCAAGCTTTCGGCTTGGCTAGTTGCGCCTCTAATGGGCACAGGCGACCTAAACATGGGTGCATTCAACTTCATCAAGCCGTTGACTAAACCTCTTACAGGCATGATTCAAGAGCCTCTGACAGCCTTTGGGCCGATTGTTGCTGGCGTAAGCATGATTATCTTGGGTATCGCAACCATCATTATCTCCATCACCATCATGGGTAAACTGATGAAGAGCCTTATGGTAGGTCGTGCTCGTGAAATCCTTAAAAATGCAATTGGACGTGGTCCACTGCACGGTATTTTCTCTGGCTCTGTAGTGACGGTTCTGGTTCAGTCTTCTTCAACAACAACCAGTTTGATGGTTCCTCTAGTGGGCTCTGGCGTATTAAAGGTACGTGATGTTTATCCGTTTACTCTAGGGGCTAACATAGGTACGTGTATTACCGCACTGCTGGCCGCTACAGCTGTTACAGGTGAGTTTGCAGTATTTGCTCTGCAAATTGCATTAGTGCACTTACTATTCAACATTGCGGCAACCGTATTTATTTTCGGAATTCCATTCTTACGCGAGCTACCGTTGAAAGGTGCCGATTGGATTTCGACAATGGCGATTAAGAATAAAGCGGTTGTTGCTGGATACTTAATTGCAGTGTTTGTTCTTATGCCAGGTACAGTGATTGCACTAACTTCATAACAGCAGATTACTCAGCTAGTAAAAACGGCTTACTTCCTCTTAATATTAAGTAGAAGTAAGCCGTTTTTTTGTTTGGTTATACTTGTATCAACGGCCACTACTCGTTGTAGAAAAACACTAAAGCGCCACCTTTTAAAGAACTGCCATAATTAAGGCTAAGCCCTATTCCTACGTTATAAACCAATGAAGAATAGTCACTGGTATCAATCACCCACCCCACGCTGTATTCCCCATAATGTGTGGTATCTAAAGGATCTCTTAAATCTCCGCCAACATCGATGCGTCGAGCTCGAAAGAGCAGATCTTGCTTTCGGTTTCCCCACGGGCTGAGGTGATATTTATATTGTAAACCGTTCATAATGCGCCAGCCTTCAGGCGTTGCATTGGCTGTGCCTATGCTTCCACCAAAGCTGCGTCCCCAAAAATAATGGTATTCACTATTAAAACGAAGCTCACCCCCTCCAAGCTGTTTGGTATAAATAACATCAAGCTGTGGCTCAACGACCCACACATTGGAAGAGCCATTAATCACCGAGGCAATACCTTCTTCCCTGATAAACTCACTGGCAGGGCTATTTGCAGTAAACTCATTGTTGTAATGCATTAAGTGCAAGCCTGAACCCATAAAGAGCTGCCATTGTTCAGACAGTTGATAACCTAGCGAATACTCAGCATAACCTGCTAGCACCTTATCCTTGTTTTTATCCGTCTCCCAATCCTCCAGCCCGCTGAATCGCTCATAGGAGATATCTCGACTTAGCTCCAAATAGGCCGCACGTAGCTTTAAACGATGTAACCAAAGGCTATTGTCATCCTTAAATAAAAATGAAATGGGTAGAGAGGTCGCGGCGATTCTACGACGAGTATCTATCGCTTCTTGGCCACCAAAGTCGGGATTATCGGTGCCAAATATCTTATTGGGATCGAAATTGCCAAAACCTATGGTAATTAATTCACTGTCGGTAAGGACTAAGGTCGTTGAGTAAATATCAGATAAGTATTTATCTGGATCAATGAGGCTAGCGAGTGCCGTTTCAGAACAAGCTAATGCACTAACAGCAAGAGGAATGTAACGTCCATATTTCATATTCAAATAACTCTATCCACTGAGTGATTGACGTAAAAAAGGGCTAATACCTAAATATTAGCCCTATATGAAATAATTTTTTAAATTCAGAGAGATAAAATCAAATCTATGCTCTTTTTACACCGAGAATGGATACTTGATGGCAGGATGTGATTCATACCCTTCTACAGAGAAGTCATCCATTGTCACCCAAGTTTCTAAATCTTCTAACGTTTTGATCTCTGGGTTAATGATGAACTTAGGTGCATTAAGAGGTTCGCGATGCAATTGTACATCACGCATCAACTCCAGTTGATCCTCATAAATATGCGCATTCACTATTTTGTGGTACGCCACACCGGCTTTCTTGCCCGTGATTTGCGCCATGATAGCCAAAAACGCATACACCTGAACCATATTAAAGTTCAGCCCTAGAGGGACATCACAAGAGCGCTGAGTGCTGTTTAAATACAGAGTATCACCAAGTAATGAAAAGTGATGGCTGTACATGCACGGACGCAAACAGCCCATGTGGAATTCACCTGGGTTGTAAAAGTTAAGGATCTCTCCTCGGTCGTCCACGCCTTTCGTTAAGTCATCAACAATTTTACGTAATTGGTCAATGTGTCCACCATCAGGTTTAGCCCACTGACGACCTTGCACGCCATACACGCGCCCCATGTCGTCTTCACCTTTACGGTATTTATTGTCTAACCAAGCTTGGTTAAGGTTGGCGTTGGCATCCCATGTTTTAGTGCCAATAGCGCGGAACTGCTCTGCGTTATCGTAGCCACGAATATAACCAATTAATTCAGCAACAGCCGCCTTCCAAAAACTCTTGCGAGTGGTCACTAAAGGAAATGCATTGTTAGCAACATCATAAGTTAAATCAGCATTGATAACCGTAAGGCAACGTTTACCCGTACGCTCATTTTCAATCCAATGGCCTTCATCAACAATGCGACGACATAGGTTTAGATATTGTTTCATTACTTACTGTCCTTACCTACGTTAGCAGAGGTGTTATCCAAAGATTTAGCGTTGTATTTGTATGCCCAGAAGATCATAGCCGCACCAATAAGAATCATTGGCGATGACAAAATCTGCCCCATAGAAATCCAGTTACCGAACAATCCAAGCTGAGCATCAGGTTCTCGGAAATATTCAACAATGAAACGGAACGTGCCGTACCCCATCAAGAATAAGCCTGACACTGCGCCGGCAGGTCTAGGTTTACGGATAAAGAAGTTCAAAATAAGCAGTAATACAAAGCCTTCTAGGAAGGCTTCATAAAGCTGAGAAGGGTGTCTTGGTAGGTATCCACCGGATGGGAACATCACCGCCCATGGCACGTCGGTTACTCGTCCCCAGAGCTCATCATTCATGAAGTTACCAATGCGACCTACCCCAAGACCAAATGGGATCAGCGGCGCAATGAAATCAGCCACACCAAAGAAGGTGCGTTTGTTGCGATAGGCGTAATAAGCCATCGCAGAAATAACGCCTAGCAGACCACCGTGGAAGGACATGCCTCCGGTCCACACTTCAAATAGATATAGTGGGTTATCAAGGAACAAACCAAAGTTGTAGAACAAGACGTAACCGATACGTCCACCTACCACTACCCCAAGAAAACCTAGGAATAATAAATCAGATACTTGTTCTCGATTCCAGCCACTGTTGGGTTTGTCAGCGCGACGATTGGCCAACCACATAGCAAAAGCAAAGCCAATCAAGTACATCAACCCATACCAGCGAATTGAAATTGGACCAATTGCAAGTAGCACAGGATCTATATGAGGGTAAGTGAGAAATCCTTGATTCATAAAGTCTTCTTAGCGTTAATCATTAAAAGAAAAGCATTCGTATCGCTATCACTAATAGCAATACGGAAAATATTTTTTTGAGTGTTGGTGTTGGCAATACATTGGTTAACCTAACACCAATCCTACTGGTTAGCACTGAGCTAGAGGCAATAGCAAGTAACGCAGGTAAATAAACATAACCTACACTGTGCGCAGGCAGTACATCAGAGCCTGAACCATGCAAGACAAAACCTAGCATTCCAGAAGCGGCCAATATCATACTGCAAAACGATGACGTGCCTACCGCCTTACGCATTTCTATCCCACGCCGATTAAGAAATGGCACCAACAACGAGCCGCCACCAATACCAGCAAGGCTTGAGATAGTACCGATCGTAGCTCCAGAGATAAAGGTATTTGTCACCCCAATGTGGCCTTTAGCTGCCGTGGCTTTGATAGATGTAAACATACGAATCGACAAACACAAAACTATACAGCCAAATATTGGGGGCAAGTAATCACTTGGCACTCGCTCAGCAATAAAACTGCCGCCAAAACCACCGACAATGACTCCGGGAATCAAAAATTTGGCTACAAACATATCGACATTGTTAGCCCGATAATGATTGAGGGCGGATGAGCCCGAGGTAAGGATGATACAGGCTAAAGAAGTCGCCAACGCCATTTGCATTGCAATGGCTGCTTTAATGCCAAACATCGGCAGTAAAAAAAGTAAAGCAGGCACGATAATTAAACCGCCACCGATACCAAGTAAACCCGCTAATACTCCAACAAATGCACCAATAACCACCAATACTGCAATTAATTCAATGGTAATCATTAATGTTTTCCAGGACGCACAAAACCGGCCAAGCCTCGATGTTCAAGATATTCAAAGGCCAGCTTGTGTACCTCTGACGCGTAAGATTGACTGGTCGCGACATTAGCCAAGGCCTTTAGATCCTCTAAATTAGATTGTCGAATAACATATTTAATATTGGCGACATTTGCAGAGCTCATACTCAATTTTGTAAACCCTAATCCCAATAGCATCAGCACCCCAATCGGGTCCCCCGCTAATTCGCCACAAACTGAAACTGGTAGATTGGCATCTTCACACGCGACTTGAATTTGCTTCAATGCGAGCAACACCGCAGGGTGGACCACTTCGTACAGTTCCGATACCTGACTATTATTACGATCAACAGCAAGTAAGTATTGAGTGAGATCATTGGTACCAACAGAAACAAAGTCAATTCGCTTCGCGATCGCCGGTAATAGGTAAATCATAGACGGTACTTCGAGCATTATTCCTACTTTAGGCTTTTTCACCTGCGGATAAGTCAAAGCAACTTCATGATAGGCTTGCGCGATTAAAGAGAGAGAAGAATCTAATTCTGGCGCACCCGAAACCATAGGCAATAAAATATTCATTTCATTTTTCTGCCCAATACTGGCTCTCATCATCGCTCGTACTTGGATTAAAAAGATATCAGGATGATCTAAGGTAAAGCGAATTCCCCGCCAACCTAAAAATGGATTTTCTTCTTCCATCGGAAAATACGGTAATGATTTATCACCACCGACATCTAAGGTACGCATGACCACAGGTTTATCTTGTGAGTAAGCCAGTACCTTTCGGTAGGTTTCCACTTGCTCATCCTCAGAAGGGAAAGCTTGTTTCACAATGAAGGAGATTTCGGTGCGGTATAATCCAATACCATCAATGACATCATTTAAGAAATAACTGACATCAACGCCTAATCCTGTATTGAGCAAGATGGTAATCGGCGCTTTATCTAAAGTAATCGCTGGCAAACAGACTTCAGATTCAACCATAGAACGAACTTCTTGCTCTTCGCTCAATAATTGTTGGTACTCAGACATCTCCTGATAGGTCGGATGAATCAGCACCTCACCGTTATATCCGTCTAAGATAATCACTTTGCCATCATCGATCCCTTTCAGGTTTGGACCGATGACTGAGGGAATGCCTAATGCGCGTGATAAAATGGCCGCATGTGAGTTCACGCCACCTTGTACCGACACCACACCTAATAACATTTCTCGTGGCACAGAAGCGAGCAAAGTTGTAGTGAGTTCATTCACCACAAAGATCACCGGCTTCTCTAGTTTTATTTCCTGAACCTGAGAGTGATTGAGGAAGTACAACAGACGCTGACCTAGCTCACGCACATCTTGCGAACGTTGCTGCAGGTAGATATCACTCATGCGAGCAAAATGATTTGAATAGCGTTCAATCACTTGTCGCAGTGCCCAGTCTGCGGTATCCCCTTTATCTATTTGAGAGAGTAAATCCCCTCTTAATTTGGGATCATTTAGCAGGTGAGTAAAGAGATCAAAAATAGCCAACGCATCTTTATTGAGATCGCTATCAAGCTGTTTTCTGAGGCGACGAAATTCCTTTAAAGCACTTTCAACCGCAACTAATAGCCATTCTTTGTCTTTTTCAACATCCACCGCAGAGGCCGGTGACACGTCGCTCAGCAAAGGCTCATCATTGCCTCGCCAAATCGGGCCAATCGCAATGCCATTACACGCCGATAAACCAGTCACAATATTGTCGGCACCTCTGCGCTCTTGCAGTAGCCAATTCCCTTGTTGCTGTTCACTGACAATCAACACCGCTAATTGCGCTGCAAGAGTCACTAAAAAAGATTCTTCGATATCACTAAATAAACGAGGTTTCTTCTGTTGAATCACCACAACACCTAAAATGCGTTTGCGATGAACAATTGGTGTCGCGAGAAAGGCTTGATAAAGCTCTTCGCCAAGTTGAGGGAAATATTTAAAATCGGGATGCAGTGAGGCTTTGGCAATATTTAAAGGTTCAGCGGTTCTATGAACTAAGCCCACTAAGCCTTCTTGAAAGCCAATATGTAAGCGCTCACCAGAAAAAGTCAGCCCCTTGGTTGCCATTAACTCAAGGCGCTGCTTTTGATGATTAGAAAGATAGATAGTGCAACATTCGCTATTTATCGCATCACAGGTGCGTTCAACAAACACCTCAAGTGCTTGATGTATGTCTTCGACCCGAGATACGTGCTCAACTATATCCCTTAGTTGATTCAGCATTATAGTGCCCTACTACCCTTTTCGGTTTTTGCGTTTTCGGTTCTGCTTTCGATCTTTGAACGGCATAGCAAATGAAGCAAATTCCTTCATTGCTCTACGGTAGACATCTCTTTTAAAGGAGACTACTTGTCTCACTGGATACCAAAAGCTTACCCAGCGCCATCCATCAAATTCTGGAGTTGGTCCTCTTTGCATATTAATCTGCGACTCATCGCAGGTTAATTGCAATAGAAACCATTTTTGTTTTTGTCCGATACAGACAGGTTTGGAATCCCAACGCACTAATCGTTTTGGCAAGCGATAACGCAACCAGTGACGACTCGTAGTGACAATTTTTACATCTTCTTTGGTTAACCCGACCTCTTCATACAATTCTCGGTACATCGCCTGTTCAGGGGTTTCACCGTCGTCTATTCCACCTTGTGGAAATTGCCATGAATGTTGTCCGTATCGTTTAGCCCAGAGCACTTGACCGTGGTTGTTACATATTACGATTCCCACATTTAAGCGGTAACCATCGCCATCGATCACTGGCTAACCTCTACTGATAAATTTTATATGAGTCGATTTTTCCACAGATCCCCCAGTTGAGCAAATGCAACCTGAGTAAAAGTTGCGAAACTATGAAGCCAGAGGAGTTACTTTGGATAAAATACAATCAAAACAGAGTTTATCAACAGACCAATTGAAATAGACTGAGTTTATTCACTATATCTGTGAGTAACTTTGTGAGAAAAACTGAAACAATCGCTATTTGGATTATTTTTCGATCTTATAGATAAGATAACAACACAGGTCACACTTTTATTATTCCCTTTAAAAACAACAAGTAAAAGCAACAAACGTTCTCAAAATACATTTAAAAAAACTGTTCATTATTTGATCCTTGAAGATCGAGTGAATATTAACCACAAATGCATTTATCCACACAACCAACGCATTCACGCATAATTGACAGGCTAAAACAAGCAAAAAACGTGACCTAAAAGCCTGTTTATTTATACATGACAATGAGTTATTACAGATATTATTTCACAGCCTGTGGATAACCTTTAAATAAGCCCCTATTTGGTTTATAATTGCGCATTCCAATATCCTCAAATGATCTTTACCACTTTAAGATCTTTCATTAATAGGAGAGCCCTGTGCAGATAGCACCTCCTAAAACCGAGCAAGAGTTACTCAATCGAGCACAATCACTGACTGGATACTCATTTTCAGAACTGGCAGAAGAAGCGGGTATTGCAGTACCAAAGGATCTTCGTCGTGATAAAGGCTGGGTTGGACAATTAATTGAAAGGCATCTTGGCGCAGAAGCAGGCAGTCGCCCTGAGCAAGATTTTGCCCATCTTGGTATTGAGCTAAAAACCATCCCGCTTAGCTATACAGGCAAACCTCTAGAAAGCACTTTTGTTTGCGTAGCTCCGTTAACCGGGATCCATGGCCTGACTTGGCAACAAAGCCATATTCGACAAAAACTAAGCAAGGTACTGTGGGTTCCTGTGGAAGGAGAAAGAGAACTGCCACTGAGTGAACGCCACGTAGGTTTTCCTAAACTGTGGACACCAACGCCAACTCAAGAAGATCTATTGCGTGAAGATTGGGAAGAATTGATGGAAATGATCGCAACGGGTCGCATCAATGAGATAAGCGCCAAGCATGGACAAGTGATGCAAATCCGCCCTAAAGCGGCGAATAGCCGTGCATTAACCGATGCCTATGGAGCAAGCGGTAAACATATAAAAACACTACCAAGAGGGTTTTATCTTCGCAGTAACTTTACCCACTCTATATTGCTAGAGCTCAATAACGTGGGTGAATAAAGAACAAGGTTCAGTAACTCTTTAGCGATAATTCAATATCATAGTAAGGTTGCCCCTCTAGAGTGCCAAACTCATCATACGCGTTGTGCAAACGTAAATAAGCACTGTCTAATCCCAACTTAATCAACTCTTCTTTGACCACTTCTAATGAGGCGAAAGACATAGGTTTATCGTCTTCACGAATCGGTTCAAGTTTATGTTTAAATTCAACGGCCAGTTGATAAGTAGACAGATCAGCACACCCAATAACGAACACTTTTGGCACTTCCATATGCCGCTCGATATCAGCATGAATCCATTGGTCGAACTGATGTTTTTGCATGATAACCCCCCACTGCTCTTTTTCAGTAAAGACCACACACTTTGTAGGATCAAATAAATAGTGGATCTTTCTGAAAAATAGCCGAGATATCAGCATTAGATATTGTGCGAGTATTTACCTATCTAACAGCTTTTTGACCACTTGAGCCAATTGCATAAAGGTTTCGGTGCGGGTATTGCTTGGTCGCCAAACTAAACCGATATCGCGATAAGCTTGTCGCCCGGGAGGATCAATCACTATCAACGAATGCTTGTCGAGCAAGCCATGATCTATCGCCATTTGAGGGATAAAGGTTGTGCCAAGTCCATTTGCGACCATCTGTACTAAAGTGTGCAAACTGGTGGCTGTAAAAGGGTTTATCTTGCTCTTTTCTGTCAAATTACACGCTGATACCGCATGATCGGTCAAACAGTGCTCTCTCTCTAATAGAAACACTGACTCATCCGGAAGATCACTATAATGCAGCGGTATCTTAATGCTGTTTGCTTGTGACTCACTGATCACCATTTTAAATTGATCCCTACCAACCACTTTGCTGGCTAAGTTACCAATGTCTACTGGAAGCGCTAACACCAACACATCTAACTGACCATTTTGTAAGGCCGTTAATAAATTAGCGGTGGTATCTTCTCGTAGCAAAAGCGTCAGATCAGGAAAACTCTCATTCACTTCTCGAACCAAGCCACTCAATAAAAAAGGCGCAATAGTGGGAATGGCTCCTAGTCGTAACTGCCCTTTCATTGCTCCGCCACAAGCCAGTTGTCCAAGCGCTGTGAGATCTTGGCTTTTGGTCAGCAATTCGCGGCCTTGCTTGACCACCAAATCCCCCACATGAGTAAACACTAGGGCACTTTTTTTATCTTGCTTCTCATACAAGGTACAGCCAAAGTGTTTTTCAAGGTTTTGAATACCTTTACTTAACGTGGATTGACTGACAAAACAGCGCTGAGCAGCCTCACCAAAGTGACGGGTCTCATACAAAGTAATCAGATAGTGCAGTTGTTTTAAGCTGGGCCATTTATTCATGAAAAATTTTAAATCACCTATTTAGAAGCATTGCGTTGAGAGTAAGTTAACAATTTGGATACATCGCTTTTATCGATTAACTCAATCTATTTAATTCGCTTTTTTCAATAGTATATTCTGTATTATAGTTTGTCCCGTAAAACATGGAACCGACCTGAAACTCAGGCACAATTACATATTTAGGAGCTCAAAATGGTATTAGTAGGCCGTCAAGCACCAGATTTCACAGCATCAGCTGTACTAGGCAACGGTGAAATCGTCGATAACTTTAACTTCGCAGAATTCACTAAAGGTAAGAAAGCGGTAGTTTTCTTCTACCCACTAGACTTCACTTTCGTATGTCCTTCAGAGTTGATCGCGTTCGACAACCGTTTCCAAGACTTCCAAGATAAAGGCGTTGAAGTAATCGGCGTATCTATCGATTCTCAGTTCTCTCACAACGCATGGCGTAACACTGCTATCGATGATGGCGGTATTGGTCAAGTTAAGTATCCTCTAGTTGCTGATATCAAACATGAAATCTGCAAAGCATACGACGTTGAGCATCCAGAAGCTGGCGTTGCTTTCCGTGGTTCTTTCCTAATCGACGAAGATGGCCTAGTTCGCCACCAAGTAGTTAACGACCTTCCACTAGGCCGTAACATCGATGAAATGCTACGCATGGTTGACGCTCTAAACTTCCACCAAAAGAACGGTGAAGTTTGTCCTGCACAGTGGGAAGAAGGTAAAGCAGGTATGGACGCATCTCCAACAGGCGTTGCAGCATTCCTATCTGAGCACGCTGAAGACCTAGGTAAATAATTTAAGTCTTACCACAGCAATAAAAATTCTAAGCCGGTCAATACTTTGTATTGACCGGCTTTTTTTGTTTGCTATTCACTCCACTCGCTTCCTTTTTCACCGTGATACGTATTTTTTTACCGCTTATGTGGTAATTGTCACACAAATGAAATCCTACCGTAATAATATTTTCGCCATCCAATGTTTGACATTTCCCCCGCATTGTAATTTAGAAAAACGGAATAGCGATGAGCACAGAAAAACTATATGTAGAAAAAGAACTTAGCTGGCTTTCTTTCAATGAGCGCGTGCTGCAAGAAGCCGCTGACAAATCAGTTCCATTGATCGAAAGAATCCGCTTCCTAGGTATCTTCTCAAACAACCTAGATGAGTTCTACAAAGTGCGCTTCTCTGATGTAAAACGCCGTATTTTGATCAACCAAGAACACAAACGCCAAGACAAATCCAAACGTCTACTCAGTAAAATGCAAAGTAAAGCCATGAAACTTAATCAAAAGTTTGATGAGCTTTACGGCGAATTACTTCTGGAAATGGCGCGCCGTCGAATCTTCTTAGTAAATGAATCTCAAATTGATCAAACTCAGCAACAATGGATCAAGAAGTTCTTTCGCAAAGAGGTGCTTCCTCACATCACACCTATCGTGATGCACGAAGAAATCAACGTATTAGATTTCCTTAAAGATGAATGTGCCTACCTTTGTGTCTCCCTAGTTAAGAACAATGTTTCTCAATATGCACTTTTAGAAATCCCAACCGACCATTTACCTCGATTTGTGATGGTTCCTGAGCAAAAAGGCAATCGCAGAAAAACCATTATCCTTCTCGACAACGTCATACGTCACTGTCTTGATGATATTTTTGGTGATTTCTTTGAATACGATGAAATCAACTGTTATTCAATGAAGATGACTCGTGATGCAGAATATGACTTAAGTTACGAAGTAGAGCACAGTCTACTAGAACAAATGTCGGAAGGGCTTAGCCAACGTCTTTCTGCGATGCCGGTACGTTTTGTGTATGAAAAAACCATGCCAGCAGCAATGCTTGAGTTTCTATGCCGTAAACTAGAAATCTCTAACTACGACAGTTTAATTCCGGGTGGTCGTTACCATAACTTTAAAGACTTTATTGGCTTCCCTAATGTAGGGCGTGATTACTTAGAAAATAAACCACTTCCGCCAATAAAAGCAGCGGTATTTGATAACTATCGTAACAGTTTTGATGCGATTCGTGCCGAGGATATTCTTCTTCATTATCCTTACCACACCTTTGATCACATCTCTGAGCTTGTTCGAGAAGCCTCTTTTGATCCTAAGGTCATTAGCATAAAGATTAATATCTATCGTGTTGCGAAAGGTTCAAGACTGATGAACTCGCTTATCGATGCTGTCAACAACGGTAAGAACGTCACCGTTGTGGTAGAACTGCAAGCTCGCTTTGATGAAAAAGCCAATATCTTATGGTCAAAACGCCTTACTGACGCAGGTGTACACGTTATTTTTGGCGCGCCGGGCCTTAAAATTCACTCTAAGTTATTGCTTATTAACCGTAGAGAAGGCGAAACCATCAAACGTTACGCGCATATTGGTACAGGTAACTTCCATGAAAAAACCGCGCGTATTTATACCGATTTCTCACTACTAACGGCTAAGCAAGAAATCACCGATGAAGTACGCCAAGTGTTTGGTTACATTGAAAACCCTTATCGTCCAGTGAAGTTTAAACAGCTGATTGTGTCACCAAGAAACTCTCGTGAGCGTCTGTACGAATTGATCGACTGCGAAATTGAGCACGCAAACGAAGGCCGTAAATCAGGCATTACTTTAAAAGTAAATAACTTGGTTGATAAAGGTTTGATCAACAAGCTCTACCAAGCAAGTACTGCAGGTGTGCCTGTGCGTATGATTATCCGCGGTATGTGTTCTCTAGTGCCGGGGGTTGAAGGTGTGAGTGACAACATTCAAATTATCAGTGTGATTGACCGATTCCTTGAGCACCCAAGAGTGCTTATTACTGAAAATAATGGTGACAATAAAGTCTATATCTCTTCTGCTGACTGGATGACTCGCAATATGGAAAACCGCATTGAGGTTGCAGCCCCAGTTAACGATCCTCAATTAAAACAGAGAATTAAAGATATTATCGAGCTACAATTCACGGACACAGTCAAAGCTCGATGGATCGATAAAGAGATGTCGAATGCTTATGTGGCACGAGGTAATCGCCGTAAAGTTAGATCTCAAGTGGCGACCTACAATTACATCAAGCAAACCGAAAAACAGGTAAGAAAACTGAGTGAGCCAGCAATTGAAACAGCCTAACTCAACACAAAATAGTGAAGCTGCTCTAGAAAAGGATATCGCCGCCATCGACCTTGGCTCTAACAGCTTCCATATGGTAGTTGCTAAGGTTGTTGGACAAGACTTACAAATAGTCAGTCGCCACAAGCAACGAGTGAAACTCGCCAGTGGCTTAGATGAGCACAACCTCTTATCTGAAGAATCCATGCAACGTGGGCTAGATTGCCTAGCTATGTTTTCTGAACGACTGGAAGGCTTTAAAGTCAATAACGTTCGAATGGTTGCTACCCATACCTTACGTATTGCCAAAAACGCCAACCAGTTTATTCAACGAGCACAGCAGGTGCTTCCCTTCCCTATCGAATTGATTCCCGGGGAGGAAGAAGCACGTTTGATCTATCTTGGCGTTGCGCATACTCAGCCGGTATCAAAGAACAAATTAGTTATCGATATCGGCGGTGGAAGCACCGAGCTCATCATTGGTGAAGGCTTTGACTCTGAACTAGTCAACAGCCAACAAATGGGCTGTGTTAGCTATGCTCATCGCTATTTTAGCGATGGCAAACTCACCAGTAACAACTTTACTGAGGCCAACCTTGCCGCGCAACGTCAGCTTGAGTTTTTAGCCAAGCAGTACAAACAACGTGGTTGGGAACTAGCATTAGGCTCATCAGGTACAGTGAAAGCTATCCGCGAATGTCTGATTTCACTTGGTTTTGAAGATGGCATAATCACCTCTAAACGACTTAAAAAACTCACCACTCACCTATGTGAATTTAAACGCGTTGATAAGATTGTTATAAAAGGGATTTTAGAAGAGCGATTGTCTGTTCTTGCTCCCGGCGTTGCTATCTTACAAGCGATATTAGAATCGCTAGATATTGATGAGTTGCATTATTCTCCCGGCGCTTTGCGAGAGGGCGTAATGTACGAAATGGAGAAAAAGTTTACTCACTCTGATATTCGGATGCGCACCGCAGAAAATCTGGCACTAAAACATCGAATCGATGTTGAACAAGCCAACCGAGTAAGAGTGCATGCTAAGCACTTCCTCAAACAAGTGATCAGCGACACCGATTTAGAGAAAAACAGTGAGTTAGTGAAACTGCTTAACTGGGCGGCACTGCTACATGAAGTGGGCCTTAGTTTGAGTTATCGCGGTTATCATCGTCACTCTCATTATCTATTACAGCACACCAATATGCCGGGCTTTAATAGTGAGCAACAACGACTGATCGCCACTTTAGCTCGTTATCAACGTAAAGCGTTAAAGCTGAACGAGATGCAAGAGTTTAGCCTGTATGCGAAAAATAACATTCTCGACCTGATTAAGATTTTGCGCTTAGCCATTGTCATCAATGTGTCTCGAAACGATGCCAAAGCCAATTTATGGCAATTGACCATTAAAGATGGCGAATGGATTTTGACACACACCGCGCCAGAATACTTTACTGAAAATAGCCTGCTTCTGTTAGGTTTAGAGCAAGAGCAGCTGTATTGGAAAAACGCAGGGTGGACATTAACCCTTCCGTTTCCACATAAATAAGTAAAACCACAAAGGACTCTTGGAGTCCTTTGTTTTTCTATAACTTTAGATCTCTATAAATCAGGTTTTTTTATGCCGTATCAAATTGAAGTGTGTATCGACAACATTGAGTCACTCAGCACTGCAATAAAAGCAGGAGCCACTCGTATCGAGCTATGCTCGTCCTTAACTTTGGGAGGACTCACCCCAAGCTACGGCTTCATGCGACAAGCCAAGCAACACGCTAGCATCCCTATTTACGCCATGATTAGACCGCGTCAGGGAGACTTCTTATTCTCTGAGGCCGAAGTGGCAATCATGCTAGAAGACATCAAAGCTGCTAAACGTGCCAAGCTAGATGGCGTAGTTATTGGCATTCTAACGGCGCAAGCTGAGGTGAATTACGAAGCGTGTCAGAAACTTGTTGATGCGGCAACGGGGATGGGTGTGACCTTTCATCGAGCGATCGACCAATGTAAGAACATCACACAGGCACTGGAAGATGTTATCAAGCTAGGATGTGAGCGAGTGCTAACTTCAGGGCAAAAAAGCACAGCAGAACAAGGCGTTGCTACTCTAGCAAACATGCATCAACAAGCGGCAGGGCGTATTAACATCATGGCGGGCGCAGGCGTTAATGCTCACAATGCCCAGTACATTATTGAGCAAAGCGGCGTTGATGAATTGCACCTATCAGGTAAAAGCGTGCGCCCAAGTCACATGCTCCATATCCAAAATGAAGCGCAAATGGGCGCGAATACTATCGATGATTTTCAGATCCCAGTAACGGATTTTAATGCCATTCAAGCCATGAAGCAGACGTTAGACAATATTCGCTAAACAGATTCACTGCCTTTGTATTTATCAATTTCTTGGTTGTCTGAGTGTCGAACGTCTTTCCCTTTGACGCAGTAAATAATGTATTCACAAATATTCTGACAGCGGTCTCCCACTCGTTCAATCGCTCGTGCTGACCACATGACTTGTAAGATGGTTGGGATCATGTTCGGTTCATCCATCATGTTTTGTGTCAGTTGGCGGATAATATTTTGATACTCTTCATCCACCCTATCATCCATATCATAGATGTGTGCAGCAGCGTCAATATCGAGGCGAGCAAAGGCATCTAACACTTGATGCAACATACCTATCGCTAAGCGACACAGAGGTTCTAATGAGTTTTGATAACGAGGATCAGAGCTTTTGTTCTCTAACGAGGTGCGAGCAAGGTGAGAAGCCACATCGCCAATACGTTCGAGCTCGGTAATGGTTTTGATGATGCTCATAACCAGCCTTAAATCACCCGCCGTCGGCTGACGTCTGGCAATAATTCGAGTACAAGCTTCATCAATGACCACTTCCATCGAATTTACGTTATGATCCTCGGCAACCACTTTCTTTGCCAATTGATAATCTTGTTTAACCAAAGAACGTAACGCATACGCTAATTGCTGTTCAACCAAACCACCCATGGTTAAAACATGACTACGAATAGCCTCAAGCTCTACGTTATATTGCCCTGATATATGGCGACCTGTGTGCATTTAGCTTAATACTCCTTAACCAATGCCTTAACCAATGCGACCTGTGATGTAGTCTTCCGTTTTCTTCTCTTTTGGCGAAGTAAATACCGTATCTGTATCTGCATATTCGACAATGCGCCCCATATGCACAAAAGCGGTAAAATCACTGACCCTTGCCGCCTGTTGCATGTTATGTGTCACGATAACCACGGTATATTTCGTTTTTAAATCGTTGATCAACTCTTCAATGGTTAACGTTGAAATCGGGTCTAATGATGAAGTCGGTTCATCCAGCAGTAGCACTTCAGGTTCAATGGCAATGGCTCTAGCAATCACCAGACGCTGCTGCTGACCTGCGGCTAAACTGACCGCGCTTTCATGCAGACGATTTTTTACTTCGTCCCATAATCCTGCACCACGTAATGCTCGCTCACAACAATCATCAAGCACTCGACTGTTGCGAATACCTTGCAACCTAAGCCCAAAAATAACGTTTTCATACACAGTTTTAGGGAATGGATTTGGCTTTTGAAACACCATACCAATGCGTCGTCTCAGTGCTGAGACATCCACATCTTCACCGTAAATATCATGCCCTAATAGTCGAATAGCCCCTTCAACCTTACACCCCTCAACCAAATCATTCATACGATTGATTGAGCGCATAATGGTGGATTTACCACAACCCGACGGTCCAATGAAGGCCGTTACTTTACCTTTTGGTATGCGCATTGAAATATCATGCAATACCTGTTTTTTACGATAATAAAGATTGAGATTTTCTATCTCTATTGCCGTATTTTTTTCAGATAAGTTAGCAACATCAAGAGGTCGCAAGACATTTATGTTTGCAGAGCTAGAATACATGATCATCAAATCCTAAATTTCGGTAGCTATTACGTAAAGAGTTTCTGATGCGAATTGCGATTAAATTCAATCCGACAATGACGGTCACAAGTAGCATAGAGGTTGCGTACACCAACGACTTTGCTCCTTCTAAATTGGTTGTCTGAAAACCCGCATCATAAATATGAAAACCTAAATGCATAAACTTACGCTCTAGGTGCATATAAGGAAATTGTCCATCAATGGGTAAGTTTGGAGCCAGTTTCACCACCCCAACCAGCATCAATGGCGCAACTTCACCGGCCGCTCGTGCTACCGCTAAAATCAAAGCGGTTAACACCGCAGGCATTGCCATAGGCAACACGACTTTAAAAATGGTTTCCGATTTCGTCGCGCCAAGTGCAAAGGCACCATCTCTGACCGATTTTGGTATGCGAGATAAGCCATCTTCGATGGTCACCACCACCACAGGCAGCGTCAGCATAGCTAAAGTCAAAGAAGCCCATAATAAACCGGGCGTACCAAAGGTCGGCGCAGGCAAATTATCCGAGTAAAAGATCTCATCAATACTGCCACCTAAGGTATAAACAAAGAAACCTAGCCCAAATACCCCATACACAATAGACGGCACACCCGCCAAGTTTTGCACCGTAATACGCATTAAGCGGGTTATCCAATGCTTATGTGCGTATTCATGTAAATACAACCCTGCCAGAACACCCAAAGGCATTACCGCTACCGACATTAAGATCACTAATAAGATAGTGCCAAATATGGCAGGAAAAACTCCACCCTCAGAGTTAGACTCTCTCGGCTCTGAAATCAGAAAATTCACACCTTGTTTAAACCAATGTCCAAGCTTATCCACTAAGGTCATTTGATTAGGGTACCAAGCATCTAATATGGTGCCAAAGCTAATGCGGTGCAGATCATTATTCATATCTTTAACCACCAGCATATGCTGCTCAATATGCTCTCGGATCTGCTCTATGTGCAATTCTGCTTGGGTTCTATTGGCGCGTAATTGCTCTTCTATTGATTCTAATTCGGCAATGCGCTGGTGATCGTTAGACCCGTCTTCCAACAGTCTATTTAGCACCGACTCCTTTCTTTCTATACCTTTTGTTAAAGGCTGCACCGCATTCTCAAACAGGGTTTCAATCTTTTCATGTTCAGACTCGGTGAGTTTCAGCAATTGTTCAAGCTGTTGTGATGACTGAATCGTTTCGGTTTTCCCGTCACTTTCAGAGGCAACAACTCGCCCAAAAAACTGCCCACCGCGTTTTCTTTCTATCACCAACAAATCTGGCTCAGCAACAGGCTTAGACCATGCGTGAGTAAATTGAGAAACAAACCCATGGCCATACACATCACGATTGCCTACTTTAATGACTAAGCGTTCAAGCTCAGGCAAGGTTTCTTCCGCTAACTGCTGGCGTAACTTGCTTGGAATCGCTTGACGCTGAGTAATCGACAGTTGTTCCCAAGGCACATCTTGCCTTTGATACACCTGTCCAATTAAAGATTGGCCCGTTTCATTCTTCCACTCATACACCGTGTGTGGCCAAAAATGCCCCATCCCTTTCCAACCAATAAACAGCAGTACCGCCAGCATAGATAAAATACTGATCGTTACGGCCATTGATGTTAGCCAAATCCACGGTTTTCCTGATCTGAACCAATTAATCACTCGATTATTCCTGCCTATAAAGATCGATACTTATCGCGAAGTCGTTGGCGAACACTTTCGCCAACACTGTTCACAATAAAGGTAAACAAAAATAAAATTAACGCTGACAAAAACAGTAAGCGATAGTGAGAACTTCCAACCTTAGATTCAGGCAACTCGGTGGCAATGGTGGCCGTTAATGAACGCAGGCCTTCAAAGACATTCCAGTCAGTAATTGGCGTATTACCGGTTACGGTCAGCACTATCATGGTTTCGCCCATCGCTCGCCCTAAACCCAACATAATGGCGGAGATAATCCCTGGGCTAGCGGTTAATAGCACCACTCGTGTTAGGGTTTGCCATTCGGTTGCACCAAGTGCCAACGCACCGTTGGAGAGGTGTTTCGGCACTGAATAAATCGCATCTTCTGAGATAGTAAAAATCGTCGGGATAACCGCAAACCCCATCGCAATGCCCACCACCAAGGTATTGCGCTGCTGATAATCCCAGCCTTTATCCGCAAGGAAATAAATGAGCCCATGCTCAAACAGGATTTTTTCTAGATAAGGCGCAAAATAAAATAAACCTGCCCACACCAGAATAATAACAGGCAACAAGGTCACTAGGTGTAACCCCTTTGGTACTTGCGACTTCACTCGATTAGGCAACAATGCCCAAGCACCTCCACAGCCTAATGCCGTAAATGGAATCACTAGAATACTCAACATAAAGGCGAGTAAGTTCCTTTCCATAATAGGTGCTAGCCAAACCGCGGCGACAAAACCGATGACCAAGGTGGGTAAAGCTTCCATTAACTCAATCGCAGGCTTAATGGTGTTACGCATTCTAGTGGACATAAAGTAGGCGGTATACACCGCGCCTAACACCGCAATTGGGATAGAAAAGAACATCGCATACAGTGCGGCTTTTAAGGTACCAAATACCAATGGAATTAAGCTAAATTTAGGCTCTACATCCTCTTCAGTTGATGAGGTTTGCCAAACATAATCAGGGGTTGAATATCCCTCATATTGAACCTTTTGCGTCAGTTCTTTGAGTGAGATTTCAGGGTGCCTTGCTTCAATCTCAAACTTTGTGATCTTATCTTTATAGACATTGACTAAGTATTTATCGTTACGCGATAAAGTGCTTAATAGCGGCGGTGCTTTACCTTCAATATTTAAAATTGCCGCTGGTCTAGTTGCGTAAAATAAGCTGTACATGCCATCTTTGCCGACCGTCCAAAAACCTTTGGTCGTATGCTCTGGAATAACAGAAACAACCTCACCGCTACTGGTGTATTTTCGAGCCGATCTTAAACGACGCTCATTTTGGAAAGTGACGAACCAAAACTCGAGCTCATTACGTGAGTTAGAAACAATCGCTCCTTTATCGCCATTTAAGAAACTAAATGCACGATGAAAGCCATTTCTCAGCCTATCTTTATTTTGCGAGAATAAGCTAAAAGGCTCACTTCGTGTGCGGCGGGAAAAAATAGACACAGCATCGTCATCCAATACCACGATATATAAGCCATTTTTCGCTACAAATACGCCAGAGATATGCTCGAAGGTTGCGGGCAGTGATTTTATGCTGTGGGTCGCTTCTTTGGGTCCAACAACATAATCAAGCACTTCCACTTTACTGTCACTTGCCCTAGCAATCACAGCCCCTTCTTGTATTACCGTAAAGCCTAAATATTTGGTCTTAAAACCTGAATCAGCAAACTCTAAAGCCGACAGCTCTTCATTCACTCTTAAGTTAGGCGTATACACTGTGTTTTTCTTGGAATGCGAAATGATATATTCAGGCATTGCTACTTCGATATCACCACCAGCATCAATCATAGCAACCCAAGGACGCGGGGTATTAGTGGCAATCGCCACCGGATCTTTCTGGATTAAAGCTTGATTAAGAACGGTAAACTGATCATTTAAAGAGAAGTAGACCACCTCACCTTTGTCATTGATCGCAATACCGTTATTACCCGTGTTATCAATTTTAGTATCGATAAAAGAGCGGCCATCAATGGGTAGTTGATACTCAGTTTGCTGGTAACTAGACGTGCTAAAAATTGGAATGGTTTCGGTGAAAAAGTAGATAAGAATACCGAGCAGACCGACCAACATGCCTAAACCACTGGCTTTTACTAATCCCGCAATCAGTTTATCTTTGAGCAGACGAGTTCTATTGGTCTCTCTTAACAATGATGTAGCCTTATTCATTTCATATGATCTTCTTTGATCTTGAGACTGTAGCTAAAGTATCAGCTATCTTGGTGATACCAATATCAAATTCACATTTGATAGTTGAGCGACGATAGATGCTACACCTTTTGAGTCTTACCGCAATCATAGTCAAGCACTTAACCTAAGCGGCATTCGGTAAGTGATGAAAAATACATCAAGCTAATCCAACACTATTTAAGCGTTAAGCCAACTTTGGCTAACTCTTTCTTGGCAAATGTCGCAGAAATTGGGATATAACCTTCACGAGCAACGGCATGTTGCCCCTGCTTAGAATAAATAAACCGTATAAATTCACGCTGTTTAATCGGTAAGGGTTTATTGGGTTGCTTATTCACATACACATACAGCTTGCGACTTAGAGGGTATTTGCCTGAAATAATATTCTGTGACGTCGGTTGTACATAATCCTCGTCATATTTAGCGATAGGGACTAATCGAGTGCCCATAGCTTTAGAGGCAACACCAGAATAACCAATTGATGAGACTGACGATGCCACAGCCTGCACCACTGACGTGCCGCCGAGCATTTCATTTACTGAGTTATCAAAGTCACCACCACACAATACGGTACTTTTAAATACACCATAGGTTCCAGAAACTGGGTTACGCCCAAATTTTTGGATCTTCAACTTGCCCCAAGGTTGCAAAATGCCAAGGTCACTCCAAGTTTCGATATGCCGATTAGTACCACAGAAATAAGTCACAGAAAAAATCGCATCCAATTCAACAAAGTTAAGCCCTTGAATCGGGTTGTCTTGATGAACAAACACGCCTAGTGCATCCAAAGCTACGACTAACTCAGTAGGAGAATAACCATAGTTGCGTTCAAATGCGGCCACTTCACTGGGCTGCATTTCACGACTCATGGGTCCAAACTGAGCTGTGCCTTCAGTCAAAGCTGGCACCGCAGTCGAACTGCCCGACGCTTGTACTTGCACATTCACACTCGGGTACAACGCTGAAAACTCTTCCGCCCACGCTGTTACTATGCCCGCTAAAGAATCTGAGCCCGCAGAAGATAAGTTACCAGAAATCCCTTGTACATGACGATAGTCTGGCAATTGAACAGCTTGCGCCGTCCACGACAGCACAAGCATGGCAAATACAACGAGTCGTGATGCTATCACTGTTCAATTAACTCCCTAGAAATAAGGCGCTTAGGGAGTACGAAGGAGAATCGACTTCCCTTACCTACCTCACTTTGGATCTCCAATTGTGAATCATGGTGGCTCAAAGTGTGTTTGACGATTGCTAGGCCTAACCCACTGCCACCGGTTTCTCTAGAACGGGCTTTATCAACACGGTAGAAGCGCTCTGTTAGCCTATGTAGATGTTGAGGCTCAATGCCATCACCAGTATCTGAAACTTGCAAGGACGCACCTAGAGCCGTCTCAGCCCAAGTGACATTAATATGTGAACCTGCTGGTGTGTATTTGACTGCGTTATAAACCAAGTTGGAAATTGCGCTGCGCATTTGATCTTCATCACCAATGATCTTAAGTGAGCTATCGACATCAAAGGCTAATTGATGTTCATTCTTACCACTTAATGCTTGCGCTTCTTTTTCTAAGATTTGTAGCATCTTCGGCACATCAACAATATCATCGCCCGCCCCCATAGGAGCCGCTTCAATCTTAGATAAAGTCAGTAGCTGATCAACGAGACTGTTCATGCGGTTAAGTTGTTCCGTCATCACGCCATGCGCTCGTGGCCACATAGGTCCGATTAGCATATCGGGATCGGCCGTCATTTCTAGGTAGCCTTGTAGCACCGTCATAGGTGTACGTAACTCATGAGATACGTTGGCAAAGAAGTTACGACGCATACCTTCTAGAGTTTTAAGCTGCGAAACATCACGGACGACCATCAGGTGTTCACCATCGGTATACGGCACAATACGCAGCTCTAAAATACGCTCGACATTTAGCGGGGAACGAATTTCTAACGGCTCAGAGAAGTCATTTCTGTTGAGATACTTTATAAAGTCAGGAGTGCGCAATAAATTAGTAATTGGCAGTTCACTATCTTCAGGCCAACGAAAGCCCAACAATTGCTGAGCCAATCGGTTACACCAAACAATATTGCCTTCATCACGAAAGACCACTACCGCATCCGGCAGTGATTCAGCACCGTTTCTAAAACGGCGAATAAGGCCTGTGAGTTCTTTTCTCTTACGACGCTGGCGCTGTTGCAATCGGTACATACCGTTGAACAGCGGCTCCCAATTACCAGAGCTTGATGGTGGCGAAAGACGTTTGTCGTTCCACAACCATTGCGAGAATCGGATCTGATTATGCAGGTGCCATCCTAACTGCAACAAAGTTGCAATCAAAAGCATCCATGGCATGTAACCTACAAACCATCCTAGTAATACCCAAGGGGTATAAAAAAAAGCCAGCTCTAAAGCCAGCCTTCTCCATGTCAGTTTTTCTACCATCTAACGGCAAACTCCAGAGTTCGATAAGCCTGCTGGTTAGGCTTTAGTCGAGAATCGGTAACCTGCACCACGTACAGTTTGAACTAGTTTATGATGCTCAGTTGCTTCTAGGGCTTTACGTAAGCGACGAATATGAACATCTACTGTTCTGTCTTCTACATAAACGTTTGTACCCCAAACATGATTCAATAGCTGCTCACGACTGTACACACGCTCTTGGTGAGTCATGAAAAAATGCAACATTTTAAATTCGGTTGGCCCCATATCTAGGGGTTGGTCATTAGCGGTAACACGGTGTGATACAGGGTCTAAGCGTAAGCCACGTACATCAATTGCTTCTTCCGTTGACGTAGGAGATGCACGACGGATAACAGCTTTAAGACGAGCGATTAACTCTTTCGGTGAAAACGGCTTAGTGATGTAATCATCAGCGCCTACTTCAAGGCCTTTAACTTTGTCTTCTTCTTCACCACGAGCGGTCAACATAACCACCGGTATATTGCGAGTCATTTCATCACGTTTGAGATGTTTGATGAAATTAATACCGGTACCGCCGGGCAGCATCCAATCTAAAAGAATAAGATCTGGAAAAGGTTCTTTAAGCATACTGACAGCGGTGTCATAGTCTTCGGCTTCAACTGTCGTATAACCTTTTTGCTCCAGCACAAAACAAAGCATTTCACGGATCGGAGCTTCATCCTCTACTACTAGGATTCTTTTAGACATCTTGTTTTATAACCTCAACTGTTTGTAAACTCCGCATATTATCCAGTTAAATTATGACAGTTTTGTGGCGATTGAAAACAAAAAATCATAATAAATTCATTGAACAACACGAAATTTGTACTAGGCACTATTACAAGGCTTCATTTATCATTAGGTTTTCCCCATCGCAATTCAGGGACACAACATGTGGTTTAAGAACTGTCTAGTCTACCGCTTCAATCGTGAAGTAGAGATAGAAACGGAAACATTAGAAAAACAACTTCAAGAGTTTCAATTCAAACCTTGTGGTAGCCAAGATAAACAAAAGTTTGGTTGGTCATTCGCTATGCCTGGTCAAGATCAACTGCTGAGCCACGTCGCGCAAAATCGCATTTTGCTGTGTGCGAAAAAAGAAGAGAAGCTACTACCTGCCTCAGTGATTAATGACGCTGTGGCCAACAAAGTGGATCTACTTGAGCAACAAGAAAATCGTCGCCTGAAAAAAACCGAGCGCGATACCATTAAAGATGAAGTATTAATGGACTTACTGCCACGCGCTTTCACTCGTAGCCAGTTGACCTATTTGCTTGTTTCTGTTGAAGATGGCGTGGTCATTGTAGATGCCGCTAGCTCTAAGAAAGCTGAAGATGCATTAGCGCTATTGAGAAAAACTATCGGTAGCTTACCTGTTGTTCCTGCACTTCCAGAAAAAGCTGTTGAGCAAACCTTAACCGAGTGGATTAAAGGTGAAAGCCAACCGACAGGCTTTGAAATCTTAGATGAAGCCGAACTAAAATCGCCTTTAGAAGAAGGTGGCATCATTCGTTGTAAGCAACAAGACTTGCAAAGCGAAGAGATTTTAAATCACATCGAAGCCAATAAATTTGTCACTAAGCTGGCGCTAAACTGGCAAGATCGCATCGAATTTGTACTGGCTGATGACGCAAGCTTAAAACGTCTAAAATTTGGTGAAGAGCTAAAAGACCAAAATGAAGATATTCCACGCGAAGATAAAGCCGCTCGTTTTGATGCGGATTTCTCTTTAATGAGCGGAGAATTATTAGCATTAGTGGGTAATCTGCACACCGAATTAGGTGGTTTAGAGAAAAATTAAGTGCATTTGGCACTACAATTTGTGACATAGATACTTTTTTAGTGGCGATTATTACGGCAATCCCGTAAAATTCGCCCTCCTTATATCTCGACACATGGTGGCGAGATCCTGACTTGAAATCAGAATAGAGTATAAAAACATGTTCAAACCAGAATTACTTTCTCCTGCCGGTAGCCTTAAAAACATGCGTTACGCCTTTGCCTATGGTGCAGATGCGGTTTACGCAGGCCAACCACGCTACAGCCTTCGTGTTCGTAACAACGAATTCAACCACGAAAATCTACAAATCGGTATCGACGAAGCTCACGCCCAAGGCAAGAAACTGTATGTAGTTTGTAACATTCAGCCTCATAACTCTAAGCTAAAAACCTTTATTCGCGATCTTAAACCGGTTGTAGAAATGGGCCCTGACGCATTGATCATGTCAGATCCTGGTCTGATCATGATGGTTCGCGAAGCTTTCCCTGATATTGCTATCCACCTATCAGTACAAGCCAACGCCGTAAACTGGGCGACCGTGAAATTCTGGTCAACTCAAGGCGTTGAACGTGTGATTCTTTCTCGTGAGCTTTCACTGGAAGAAATTGAAGAGATCCGCGAGCACTGCCCAGAAACTGAACTCGAAATCTTTGTTCACGGCGCATTGTGCATGGCGTACTCAGGTCGCTGCTTACTGTCTGGTTACATGAATAAACGTGATCCTAACCAAGGCACTTGTACTAATGCTTGTCGTTGGGAATACAAAGCAGAAAAAGCCACTGAAGACGATGCCGGTCAAATCGTAGAAATTCAAGAAGCGGTAACTAGCGAAAACCAAGAGCGTCCAGACAACACGCTAGGTCTTGGCAAACCAACGGATGAAGTGATCTTGCTATCAGAATCTCATCGCCCAGAAGAAAAAATGGCAGCGTTTGAAGATGAGCATGGTACTTACATCATGAACTCTAAAGATTTACGTGCTGTTCAACACGTAGAACGCCTCACTAAAATGGGTGTACATTCACTGAAAATTGAAGGCCGTACTAAGTCTTTCTATTACTGTGCACGTACCGCTCAGGTTTACCGTAAAGCCATCGACGATGCAGTAGAAGGCAAGCCATTTGATCCAAACCTACTCGGCACTCTAGAGAGTCTTGCTCACCGTGGTTACACAGAAGGTTTCCTACGTCGTCACACTCACGATGCTTACCAAAACTACGAATACGGTTACTCTGTTTCTGATTCTCAGCAATTTGTGGGGGAATTCACAGGTAAACGTCGCGGCGACCTTGTTGAAGTTGAAGTAAAAAACAAATTCATGGTGGGTGACAGCTTAGAGCTAATGACTCCACAAGGTAACGTAGTATTTAACCTAGAAGTGATGGAAAACCGTAAATCAGAAAGCATTGATGATGCGAAAGGTAACGGTCACTTTGTGTTTATTCCTGTACCTGAAGATATGGATCTAGAGTTCGCTCTATTGATGCGTAACCTAAACCCAGGTCAAGATACTCGTAACCCATCAGGTAAGTAATCGATGGCACTACTGATACAAGATACATGCATTAATTGCGATATGTGCGAGCCTGAGTGCCCTAATAGCGCAATTAGTATGGGCGACTCAATCTATGAAATAGATCCTGACCTATGTACTGAGTGCAAAGGTCACTATGATACTCCCACGTGTCAGTCTGTTTGCCCTATTACTAAGTGTATAATTACCGACCCACTACGAGTCGAAACGGAAGACGAATTACTAGAGAAATTCGTCATTATCCAAGGTATCGCTTAGACCTAATAGTTGATCTACTTTAAATCCGATATTCAGTCATGATTATCGGATTTTTTATGGACAGCGATTTATGGCAAGCAAAAATAAACTCAATCGATGAGTTATGTCTTTTAGACTGAGATAGAACGTAAGTAACTGATTTTAATTATGAGTAATCAAGATGTTTGATCTTTGGCAAGAGCTGCAAAAAATTAATCACTACCACTATCAATCACAACCGGGAGCTAATTCCGTTATGGGTTGGGCGGGTGCAGGTAGTGGTGATGTAACTTGTGAGCTTGAAGATCAGCAGACACTCTATTTTAAAGAAGCAGGCCAATTTACCCTTCAGCAAAATGGCTATACCGTCGATACCCAAAATGAGTTTATTTGGCAGCGCTTAAATGAACATCAAATAAAACTGCTGCACAGTCGCTTTGGTCGCAACAATGCGGTTGAGCTGTTTGTCCTCAGCTACCATGCACAAACCCAACAATGGATCAGTGACGCCGCCCATGTCTGCGCTGACGATCTTTATAGTGGCACAGTGCAATGGCAAGACGAGGCAGTTGAATTTAGTTGGACCATCACCGGCCCACGCAAACAAGAAAATTTACATTATCGATATACGAGGTAGTTTTGATATATCTAATCGTTACCACGATCATCTGGTCGTTATCATTTAGCTTAATTGGCGTTTACTTAGCAGGACACGTAGATGCTTATGTATCGGTATGGATACGTATTGCGTTAGCCGCTATCGTATTTTTACCTTTTATTCGCCTTAAAGCGGTTAAGAAAAAAGAAGCACTACAACTAATGGGCATTGGCGGTGTACAGCTTGGCTTAATGTACATTTTTTACTACCAATCTTTCTTGCTCCTCACCGTACCCGAAGTATTAGTGTTCACCGTATTCACGCCGATTTACGTCACCTTGATATATGACGCATTAAAGAAGCAATTCAACCCTCTATACCTTTTAAGCGCCCTTGTAGCGGTACTCGGTGCCTTGGTAATCCGTTTTGATAACCTAACCGAAGACTACGTGATCGGCTTCTTTGTGGTGCAGTGCTCTAACCTCTGTTTTGCCTTTGGACAGGTCGCCTACAAATACTTCAAAGAAAGCCGCGAAGACATGCCACAAAAAGACATTTTTGGTTGGTTCTATATTGGCGCATTAGTGGTGGTTAGTATTGCTTGGTTACTATGGGGCAAAGCCGAGCTACCGACCGATCCAGTACAAATTGGCGTATTAATTTGGCTTGGCATTGGCGCATCAGGTTTAGGCTATTTTCTATGGAACAGAGGCGCAAGCCAAGTCGACCCCGGCTATCTAGCCATAATGAATAACGCCCTGATCCCTGCCGGACTTATAGTTAACGTTACTATCTGGAACCGCGATGTAGACATGACCCGCTTAGTGGTAGGCGGCGCAATCATTCTGCTGGCGCTGTTTATTCATTCCCGAATTAAGCGTGTGGCTGAGTAAGTAATATAGAGGCTAAGTACTGATTTAGTGCTTAGTCTCAGCTTTGATACAACGCAGTGTTTAGGCTATTTAAACTCTATTAACCTATAACTGTATCTTTAACTTCAAGCCACTGCTCGCTGTTTGGACCAACAACACACTCTCCATTAACTCGCATCTCAAGTCGTAGCCGACATCGACTTGTCACATCAAGAAATTGCTCTTTATACCAATTCCGTTAATTTTATGATCTAATAATGGGCTCTTAAAGGAGTCCTTATGAAGCATGATTTTCCGAGTCTGATTAATTCCACATCCAACGCTCGACTTAGAATGCGTTATTTAGCCGTTTCTCATTTTGTTGACGGTAAAAGTCGCACTCAAATAGCTAAGTACCTTAAAGTTAGCAGAGTAAGCGTCAATAAATGGGTTAAAGCATATCTCAACAATGGTCTTGAAGGACTTCAAGAGAAACCACACACTGGTAGACCTCATCGCCTAACAGACGAGCAAAAATCACAACTCAAAGAGTATGTTATCGAACATGCCGTAAATGAGAGTGGCGGTCGCCTTCAAGCAAAAGACATTGGGCTCTATATAGAAAGCAATTTCAGTACATCATATAAAAAGTCGGCGCTCTATCAGTTATTACATGACATAGGTTTGAGTTGGATTACTACTCGTTCCGAACATCCTAAGCAGTCAATTGAAGCTCAAGAAGCTTTTAAAAAAATTCCCAATCGAAACGATCCTTAAGATCCCAGGTCATGTCGCCTTAAAAGATGTTCAAATATGGTTTCAAGACGAAGCTAGATTTGGTCAACGCAATACAACAACGCGAATATGGGCAGAGAAAGGTACGCGCCCTAGAGTAGTACAACAACAGCAGTTTGAGTATGCATACCTTTTCGGAGCAGTATGTGCCACGAGAGGAGAAGCCGAAGCAATAGTGGCTCCCCTGAGCAATATGGAAGCAATGAAAGAGCAACTCAGATTAATTTCTCAAGCCACACCCGCTGGCAAGCATGCTGTTGTGATCATGGATCAAGCGAGTTGGCACCAGAGCTATCTTGCAGATGAGTTTGAGAACCTCACCATCATTCATATCCCACCCTATTCTCCCGAACTTAACCCTATAGAACAGGTATGGAGTTGGCTGCGTCAAAATGAAGTAGCAAATAGGTGCTTCGAAAATTATGACGATATTGTAGAGACACTATGTAGAGCGTGGAATCGTAGAGCGTGGAATCGGTTTTGTGAAGATAAAAGCAGAGTCATCTCACTCTGCTTTAGAGACTGGTTAAACTTGATAAGTTAATTAACGGAATTGGTATTACCTAGAATGGTATTAATGAAATG